>NZ_CP073104.1:0-671666 GCF_018138145.1 Pseudomonas sp. SCA2728.1_7 | reverse complement strand
TGCGTCATCGCCGCCATGCCGACCACGGCAAACGCCTCGTTGACTTCAAACAGATCAACATCACCCAGCGACCAACCGGTTTTCTTGATCAGTTTCTTGATCGCACCAATCGGCGCCACCGGGAACAGGCCCGGGGTATCAGCGAACGCGGCGTGGCCATGAATTACGGCCAGCGGTGTCAGCCCGAGTTTTTGCGCCTGCGACTGACGCATCAGCACCAGCGCCGCCGCGCCGTCAGAAATCGAACTGGAGTTCGCCGCTGTCACCGTGCCGCCTTCGCGGAACGCCGGTTTCAGCGAGGCGATCTTGTCCAGTTTGGCTTTCGGCGGTTGCTCGTCATGGCTGATCAGCACCTGCTCTTTGCCGACGGTCACGGTCAGCGGGACGATCTCGTCCTTGAAGCTGCCGTCCTTGATCGCCTGCTGCGCGCGGGTGGTCGAGGTGATGGCAAAGGCGTCTTGCGCTTCACGGCTGAAGTGGTTGGTCTCGGCGCAATCCTCGGCGAAGGTGCCCATCAAGCGGCCCTTGTCGTAAGCGTCTTCGAGGCCGTCGAGGAACATCGAGTCAAGCACGCGGCCATGGCCCATGCGGTAACCGGCGCGCGCGCGATCCAGCAGATACGGTGAGTTGGACATGCTTTCCATGCCACCGGCAATCACCACATCGGCGCTGCCAGCGATCAGCATGTCGTGAGCGAGAATGGTGGTTTCCATGCCCGAGCCGCACATCTTGTTGACCGTGGTGCAACGGGTCGATTTATCCAGCCCGGCGCCCAATGCCGCTTGGCGTGCAGGTGCCTGGCCGAGGCCCGCAGGCAGTACGCAACCGAACAGCACTTCATCAACCGCGTCGCTGGCGACACCGGCGCGCTCAACCGCAGCCTTGATCGCCGCAGCACCGAGTTGCGGTGCGGTGAGGCTTTTCAGTTCGCCCTGAAAACCGCCCATGGGCGTGCGCACGGCGCTGACGATAACAATCGGATCGTTGGAAATAGTCATGACAAATCCTCCTTACTTGGCGGCCATGCGCAAGGCGCCGTCGAGACGGATCACCTCGCCGTTGAGCATGCTGTTTTCGATGATATGCCGAACCAGTGCGGCGTACTCGGCAGGCTTGCCCAGGCGCGGCGGGAACGGCACGCCGGCGGCCAGCGAATCACGCACTTCCGGGGTCATGCCGGCCATCATCGGGGTTTCGAAAATGCCCGGTGCGATGGTCATCACGCGGATGCCGAAACGCGCCAGTTCGCGGGCGGCCGGCAGGGTCAGGCTGGCGATCGCGCCTTTCGAAGCGGAATATGCCGCTTGACCGATCTGACCGTCGAACGCCGCCACAGATGCAGTGTTGATGATCACTCCGCGTTCGCCATCAGCGTTTGGCTCGGATTCGGCAATCGCCGCAGCAGCCAGACGCAGCATATTGAAGCTGCCGATCAGGTTGACGTTGATCACCTGAGCAAAGCTGCTCAGCGCATGCGGGCCGTTCTTGCCGAGGATCTTCTCGCCACGGACGATGCCGGCGCAGTTGACCAGACCATTGAGGCTGCCGAAGGCCTTGACCGTCGCCTGCACAGCGGCTTCGGCAGCGGCTTCGTTGCTGATATCGGCAACCACGCTTTGCGCGCCCAAACGCTGAGCCTGCGCGGCCACCGCTTCGGCATTCATGTCCACCAGCATCACTTTGGCGCCGGCACTCACCAGCAATTCAGCGGTAGCCGCACCGAGGCCGGATGCGCCGCCGGTAACGATAAAAACCTTGTTTTCGATCTGCATGACTGGACTTCCTGATTCAAGCTGAAACGTTATGCGCCGCGGCCTCTTGAGCCTTGGCGATTTCCTGGTTGCGCAAGATAAAGCGCTGCAATTTGCCACTCGGGGTCTTGGGCAATTCGCTGACAAATTCGATTTCACGCGGGTACGAATGCGCGGCCAGACGCTTGCGTACGTGTTGGCGCAGCTCTTCGGCCAGCTCCGGCGCGGCACGGTATTGCGCGCTCAGCACGACGAAGGCTTTGACCAGTTCGGTGCGTTCCGGATCGGGTTTGCCGACCACCGCCGCTTCAACCACCGCCGGGTGTTCGATCAGCGCACTTTCCACGTCGAACGGGCCAACGCGGTAGCCGGAGGTGGTGATCACGTCATCGCTGCGACCGACGAAACTGATGCTGCCGTCCGGGTTCCATTCGACGGTGTCGCCGCTCAGGTAGTAATCACCGACGAAGGCTTTGGTTGGCGCGCCTTCGTAACCGCCGAACCAGCACATCGGCGATTGCGGCCGGTCGATGGCGAGGATGCCCGGCTGGCCGACGCCGAGTTCGTTGTACTGATCGTCGAGTACGACTATACGGTGGCCCGGCGATGCGAAACCGGCGGCGCCGACATGAACCGCGTGGTCGAGACCGTGGTGGTTGCACAGCACCATGCCCAGCTCGGTCTGGCCGTAATGGTCGTGGATCACCACGTTGAGGTTGTCGGCAAACCAGCGGATCACTTCCGGGTTCAGCGGCTCGCCGGCACTGCTGACGATGCGCAGTTTGCCTTTGATCGACTTGGCGAACTCGTCACCGCCAGCAATCAGCAAGCGATAAGCCGTTGGCGATCCGGTGAGATTGGTGATGCCGTATTTGTTGATCACCCGGCAGGTGCTTTCGAGAGTGAACGGGCCATCGTAGAAGGTGATCGGGTGGCCCATCGACAGCGGACCGGTCACACCGAAATAGATGCCGTAAGCCCAGCCCGGATCGGCGACGTTCCAGAATGAATCTTCCGGGCGCAGATCGACGGCATCGCGGGTGTAGCTCTGGAAGGCGACGATGGCTTTTAGCGGTACTGACAGGGCTTTCGACGGGCCGGTGGTGCCGGACGTGAACATCAACAGGAACGGGTCTTCTCCGGTCAGCATGACCGGCTCGCAGACGTTGGAATAGTTGGCCAGTTCGGCCCAGAAGCTGAAATCACCTCGGACAATGCCCTGGCCTTTGGCGCCGCCGACGGTAACGAGCGTCGGGCAATCGGCGACTTCAGCGAGTTTCGGCCGGTTGACCGCGTCGGTGACCACGACTTTGGCGCCGGAACTGTTCAGGCGATGTTCGAGGGCTTTCGGGCCGAACGCGGTGAACAGCGGTTGATACACCGCGCCGATGCGCCAGGTGGCCAACACGGTGATGAGCAATTCAACGTTGCGCGGCAACAGCCCGGCGACTTTGTCACCTTTCTGCACGCCTTGGGCGAGAAGGAAATTGGCGAAACGCGCGGCTTTGTCCTGCAGCTCGCTGAACGTGTACGTCGCGCTGGCGCCATCGCGGCCTTCCCAGAACAGCGCAATGCGCCCCGGCAAGGCATGGCGGTCGCAGCACTCGACGCAGGCGTTAAGCGCCGCAAGCGTACCGCTGAGCGCGGCATCCACGGTGTGCTGATAGTTGAACTGTGCGGTGGCAGACAAGTAATCGCGCATTGCCAGAATCCCTCTGTTTTTTATTAGGCTGGGAAGCGTAAACAACAGAGGGATAGTCGCGCTGTGCGGGGGCTGGGGCAATGGTCAAAGCTATCAATGTGGCTGACTGGTTTGGCCATGCCTCAAGTTTTTTGTTGCATGGACTGGCGTTATCGCGAGCAGGCTCACTCCTACAGGGGAACGCATTTCAAATGTAGGAGTGAGCCTGCTCGCGATAGCGCCAGATCAGACAACCTCATTCAGGATCAGCGTGCGGTAATGGCCCGGATTCGACCCCGACCACTTGCGAAACGCCTTGTAGAACGAACTCGCATCAGCAAACCCCAAACGCGCGGCAATCTCGACAAAACTGATAGAAGGTTCCGCCAGCCAGACAATGGCCAACTCCTTGCGCACGCTGTCTTTGAGGCCTTGATAGGTCTGACCTTCCTCCGCCAGGCGCCGGCGCAAGGTCGAAGCGGACATACACAGTTGCTGGGCCAACGCTTCGGTTTCCGGCCACTGCTCGGCGGGCAGTTGCCGTAGATCCTGTTTGATCCGGCTGGCGAGACTTTCGGGATCGCGGTACTTGACCAGTATGTTGGCCGGGGCGTGGGCGAGAAAGCGTTTCAATTCCTCGGCGGTGCGCTTGATCGGCAGATCGAGGCAATCCGCCGAGAAGATCATCCGCGTACGAGGCCGATCAAAACGCAGGTTTTCCGAGAACATCACCCGATAGTCATCGGTGAATTCCGGCTCGGGACAGCGCAGTTCGATGGCCAGAATCGGAATGCGTCGCCCGGCCAGCCAGCAGGCTACGCCGTGGACAATCATCCAGTAGGTGAAATAGGTAAAGGCGCGGCGCGGCTCGGGATCGTCTTCGAGCAAGACGATTTCCGCCAGACTTTGCTGATGCACCAGTTGCGCCGGCATGCGCTCCAGCATCAGTGAGAGAAAACTCAACCCCGTGCTCAAACCCGCTGCGAGTGTCGGTTGCGCCATGGCGCTGCGACAGAGGAATTCAAGGCTGCCGGACTTGAGCTTGCGCGGGTCCATGCCGAAAAACTCGTCATCACCACGGCGGGCCAGCAGGCGCCAGAGTCTGGCGTATTGCGACGCCGGTACCCGGCCGTGGTCGGTTTGCAGCAACGCCGGATCGATCCCGACCTTGTTCAAGGCTTCTTCCGTGGCCACGCCCGGGGCACAACTTTGCAGCAGCGCTTCACGCACCAGTTGCACGGCGATGGTGTCTTTTTCCGACATGGAGCGCGGTGAACCTTGTTGTTTTTGAGTGGTGGGCATCTTACCGCAGGTGGCGAATTCAACACGAACCCCCTGTAGGCCTTCGCTTGCTCGCGATAGCGGTGGGTCTGAAAAATCAGCGCTGACTGACACGACGCCATCGCGAGCAGGCTCGCTCCCACAGGGTTCTGTGCTGGGGCAAAAAACAGGTTGTTCAGCTTGCGTTCAGGTTTATGTCAATCAATGTCATGTGAGAATGACTTTCATTATGTTACAACTTGTAACCTCTTCGAATGACTTGTTGGATACCGAATGCTCGTTCCCTTCCTGATCATGCTGCGCGAAGGCATTGAAGCCGCGCTGATCGTTGGCATTATCGCCAGTTACCTCCAGCAAACCGGCCGTGGTCAATGGATGCCCGCCGTGTGGATCGGCGTATTTCTCGCCGCCGCTCTCGCCCTGCTGGTCGGCGGTGGTCTGGAACTGGTCAGTGCCGAATTCCCGCAAAAGCAGCAGGAGCTGTTCGAAGGCATCGTCGGCCTGGTCGCCGTGGGCATTCTCAGCTCGATGGTGTTCTGGATGCGCAAGGTCGCGCGCTCGATCAAGCATTCGCTACAAGCCTCGCTGGATCAGGCACTGACTTCTTCGAAACACCAAGTGATCGCCTTGATCGCGATGGTCTTTTTCGCCGTCGCCCGTGAAGGCCTGGAGACGGTGTTTTTCCTGCTTGCGGTGTTCCAGCAAAGCGAAGGCCCGGGCGCGCCGATCGGTGCCCTGCTCGGGCTGATTCTGGCGATCATCGTCGGCTTCCTGATCTACAGCGGCAGCATGCGCCTCAACCTTTCGGCGTTCTTCAAGTGGACCGGACTGTTCATTCTGGTGGTTGCCGCCGGGATTCTCGCCAACTCGGTGCAAGCGCTGCATGAAGCCGGGCTGTGGAATCACCTGCAAACCGTGCTCTTCGACTTCAGCGCGACGCTGCCAATGGACGGCCCGTTGGGCTCGGTGCTGGCCGGCATGTTCGGTTATCAAGATGCGCCGACCGTCAGCACCCTCGGTGCGTATCTGCTTTATCTGCTGGTGGCGCTGGTGATGTTCTTTTACCCGGCTCCCGCGCCGAAGCCCTCCGCACAATCGTCTTCCGTTTCCAGCCAATAAGGGCATTCATGTCAAAGCCTAATACTCCTCAGGCCTCCCCTCCTCGCGCCTTGCGTTGGGCGGTGGCCGGTTCGGTGGTGGTGATGATCGCCGCCGGTGGTATGTTTTATTACGCCTCGAAAATGGCTGCGGCCAAGCGTCAGCACAACCACGATGAAGTGGTGGTGAACATTCATCCCGGCAGTTGCGAACCCAGCGCGCTGACGGTGCCGGCCGGCCGCGCCAGCTTCCGCATCGTCAACCGTTCTGACCGCGCGGTGGAATGGGAAATTCTCAACGGCGTGCTCGTCGTTGAGGAGCGCGAAAACATCGCGCCGGGCCTGAGTCAGGTCATCAATGCCAATCTGCAGCCCGGCGATTACGCGATCACCTGCGGCCTGCTGAGCAACCCGCGCGGCACGCTGCAGGTGACGCCGACGGCCGCTTCTGATGCTGCCGCGAAGGCCAAACCGTCGATGGTCGCTTTCGTCGGGCCGCTGTCGGAATTCCGCGTGTACCTGGCCAGCCAAAGCAGCGCGCTGACCAAAGCTGTGACGGCACTCAATCAAGCCATCGAAAGTGGCGATCTGAGCCAGGCGCAGGCGCTGTACCTGCCGGCACGTGCGGCTTATCAACGTCTGGCCCCTGCCGCGCAACGCTTGGCCGAACTGGACAACAGCATCAACGCCCGCGCCGATTATTTCGAAAAACGCGAGCAGGATCCGGCGTTCGTCGGCTTCCACCGCCTCGAATACGCCCTGTTCCAGCAACGCAAACTCGACGAACTGACGCCGGTCGCCCAGCGCTTGCTCAGCGACGTCACCACGCTCAAACAACAACTGCTCGCGCAGAGCCTGCCACCCGAACAACTGGTCAGCATCATCGTGCGCAACCTCAACACCCTGTCCGACGTCCGTGCTGCCAGCGGTGAAGAAGAACGCTACAGCCACAGCGACCTCAACGGTTTCGCTGCCAACGCGCAAACCGCACACAAAGTCGTCGACCTGCTGCGGCCAATGCTGAGCAAGTCGGCGGCCGAGCTGTTGCCGAACATCGACAAGGCACTGGCGGATTTCGACAGCGAACTCGACAGCTACAAGATCAAGGACGGCTACGCCAGCTACGACGCCATCAGCGGCGCACAACGCAAGCAGATCGCCGACAAGGCCCAGGCTCTGGCCGACGCATTGGATGGCATCGATCCCGCCCTCGGCCTCTCCGGCCTGTAAGCAGAAGACGAATTCCCGATGAAAGATATCGAACCACTCAACCTGCAACGTCGCCGTGTCTTGATGGGCATGGGCGCCGCCGGTGTCGCCCTCGCCGGGTCCGCCTTGAGCTGCCCGGCCATGGCTGCCGCGCCTGCGCAAGTCACCGAAGCACCGAGCAGCGACAAAACCGAAGACCGCCACGATTTCCACGGCGTGCATCAGACCGGCATCGTCACCCCGCGCCCGGCCTCGGGCATGCTGGTTTCCTTCGACGTATTGGCCAGTGATCGCGAAGACCTTGAGCGGCTTTTCCGCACCCTCAACGAGCGCATCGCGTTTCTGATGAAGGGCGGCCCGGTCGCACAGATCGACCCGAAATTGCCGCCGCCGGACTCCGGCATCCTCGGCCCGAACGTGACGCCGGACAACCTGACCATCACCGTTTCCGTCGGCGAATCGCTGTTCGACGAGCGCTTCGGTCTGGCCGAGGCCAAACCCAAACGGCTGATCCGTATGGTCGGTTTCCCCAACGATGCGCTGGATGCCGATTACTGCCACGGCGACCTGAGCCTGCAGTTCTGCTCGAACACCGCCGACACCAACATCCACGCCCTGCGCGACATTGTCAAAAACCTCCCTGATCTGTTGCTGGTGCGCTGGAAACAGGAAGGCAGCGTACCGCCGCAAGCCCCGGCGAAACCCGGTGTGCCGGCACAATCGGCGCGCAACTTCCTCGGTTTCCGCGACGGCTCGGCCAACCCGGATTCCAACGATGGCAAAGCCATGGATCGCCTGGTCTGGGTGCAACCGGGCAGCGACGAGCCGGCCTGGGCTGCGCATGGCAGCTATCAAGCGGTGCGGATCATCCGCAACTTCGTCGAGCGCTGGGATCGCACGCCGCTGCAGGAGCAGGAAAGCATTCTTGGCCGGGTCAAAACCACCGGTGCACCGATGGGTGGCCAGCATGAAAGCGAAGTCCCGGACTACAGCAAGGACCCGGCGGGCAAGCTGACCAAACTCGACGCGCACATTCGTCTGGCCAACCCGCGCACCGCCGCGAGCCAGGCCAACCTGATCCTGCGCCGGCCGTTCAACTACTCCAACGGCGTGAACAAGAACGGTCAGCTCGACATGGGCCTGCTGTTCATCTGTTACCAGGCCGATCTGGAAAAAGGCTTCATCACCGTGCAGACCCGCCTCAACGGCGAACCACTGGAGGAATACCTCAAACCGGTCGGCGGCGGTTATTTCTTCACCCTGCCGGGTGTCACCGGCGACAAGGATTTCATCGGTCGCTCGTTGCTCAACGCCACACAACCGAAAACCGCTGCCTGAAACAACATCTCAACACTGGAGCCGCCCCCATGAAAAAGACGCCACTCGCGCTATTGCTGACCCTTGGTTTGCTCAACACCCCGCTGTCGGCATTCGCCGCGACAGCACCGCTGGATCTGGTCGGGCCGGTTTCGGACTACAAGATTTACGTCACCGAACAACTCGATGAACTGGGCAGCCACACCCAGCAATTCACCGATGCGGTAAAGAAAGGCGACCTCGCCACCGCGCAAAAACTCTACGCGCCGACCCGCGTTTACTACGAGTCGATCGAGCCGATTGCCGAGCTGTTCAGTGACCTCGATGCGTCCATCGACTCGCGCGTCGACGACCATGAAAAAGGCGTTAAAGCTGAAGACTTCACCGGTTTCCACCGCATCGAATACTCGCTGTTCTCGGAGAAAAGTACTCAGGGCCTGAACGAGCTGGCGGACAAGCTCAACAGCGACGTCAAAGACCTGCAGACTCGCGTGGCTGGCCTGACTTTCCCGCCTGAGAAAGTCGTCGGTGGTGCCGCTGCGCTGCTGGAAGAAGTCGCCGCGACCAAGATCTCCGGCGAAGAAGATCGCTACAGCCACACCGACCTGTATGACTTCCAGGGCAACATCGACGGTGCGAAGAAAATCGTTGATCTGTTCCGTCCGCAGATCGAGCAGCAGGACAAGGCTTTTGTCGCGAAGGTCGACAAGAACTTTGCCACCGTCGACAAGATTCTGGCCAAGTACAAGACCAAGGATGGTGGTTTCGAGACGTATGACAAGGTGAAGGATAACGACCGCAAAGCGCTGGTTGGGCCGGTGAATACGCTGGCGGAAGACCTGTCCACGTTGCGTGGCAAGCTGGGTCTGAATTAAGTTTTGTAGCGCCTGTTGAGGCCCTATCGCGAGCAGGCTCACTCCTACATTAGGAATGCATTCCCCTGTAGGAGTGAGCCTGCTCGCGAAGGCATTTTCAGCCACACAAAATAATCTGAAGGTTTACAGAATCCGGTAGAGCAACCGCTCAATCCGCACCCGGCTAACGCGCTTGAGAAACTTGGCCACCCCGGCCGGGTATTCCGGCAACGTTTCCAGAGTCTGGAAGCTGTCGATCCGCGTGGTATGGCGGAAAATCTCTTCCAGTTCCTTCGCCCGCGGCTCCAGCCATTCGCCTTTCGGGTCATCGATCAACAACGCGTTTTCAAGATCCAGGCGGAACGCCCGTGGATTGAGGTTGTTGCCGGTCAGCAGCGTATAGCGCTGATCGATCCACATGCCCTTGAGGTGATAGGTGTTGTCACCATCACGCCACAAGTGCAGGTTCAACTGACCGCTGTCGATGTTGCGCTGATGCCGTTTGGCGAAGCGGCGCAGGCTGATCTCGTACAGATACGGCAGCGCCGCGATCACCTTGAACGGCTCGCTCGGCGGGATATAAAAGTCATTGGCGGTCTTGTCGCCGACGACGATGTCGATCTTCACGCCTCGGGCCAGCGCGCGGTTGATCTCACGGATCACGCCCAGCGGCAGGTTGAAGTATGGCGTGCAGATGGTCAGTTGCTTTTGCGCGCTGGCGATCAACTCAAGAATCGCCCGGTTCAACGGGTTTTTCTTGCCCACACCCAGCAAAGGTGTAACGGACAGACCGTCTCTGGCGGTGGTGCCCGTGGCGGTGTCGTAAGTGGCGTACTTCAGACGGCTGCGCAGATCACCGATGTCGTTGCGCAGGCTACGCGTGGTCGGCAGGTTTGGCAGATCCAGGCGATGCACCGCTTTCGATTCGATCAGGCCGTGCTTGACCAGGTGATGCATCGAGTCGGCCAGTTCGCGGCTTTGCAGGACGTGATAACGGTCGAAACGGTACTTGTCGAACTTGTGCAGGTAAACGTTGTTCAGGCTCGCACCGCTGTAGACCACGCAGTCGTCGATCACAAAGCCCTTCAGATGCAGCACGCCGAACAGCTCGCGGGTCTGCACCGGCACGCCGTACACCGGCACTTCGCTTTGGTGCGTGCGAGTCATTTCCTGATACCACGCCGAGTTGCCCGGCTGCTTGCCGGCGCCGATCAGCCCGCGCTGGGCACGCAACCAGTCGACCACCACGGCGATTTCCAGCTCGGGACGCTTGAGCTTGGCGGCGTGGAGTGCATCGAGGATTTCCTGACCGGCTTCGTCTTGTTGCAGATACAGCGCAACGATGTAGATGCGCTGGGTCGCGGCCGCGATTTTCTCGAGCAGGCAACGGCGGAACTCGGCGGCGCCGGACAGAATAGTCACGGCCTCGGCGGTCAGCGGAAAGCTGCGCAGTTTAGGCAGCAAGGAACGTTTGAAAAGCAACGGCATAGGGCTCGCAATGGGTCGAATCCGAAGAACCCGAGAGCTTACACCATCGCATCCTTCGGGTCTTGTTAGTGTCTGTAATGCCCCCTTCGCGAGCAGGCTCGCTCCCACAGGGGAATGCATTTCAACTGTGGGAGCGAGCCTGCTCGCGAAGGCAATTTCACAGCCGATAAAAATACCCGCTTGACCAAGGAGAACAATCGTTCTACTGTTCGCCACATGAACGAAATCACTAGCAACGACACACGCGACATCATTCTGGATGTCGCCGAAAAGTTGATCTACAAAAGTGGCATCGCTGCCACCAGCATGGATCTTCTGGTGAAAACCGCCGGCGTCTCCAGAAAAAGCATCTACCGTTACTTTGCCGACAAAGACGCCCTGACCGTTGCCGCTCTGCAACGCCGTGACGTGCGCTGGATGCACTGGTACAGAAGCGCTGTCGATCAGGCCGAAACCCCGGCCGATCGCCTGCTCAACCTGTTTACCGTGCTCAAGAGCTGGTTTGCCTCCGAAGGCTTTCGCGGCTGCGCCTTCATCAACACCAGCGGCGAGACCGGCGACCCGCAGGACCCGGTGCGCCTGGTCGCCAAAGAACACAAACAGAAGCTGCTCGACTACGTGTGCGAGCTGTGTACCGAACATGGTGCCGAGGATCCGCAACTGCTGGCCAAACAGCTGCTGATCCTGATTGACGGTGCCATTACCGTAGCGCTTGTGATGGGTGATCACAGTGCCGCCGATAATGCGCAATGCATGGCGCGAAAGTTATTGGACCTGTAACGCCTTAATAAGCCGGACAAGTTGTTTTAACCGTTAACTATTTCGGGAGACTGATATGTCTACTGCAGCCCAGGTACGTCCGCCATTGCCGCCCTTCAACCGTGAATCGGCCATCGAAAAAGTTCGTCTGGCCGAGGATGGCTGGAACTCCCGCGACCCGGAACGGGTATCGCTGGCTTACACCCTCGACACTAAATGGCGCAACCGCGCCGAATTCGCCAACAACCGCGAAGAAGCCAAGGCGTTTCTGACCCGTAAATGGGCGAAGGAACTGGATTATCGTTTGATCAAGGAGCTGTGGGCTTACTCGGATACCCGCATCGCTGTGCGTTACGCCTATGAATGGCACGATGATTCGGGCAACTGGTTCCGCTCTTATGGCAATGAAAACTGGGAATTCGATGTACAGGGCCTGATGTTCCAGCGCTACGCGTGCATCAATGACATGCCGATCAAGGAAAGCGAGCGCAAGTTCCACTGGCCGCTGGGCCGGCGCCCGGATGATCATCCGGGACTGTCTGACCTCGGTCTCTAAGCCAACACAGATCCAATTGTAGGAGTGAGCCTGCTCGCGATAGCGGTGTGTCAGTCAACATATAAGTTGAATGTTCAGACGCCATCGCGAGCAGGCTCACTCCTACAGGGGATGTGTGGGGTTCAAGCTACGGCGGCAGTCTTCTCGGCCTCCAGCTCGCGAACGAGCGGCAACACCCGCCGCCCGAAATATTCGACCTCTTCCTGAAAATGCAGAAACCCCGCCAACACCAGATCCACACCCACCGCTTTCAACGCCACGATCCGTTCGGCAATCTGCAGCGGCGTGCCAATCAGATTGGTCTTGAAACCATCGTTGTATTGCACCAGATCCTCAAACGTCGATTTTGCCCAGTTGCCCTCTCCTTCCGGCGATGCCCGGCCCGCCTGCTTCGCTGCATCGCCGAAGGCGTTCACGGCTTCCGGGTCAGCCTGATCGATGATCTGCGCAAGCACGGCGCGCGCTTCTTCTTCGGTATCACGGGCGATGACAAACGCGTTGACGCCAACTTTCACCGAATGATTATTCGCCGCTGCTTTGGCACGAATATCGTCGACCTGCGCCTTGATCCCTTCAACGCTGTTGCCATTGGTGAAATACCAGTCCGACACCCGCGCGGCCATGTCCCGCGCCGCACGGGAACTGCCGCCCTGAAAGATTTCCGGACGGCCCAGCGGTTTCGGTTTCAGGCTGTAATTGTCGAAGCGATAGAAGTCGCCGCGAAAGGTGAAGTTGTCCTGACTCCACACGCCGCGCAATGAACGAATGAACTCTTCGGAACGACGATAACGCTCGTCGTGCTCCAGCCAATGTTCGCCGATGGCCTGGAACTCGCCTTTGAACCAGCCACTGACAATGTTCACCGCGATGCGGCCATTGGTGAGTTGGTCGATGGTCGCCAGCTGTTTTGCGGCCAACGCCGGTTGCCACGGACCGGGCAGGATCGCGGCGATCACCTTGAGTTTGCTGGTGGCCGCGAGTAACGCGTGGCTGAACGCGACTGACTCATGCTGAAACTCGGCACCGTAACCGGCGGTGAAACGAATCTGCGTCAGCGCATATTCGAACCCGGCGGCTTCGGCGATCTGCGCCAGTTTGCGGTTGTAGTCGATGCCCCAATCGGTGCGCTGTTCGATCTTGCTGACCACCAGCCCACCGCTGACGTTCGGCACCCAGTAGGCAAATTTAACGGCTTGCTGACTCATTGGCGTGTCCTCGGGACATTTGCGGAGATGGGAGTGGTAGAGCAGCAAGCGTGCCAGGGTTGGAGTGCCTGGTTTTGTTGGTTTTTTCGATTGTGCAGATGTTTTGCACAAGGAGATTTGTTGTCTGGGTGTCGGGTGGGCAACAGTGGGTGACGGGGTGGCCGGACTGGCGTCATCGCGAGCAGGCTCACTCCTACGTTTTGGAATGCGTTCCCCTGTAGGAGTGAGCCTGCTCGCGATTGGGCTTTACGGGTCGCCGCAACAGTTGGAAATGAGTAACATGACCGCCCTCCCCGCAGCCAAATCTGCGCCCTGCCGAATAAGCCGATTCCATGCCTTTCGAACTCAGCGTTGACCTCACCACCCTCGCCATTCTGGCCCTTGTCGCTTTCATAGCCGGTTTCATCGATGCCATCGCCGGCGGTGGCGGTCTGTTGACCACGCCTGCACTGCTGACGGCCGGCCTGCCACCGCATCTGGTACTCGGCACCAACAAGTTGAGCTCGACCTTCGGTTCGGCCACCGCCAGTTTCACCTTCTACAAACGCAAGCTGTTCCACCCTCGACAGTGGACGCATGCGATTGTCGGCACTTTGATCGGCGCACTGACCGGTGCCGTCGTCGCCCATTACCTGCCGGCCGAATGGCTGAACAAGATGCTCCCGGTGATCGTCTTCGCCTGTGGCTTGTACCTGCTATTCGGCGGCACGCCAAAAGCGCCGCTTGACAGCGACGCCCCGATCAAAAAGAAATGGCAATCGACCCAAGGCTTCAGCCTCGGTTTCTACGATGGCGTGGCCGGTCCCGGCACTGGCGCATTCTGGACGGTGAGCAGCCTGCTGCTTTACCCGATCGATCTGGTCAAAGCCAGCGGTGTGGCGCGCAGCATGAACTTCGTCAGCAACATTGCGGCGCTGTCGGTGTTCGTGTTTTCCGGGCAGGTGGACTGGATCATCGGCCTGAGCATGGGCCTGTCGGTGATGGTCGGCGCGTTCTTTGGCGCGCGCACCGCGATCAGCGGCGGCGCCAAGTTCATTCGCCCGGTGTTCATCACCGTGGTGCTGGGTTTGACCGTGCGCCTAGCCTGGCAGCACTGGTTCAGCGTGGCCTAAGCGCCGCGCCACGTAGACGTCGATCAGGTAACGGGCAATCGACTTGGACGCCGGCAACGGCGGCAGATCGTGCACGTTGAACCACTGGGCGTCTTCGATCTCGTCTTCCTGACAGACAATCTCGCCACCGGCGTATTCGGCATGGAAGCCGAGCATCATCGAATGCGGGAACGGCCAGCACTGACTGCCCATGTACTGGATGTTCTGCACCTCGATCTGCACTTCCTCGCGTACTTCCCGAATCAGGCAATCCTCGGCCGACTCGCCAGGTTCAGCGAACCCGGCCAGCGTGCTGTAAACCCCGGTGACAAACCGTGGTGAGCGCGCCAGCAGGATCTCGTCGCCACGGGTAATCAGCACGATCATGCTCGGCGAAATGCGCGGATAACTGCGCAGGTCGCACGGCTGGCAATACATCGCCCGCTCACGCGGTACCTGCGTCATCGCTTGGCCGCAGTTGCCGCAGAAGCGATGTTCGCGCGCCCAGGTGCCAATCTGCGCGGCGTAACCGAGCACTTTGTAGATGGTGTGATCGCCATCGAGCATGAACGCCCGCAGACCTTTCCAGTTGCAACCCGGCACCTCACTGGCACTGCGCAACTCCAACAGGTACACCGGCTCACCATCGAGATGGCCAATGCCGTGCTCGGCGAGAACTGACAAGTCCTGACGCTTGAGCCATTCCCGTGGGAACAGCGCGCCGTTGTCGTCGAACAAAAAGCCTTCCGGGCTGCGCGCCACGGCCCAGCCGCCGGGTTGATCGGTGTCCAGTACTGCAGTGGTCCAGCGAGATGTCATGGTTTCTCAGTCCAGAAATTCGGGTTTCTGTTTGCTCATATGGGCGGCCATGGCCACGCGCAAGTCGGTGGATTGCAACATGGCGGCGTTCCAGGTGGCAACGTATTCGAGACCGTCGTCGATGCGATGGTCGCGCATGTAGCTGATCATTTCCTTGGTGCCGGTAACCGCAATCGGTGACTTCGAAGCGATCTCGCGAGCGATGTCCAGCACGCCTTCGAGCAGCGCGTCCTTGTCGCTGTAGACGCGATTGACCAGGCCAATGCTGCGCGCTTCGTCAGCGCCGAAGGTGCGACCGGTGTAAGCCAGTTCACGCAGCATGCCGTCCCCGATGATCCGTGGCAACCGTTGCAAAGTGCCAACATCGGCGGCCATGCCGATATCGATTTCCTTGATCGAGAATTGCGCGTCTTCGGCGGCGTAGCGCATGTCGCACGCGGCGATCAGATCGATCGCGCCGCCCAGGCAGTAACCCTGAATGGCCGCGAGTACCGGTTTGCGGCAGTTGTCGACGGCGTTGAACGAGGCTTGCAGGGTCAGAATTTTTTTACGCAGCAGGCGCGCGTTGCGGCCGACGTCCTTGCCCAGTTCATTGGCGACGCCGGCGAGCATCATCAGGTCGATGCCGGAGGAAAAGTGTTTACCATTGCCGCTGAGCACCACCACGCGCACTTCGTCGGTGTCGTCGATCCACTGGAAGATCTCGACGATCTCGCTCCAGAACGCGGCGTTCATCGAGTTGATCTTTTCCGGGCGATTGATCTGCACATGGGCGATGTTGTCGGCCAGTTCGACGCTGAAGGCGGAGTATTGAGTCATGGCAGTGATCCTTTACCGGGCTGAAAATGAGGCCCGAACTATAACAAGGCATCACAGTGGCGGTTCGGCCAAATGCGGGACTGTCTTGAGTTTTACTTCGCCTGTACTGACCTCTTCGCGAGCAGGCTCGCTCCCACCCTGTTGAAATGCATTTTCCCCTGTGGGAGCGAGCCTGCTCGCGAAAGCGTTCGATCAGTCACTACAAATCATCTGGCCAAACGCCGCAACCCAAACAACATCCCCCCCGCCCCCAACAACATCACCGCCAGAAACAACGGATAGGAAACCCACCACGGCGTCCCCGCCGTCATCATGCTGAACTCCGACATGCCACCAATACTGGCAATCAGGTTCAACGGCAGAAACACCACGTTGATCAATGTCAGTTTGCGCAGCAGGTTGTTCATGCTGTTGTTCATCAGATTGCCGCGCGCATCGATCAACCCGGAAAACACCGTGGAGTAGATTTCCGCCTGCTTGTAGCACTGGTTGTTTTCGATGATCAGGTCGTCGATCAGGCCAATCGCCTCACTGCCGAAATGCTGCTTCTCGGCATGATTGCGCAGGCGGGTCAGCACCGCGCCGTTGCTGTGCAGCGCGTTGATGTAATAGATCAGGCTTTCGCTGAGGTTGAACATCTGCACCAAGTGCTGGTTCTGCATCGATGCATTGAATTTCTGCTGCAGCTCGCGGGCGACCAGTTTGATCACCTTCAGGTGCCCGAGGTAGTGGTGGATGTTGTTGAACAGCAGGTCGAGCAAGACATCCAGCGGCGTATTCAGCGGCTGGCGGGTGCCGAGGCCGTGCAGCGGCGTGTCGTCGGTGGCGATCACCAGCAATTGCCCCGGCGCGAACAGCAATCCGCAGGACGACACCTCAAATGCCAGCGTGCCGCCACCGGAATAGTTTTCCGGGCGCTTCCAGATCAGGAACAAATGGTCGGGGTGAAACTCGATGCGCGAGACCTCGTCCGGATCCAGCGCTGACTCCAGTGCATGCTCATCGACCTTGAAATGACTGTGTAGCAAATCGCGTTCGGCAACATCAGGGTTGCTGAAAAGCATCACCTCGGCGTCCAGTCGTTCGACCCGCTGCAGGGCGCCGTGGCTCAGTGCAAAGCTGTTGATCATCGGCGCATCACCAGGCCTGACCGCGACGCTTGAGTTCCAGACGGCGCACGAATTCTTCCAGCACCAGTGAATACAGATCGTCGTGCAAATAGGCGTCTTCAATGCCGGCGTCGAGGTTGGGGTTGTCGTTGACTTCGATCACCACCACTTTGTCGCCGGCCTGCTTCAGATCGACGCCGTAGAGGCCGTCGCCGATCAGGTTGGCGGTCTTCACCGCCAGTTCCACTACAGCGCGTGGCGCCTCGTGGATCGCCATCGTCCGGCATTCGCCGTTGACGTCCTGACCCTTGGCCTTGTGGTTGTAGATTTGCCAGTGGCCCTTGGACATGAAGTATTGGCAGGCGAAGATCGGTTTGCGGTTGAGTACACCGATACGCCAGTCGTACTCGGTGTAGAAAAACTCCTGAGCCAGCAGCAACACCGAGTGTTCGAACAGTTCGGCGGTGGCTTCGAGCAAGGCCTGCTGACTTTCGACCTTGATCACGCCACGGGAAAAACAACCGTCGGGGATTTTCAATACCAGCGGAAAGCCAAGGCGCTCGCCCACGCGCTCGAAGTCTTCGGGTCGCTCCTTGTAGAGAATTTCGGTGGCGGGCATGCCCAGTTGATGGCTGTTGAGCAAGTCCGTCAGGTAGACCTTGTTGGTGCAGCGGAGAATCGATGTCGGGTCGTCCATTACCACCAGACCTTCGCTCTCGGCCTTCTTGGCGAAGCGATAGGTGTGGCTGTCGACGCTGGTGGTCTCGCGGATCAGCAGGCCGTCGTACTCGGCGAGACGTGCGTAATCCTTGCGTTCAATCAGTTCGACATCGATGCCCATGCCCTTGCCGACCCGGACGAAATTCGTCAGTGCCTTGGCATTGGATGGCGGCAAAGCTTCTTGTGGATCGTGCAGTATCGCCAGGTCGTAACGCGCTACTTGCGGCGAGCGCGGTACACGCCAGACTTTACGGCTGAAACCGTCCAGCGCATTGGCGAACTGATCTTCCTGATCATCGCGCAACTTGTGCAGGGCACCTGACTTTATCCATTCGATGTGCCAGCCGTTAGTTCGACGGAACTCAACTAACAGAATCGGACAGGGAAACACTTCAAACAACTGCCGTGCCAGATCCTGTAATGGCTCGATATGTGTTCGGCCAAAATACAGGGTCAGAGTAAAGCCTTCGGTATCACTGTAGAGATGATGACTGAGGGCTTTCTCCAGGGTTTTATCGAGATCGTCCAGCGCCAGGCCGTAGAGTGATTTTTTCGTCAGCTCGCTGATGGTGCGCACCGACGGAATCACCTTGTGCCCCCGCGCTTCGGCGAGCAACGAGCAGTAGTAGCCGTGGCCCAGGTACTTGTAGCTGCGACACAGGTTGATCACCTGCATGCGCTTGCCCGGTTCGCTGTCACAGCTGTGCTCGAGGTATTCCTGCGCCGTCAGGATGTCTTCGCTGGGGAAATATGAAGCCCAGTCTTCCTTGCGTTCGACAATAATCAAAACCTGACTGGATGTTTTAATCGCTGATTTTAAATAAGTTGCCGCCGGCAAACTTTGCTCGGATACTTCGCGCCAATGACCCTGTACCGCTGACATAGAGATTGATCCGTTGGAGAACAAGACCTTTTCTATTAAGCACGAAGTTTTTCGAAAGTCTCGTTTCGTTACGCAACTTTTACGGTGGTCATATGAAGGCTGTTTTTCGTTTGGCGGTAGTTGAAGACTTGCCGGCGCTGCTGGCGCTGGAAATGCAATGTTTCACCACGGACCGGCTCACCAGTCGCAGCTTTCAGTGGATGATCACCCGCGCTCACGGGCAGTTGCTGGTGGCGGAGTGCGATGGCCAACTGCTGGGCTATGCGTTGGTGTTGTTTCATCGCGGTACTTCGCTCGCGCGGCTGTATTCCATCGCGATCGCGGTTGAGGCGCGCGGCACCGGCCTGGGCAAGGCAATGCTGCAGCGCATTGAGGCGCTGGCGCTGGAACACGACTGCGCGTACCTGCGCCTGGAAGTGCGCCTCGACAACCCTGCGGCCATCGCGCTGTACGAGCGCAATGGCTACCGGCGTTTTGCGCTGATTCACGATTACTACGAAGACCACGCCGATGCGCTGCGGTTGGAGAAACGCATTCTTCAGCACCGCGACTCGCGCAGCATCAAGGTGCCCTACTACCGGCAAACCACCGATTTCACCTGTGGCCCGGCGTGCCTGCTGATGGCCATGGGTGCTCTGCAATCGGAACGTTTACTGGAGCGTCGAGAAGAACTGCAGATCTGGCGGGAAGCAACCACGGTGTTCATGACCTCCGGCCATGGCGGGTGCAGCCCGCAGGGATTGGCGTTGGCGGCGTGGCGTCGAGGCTACAAGGTGGGTTTGCAACTGAGCCTGGCCGGGCCATTGTTTCTCGACGGTGTGCGGGATGCGCATAAAAAAGACGTCATGCGCCTCGTGCACGAAGAGTTCACGGCGCAATTGCAGGAGACCGATGTTGAGTGTTTGATCGGTGCGTCTCTGGATCTGCCGCGACTGCTGGACGCCGGTGGACAGCCACTGGTGTTGATCAGCAGCTATCGACTGACGCGCTCCAAGTCGCCGCACTGGGTGGTCGTGACCGATTGCGATGAGGATTTTGTTTATCTGCATGACCCGGATGTCGACCATAGCCAGCATCGACAGCCCATGGATTGCCAGCACGTGCCGGTCAGTCATGGGGAGTTCGAGAAAATGTGCCGGTTTGGCCGGGGTAAACTGCGTGCGGCGGTGGTGCTGTATTCCCGCGAAACGTAAGCGTCCACATGTAGGAGTTGCCGAAGGCTGCGATCTTTTGATTTTGAAAAACAAGATCAAAAGATCGCAGCCTCGTTGCACTCGACAGCTCCTACAGGGGAATACCCGTCAAGGTGTGGGCTTCAGGCCGATCTGGTACAGCGAGCCGTTCTCTTCATCCGTCAGCACGTACAAGTAACCATCCGGCCCTTGCCGTACATCGCGAATTCGCTGCTTGAGTTCGCCCAGCAAGCGCTCTTCATGCACTACCTTGTCGCCATCGAACTGCAAGCGGATCAGCTCCTGAGTCACCAACGCGCCGATAAACGCATTGTGTTGCCACGGCTTGAAGCGGTCGGCATCGTAAAACGCCATACCGGTGACGCCCGGCGACTTCTCCCAGACATGTTGCGGTGCAACGGTGCCTTCGGCGGTTTTACCCTGGGCTTCCGGGATCGGCTGCATCGAGTAATTGATGCCGTGGGTCGCCAGCGGCCAGCCGTAGTTCTTGCCGCGTTCGATGATGTTGACCTCATCGCCACCGCGCGGGCCGTGTTCGTTTTCCCACAACGTGCCTGTCCAAGGATTGAGTGCCGCGCCCTGCGGGTTACGCAGGCCGTAGGCCCAGATCTCGGGCCGAACGCCGGACTGGCCGACAAAGGGGTTGTCATCCGGGACCTTGCCGTCCGGGTAGATGCGCACGACCTTGCCTTGCAGCTTGTCGAGATCCTGTGCGGTCGGCCGGTCGTTGTTCTCGCCCAGGGTAATGAACAGATAGCCATCGCGATCAAACACCAGCCGTGAGCCGAAGTGATTGCCGACTGAAAGCTTCGGTTCCTGACGGAAAATCACTTTGAAATCCTTCAGTGTCTTCAAGTCATCCGAAAGCCGCCCACGCCCGACGGCGGTGCCCGCCTTGTCGCCGGCCCCACCCCCTTCGGCATAGGACAGATAGACCAGACGATCCTGTTTGAAGTCCGGCGACAGCACGACATCCAGCAACCCGCCCTGCCCCTTGGCCCAGACCTGCGGCACACCGGAGATCGGCGCCGACAGTGTGCCGTCGGCCGCGACCACGCGCAGATTGCCGGGCCGTTCGGTCACCAGCATGCCTTGGCGGTCCGGCAGAAACGCCAGCGCCCACGGATGCTCAAGGCCTGCGGTGATGGTCGTGACTTCGAGGGTGCCCTGTTCGCTTTGCAGCTCTTTGGGGGCCGCGGCGAATGCCGGAGCGCTGATCAGCGCGCCGGCACACAGTGTGGCTAGAAGGGTTTTACGCAACATGCACGATTCCTTTTGTTCGTTTCAAGGGTCGACAGAAGCTCAGTCCTGCCGCTCAACGGTTGCTGTCTCCGCTGCGCGAAGGTGGATTGGGAATGAACGTCGGTGGCGTGCTCGGCACCGAGCGGATCGGCTGGCCGTTGCCAATACCCCGGTTCTCGACCGTAGGCTGACGTGGCGTCGGTACCGTGCTCGGCCCGCGGATGGGTGGAGTGCTGGGCTGGGTGCCCTGCATGCTGTTGGGGTTGGCCCGGCGTATCGGGCTGTTGTAGGGGTTATTGCTGTTGCCGGTCGGGCTTTGCGCCAGCAGGACGTCGGCATGAACCAGCCCGCCACTGAGGGCCAGGACGATGATGCCAAGCAGAATTCGGTTCATGACGCTGCCTCTCGATGGGGCCGGGGATAGAGCCTTCGAGTCCACGCTACGCCGAGGGTTCGGATTTGTTAACCCACAAGCCTTAAACAACATGTAACACGGCTTGACCGAGTCCCCGAAACCCCGTGCATTCCGGGGAAACTTTCAGTCACAGCCGCAGGTCATCCGATCATCACTCGGAGAACTCACCATGGCTCGGGCAATCTGGAAAGGCGCGATCAGTTTCGGACTGGTTCACATCCCTGTCGCACTGGTCTCGGCGACCTCGTCGCAGGGCGTGGATTTCGATTGGCTCGACAGCCGCAGCATGGACCCGGTGGGTTATAAACGGGTGAACAAGGTCACCGGCAAGGAAGTCACCAAGGAGAATATCGTCAAAGGTGTGGCCTATGAAAAGGGCCGCTATGTGGTGCTCAGCGAAGAGGAAATCCGCTCGGCGCACCCTGTCTCGACGCAGACCATCGACATCTTTTCCTTTGTCGATGCCGAACAGATTCCCCTGCAGAACATCGACACGCCCTACTACCTGGCACCCGACAAACGCGGTGGCAAGGTCTACGCGCTACTGCGCGAAACCCTGAGCAAAACCAATAAAGTCGCCCTCGCCCGCGTAGTGCTGCATACGCGCCAGTACCTTGCGGCGCTGATGCCGCTGGAGTCTGCACTGGTTCTGGTGAAACTGCGTTGGCCGCAAGAGGTGCGTGGCCTCGATGAGTTGGAATTAGGTCCTGAAGTGACCAAGCCGCAGCTGGCCAAGGGTGAACTGGACATGGCCAAACGGCTGGTGCAGGACATGAGCGCGGACTGGAAGCCCGAGGATTACAAGGATGAGTTCGAAGACAAGATCATGGCCCTGGTCGAGAAAAAGGCCCATGAAGGCAAGATCGAGGATGTTGAAACGGTGGGTGGTGAGGAAGAGCGCAAAACCGCTGATGTGATCGACTTGACCGAGCTGCTTAAACGCAGTCTGGGTGGGAAAGCGACGGCCAAGCCGAAGGCGAAGGCTGAGAAACCGGCGAAAGCTGCGCCGGCAAAGAAGACCAAGAAGGCTTCCTGATAGTAATCGGTTGCCCTTGAGATCGTCATCGCGAGCAGGCTCACTCCTACAGGGGAACGCATTTCAAATGTAGGAGTGAGCCTGCTCGCGATGGCGTCAGCAGCGTCTGCTTTGAATTCAGATCAGAATGAACACCGCCAGCAAGCCACCGAAGATCGCCCACTTCTCCATGTAGTAGCGCTTGCGATTACGCTTTTTCAGCTCTTTGCCACGCAGGCGGATCTTGTAGATCCGGGTAAACAAACGGTTGATTCCGCCAGTACGGTCGCCAGCATCGTTCGGTGCACCTGCCGCCGACATAACGCTACGGCTGAACCAGGCGTTGAACGCTGCGGCCCAGCGGTACTTCATCGGCCGCTCAATGTCGCAGAACAGGATGATGCGGTTCTTGTCGGTGGTGTTTTCGGCGTAATGAATAAACGTCTCGTCGAACATCACCGCTTCGCCATCGCGCCAGTGGTAGCTCTCACCGTCGACGTTGATATAGCAGCCAGCGTCGTTCGGCGTGTCCAGGCCCAGGTGATAGCGATAGGAACCGGCATACGGGTCGCGGTGACGCACCAGTTTCGAACCCGGTGGCAGCTCGGCAAACATCGCGGCCTTGATCGAACCGATGCTCTGCACCAGCTCGGTGGTGCGCGGGCACAGCTTCATCGCCGACGGATGGCTCTCGCCGTACCACTTCAGATAGAAACGCTTCCAGCCGCTTTTGAAGAACGAGTTGAAACCGACATCGTCGTACTGGTTAGAGCGCTTGATCTCACCGGCACGCAGCAGGTTCTGCCCTTCTTCGCGGATTTCTTCCCAGTGCGCCTGCAACGGGCTCAAGTCAGGAAACTCGCTCGGGTCCAGGTACGGCTGGTTCGGCTTTTTCGAGAACAGATAAAGGAAGCAGTTGATCGGCGCGAGAAACGTCGAATGGTCACTCAGTTGCCGACCGAGCTTGTGGCGCACACGCCCACGCAAATGAACGTATGCAATGGAAATGACATAAATAGCAGCAATGATGAGTTTCACGGAAATCGTCACACGTCAGAAAGTGAACAAACTGCGCACCCGGCGGCCTGAGGCCCAGCGTCTTATGCAGTGGTCTGAATACACATGGCACGTCCCTGGCCCGCGCCGTAACCGGACGCTCGGTGAAAGATGGCATTTTAGCCACAGTTTGTAACCGATAGTGAATCTTCAACTGTGAAAAACTGTCCCGTGATCATGCCAATCGGCGATCGTGGCGTGATCGCCCTATCGTTTAAAGAGCCAGACCAGTACAATCGCCGCCAAACTTTACGCGCCCCCCTTGGTTGATGACGGGACTCTCCCGCTTCAGCGCACTTTGACTCGGGCCAAGCGCTGCAGCCGCACCCTCGCTTTTTAAGAATGCTTCGCAGGAAAAACTCTTGATTTCTACAGCTAACATCACGATGCAGTTCGGCGCCAAGCCGCTCTTCGAAAACGTTTCGGTCAAATTCGGTGCGGGCAATCGCTACGGCCTGATCGGCGCCAACGGTTGCGGCAAGTCGACCTTCATGAAAATCCTCGGCGGCGACCTCGACCCGTCCGGCGGTCAGGTCATGCTCGAGCCGAACGTGCGTCTGGGTAAATTGCGCCAGGACCAGTTCGCTTACGAAGAATTCACCGTGATCGACACCGTGATCATGGGTCACGAAGAGCTGTGGAAGGTCAAGGCCGAGCGCGATCGTATCTACTCGCTGCCGGAAATGAGCGAAGAAGACGGCATGGCCGTGGCCGAGCTGGAAACCGAATTCGCCGAAATGGACGGCTACACCGCCGAGTCCCGTGCCGGTGAACTGTTGCTGGGCCTGGGTATCGGCATCGAGCAGCACTTCGGCCCGATGAGCGAAGTCTCGCCAGGCTGGAAACTGCGCGTATTGCTGGCGCAGGCGCTGTTCTCCGATCCGGAAGTGCTGTTGCTCGACGAACCGACCAACCACTTGGACATCAACACCATCCGCTGGCTGGAAAACGTGCTGACCCAGCGTAACAGCCTGATGATCATCATCTCTCACGACCGTCACTTCCTGAACAGCGTGTGCACGCACATGGCTGACCTGGATTACGGCGAGCTGCGTCTGTTCCCGGGCAACTACGACGAGTACATGACCGTGGCAACCCAGTCCCGCGAGCAACTGCTGTCGGACAACGCCAAGAAGAAAGCACAGATTTCCGAGCTGCAATCGTTCGTCAGCCGCTTCTCGGCCAACGCCTCGAAAGCCAAGCAGGCTACTTCGCGCGCCAAGGCGATCGACAAGATCCAGCTGGCCGAGGTCAAGCCTTCGAGCCGCGTGAGCCCGTTCATCCGCTTCGACCAGAACAAGAAGCTGCACCGTCAGGCAGTCATCGTCGAAAAAATGGCCAAAGGCTTCGACGGCAAACCCCTGTTCAAAGACTTCAGCTTCCAGGTTGAAGCCGGCGAGCGCGTAGCGATCATCGGCCCGAACGGTATCGGCAAAACCACGCTGCTGCGCACCCTGGTCAACGAACTGACCCCAGACGCCGGCGCCATCAAGTGGACCGACGCCGCGGAACTGGGCTACTACGCCCAGGACCACGCGCACGACTTCGAAGACGACGTTACCCTGTTCGACTGGATGGGTCAGTGGACTCAGGGCGAGCAGATGATTCGCGGCACTTTGGGCCGCATGCTGTTCTCCAACGACGAGATCCTCAAGTCGGTCAAAGTGATTTCCGGTGGTGAGCAAGGTCGCATGCTGTTCGGCAAGCTGATCCTGCAAAAGCCGAACGTGCTGATCATGGACGAACCAACCAACCACTTGGACATGGAATCGATCGAGGCGCTGAACCTGGCGCTGGAAAACTACCCGGGCACGCTGATCTTCGTCAGCCACGACCGTGAGTTCGTATCGTCCCTGGCCACGCGCATCATCGAGCTGAGCCCGGATGGCGTGACTGACTTCAGCGGCACTTACGATGACTACCTGCGTAGTCAGGGTGTAGTGTTCTAAAAAAGCAGCTTCTAGCTGTTAGCTTCAATAAAAAGCCCCGTCCTGTGTGACGGGGCTTTTTGCATGTGTTCGGTTAGAAATTCATTGGTTCAGATACCATCGCGAGCAGGCTCACTCCTACAGGGGAATGCATTTCAAATGTAGGAGTGAGCCTGCTCGCGATAGGGCCATCAGCAACGCGATCAATCCTCAGGAAAAATAGTTAGCCTGCTTTCTTTTATCTGACACCCAAGCCATGATGCGAACTCTCCCACCGCCGCCCGCGAACGAGTCCTCATGTCTGCGCAGCAACTGCCACCGCAAAGCTCCATGGCGATCACCCTGCAGATCGTTTCCATCGTGTTCTACACCTTTATTGCCTTCCTCTGCATCGGCCTGCCGATCGCGGTGTTGCCCGGTTATGTGCATGAGCAACTGGGTTTCAGCGCGGTGGTTGCCGGGCTGGTGATCGGCTCGCAGTACCTGGCCACCCTGCTCAGCCGGCCGATGGCCGGGCGTATGTCGGATACGATCGGGACTAAGCGAGCGATCATTTATGGCTTGTGGGGGATTGTCCTCAGCGGCCTGCTGACGCTGGTCTCCACGCTGCTACAGGACTTTGCGCTGACCAGCCTGATCATTCTGATTATCGGCCGTTTGCTGCTCGGTATCGCGCAGGGCTTGATCGGCGTCGGCACCATCAGTTGGTGCATGGGCCAGGTCGGCGTCGAACACACGGCAAAATCGATTGGCTGGAACGGCATCGCTTCCTATGGCGCGATTGCCATTGGTGCGCCATTAGGGGTGGTGATGGTCGCCGAATACGGCTTCACCAGCCTCGGCATCGCGCTGGCCGTGCTGGCGGCCGGTGCACTGCTGCTGATTCGCAATAAACCTTCGGTACCGGTGATACGCGGAGAACGGCTGCCGTTCTGGGCAGTGTTCGGGCGAATCGCTCCGTATGGCGCCAGCCTGACCCTGGCCTCGATCGGCTACGGCACGCTGACCACGTTCATCACCCTCTATTACCTCAACCGTGGCTGGACCGGCGCGGCGTATTGCCTGACGGTGTTTGGTGTGTGCTTCATCCTGTCGCGGCTGATGTTTATCTCGGCGATCAGTCGGTTTGGCGGGTTCAGGTCCGCCATCGCGTGTATGACCATCGAAACCTTGGGGCTGGTGCTGTTGTGGCTGGCGCCGTCGACCGCGTTCGCCTTGATCGGCGCGGGGCTAGCGGGGTTTGGTTTGTCGCTGGTGTACCCGGCGTTGGGTGTCGAGGCGATCAAGCAGGTGCCCAGTTCCAGTCGTGGTTCCGGGTTGGGCGCTTATGCGGTGTTCTTCGATCTGGCGCTGGCGATTGCCGGGCCGTTGATGGGCGCGGTGGCGTTGAATCTGGGGTATTCGTGGATATTCTTCAGTGCGGCGTTGTTGTCGGTGATTGGGTTGGGGCTGACTCTGCTGCTGCAGCGCCGTGCAACAATCTGAAGT
Source organism: Pseudomonas sp. SCA2728.1_7 (assembly GCF_018138145.1). Lineage (NCBI taxonomy): Bacteria > Pseudomonadati > Pseudomonadota > Gammaproteobacteria > Pseudomonadales > Pseudomonadaceae > Pseudomonas > Pseudomonas sp. SCA2728.1_7. Next base: position 644,690 of record NZ_CP073104.1, on the reverse strand, counting down.
CCGACACGGCCCCCTGTAGGAGTGAGCCTGCTCGCGATAGCGGTGTGTCAGTCGACATTTTCTTTTCTGACACACCGCCATCGCGAGCAGGCTCACTCCTACAGGGGATTTGCGGGGTTATTGATCCGCGGTTTGCATGCCCGCCCGGGTCGGTTTGCCCAAAGCATGCGAGAAGAAACGCCCGGCCTCGGAGATGAGGTTGCGGTGAATATCCTCGCGATCCACGCCATCAGCATCGGTACACAACGCCGGCATCGCGCGAATCTGCTCTTCGTTGCACGGCGCCATAAAGACGAAGTGCCCTGCCCCGGCCAGTAATTTGAAATCCGGCGCCGTCGGCAGTTTGCGCGCCAGCGCTGCAGCGTTCTTGTCGAAGGCCACCAGTTTGTCGCCATCGCCGCTGTAAAGCAGCACCGGCACATGCACATCGGCGAGGGTGTGGCGACCAAACTTCAAGCTCAGCGGCGCCATCAACAGCAACGCGTGAACACGCGGATCAGCCACCGGTTGCAGGTCATCGCGATCGACGATCAACTCACCCTGCGTATTGCAGGCATCACGATCATCCGGACGCTCCTGACAGTAACGACGCAGACGATCCAGATCCGGTTGCGCCCCGGACAGGATCAACGCCGTTTCGCCTCCCGCCGAATAACCAATTACCCCGACCTGATCGGCGTTGACGTACGGCGCAAGCATGGGGTCGCCAAGGGTCGCGGTGATAGCTTCGGAAATCTGGATCGGCCGCCCGTAGAGATTACTCAGGGTGCCCAATCGGCTGTGATCTTTGGAGTTGTCGCCTGGGTGGATCACCGCCACCACGACAAAGCCTTTGCGTGCCAGCGATGTCGCGAGATCGTGCAACGCCAGCGGCGTGCCGGTGTTGCCGTGGGAGAGCATTAGCATCGGAAAACGGCCGATGGCGACTTTGGTGTCTTCGCCAGCCTCGACGGAGTACCCCTCGAGCAGACTCATGTGCTCGCGGTCGCTTGAAGGATAGAAGGCGATGGCGCGCATTGGTTGCAGGTCCAGCGGATCGAGAAACGTCATCTCGTGGTAGCCGACGCTCCACACCGGGTGCCGTCCAGGCGCAGCGTGCACTGTGTTAAAGCTGCCCAGCAGGCAAATCAGTAACGTTGCACAAAGACGCATCATGGGATGCCCCACCCTGTTGTGACTCAATCGAAAGTTCCGTTGCGTTGCGGGCCTGAAACGCCGGGGATTCGGCGTTTCGGTACGACAATGCACTCAGACGCTGATTGTGTGACTGCATAACCCGGGCCAGATTATGTAACAGCCAGAAACAAAAAACTCCGTATTCGCCCCTTGCGGAACCAGAATACAGAGTTTTTTGAGTGTTACCTGAACAACAGCTGTTCTTTACGCAAGCCTTACGCCGCGGCGAACAATTGCTCGCTGATTTTCGCTTGAGCGGCGGTCATGGCGTTGTTGCGCACTTCGTCGCCATACGCCAGGCCTTCGGCACGGACGATTTCGATGTCGGTGATGCCGAGGAAGCCCAACACCAGCTTCAGGTATTCTTCGTGAGCGATGCCGCTGGCCTGACCGGCATGAATACCGCCAGCGGTGGAAACGATCACCACTTTCTTGCCACCGCACAGGCCTTCAGGGCCGGCTTCGGTGTAACGGAAGGTTTGACCGGCGACGGCAACGCGGTCGATCCACGCTTTGAGTTGGGTCGGTACGGTGAAGTTGTACATCGGTGCGGCGATGACGACGGCGTCGGCAGCGATGAATTCGGCCAGGGTCGAAGCGCTCAGTTCGGCTTCGTGCTGTTGTGCGGCGTTACGCAGCTCAGCGGTGGTGCCGGCGGCGACCAGAGTAGTCGACGAGAAGTGGCTGATGGCGTCGGCGGCCAGGTCACGGTAGGTCACCACGGCGCTTGGCTCGGCGGCTTGCCAGGCTTTGACGACTTCGCTGCTCAACTGACGGGAAGCCGAGTTGTCGCCCAGAATGCTCGAATCGATATGCAGCAGTTTCATGTGGAATCTCCTGGAAGGAATCGCCGGTGGCGACGGAATGGAGACAATCCTACGCAAGAAACCAATGGATGATTAGCCGCCTTAAATGCGATAGTTTGTCCCACTGATAGAACAGTTGGATTTCCCTATGCAAGACCTCAACGATCTCTACTATTTCGCCAAAGTCGTCGAGGCCGGCGGTTTTGCCGCGGCCGGGCGATTGCTCGGGATTCCCAAGTCACGCCTGTCACGGCGCATTGCCGAACTGGAAGAACGCCTAGGCGCGCGTTTGCTGCAACGCACCACCCGGCAACTCAATCTCACCGCCGTTGGCGAACGTTATCTGCGTCACTGCCAGGCCATGTTGCTCGAAGCAGAAATGGCCGATGAAGCGGTGGCGAGCATGTCGAGCGAGCCGCGTGGACGTTTGCGGGTGTCATGCCCTACCGGTCTGGCCCGGGAAATGTTGCCGTGGGTCATCAGCGAATTTTTAGGCAAATTCCCACAGGTGCAACTGGAAGTCGTCCTGCTCAATCGCCGGGTCGATCTGGTCGGCGAAGGTTTTGATGTGGCGCTGCGCGTGCGTGAACACGGTGATGAAGACCCGTTGCTGGTCACTCGACGCTTGCGTCAGGCGCAAATGGTTGTAGTAGCCAGTCCGGCGTTTTTACAGGGCCAGACGATCAATCATCCGCAAGACCTGAAAAATCTACCGGTGCTCGGCGCGCTGGAGGCGGATCGCATGGTGCATGTGCGCTTGCTTGATCAACAGGGTGAAAGCTTCGAGTTGAACATGGAGGCGCGCCTGGGCATCGATGACTTTATTGTGCGCAAGGCCTGCGTGCTGGCCGGTCAGGGTTTCACTCTACTGCCGATGATGTATTGCGAAGAGGAACTGAGAAACGGCACGCTGGTGCAGATGCTGCCAGAGTGGTCATTGCCTGGCGGCTGGCTGCAAGCGGTGTATCCGCATCGACGCGGGGTGATGCCGGCAGTGCGCGCGTGGATCGATCATCTGGTCGAATCGTTCAATGCCTGTGGGGAGCGGTTGTTATGAGCAAGGGAAAGATGAGCGAAGCCGACGTCGCGGCGTTCTGCCTGGCATTGCCGGGCGCTCGGGAAGATTACAAGTGGGGTGGCGTGCGGGTGTTTTCGATTGCCGGCAACAAGATGTTTGCCTTGCAGGGGCTGCGCGGAGATTCACTGGCGTTCAAGGTCGACAAGGATCTGTTTCTCGGCCATTGCGACCGCCCGGGCATTCACCCGGCGCCGTATCTGGCGCGGGCGCAGTGGATCATCATGCATCCGCCCTACCCGCTGGGTGCAGAGGAATTGCAGGGGTTGTTGCAGCGTTCGCATCAATTGGTGGTGAGCAAGTTGCCGAAAAAGACCCAAATCGGTTTATTGCTGTAAACCCGATCCCTGTAGGAGTGAGCCTGCTCGCGATAGCGGAGTGTCAGTCAAAGAAATTCCAACTGACACTCCGCTATCGCGAGCAGGCTCACTCCTACATAGGGAATTGCGGTGTATTCAGAACAGCGTCAGCAGATTCGAGCCGAGAAACAGCTGGTCGATCCAGAACACTTGGTGCAACACGACAATCACCCAGAACAGAATCTGAAACGAGACCTTGCGCGTCTTGTGCCGGAACACCTGCTGGGCAATCAACGCGCCCGGCCAGCCGCCGGCCAGTTCCACGGCATGCAGAACGTTCTCCGGGGTGCGCCAGGCATCCGTGCGCGCCTTGCGCTTGTCGGCCCAGTACATGAAGAACGCCAGCACGCTGACGATCCCGTAAGCGGCCAACGGCACCAACGAGATCCCGCGCAGCCACATCGATACAGAGCCGAACAGCGGCAGTGCGCAGACGATCAGCAGAACCAGCAGTTTCAGCTTCAGGTTCTGGACGTTGTTGCCGCCCGAAGGTCGTCCTTCGGGCCGGCGTGCGCGGGAAACACTCATGGTTTGGCCGCTGCCCAATCGATCCAGCCAAACTGCCACGTCGCCAGAATCACCAGACCAAACACGATCCGATACCAGGCGAACGCCGCATAGCTGTGGCTGGCAATGAACTTGAGCAGGCCGCGCACGGCGATCATGGCGAAGATGAACGCGGTGACGAAACCGATGGCGAACACCGGGAAGTCCGCCGGGACAAACAGGTCGCGGTACTTGTAGCCCGAGTAAACCGCCGCACCGACCATGGTCGGCATCGCGAGGAAGAAGGAAAACTCGGTGGCGGTCTTGCGCGACAGGCCGAACAGCAACCCGCCAATGATCGTCGAGCCGGAGCGCGAAGTGCCGGGAATCATCGCCAGACACTGGGCGAAGCCGACCTTCAAGGCATCTTTCCAGGTGATCTCGTCGACCGTTTCGGCATGCACTTCATGCTCACGCTTTTCCGCCCACAACATGATGATGCCGCCTACCACCAGCGCGGCCGCGACGGTAATCGGATTGAACAGATATTCGTGGATCAGGTCGGCAAAGATCACGCCCAGCACCACGGCGGGCAGAAACGCGATCAGCAGGTTGGCGGTAAAACGCCGTGCGCTCGGCTGTGTCGGCAAACCGATGACCACATCGAAAATCTTCCGGCGAAACTCCCAGACCACCGCGAGGATCGCGCCGAGCTGGATGATGATATTGAACGCCATGGCCCGTTCGCCGCCGAATTCGAGCAAGTCGGCAACAATGATCTGGTGTCCGGTACTGGAAATGGGCAAAAACTCCGTCAGCCCTTCTACAACTCCTAGTATCAGTGCCTGCAAGGCCGTCCAAAGATCCATCAATCCCCCAAAGAGCGATGCGCGCCGGCATGCCCCGATAGTATTTTTTTACGTTCACTGCGATCAGCGTAGCTGGTTGTGGCTGTACCGATTCCGCGCGCACAGGATCCACACGAAACGGTCAAAATTCCGTGAAATATCAATTTGGATTCAGGTTTTCACGCGCGGGGCCGAAATCCTAACAGACAAGCCTTAATAGCGCTGCCGCGTTATACGACTTGGGTCGCGTATGCCCGCTCACGAAATCGTGGTTGGATACTGGCGGTCGTTTATTACAAGAAAAAGAATCCGGAGTGACAGCGTTATGAACAGCTTGCGCAGTGTGTCGATCAGCCGACGCTTGTGGCTCATCTTGATTGTGGCGGTGGTCATGTTGCTGACCTTGGGCATGTTGATGCTCAAGCAGATCCACGACGATCTCTATCACGCCAAGGCCCAGAAAACCCAACACGTGGTGCAGACCGCCAGCGGCCTGCTGACCTATTACCACGACCTCGAAACCGCCGGCACGCTGACAAAAGACGCCGCGCAGAAACAGGCCCTCACCGCCATTCGTGGTCTGCGTTACGACCAGAGCGATTACTTCTGGATCAACGACCTTACGCCCGTGATGGTCATGCACCCTACCAACCCGAAACTCGAAGGCCAGAACCTCTCGGCGATCCGCGATCCGGACGGTTTTGCGGTGTTCAACGAAATGGTTGCCATCGCCAAGGCCAAAGGCGCCGGCATGGTCGATTACCGCTGGCCAAAACCGGGTGCCAGTGAGCCGGTGGCCAAGACTTCTTACGTCAAACTGTTCGAACCGTGGGGCTGGGTGCTCGGCTCCGGGGTTTACGTCGACGACGTCCAGGCGGAATTCCAGGGCCAAGTGATCAAGGCCACCGTCATCGGCCTGGCGATTGCCGTGATCATGGCGCTGCTGGTGATCCTGATCGCGCGCAGCATTGTGCGCCCGCTGCAGGAAACCGTGAACGCCATGGCCAACATCGCCAGTGGCGAAAGCGACCTGACGCGCAGCCTCGATACCCATGGCAAGGATGAGGTCACTGAACTGGCGCATCACTTCAACGCCTTTACCGCCAAACTACGCCGGGTGATCGGTGATTTGCAGGTGTCGGCCAGCGCTTTGGGCCAGTCGTCCAGCGAACTGGGCAACGACGCCTCGCAGGCCCAGCAACGCAGCCAGCAGCAGTCGCAGCAGATGGAACTGGTGGCCACGGCGATCAACGAGGTGACCTATGGCGTGCAAGATGTGGCGAAGAACGCCGAACACGCCGCCGCGGAAATGCGCGACGCCGAAGCGCAGGCGCAACAGGGTCAGATCAACATCGATGGCAGCTTGCAGCAGATCGACAAGCTGTCCGGCACCATTGATCAAGCGGTTGAAGTGATTCGCACCCTGGCGGCCGAAAGCACGCAGATCGGCAGCGTATTGGAAGTGATCCGCTCGATTGCCGAGCAGACCAACCTGCTCGCGCTCAACGCCGCGATCGAAGCAGCCCGGGCCGGTGAGCAAGGTCGCGGCTTTGCCGTGGTGGCGGACGAAGTGCGCTTGCTGGCGCAGCGCACGCAGAAGTCGACCGCGGAAATCCAGTCGATGATCGAGCGCCTGCAGAACCATTCCGAAGCCGCCGTGAAGGTGATCGGCGACAGCAGCAAGGCGTCGCAATTGACCATCGAACAAGCCGGGCTGGCCGGCGCCAGTCTGAATGCGATTGGCCAGGCACTGCGCAATCTCAATGGTCTGAATGCGTCGATTGCCAGCGCTACGTTGCAGCAGGCGCATGTGGTCGAGGACATCAATCAGAACGTGACACAGGCCGCCGGCCTCTCGCACAGCACGGCGATCGCGGCCGAGCAGTCGAGTGCGGCCAGCGTACGCCTCGGCCAATTGAGCGAACAACTCAACGGCCTTCTGCGCCAGTTCCGCGTCTGATCCGTGTAATTCTGGTGAGCTCCCCCTCACCCCAGCCCTCTCCCCGAGGAGAGGGGGCCGACCGAGGTGTCTCAAGCTATACGTCGACCTGAAAAATCGAGTCGATTATGGATTCAACGCAGAAAGGTCAGGTCGGCGGATCTCGAACATCCAACTCGGTCAGTCCCCTCTCCCTCTGGGAGAGGGTTAGGGTGAGGGGCTTTTGATCTACAGCGATCATCAGTACCTAGCCCAATGCAGTAGAATCCGCCCCCTTCTTTCACTCCCCCAAGGAACCCACATGTCCGGGCTTGAACTGTTTGCCGCCGCTCTCGGTGTGATCGCCGTCTGGCTGACGGTCAAACAGAATCCGTGGTGCTGGCCGATCGGGCTGGTCATGGTCTTGCTCTACAGCTGGATCTTCTTTGAAGTGAAGCTGTACTCGGACATGTTGCTGCAAGTGATTTACGCCGCGCTGCAAGTCTATGGCTGGTGGCAATGGACCCGGGCCGGGACGATGCATGACGGCCGCGAGGTCACCCGCCTCGATCGCCGCACTCTGTTGCTCGGTCTGAGCGTTGGCGCGGTCGGCAGTGTCTTGCTCGGTGCAGCCATGGCCCATTGGACCGACGCCGCGCAACCGTGGCTCGATGCAGCGCTGACCGGTTTCAGCCTGGTCGCGCAACTGTGGATGGCGCAGAAACGCCTGCAATGCTGGGCGCTGTGGTTCGTGCTCGATGTGATCTTTGTCGGCTTGTTCGTCTACAAAGGGCTGTACCTGACCGCTGCGCTGTACGGGCTGTTTACCTTGCTGGCGATTCAAGGCTTTCGCGAATGGCGCGCCGATCCGGCGTTGCGCACATGAAGGTCGTGGTGCTGACCGGGCCTGAATCCACCGGCAAGAGCTGGCTGGCGGCGGGCCTGCAACAACGCTTTGGCGGCTTGCGCGTGGATGAGTACGTGCGCCGCTTTATCGAACTCAATCCCCGTGACACCTGTCTGGCAGACATCCCTGGAATCGCTCGGGGCCAGTTGCAGTGGGAAGATGAAGCGCGGGCGCAACAGCCGTCGTTGCTGATTCTCGACACCCATTTGCTGAGCAATATGCTGTGGAGTCAGACGCTGTTCGGCGACTGCCCGGACTGGCTGGAATCGGAATTGTCGGGGCGGCATTACGACCTGCACCTTTTACTCTCGCCAGAGCAGATCGACTGGACCGATGACGGTCAGCGCTGCCAACCGGATCTGCACGAGCGACTGGCGTTTTACCAGGCCACGCGAAACTGGCTTGAAAACCATCACCAGCGTTTTCAGATCATTCAGGGCAATTGGGGCGAACGCCAGACTCAGGCATTTGCCGCCGTCGAGCAATTACTGGCCCAGTGACCCAGCCAATGGGTCACCTTCCCCGGCGCTTTCCCCTGTTTCGGGGACAAAGTGTCCGTTCCTGAAACACTCACCCGCGTGCAAAGTGCCCGTTTCAGCACTGTTCATCGCTTTGTCATCCCGGTTGTTACAAGGCTGATACACACCGCTGCAAACCCTTGTTCCAGAGCTTTGTTAAGCCAATGGACAGGTCGGCCCAGCAATGCGTGTTTCAAGATTGAAACAGGTTGTGTATCGAACGTGCGCGCTTATTCTGCAACTCATTGAAACCAAAACACTTTTAAAAAGCGGCACAGCTTTCGCTCTCTCCTTCACAACGCTGACTCGGGCCAGCCCACTGAAGAAGGAATTGCAGCCGTGGGGAATATCCAAAAAGGTTTGACCTGCCTTCTGCTGATCGGATCAGCAGCCAGTACGTTTATCAGCTTCAACGTACAGGCAGAAGGCAACGGCGTGATTGTCCTCAATCGCGATGTTCAGCCGATTCCTATTGGTCGCAGCGGCGGTAAAGACCCTTATCCAACCACCGTCAATGCCAACCCTTCAGGCCGCATCAATCAAGCGATGAGCAGCACTGAGCTCAATGACGGCGAGTTTGCCAGCGTGGCCAGTGGCTCTTCGATCCGCGGCAGCATCAACACGCCGACGGCGAATCTGCCCGGCATGAACACCCTGACCAATACCAACGGCCTGCCCGGCATGAGCAGCGGCCACGGCGGCGGCGCCGGCGGTTCCATCTCCAATACCGTCAACCGCGCCATGGGCGCAGGCCTTGCGCCGCTGACCCGCATGGCTGGAGGCCAATAAGATGAATCGTTGCCTGCTCCTGCTTGCCCTCTTCGGCTGCGCCAGTGCCATGGCGGCCGACCCCAGCTCAGTGAACAACGCGAACATTCAGGACACCGGCATTCAGTACCGCGGCAACTACAACGTCAACCAGGCCGCTGGCGACCAGATGCAACAGACCAACACCAAGGCCATCGCCATTGGCACCGCGGCCAGCGCCACCACCACCGTCCGCCAGCACATCGACACACCCGGTAACCCCTCGACGAATGCCAGCGCCACCATCGGCGGCAACTCTTTCAGCAATGGCAACGGAATCCTCGGTGTTAACCAAGGCGCCGGTGCCAACAACCAGATGGCCAACGTCACGCGCATCAGCATCAGTGCTGGCCCGCAGAGCGTTGACGACAGTGCCCTTTCCCAACAGAACGTGGCGCTTTTACCGAGCTCAGGAGCAACTGGTACCTCACCCGGCAGTCGCCAGGTCACGACAAGTGATCAGGCCTTCACCGGCAGCCGCGGGGTAATCCAGGTGAACCAGAGTGCCGGGGTGGGGAACCGAATGGCTAACACCCTGAGCATCCGGGTCGCTGACTGACCCAAACAACAAAAGCAGTGCAATTAGAAAGTACCAACACTTAACCAACTAATAAGCACGATGGAGAAACACCATGAAACCTACAATGGCTCTCAAACCACTGGTTTTCGCACTTGCAGCAGTGATGGCAATCGCAGCACAGGCAGGCGGTCGTGATGACGATCATGGTAACGGGCACGGCAATGGTCATGGCAACCATGAACCAAAAGGCCCTACCCTGGAACAACTTCTGCAAATCGGCGCCGGCGCTGGTGCTGCCGTACTCGACACGCAGAACAGCGATGGCAACCTGGTGGGCAACCAAGGCACCAAAAATGATGCCTCCGTTCGCGACTCGGCCAATGGCACCAACGGCAACGTCGGCATGAACAACACCGCCGGCGATGGCAACCAGCAAGACAACGCCGCTGCACTGGCGACTGCCGACGAAAGCTTTATCTTCGGCACTGCCGTGTCCGTTTCCAGCGCGACTCAAGTCAACAACAACAACGCGGTTGCCAACTACTCGACAACCAACAACGCCAACCTCAACAACGTGGGTAACGGCGGTTCCGGCAACATCGGTGTGAACAACAGTGCCGGCAACTTCAACCAACAGAAAAACAACCTGGCCATTGCTGTATCCGGTGGTCGTGTCGCTAACGCCGCTGCCGCCGCCAACCAAAGCTCCACTGGGTTGACAGTGTCCAACAACGGCACTCAAACCTACAAAACCGATACTCTGAGAGGTACCTTCACCGCTGCTGGCGCATTCGTGGCAGCTGGCAAAGCGACCATCGAAGGCGACAAAGGCCATGGTGGTGGCGGTTATGGCGACAACGACCGTGGTCATGGCGGCAGCGGCGGCAGCAAAGATCAGAAAGCGACCTTTGAAGCTGTCGGCATCTTCGGGCTCGCCGGTGTAACCACGCAACAAGTGCTGACCCCAGACGGCTGGAAAAACCCTGTGACCAACAACGCAAGCATCTCCAACGTTGGTAACAGCTTCTCCGGCAACGCTGGTTACAACAACGCCGCCGGTGTTGGTAACCAACAAAGCAACTCGCTGTCCATCGCTGCAGGTTGCAAAGCCTGCCTGTAGTCGCGATCGAAACGAAAGCCCCGGAAACGGGGCTTTTCCTCAGTCCGCAAAGGCGTATCGATCATGCGTAAGACTGCCCTCCTCCCTCTGCTTCTCGTCTGTGGCCTGACTCAGGCCGGGCAGATGCCCGTGGCTGCCTTGCCGGGTGGCACGCTCATCTACAAGAACGTGCAAAGCATTCGTGAGCGCAAGTTTGCCGACATCGTCGAACAGAAAACCGATTTCAGCTGCGGCGCTGCTGCACTGGCCACGGTGTTACGCCAGGCCTATTGGCTCGACGTCGATGAGGAGCACATCATCAAAGGCATGCTGGTCAACGCTGACCAGAACCTGGTTCGTACTCAAGGGTTTTCCATGCTGGACATGAAGCGCTACATAGAAAGCATCGGCATGCGCGCCAGGGGTTACAAGATTCCATCGGAGAAGCTCGACGCAGTCACTATTCCGGTGGTGGTACTGATGGAAATTCGCGGCTACAAGCATTTCGTCGTGCTGCAGCGAGCGGACAAGGATTGGGTGTACATCGGAGACCCGGTTCTCGGCCATAAACGCTACAAACATGATGACTTTGTCAAAGGTTGGAACGGCATTGTCTTCGCCATCGTCGGTCCCGGATATGACAAGGCCAACGCCTTGCGCAGCCCTCCGGTGCCTTTGACAGCCAAGAACAAGCTGGATGGATTCAACCCGGTCAAAGATGCTGAATTGATGGATTTCGGGTTCATACAGAGCGACTTCTTTTAATCGCCGATTATAGAGAATGGGACTGGATGTCCCGGGAGCAGCAGATGAAAACCTCATACTGGCTGGCCGCCGCCTGCCTGGCAGCGAGTGCGTCAGGCTATGCCAATGCAGGATTCAAACCTATAGAAATACAAGACAAGGAGTTGTCCGAGTTACGTGGTCGTTATGTCATGCCGGGGCGGATTATCAGCTTCGGCATTGTCATGAGCAGTACCTGGCGCAACGCCAGTGGCGATTTGATCGGGGCTTCGACCTCGATGCAACTTCAGGCTGCAACGGTAAAACCTGAATTCTATGTTCAAACCATCAAGGAACACGGCAACGGCGGCACCCTGTCAGCGGGTACTGGCACGATCACCGGTGGCGCCGGCCTTGATAGCAGCCAGGGCGTGACACAAAGCGTGCGTGCCGCTGGCGACAGCAATACGGCCTACAACAACGTCGCCATCAACGTCAAAGAGGCCAATCAGGCGCCAGCACTGGCTCCCGCCCAAGGGCAGGCCTTGATGGCCGGCCAGACAATCGGCGGCAGCAATGCGGCAGGCAGCGTCGCCGTCTCGGCAAGCGGAGGCGGCGTGCAAATGGCCATTCAGGCCTCCGGCAATCAGGGCACGGCCCTGCAACAAGTCGCCCAGGGTGGGTTGCTGCAGAACACCCGTTTGCTGGGCAGTGCCAACGTGGTCAATAACATGACTCAACTCAACGTCGTCCTGAACAATAACGGCATGAGCGCCGGCGCACTGGATTGCAACCTGACTCAACTCAGGGCACTACGCAATATTGGATATTGAACTACGCTGAGTCTCGATCATTGGGCTTAAAGGGACGGCTTATTCATGTATCGATCAGTATCACTGCGTGCCGCTGTTTGTTTGAGCACTCTTCTACCTGCAGCGATGCTGCAAGCGGCACCGGACGCCGACGTAGAAGTCCTGAAACAAGAACTTCTGGAGCTGAAGCAACGTTACGAAGTACAACAAAAAGCCCTGGCGGTACTCGAACAACGGGTTCGCCAGGTCGAAGATCAACCGGCGGCGCCGCAACCGAAACGGTTGGCCAAGTCGCCATCGGATTTGAAAGGCAATCCAAAAGTGGCCACCGGTACCGGGGCCGCAGCAGCGTCGGGGGGCGCAGCCGGAGGTAGTGGGGCTTCTTACGGGCAATCGCTAGCAGATGATTCGCAACCGGCACAAAGTGTGTCCAACCTGTACGACGAGGCCAGTGGCTTCTTCGGCGGTGGCAAATTCAGCTTCGAAACCGGTATCACCTACTCGCGCTACGACACCCGTCAGTTGATTCTCAACGGCTTTCTGGCACTGGACTCGATTTTTCTCGGCAACATCAACCTTGACCGAATCAAGGCTGACACCTGGACCCTCGACCTCACGGGCCGCTACAACTTCGACAATCGCTGGCAGTTCGACCTGAACGTGCCGGTGGTCTACCGCGATTCGACTTATCAATCCGGCGGCGGCAACGGCGGTGCGTCCAACGTCACGACCGAGCAGGACGTAACACGCGATCCAACCATTGGCGACGTCAATTTCGGTATCGCCTACAAGTTCCTCGACGAGTCGGTCAATACGCCGGATGCGGTGGTCACCTTGCGGGTCAAAGCGCCAACCGGCAAGGATCCGTTCGGCATCAAGTTGCGCCAGACCGACGCCAACTCGAACCTGTTCGTGCCTGACACCCTGCCTACCGGCAACGGCGTCTGGTCGGTCACTCCGGGCATCTCGCTGGTCAAGACGTTTGACCCGGCGGTGCTGTTCGGCAGCTTGTCCTACACCCACAACCTGGAGGAGTCGTTTGACGACATCAGCTCGACGGTCAACCAGAAAAACCCGGGCAAGGTAAAGATCGGCGACAGCTTCCAGATCGGCGCCGGTATTGCGTTTGCGCTGAACGAGAAGATGAGTATGTCGTTCTCGATGTCTGACCTGGTGCAACGCAAAAGCAAGCTGAAACAGGATGGCGGCGATTGGCAATCGGTGGTGTCCAGTGACGCCAACGCCGGTTATTTCAACGTCGGCATGACCATTGCGGCCACCGACAACCTGACGATTGTTCCGAACTTGTCGATCGGTCTGACCGACGATGCCCCGGACTTTTCCTTCAGCCTGAAATTCCCGTACTACTTCTAAGCAAAAGCGAAAGATCGCAGCCCGCGGCAGCTCCTGCATTGGGAATGTGTAATCCCTGTAGGAGCTGCCGAAGGCTGCGATCTTTTGATCTTCAGGTATCTAGCGAATCTGGTGTTTATGCAGCAGGCGATAAAACGTCGGCCGGGACACGCCAAGGACCTTGGCGGCAACGCTGAGATTATCGCTGTGCCGGTTCAACACATCACACAGTGCCTGGCGTTCGGCGCGGGTTTTGTAATCTTCCAGCGTGCCCATGGGTGTCGCGATCGAGTGCTGGCTGATCAGCCCCAGGTCTCGGGCCTCGATCTGCCGGCCTTCGGCCAATACCAGCCCGCGCCGCACACGGTTGGCCAATTCACGGACATTGCCCGGCCAATCATGTTTGCCCATGGCAATCAGCGCATCTTCGCTGAAACTGCGTGGGCGTCGGCCGGTTTCATGGCTGTAAAAGTGGGAAAAATGGTTGGCCAGCATTGAGAGATCGCCGTGGCGTTCGCGCAAAGGCGCGGTGACCACTTGCAACACGTTGAGCCGGTAATACAGATCTTCACGAAAACGCTTCTTCTCGATGGCGGCCTCAAGGTCGACGTGGGTCGCCGCCAGAACGCGCACATCCACCGGAATCGGCTGGCTGCCGCCGACACGTTCGATGTGCCTTTCTTGCAGGAAACGCAGCAGATTGGCTTGCAATTCCAGCGGCAGATCACCGATTTCATCGAGAAACAGCGTGCCGCCATTGGCCGCTTCGATGCGCCCGATCTTGCGTTGATGCGCGCCGGTAAAGGCACCCTTTTCGTGGCCGAACAGCTCGGACTGAATCAAATGCTCAGGAATCGCCCCACAGTTGATCGCCACAAACGGTTTGCTGTGACGCTGGGATTGCCGGTGCAGCGTGCGCGCGACCAGTTCTTTACCGGTGCCGCTCTCGCCGCGGATCAATACAGGCGATTCGGTCGGTGCCAGTTTACTGAGCAATTTGCGCAATTCACGGATCGGTTTGCTGTCGCCAAGCAGTTCATGTTCGGGCTGATCCACATGGATCGTGCCCTGCCCGCGCAACCGCGCCATGCCGAATGCCCGGCCGAGGGTGACCTGCACCCGCGACACGTCGAACGGCAAGGTATGGAAATCGAAAAACCATTCACAGACGAAATCACCGACATTTTGTAAACGCAGGACTTCCTGATTGAGCACAGCGATCCATTCGGTGCCGCTGCGACTGATCAGTTCTTTGACGGCTTCTGGACGTTCGAGGTGAAACGGCTGCAATCGCAGCAAACCGACATCACAACTTCTATCGCCGGCGTTTTCCAAAGTACAGCTGTCGACATCCCAACCTACGCCGCGTAATCCGGGCAATAAGCGGTGGCAATCGTCGCACGGATCGACCACCAATAAACGTCGTAACGCAGGCGCTTCGCTCATGACTGTTCCTTGGCGCCAAATTAGAAATGATTGTAAAAACAGTCATTTGGCAGACCCGACTGTAACATTAGCAAGATTTTGACAGGGCCTTGTATCGATTGCTTATAGGCGTACAAGCAAACACGTTATAAGAACAGAAGTTGTTAGTAAGCTATCGACTAATTCCAGCCTTAACCTTTCAGGGAGCTTTCAAAAACCTCTCTGTAAAGCAACGCCATGAAAGAAAGTTGAAATTTCTTTGTTTCATGTGTGACCTGCCTGCGGGTTCGGTGCATCAGTACAAGTACCAGCCGCACGGTAAGCCCAACCGACGGCACATCACTTGATTGGGCACGACAGAGAGAAAAACCCATGACCGCCCCGCTCCGTATCAACGAAGCTCTTCTGATTGCCAACCACGCGTTCAAACCTTTCCAGTGCGTGGCCTGGGCGCCACAAGACGGCAATGGCGAACTGAGCCTGACCGTCGTCGACCGGACCAATTCCCATATCGGTCGCAAACAGATCCCAAGCAGCGCCTATTCCGATCCGGCGCAACTCGAGCAACTGCTGCAGCAGGCTCGCGCTGAACTCAGCGAAGAAGGTTACAGCCTGCAATCCTGGTCGATGCCACACTAACAGCCGGGCGATGCGGATGACGTTCAGGTCATCCGCCCTCTTCTATTAGTTGTTTTCTTTTTAACCCTTCGTACTTTTGTACAACTATTTGCAACTTCCTCAGGCTTAACTGCTTGGCCGGCTTGCTATTGGTTCAAAAAGACACTGTTCTGGCACAGTGCGACTCTCCACCTGTTAGTTCTTACAGTTGTACTTCTCCCGGTTCAGGGATTGAATGTTTCGCTCATGCAGTTACCCGCCCGGCTCCCGGTACGGGTCAACTCGCAAGGAGATGCGTGCATGTCCACTCTGAACACTTTTACGCTACCGGCGTTATCAGCGACGTTATTGAACCGGACCGGTCAACTCGACAGGACATTTGCCGGGACTGGCGTTGCCCAAGTGTATTTCGCTGGTAGCGTGTCGAGCCTGACGGTGGATGTCGCCGTCGATGCGCAGGGTCGGATTCTGGTCGCAGCGAAAGTCGGCGTCGCCGCCGGCAGCCGATTCGGACTGGCCCGCATGCTCGCCGATGGCTCCGCCGATCTGTCCTTCGGTGTTCAAGGCAGCGTGATCGATACCTTCGTCCCTGGCTTCGAAGCCACCGCCGGCAAAGTCCGGACACTCCCCGACGGGCGCATCCTGCTCGCTGGTCTGCATTATGAAAACGCTCATCGCACCTTGCCGGCGCTGGCCTTGTTCGATGCACAGGGCAAGCCGGATCTGAGCTTCGGTGACAACGGTCGTCAAGTGGTGCGCCTGCCCGGCGATCTGTCCATGGGCAGCCGGGATGCCTGGCTGCCGCCGGGCGTACCGGGTGCCGAAGCCTGCGACTTCGTCGTGCAGGACGATGGCCATATTCTGCTGATCGCCAATCACCACTTCGAACTCGCCGACCATGCCGGCATGCTGATTCGCCTCAAGCCCGATGGTAGCCTCGATGAAACCTTCAACGGCCTTGGCTTCGTGATGATTCGCCACTTGCTGCTCAACACCTGGCTGAGCAGTCTGATGCTGCAAAAGGACGGGCGCATCGTGGTGGCAGGTTCAATCGACTTTCCGCAGGAGGGTTTGCTGGCGCGCTATGAGCCCAATGGCCGTCTCGACGAGCGTTTTGCCGTAGACGGATTCATGGCCTTCAGGGCCCACGGCAAAAGCGCCCAAGTCAGTCGGGTGATTGAATCTTCAGATGCACTGCACTGCTTCGGCAGCAGCCGCGACCCAATCCGTTGCATGGCGTACAGCCTGCACGCCAATGGCCGTCCGAACCTGCACAACCATGGCGGCCAGCCCCACCTGCTGGAAATCGGCCCCAGCGGCTGCCAATGGAGCGCCGCCCAGCGCATGGCGGACGGCCGCATTATCGCGGTCGGCGCAACCATTGGTGGAATCGAAGCGGATTTTATCGTGGCCCGTTATTTGAGTGATGGCGGCCTGGATCACAGTTTCGGCGACGACAAAGGCTGGCTGCGCACGCGTCTGGGGCGCAGTCTCGACACGGCTAATTCGCTGGCTCTGCAGGCGGATGACGCGATCCTCGTCGGCGGTTATTCGCTGGATGGCAACTACCGAGCAATGGTCGCGCGCTACCTCAATCATTGAAAAACACGGACTGTACTTGATCTTCCGCAAGGCATCCGGCAACTTGCGCGCTTCTAAAGACAAGGAGCAACCGATGTCCGGTTCAATGGCCCAGGCGTTCGCGCACAACTTTCTCGGGCAGTCGCCACGCTGGTACAAGGCGACCATCGTCGGTTTTCTGATCCTCAATGCGCTGGTGCTGTTCACCGTTGGCCCGGTCGCGGCCGGCTGGCTGTTGGTGATCGAATTCATCTTCACTCTGGCGATGGCGCTCAAGTGCTATCCGCTGATGCCCGGCGGCTTGCTGCTGATCGAAGCCCTGCTGTTGAAGATGACTACACCGCAGGCGCTTTACGATGAACTGGTGCACAACTTTCCGGTGATCCTGCTGCTGATGTTCATGGTGGCTGGCATCTATTTCATGAAGGACTTGTTGCTGTTTCTGTTTTCGCGGCTGTTGTTGGGCGTGCGCTCAAAAGCGGCGCTGGCCTTGATGTTCTGCTTTCTTTCCGCGTTTCTGTCGGCGTTTCTCGATGCTCTGACAGTGACCGCTGTGATCATCAGTGCGGCAGTCGGTTTCTATTCCGTTTATCACCGTGTCGCGTCCGGCAACGATCCGCGTCAGGACAGTGAGTTTGCCGACGACCAGAACCTGCCGAAACTGCATCACGAAGACCTGGAACAATTCCGCGCGTTCTTGCGCAGCCTGTTGATGCACGGCGCTGTCGGTACGGCGCTGGGTGGCGTGTGCACACTGGTGGGCGAGCCGCAGAACCTGCTGATCGGCCATGAAATGGGCTGGCACTTCGGCGAGTTCTTCACCAAGGTAGCGCCGGTTTCGCTGCCGGTGCTGGCGGCGGGTCTGGTCACCTGCGTGTTGCTGGAAAAGCTGCGCTGGTTTGGTTACGGCACGCTGCTGCCGGACAACGTTCGCACTGTGCTGGCCAACTACGCCGCCGAAGACAACGCCGAACGTACGGCGCGTCAACGCGCGGCACTGCTGGTGCAAGGCGCGGCGGCATTGATTCTGATCGGCTGCCTGGCCTTTCACATCGCTGAGGTCGGTCTGATCGGCTTGATGGTAATTGTGTTGATCACCGCGTTCACCGGCATCACCGACGAACATCGTTTGGGCAGTGCATTCAAGGACGCCATGCCGTTCACCGCATTGCTGGTGGTGTTTTTTGCGGTGGTCGCGGTGATTCACGATCAACAACTGTTCGCACCGCTGATCCAGTGGGTGCTGGCCCTGCCGGTCGAACAGCAACCGGGCATGCTGTTTATTGCCAACGGCCTGTTGTCGGCGATCAGTGACAACGTGTTTGTCGCGACGATCTACATCACTGAAGTGAAACAGGCATTCCTCGCCGGGCACATGAGCCGTGAGCATTTCGAGACGTTGGCGATTGCGATCAACACCGGTACGAACCTGCCAAGCGTAGCGACGCCGAATGGCCAGGCCGCGTTTCTGTTCCTGCTGACTTCGGCGATTGCACCGCTGGTGCGTCTGTCGTATGGGCGGATGGTGTGGATGGCGTTGCCGTACACCTTTGTGATGGGGCTGTTGGGTTGGTATGCGGTCAGCTACTGGCTCTAACTCACAACGAGATAAGGACTGTGGGAGCCAGCCTGCTGGCCCCCGCGCCCTCAACACCGACCGATAGAACAATAATTCTTTTTTGTTTCAAGCAATTACGAACACGTCGGCGCCCTTGCTTCCAGTCATCCGCTGGGGTCTTCATCCTCTAAAATCACCTTGCCACCGTCACGACCGAAGCGCGTGCCCAATTTCCTCAATCGCGAAACCAACGTCATGACCTGCACGAATCAGCTCCGCAAACCGAAGCATAACCGCGGATCCCGCGTCATGCGCCAGCGCGATGGTCATCAACTCTCGCACGGGCTCGTGAAGCTCTGCTTCGAAAGTTGGTGAACATGCCTGTCCGGTGAGCCAGGTCACAACGGCAGAAACCAGATGGCCCGAGGTATTTTCATCAATACCCAAAATCTCTCCTAACACCATGCCCAATGTACCTGCGGGATGCTGTTCCGGGCGGCTCCATGCCTTGAGTTCCATCGCCTCGCGCTTCACCTTCTCCAGGTTCCGCCGAATCTTCCCAGGAATGGTCGCAGCCGCTTTGGGACGGTTGTAGTACTCGCGATTGGCTAGACTTGCGGCGTCTCTGACGACCTTCCAGACCACCGACCAAAGTTGTGAAACGCTGTAGGTTTCCAATGCAGAGCGCATCGTACTTTTAATCTCCTCCAGTTCTTGCTCCGACAAATCATGGTTGTAGAGCTCGCATTGGGCACCCAGATAGCGCATGACATCTGCGACCGAGTAATCAAGCCACAGGTTGAAAATTCCTTCAGCATCTGTGTACACCCTATCCGACAGGCTACGGATGAGCTCGTCCGCACTCTTTGACGCGGTATCTGGAGCCAAACGATAGACCACCTGTTCCCTCAACATCCAGATCTCATCGCCCTCCCAATAGTAGGTGCCCGGCCTTGCTTTAGTTGGATCTTCAAGAAGCAA
Source organism: Pseudomonas sp. SCA2728.1_7 (assembly GCF_018138145.1). Classification (NCBI taxonomy): domain Bacteria; kingdom Pseudomonadati; phylum Pseudomonadota; class Gammaproteobacteria; order Pseudomonadales; family Pseudomonadaceae; genus Pseudomonas; species Pseudomonas sp. SCA2728.1_7. The sequence goes on along the minus strand of NZ_CP073104.1, from coordinate 625,120 downwards.
TCCAGCCTCACGCAATTGCAGCACAAATTCACCGACGTACCGAGGCGCCAGTCCTCGGCAGTCACCTACTGTGAAGGCGCCATTGGTCAATCTCGGCGTAATAGCCCTGTCTAACGCCAATAGAAGGAGCACCAGATTATCCGGTATCTGCGAGTAGTCCACCGTTCGGGTTGACTGTTTGCGGGCGTATTCGGACAACTGCCGTTCAAGCTCTGCGGCTTTCGTCTTTTCAGTATCAAGCGCAACTGCGTCTTGGTCTTTCTGACAGTGGGCACAAAGTTTAGGGGATCGCGCAGGGACCTTCTTTGCCTCGGAGCGATTTCTGATTTCGATCAGTTCTGCGCACTTGGGACAGGCCTGATTCTCATCGAACGCGTTGCAGCGTTGCCTTATAAAGCTGGCCAGTGAAACGCCCTGAGCCATTTCAATCAGGCCTCCAAGATCACTCACTTTTTCGAGATATTGCCCTGACACATCGACTGCCCAGTAACGCTCAATCAACGCAATTTCCTGTGGGTCTTCAGTCAATATTTGTAGCTTGATTGCCATTTAAACGTTCCTGTTTCACTGGTGGTTACTTGTTATCCAGCATTCGCTGAATTAGTTTCGCTCTTCGCTGAACGCAGTTGCGGCGCCCCCCTCAACCTTATTTATGGTTTTCTTTGATCGACGTTCCTCTAGCAACGTCCTGGGCAACACAAACCCTTCAAAACTGCGCTGGGTAATCGGGTTGTTCGCCTTCTCCGCCCCAATCCGATAACGCATCAGCCCATCGGCGACGGCAAAGGTCAGGTCCACACTGGTGTCGGTGCGGCCATTGAGATGCCCGCGGCTGAGCAGCCGGAACAACGACCACGGTCCGCGATAGCTCAGGCTGGCGGTGTTGCCGGTGCTGTGCACCAGCGTCAGTTGGCTGCCATTGGTGTCGCCCAAACTATTGGGCCACACCAGCCCCGTGCGTTGCGGCGCGCCGTGCTGGTAGGGAATCAGTTGGCCGTCGACGCTGAGCATGCTGCTCAGGCGGGTCGCGCTCAGGGCCAGGGGTTCGATGGTGAGTTGCACGGCCAGGTGGCCGCGGTGGTTGAAGAAAGTGTCGCGGATGCGCTCGACCTTCTTGAGCTGTTCCAGCACGTCGCTGCGCACCAGGTAGCCGCCGAGGCTGTCGGAGTACAGCGCGTCGAGATTGTCCTTGAGGAACACGTTCAAGTATTGATCGTGGAACTGCTGCAGACGCCCCTGCGGGCCGAAGAAGGCTTCGAAGTCTTCCAGCGAGGCGTCCTCGCCGCTGGCTTTGAACGGGTAGCGGCCTGCCAGGCGGTCGCGGTAGAAGCTGTAGATTTCACTGTCCCAGCGTTTTTCAAGTTCGCGCAGGGCGGCAATCACCAGGACCTGAGAGGTCTGGTCGGCGAGTTTTTTGACGTGCTGATTGAGTGGTTCAGGCAGGCCCACGGCGACACGTTGCAGGTTGGCAATCGGGTCGGCACCGCCAAGGGAGAAACGATTGAGCACGGTTTTCAGCGCCGCTTTGCCGGGATCGGGATTGTCGTGCACGGCTTTGGCGTAGTCGTAGACGGCGCTGACAGAGCGTAGCGTTTCTTCGTAATAGGACGGCTGCTCGCCGCGCGCGGTGGTTAGTTCCGCTAGGCTGGAAAACGCGCGCCGGATGCCAGTGGCTTGTTGCTGACCGTCCGATACCTTGTCCAACGTCAGCGGTGCCTGCCCTTCGACCAAGGGCACCGACGGGTAGATCACGCTATTGTCGCGCAGAGTCTCCAGCAAACGCCGCAGAGGGGCGGCCGGGCCAGTGACTTGCTCGAGCACGGCCACGCCGTGGCTGAGGTCGTCGAACTCGGTGACCGCGAACTGATTCAGCGCACGTCGCCAGCTGTCGACGTAATCGGCGCTGTATAACGCGCGGACCCGCTGGGTCAGCACTTTGCGGTCTTCGTCGGAGTAGTCCAGGCGTTGTCGCTCGCCGAGCACCCACTGGTCGATCATCGCCAGTTCGATGATGCCTTCGGTGCCAGGCTCGAAGTAGTCCCTGAAACCCTTGGCAGTGAGCAGCGGTGCCAGCATCAAGCCGCTCCCCTCTTGATCGGTGTTCATCGGACGGTAGACGATGTCGAATGCCGGCCCGACCTCGGCGCGCAGGTCCAGCGGGCGGTGCAAGCGCTCTTGGGCATCCTGTTTCAGGTTCATGTAGACCCGTTCAGCCATAGGCAACTGGCGCAATTGTTGTTGCACCTGGGCAATGCGCTCACGGTAGTGCGGCAGATCGGCGTCGGCATATTTCAGTGCGTAGCCCAGGTGCCCCATCAGATCTGCCTGCAATTGGCCCTGCCCCGGATAGGCCCGCTGCCACTGTTTGGCAACCCACTCCTCGACGATGGCCGGGCGGCGGTTTTGCCGTTCTTCAAGCATGCGGTAAACGCGCAAGGCAGCCAGTTGCTGATTACTGCCGGCGGGTGCGGCGTTGATAGCATCCAGCACACCGCTGGCAATCGCCGGCAGAAAACGTTTGGACAGTAGATTCAGATAGGCCTCATCCACCGTCGGGCCAATTGCCCTCCCCTGATACAGCCCCATATCCGACAGCAACGGCCAGGCCTCGCGATAGTCACCGTACACCTGCACCGCATCGCGGATCTGGTCCAGCGGCACCAGCAGGTTGCGACCCGTGGTGTCGACCTTGGCATCGATGTCCCGTCCACTGAACTCCTGACTCTTGGCCAGGACGCTGGCAGCCTTGTCGCGGTTGATGTTGAAGTAAAACTGCCAGGTTCCGATGACTACTAAAACGCCCAAGGACGCGACGCTGAAGCCCGCGATCAGAAGCCGTCGCTTGTTGCGTGCCACCTTGATGTTGTCACCCGCCAGACCCGCTTCCGGGTAAATCACTCGCTGGAACAGTTGCTGGGCAAAGTAGATGGCGGTGCCACCAGCAGGTTTGACCTCGGGGGGCGGTGGCGGCAGTTGATACGCTTGCCCTGCCTCTTTGACGAAGGCATTGCTCAAGGTGCCCTGCTGAAATACCGAGGAGAAATACAGCCCGCGCACCAACGCTGGGGTGGTGAATCGATCACTGCCGAGCATCTCGCTCAGAAAACCCAACAGTGCTGGGCGCAGGCCCGCCATCTGACGTAACAGACCCTGCAATCGGTCGCGTTCGGTCAACCCACGCGACTCCTTGACGCTGTCGAAGATCTGTTCACTCAGGTAGGTGACAAAAGTCTGGTACTGGCGGGTCAACTCCGCCAGCCAGACATCGAAATCATCCACCGCGTCCAGGCTGAAGGTGAAGCCCAGCAGGTCTTCGCGCCCACTGCGCGACAACCGAGCGAAGAACTCTTCAAACCCTTCCAGCAGATCAAACTTGCTCAGCGTCACGTACACCGGCAAGCGCGTACCCAATTGCCGCGTCAGCTCAAACAGCCGGGTGCGCAGAAGGTTGGCGTGCGCCTTGCGTTGTTCGGGACGTTGCCCCAACAAAGCCTGCACATCAATCACCAAAACAACCCCGTTGAGCGCCCGACGGCTGCGGTTGCGCGCCAGCCAGTCGAGCAGGTGCAGCCATAGACGCGAGTGGGCGCCTTCGGGCAATACCGGTTTGACCTTGCCCTGGGTCGCGCCCTGCTGCTCGGTGTTATCTGCCGTTGGCTCCGGGTGACTGAGGAACTCACCCGGTGGGTCGATCAACACCGCCTCGTCACCGATCCACCAGTCCACCGGAAAGGCCAGTTGCTCTTCCTGGTGCGCCCTGACTCCGGCCTTGGTCACATGGGACAAGGCAAAGCTCTGATTGGAGCGGGTGATCAGGCTGGTCTTGCCGGCATTTTCCTCGCCCAGCACCAGATACCACGGCAGTTGATAGAGCGAACGGCGGCGCTCCATGTTGTTTAGCAAGTTGCCCAGGCTGCGGTCCAGTGCTCGCTCCTGCGCCTCGATGTAAGGCAGGCACGGGTCGGCCTGCACCGCGGCCTCATGGTGGCGTTCAAGCTGCAGCCGGTGGTAACGACTACGCACCCGCCATGCCCAGATCAGCAACGGCACCACCAACACCACGACGCTGGCCGAGACGCGCATCGCCAACTCACTCAGCGGCTGATGTTCACGCCAGACCCACTGCGGGCCCAGCCACCAGATGGCAATCAATAAAAACACCACGCCCAGCAGCACCAGTATCGGCAATGCCTGGTTGAACTGACGCAGTACCGGCAGGCCCCAGCGTTTGAGGTAACCCCAGAACATCCCCATAAATGGCTCCTACTCCTTAACCGCTTTGATCAAATGACTGTCGTCGATGGGTTGCGCCACTTTCCGGTACAACTCCGGCTCCCACCCCTGCGCCGTGGTATCGCGCATCAGTCGCGCGACGCTGGCGTACAGGTCGTCCGCTAACCAAGACAGGCCACGTGACGCCAGCAGGTCGGCGGCAATCACCGTGGCGTAACTGCGTTGGCGTGGGGCGTCATGGGTAGCGTGCAGGTCCTGCAGGCGCAGCAGCACCACTTCAACGCCTTCAGTATTGAGCTGGGTGGTTAGTTCGTCGCGCAGGCCGGCATATTCCTGCACCGGGCTACCGGTGGTTTGCGCCTGATCGGCACCGGTGATCCATGCTTGGGTTTGTGCATCAACGAACGGCGTGCCGTCGCTGAAACACAACTCCAGCAGAGCCGGCAGGCGGCAGACGAAACGTTCGCAGGTCTGGCGGATGGCAGCGGCCACTTGCTCCATCGCCAGGCGCGAGGCGACCTGGGCGGCCAGGTAACTGCCGCGCAGCCAGTATGGTGAGGCGCAGACGCTTTTTTCGAGGCGCAGTAGCAGGTTCGGATCCAGCGCATTGTGATTCAGCGCATCCTGATAGCCGTCGACGATGTCCTTGGGCACGGCCGTCAATTCAGTGCGACGGTCACGGGTGATGGGAGGCGCGGTGCGCAAATGCGACCACAGACCGAAGCGTCGCAATTGATAGCCAGTGGGGTCGTAGGGGTCCTGCTGATTGATCTGCTCGGCCATGCTCAACACGGCGCGGCGTTGTTCACGCTCATTCCCCGGCGCCTGCGGTTTGGGGCTGGTGAAAAACGCTGAATCCAGAACGCTGCCGGAGGTGACTACACGGGTGGTTTCGGTCGCAACAACCGGCTCGCTGTATTTGCCCAACTGACGTTGCAATGCCTCCAACGGGGCGGGATCGAACCTGGCGTTTTCCACGCATCGTTGCAGGGTAGCCACGGCCGACTCCGCAGCCGCTTGGTAAGCCGGGGTAAAGCTACCGCGATCCAGGGACGGCAACACCTGCCCCAGGTTCTCCAACAGTCGCTGCACCTGCTTACGCTTGTTCAGGTAGCCCGTCGGGCCGGGCTTGGGGTAGGCACTGTCCCAATACAGTTCGACCATACCGGCCACCAAACCCAACGCATCTGCCCAGCGCGCCCATTGCCGGGTGCGCAACCACACTACTTGCAGATGACCGAGGATGCGCCAGTGCTTGCACTGAGTGGCCAGATATTCGCGGGAGGCTTCGTCGATATACGGCCAATCGATGTCGCTTTCACGCAGGCCGCCGAGCTTGACCATTTCCTGGTCGATGGCCTGATAGGTTTCGTCCTCCACATCGAAATGGCCGGCGAGTTGCTCTGGGTCGATGGGGGTCAGTAGCCGCTTGACGGTGTCCGCCGGCACGTCGATCACCAGCGACATACTTGGCGCTCCTGCTCGATCAGTTTGCCAAGCCCTTCAGCGTCGAACACCAGTCCGTGCAGCCGTGGGTAGTCACTCTCCAGTCGCAGGCGCTGGCCGCCACCCATGTTGCGTAACAAGGCAATGGCCTGCAGGCCACGTCCCGCATCCACCACCAGACCGGCATCGTCCAGCACTTGCCACTGATAGGCCTCGGAGACCGGGCGCTCGTCCTTGAATAGCTGGATGCGAATTTTGTTGGGTTTGGCCGGCTCATCCAGCACCAGTTGCAGGCGAGAAATTTTCGATTCGCAGCTGATGGCCAAGTAAGGTCGAGGTGGCAACGCGCCCAAGGCTGGGGCGGAAATCACCAGCCGTTGTTGCTGCTCATCGTCCGGTTCTGGAAACGACGACAGCAGAAAACGCTGATCCTCGGGTGGGCGCTTGACTTCATTGCGTTGCACCAGATCAACAATTGGCAGTACCTGCCCAACGGCGCGTGGCGCCGCTGGCGCGTGATGGATGGGCGTACCAGCGGCCAAATCAAAACACTCAAGACGCTTCAAGGGCGAGACGATTGAAGGGCAGTCTTGTGTTGCCGCCTGCACTTCCATTACGGCCACCACCGCCAGACAAAGCCCCCATTTCCATCCTTGCCCGCGCATCAACAGCCTCCAGATATTTCTCGTCGAAATCAAAACCGCATGTTTTGTTCAACTTTCAAAACACCTTCACCCGTCTTGAAAGTTCAACAAATTAACTTTCAGAGCCTCACCAGAATCCAATGAATAAGCAAGTAAAAGACAAACAGCGCATTGCAAAAACCCTAACAAAAGGACAAGTCCTTCAGATTCATCCGTAGAAGGCGTAGGAAAATCAGAAACAATCTTCCAGGTATTATTTCCTACAATAAAAACCCACGAATCGCGTCCGCAACGTCCTACAAGACAAACATTGCAACAACTGTTTCTAATACGCCGACCTTATGAAAAGGATTCTTCCTATGTCGAAAAATCACGGCTCTGTCGCGCCCAAAGAGCGCATCAACATCAAGTACGTCCCAGCCACGGGTGACCAACAAGCCGAAGTAGAGCTACCTTTGAAACTGTTGGTTACGGGCGACTTCAAAGGCCACGGCGAAATCACCGCCCTTGAAGATCGGCAATCCACTCGCATCGACAAAGACACTTTCAACGAAGTACTGATCAAAGCCGAAGTTGCCTTGGACATGGCAGTACCGTCCGTTCTGAACAACGACCGCGATACCGACTTGAATGTGCAACTTCAATTCAAAAGTATCAATGACTTCGGCCCCGACGCCGTCGCTCGCCAAGTACCCGAACTGAACAAGTTGCTGGAACTTCGCGAAGCCCTGGTTGCGCTCAAAGGCCCGATGGGCAACGTCCCGGCCTTTCGCAAACACCTGCAAAACCTGCTGACCGATGAAACCGCCCGCCAACGCCTGGCCAGTGAACTGAACCTGGTGCTAGACGCGCCAAACAACTGACTTGAACGCCCTTCTCAACGGAGTACTCCCCATGCCTAAGGAAAGCGCCGCCGCCCAAGTGTTGGTGGCTGACGAACAACCGTCGCTACTTGATCAACTGCTGGCCAACACCACCATGCGCCCGTCTCAGGAAGGCTACGCGGTAGCTCGCCAAGGCGTGGCTGCGTTCATCAGCGAGATTCTGCAAAGCGGCGATCACCAGCAACCGGTGAACAAGCATCGGGTCGACCAGATGATTGCCGAGATTGATCGTGCCCTGAGCAAGCAGATGGATGTGATTCTGCATCAGCCGCAGTTCCAGCAACTGGAGTCGTCGTGGCGTGGGCTGAAGCTGCTGGTGGATCGCACGGATTTTCGCGAAAACATCAAGCTGGAAATGCTGCATGTCACCAAAGAAGAGCTGCTGGACGACTTCGACAATGCCGGTGACATCACCCGCAGCGGCTTGTACAAGCACGTCTACACCGCCGGCTACGGCCAGTTTGGAGGTGAGCCCGTTGGGGCTATCGTCGGCAACTACACCTTTGGCCCTAGTTCGCCAGACATCAAGTTGCTCAGTTACGTGGCCTCCATCGGCGCCATGTCCCATGCACCGTTCGTCTCGGCGGCAGGCCCAGAGTTGTTCAACCTGGAAGGTTTCCAGGGGCTGCCCGACCTTAAGGAAATCAGCGACATTTTCGACGGCCCACGCCACACCAAATGGCGCAGCCTGCGTGAGTCCGAAGATGCCCGTCATCTGGCCCTGACACTGCCACGCTTCCTGTTGCGCACGCCGTATAGCACCGACGACACCACCACCCGCAGCTTCGGCTATAACGAAAACGTCGACGGCAACCACGACAATTACCTGTGGGGCAACACCGCCTTTCTGATGGCTTCGCGGATCACCGACAGCTTCGCCCGCTACCGCTGGTGCCCGAACATTATCGGCCCGCAATCCGGCGGCGCGGTGGATGATCTGCCGGTGCATCTGTACGAATCTCTCGGCCAGTTGCAGGCCAAGATCCCCACCGAAGTACTGATTTCCGACCGCAAAGAGTTCGAGCTGGCCGAAGCCGGGTTCATCCCGCTGACCATGCGCAAGGACAGCGACAACGCGGCGTTCTTTTCCGCCAACTCGGTGCAAAAGCCCAAGAATTTCCCCAAGACCCGCGAAGGCCAGGAAGCCCAGACGAACTACAAACTCGGCACCCAGTTGCCGTACCTGTTTATCGTCAATCGCCTGGCCCACTACATCAAGGTGCTGCAACGCGAGCAGATCGGCAGTTGGAAAGAACGCCAGGACCTGGAGCGCGAGCTGAACATGTGGCTCAAGCAGTACATCGCCGATCAGGAAAATCCGTCGACCGACGTGCGCAGTCGTCGACCATTGCGTGCCGCGAAAATTGAAGTTCAGGACGTGGCCGGTAATCCGGGTTGGTACCAAGTGTCGCTGGCAGTACGCCCGCACTTCAAGTACATGGGCGCCAACTTCGAGATCTCACTGGTCGGTCGACTGGATACGCAATAAGTGGGCGGTTCCAGCCTGTTCGAACGCCTTGAACCCGACGCACCGCGCTACCGCCCCGGCAGCGCGGATGAGCAGGCGTGCCAGCGTGTCGAGGCGATAAAACGCCATCTGGAACAAGTGCTCAACTCACGCCAGGGCTGCTCGCAAAGCAGTCCTGAACTGGGCCTGCGTGACTTCAACGGGGTCACCCAGGCCAGCAGTGATCTGGTGGTCGCCATCAGCACCGACATCCGGCGCTCGGTGGAGGCATTTGAACCACGCATTAAGGTGACGGGCGTGCGCTATCAACCCGACCCGGACTTGCCGCTGGAGCTGAACTTTCGCCTGGATTGCCAGGTGCGGGTCAACCACAAGGAAGAACAGGTGCAGATCGAAGTGGCCATGCACGGCCGCGACGGCTACACCCGCGTGAGATGAGGAAGCAATGGACCTGAAACAACGCTTTGCCGAGGAGTTGCGCTACCTGCGCGAACTCGGCCGCGAGTTCGCCGAAGACAACCCGCAACTCGCGCAGTTTCTCGGCGATCAGGCCGGCGACCCGGACGTGGAGCGACTGCTGGAGGGCTTCGCCTTCCTCACCGCCAAGCTGGGAATGAAGATCGACGACGACTTGCCGGAACTGACCCATCCGCTGCTGCAGATGCTCTGGCCCAACTACCTGCGGCCCCTGCCCAGTGCAACCATCATTCGCTTTGCACCACTGCCCGATGCAATCAGCCAGCGCCAAGTGATTCCCAAGGGCACGCCGTTGTTTGCCAAACCGGTGGATGGCATCTCCTGCCAGTTTCGCACGTGCACCGACGTCAACCTGTACCCGCTGGCCTTGCAGGAGGTCAGCGACGCTCACAGTCGTGAGGCCTCGGTGATGCGCATCGATCTCAAGGTGTTGACGGAGCAACCGCTCACCAGCATGGCCTGTGATCAGCTGGATTTTCATCTGGGCGGGGATAACGCCACCGCGCTGACCTTATACTTGTGGATCGCCCATTACCTGGACAGCGTCACGCTGCAGATCAATGGCCAAAGCTATCGCTTGTCCGCCAAGGACATTGGCTTCCCCGGCTTCACTGCCGAAGAGGCGTTGCTGCCCTACCCGCGCAATGTGTTCGATGGCTACCGCATCCTGCAGGAATACTTTGTATTCCCGCAACGCTTCCACTTTTTCAGCCTGACCCGCCTGGCTCACGTCTGGCCGGATGTCAGCGCCACCACCCTGCGTTTCGAGTTTCAGTTCACCCGGCCCATGCCGCCGGACATCCGCTTGCGTACCAACGACCTGCACTTGTACTGCGCGCCGGCGGTGAACCTGTTCCGCCACGATGCCGACCCAATCGCACTGGACGGGCGCAGCCAGGAGCGGCGTATCAGCCCCAGCGGAAACCGTCCCGAAGCCTACGAGATTTTCAGCGTCGACAATGTGGCCGGCTGGGACGCCGCCGACAAGGAGCACAAGGGCGATCCGCTGCGCAGGTTTACCCCGTTCGAATCGTTCCAGCATGAGATCGAGCACGCACGGGGCCGCACGGCGCTGTACTTCCGCACGCATATCGAGGAATCACATGGCCGCGAGGGCTTGCGCCATCGCATCGCCTTCGTGCGTGGCGATGAGAGCTTGTACATCGGCGAGCACGAAGCGGCGTCCATCGAACTGACCTGCACCAATTGCGACCTGCCGCAGTTGCTGGGCGTGGGGGATGTTTCGCTGTCCACCGAAGTCACTCCGTCGTTCGCCACCTACACCAACCTGATCGCACCGACGCGCAGCTACCGGCCAGTATTGGACAGCAGCCTGCACTGGACGTTGATTTCCAACCTGTCGCTGAACTACCTGTCACTGCTCTCGGCCGAGCCGCTCAAGGCGGTGATCCGCGCCTATGACTTCGCTGCGCTGCACGACCTGCAACAGGCCCGCGCCACCCGCAAACGCCTCAACGGCATCCACGAGGCGGTAACCACTCCCATCGACTGGCTGATGAAAGGCCAGCCGGTGCGCGGCCTGCGGACCCGCTTGCAACTGGACCAGAACGCCTTCCTCTGTGAGGGCGAGTTGTTCCTGTTTGCCAGCGTGCTTTCGCACTTCTTCGCCCTGTACGCGAGCATCAATTCCTTCCATCGCCTGGAAGTGATCAATACCACTAACAACGAGTGCTATGAATGGCCACTGTTGACCGGCAGACAACCCGTGATCTAGCCGATGTGCTGCTGGCCGACGCGCGGAACTATTCGTTTCACCGTCTGCTTGAGCATCTGCACGCTTTGCACGGCGATGACCTTGAAGCACAGCCCTTGAGTGCGGCGGCGCGCCGCCGTGTGTGTCTGCAAAGCCATGCGGGGTTGGGCTTCCCGGCCTCCGATGTAATCGTGGCGGCACGTCTGGAGGAGGATCGCGGAGAAGTGCGTTATCGCCTGCAGACCAGCTTCTTTGGCCTACATGGCACCGACTCGCCGCTGCCCGGTTATTACCTGGATCGTCTGGCCTACGAGCAGGCCCAGGAGCGCGGTATTCGCCCGGCGTTCATGGACTTTTTCAATCATCGTTTGCTGACCCTGCTGCACCACAGTTGGCGTAAATACCGCTATTACATCCGCTTTCAGGTCGAGGCCAGCGACCGTTTTTCGCGTTATGTGTTTTCACTGATCGGCCTGAACGATAACGACCTGCGTGGCGCGACACCGCTGCCATGGGGTCGCCTGTTGAGCTTTGCCGGGTTGATCGCCAGTCGCAGTCGTTCGCCCTCGGTTGTGTCTGGAATTGTCGAGCATTGCTTTGATCTGCACGGCGTGTACATCCGTGAATTCGAGGTGCGTTCGGTGAGTTTGCCGCAGCGTCAGCGCATGGCGTTGGGCAAAGCCAATGGCACGCTGGGCAGCGATTTTGTGGTGGGTGACCGCAGCAAGACCCGCGCCAGCAAGTTCACCCTGGTGATTCCTAATCTGAGCCAAGCTCGCTTCCGCCAGTTTTTGCCCAGCGGTGAGCAGTTTGGGCGGTTGCGCCAGTTGATGGATTTTCTGCTGCGCGACGTCACCGCCTATGACCTGGAACTGGGGTTGCGCGAAGAGGATGTACCGCCGTTCAACCTGCAACGCCACAGTGGCACTCACTTGGGCTGGACCAGTTTTATCGAACATCAGCACCGCTATCGCGCCGTGGTACGGATTCGGGGGCGCGCATGAAACTGAGCATGGTTATCAGCAATCCTGCGCAGTTGCTGCACGGGTATCTGCCCAGTCATCAATTTGACTCGCGGGGTGGCAACATCGGCGGTGTCTCGGCGGACTGGTGCCTGGTGGATCGCCAAAACAGCGTCCAACCGAACCATTGCGAAATCCGGGTCGTCGAAGGACGTTTCTGCGTGATCGACCGCAGCGGCAGAACCTGCGTCAATGGTCATGATTTACCGCTGGATCGCCATGTTGCCGTGAGCCTGAACGATGGGGACCTTCTGCAAATAGGGGCTTACCAGGTTGCGGTGCAGTTTGGTGAGCACGCCGCAAGTCAGCGTTCGCTCGATGACCTGTTCACCGGCCTCCCACAAGGCACGCAAGCCTGGCACCTGGAGGATTTACCGAACCTGCCCCTGTCCGATCCGCGACCGACTGTTTGCCCGGAATTCGAACGCCTTTGCCAACCTGTGAATTTGACTGAGCAAGGCGATCCGCTGCGGGCGATGAATGAAGTGCCGCCGCCAAAACCGCTGGCTGACATTAAAGCGGTAATACCCGATAGTCCCGTCAGCCTGTTCAGCAACCTGCGCCTGAGCACCTTGTTGCTGGCCTGCCTCACGCTCGGCGGCTGCACCATGCTCGATAAAGTCGGTCAAGTGATCTGGGACCCATCGATCCCGGTCGGTTGCCCCGACGATCAACCCAGCCGCTACTCCCTGAGCCTGCACGCCAGCGACCATGTCAACCAGCGCCTGATCAGCACCGGTACCGCACCGGATGAGGACGCGAGCCTCTCGCCCTACAACCTCTACGTTCAGGCGACCAGCCCGCAAGCACTGACGGACAAAGTGCAAACCCTGCTCAATCACCTCTACGAAGCTGTGCCGGCACAGTCGTTGCTGACCGTGAAACCGACGCCCGAGGTGACGATGTCGCCCCTCGAAGACACGCTACTGGGCGACTACGACGCCCAAGGCGTCAGCCTGACCACGCCATGGGGCGACCCGACGTTGCAACACGTCGCCACGCCGATCGCCTTCAAGGTCTTGCAGTTGACCGACGATTCGCTGCTGGTTAACGCCAGCCCCCAGGCCATGGCCGAAGACCTGAAAAAGACCTTGGGCAGCACCTACATCCGCGCCGACGACTACCTGCTCCAGCCGGGTCAATTCAAGTTCGTCGACCTGCGCCCCCTGGAGGAAGACACCCGATTTATCGCGGTGATCGCCAACTACCACAACAGCGATGTCGGCCAGTGGAAACAGCATCTGCGGGTCGAGCCCAAGGGCCGCAGATACGCCGTGCTGGTGCAGTTGGACGCCGAGCAGGTCAGCCTCAAAGGGGAGACCCGATGACGTCATTTTCAGCCGCTTTTGCGCAGAGTAATTACCGATGAGTTCACGCAACCCCGTCATCTGGCATGAAGGTTTGTTCGTCAAGCCTCAGCACTTCCAGCAACAGGCTCGCGCCGCCGAAGCTGCCGTGCATCAGCGCGTGCATAGCCTGAACGACGCTCTCTATGGCTTCAGCGAGCTGGAGTTGAACAGCGAATATTTGAGCTTCGGCAAGGTCGCCCTTACCAAGGCGTGTGGAATCATGCCAGACGGCAGTGTCTTCGATATCCCCCACGACCTGGCGTCGCCCCCTCCTCTAGAGATCGCCGACAGCAGCGCAGTGAACCAGATCGTCTACCTGGCCCTGCCGCTGCGCTCCAGCGGCGCCCTCGAAGTGCGTTGGCCCGATCAGTACGGCAACAGCCGCTACATCGCCCGCCGCGAAGAAATCCGCGATACCCACAGCGATGACGGCGACCAGGTGGCTATGGATCTGGCTGTGCCCAACCTGCAATTGATGCTCGAACGCAGTGACCGCAGCGCCTTCACCGGCATCGCCATCGGCAGGATCAAAGACAAGCGCCCGGACGGCAGCCTGGTGATGGATGAGCATTTCTACCCTACCAGCCTGTCCCTGCAAGCCGTACCGGCGCTACACCGCTACCTGGGCGAAGTGGCCGGGCTGATGCGCGAGCGCGCCAAGAACCTGGCCCAGCGCATCGGTTCGCCGGGGCAGTCGGGGGTCGCCGATGTCACCGACTTCAACCTGCTGCAAACCCTCAATCGTTTGTTCCCGCTGTTTCAGCACCTGGCCCGCCAGCGCCAGGTTCATCCGGAACGGCTGTACATCGCACTGGCCCAAGCGTGCGGCGAGCTGGTGACCTTTACCGATGAGGGTCACCTGCCCCAGGAATACCCGGCCTACCAGCACGACAACCTGCGCGAGTCCTTCCAGATTCTGGAGCACACCCTGCGCCGCGCCTTGGGCACCGTGCTGCAACCGCGGGCGGTGTCGCTGCCGATCATCGAGCAGCAATACGGCGTACGCACCGCTGCGTTGAACGACAGACGCCTGCTGGACAACGCCGAATTCATTCTCGCCGTGCGGGCCGAACTGCCAGCGGAGACCCTGCGTCAGCAACTGCCCAAGCAGATCAAGATCAGCTCCACCGAAGGCCTGGAGCAATTGGTCAGCCTGCAACTGCCGGGCATCCCGTTGATCCCACTGCCCGTGGCGCCACGGCACCTGCCGTTTCACGCCGGTTTCAGTTACTTCGAACTCGACCGCCACCACCCCACCTGGCAGGGCCTGAGTAGCGGCAGCGGGTTTGGCTTCCATATCGCTGGCGAATTCCCGGAGCTGGAGTTGCAGTTCTGGGCGATCAGGAGTGAGAAAGATGACTAAGCCAACACCAGATGCATGGCTTCACGAGGAAGTCTCCGGCGCCATCAACTTTGATAGCGAAACAATCACTGTTAGCAACCCAACCCTTTTGGCTGATCCAGAGTTCGACATGCGCGGTCTGGCCTGGAATCCGTTATGCGATGCCGCCACACCGTTGATCGGCCTGGTGATTCGTCTGCGTCGCCTGGACCAGCACAACGACGTGCCCGCGCTGTACCAAAGCGTCAGCAACCAGATCATCACGATCATGGAAGAAGTCAGCCAGCTCGACTAAGACTCCGGCACACTCAAGGCCTATTCCTACAGCCTCTGTCTGTTGCTGGATGAGGTGGTCATGAGCACCTCCTGGGGCAAATCCTCCATTTGGAGTGCGCGCTCATTGCTTAGCCAATTTCATGAAGAAACCTGGGGTGGCGAAAAATTCTTCACGGTGCTGACTCGCATGACCCTCGAAGCCACCAAATACCAGCATGTGCTGGAGTTCATGTACCAATGCCTGATTTCCGGCCTGAAGGGCAAGTACGGTAACCAGGCCAAGGGCGATGACGAAATACAAAAGATCATCAACCAACTGCACAGCTTGCTTCGCCCACTGCGCGGCGAAACGCCCCAACGCCTGACCGACCCGTTGAGCAACGTCGCGCCGCGCAACTACCGGATCAAACGCGCCTGGCCGTTGTGGACGCCATGGGCATTGGCCGCCGCCGTCCTGACCTGCGCCTACACGGCCTACTCGATCCGCCTGAACGCCATCACTCAGGAAGTGCTGGTGTCCCTGGAGCGGATTCTCAATCTGTAAACGTTTTTTCAGCGTACTCATCCAGAGCACCTGCAAAGCCATGGCCGTGTCGGCCATAACCCGCGACCCCACGGGTCGTTCAATTGATCGCGACAAGGAGTTTGTCATGTCAACACCTGCATACATCAGCATTCACGGAAAAAACCAGGGCCATATCACCAAGGATGCATTCACCGCTGACTCGGTGGGTAACGTCTTTGTGGAAGGCCACGAGGACGAAATCCTTGCACAGGAAATCGATCATCGGATCACCACGCCCACCGACCCGCAAAGTGGTCAGCCCGCCGGTCAGCGCGTGCATAAACCGCTGACCTTCACCAGCGCGCTGAGCAAAGCCTCCCCCATGCTCTACCAGGCCCTGGCCACCGGTGAAATGCTGCCGACCGTCGAGGTCAAGTGGTTCCGTACCAACACCGATGGCATACAAGAGCACTTCTTCACCACCAAACTGGAAGAGGCCACCGTCGTCGAAATCCACACTGTGCTGCCACACGCGCAGGACAGCTTCAACGCCAGCTACACCCAGTTGATCAAGACCAGTCTGGCCTATCGCAAGGTGAGCTGGAGCCATGTCGTGGCCGGCACCGAAGCCTCGGATGACTGGCGAAAACCGGCTTAACCAGCAACCGGCACGTTCCGCCGTGCAGACGGCGGAATGTTCACTGACTCGATGCTATCTGGAGGTTCTATGCCCGCCGTCGTTCTGGTCGGACACGACCATGATTGCCCCTTGTGTGGCTCTACCACCGTGGACAGTGGATCGCCGGCCTTCAAAGTCAACGGCCGCGCCGTCGCCCGCGTCGGCGACACCCTCGGCTGCGGCGCCGTGATCACCAGTGGCGCGTCCTCCATGACCATCAACGGACAACCTGTAGCCCGTGTCGGCGACACCACCGACCACGATGGCGAACTGGAAAACGGTGATAGCAGTTGGTTGATCGACTGACATTCACACACTCGACAGGGAGGCCCCATGCCCCGCCAAAGCGACCTGCGTTTCACCTTTGAGCCCTTGAAGGGCGATCCCTTCGAAGTGGTCTCGTTCACTCTACAAGAAGGACTATCCCAGCCCTTCAAACTCGAACTGGAACTTGCCAGCCATAACGCCGCCATTGACTTCAATCGCGTGCTCGATCTGGCCGGGCTGTTCACGATCTGTCGCGGCGAAACTGCGGTGCGTTACGTCCACGGTCTGGTCAGCCTGTTCAGCCAGGGCGACACCGGCTTTCGCCGCACCCGCTACACCGCCGTAGTCGAGCCGACCCTGGCGCGTTTCAACCTGCGTTCCAACTGGCGCATCTTCCAGGCCCAAACCGTGCCCGACATCATCACCAGCGTGCTGACCGAGCAGAAGCTGACCGACCTGCGCAGCGAAATCTGCTTCGAGCACCAACCCCGCGAATACTGCGTGCAGGCCGGCGAAACCGACCTCGATTTCATCGCCCGCCTCGCCGCCGAGGAAGGCCTGCTCTACACCTTCGAACACCGCGCCGACGGCCACACCCTCGTTCTCACCGACCGCGTCGGCGGGCTCGGCACCATCGGCACCCACACCGATTGCCCGGTGATCTACCAACCCATGGGGGGCGGCGACTCCACGGAGCCGGCGTTGACCCGTTTCCACTACACCGAACAAGTGCGCACGGCGGTGCAGGTGCAGCGCGACTACACCTTCACCCACCCTCGCTATAACCAGCAGCACACCGCGAGCGGTGATCAGGATCTGAACAACCAGCATAAGGATTACGAACGCTACGACTATCCCGGCCGCTACAAGCGCGACATCGCCGGAAAGCCCTTCACCAAGACCCGGCTGGCTGCGCTGCGCAACGACGCCAAACTCGCGCATCTCAAAGGTGACGATGCGCGTTTGCAACCGGGATTGGCGTTCGATCTCAGCGACCACCCGCGCGAGGACTTCAACGATCGCTGGCGCACCATCGCCATCACCCACGAAGGCAAACAACACGCCAGCCTGGAGGAGGAATCGTTCGGCAGCGCACACGGCACGTACTACGAAATGACGGCCACAGCCATCCGCTGGACTTCAGACTGGAAAGCGCCGTTGCGGAACAAACCGTGCATCGACGGCCCGCAGATCGCCACGGTGGTCGGGCCTCCGGGGGAAGAGATTTATTGCGATGAATGGGGCCGAGTCAAGGTGCAGTTCCCGTGGGACCGTTCGGATAAAAACAACGACCAGAGCTCCTGTTGGATTCGTGTGGCGCAAGGCTGGGCCGGGGCGACCTGGGGCGCCATGGCGATACCTCGAGTCGGACAGGAACTGATCATCAGCTATCTCGACGGCGACCCGGATCAACCGATTGCCACCGGGCGTGCATATCGGCAAACCAACTTGCCGCCGTATGAACTACCGAAACACAAAACCCGGATGACCATCAAAAGCCGCACTCATAAGGGGGCAGGTTTCAATGAGCTGCGGTTTGAAGATGAGGTGGGGCAGCAGGAGGTGTTTATTCATGCGGAGAGGGACAAGAACGTTCATGTCAAAAACGACAATGGGGTGTTTGTTGGCAATGATCGTAAAAAAGAGATTGGGAACGATGAGCATGTTTTGATCGGTAATGATCAATGCCATGAAATTGGTCGGGATCATACTCTGTCCACTGCACGTGATCATGAAGCCACTATCGGTCGGGATCGCAGTGAGCGTGTCGGCAATAATCGCTATGACACCACAACAGCCGATCACCAAAGCAAAGTGGGCGGTCACTGCGAGCAAACGATCTCTGGACAACATCGCCTGACTGCCGGCCAAGGTATGCACCAGGCCACCACCGTCTATCAACTGAATGCCAGTGAGCGCGTGGTCTTTCAGGGCCCCGGGGGGAGCCTGACGCTGGACGCGCAAGGCATTCATCTCAATGGCGTGGCGATAACTTTACGTGGTCCGGTCACCGCGACAGCTCCAGGCAACGGCCAGGCGCTGACGCTGCAGTTACAGCCCGGGGCGGGCCAGACGTGCGTGGAGAAAAACCGATGAACCAGGCTCGCGTCCATGCGTTCGTCGCCGAAGAGCATCTACCGGATGCTGCACTGTACTTGTTACTCGACCCCTCGGCCGATTGTGCCGCGGATGATCCCTTGCACATCGAGGCGCTGCGCCAAGCGCTTGGCGGGGACGCCGTCACGTCTCTCCATCGGCCCGATCTGATTCATACACCGTCGGCCTGCCCAGTGTTGGTGACTCTCGCTATGCCCGGCGTCTCGCCGTCGCAGGGACTATTGGCGCTATCTGCCTTACGCGCATTTGAGGATCTGGCCCGTCACAAACGTTATGTGTGCGGTTGGCTGAGCAGCAACGCCGAAGCCCGGTATTTAAGTGCTCACATCGTTTCGCTCGGATTACTTCCACTGGAGCAGGGCCGAGCGTTTTTCCCGATCCACGAACCCCTTCGTCTCGAGCTGCTGGCCGGCACCTTGCGCCAGAACGAAGTCGGGCCGTGGTGGCCGATTCGACATTGGCTACTGCCCACCAGCAGCGGCGCCACCAGCTTACTGACTGGCGTTCCCGAACGTGGCACCGCCCCGGATACCCGAGCGACGGCAGTACAGCGGGATGCCCCTCTTGTGTCGGCCTTGCTGAGCGGTTGGCGTCGCGCCCTTCAGTTGCCGCTGACGTATGCGCCCGCCCGCTGGAACGGCGCTACTGCACTCCCGCCCCAAGCGGCGGTACGGGCCTATAACCAGATACAGCAAGCCCGCCATCTGGGGCTAAGCCAGCAAGAAGACAT
Organism: Pseudomonas sp. SCA2728.1_7; assembly: GCF_018138145.1. NCBI lineage: Bacteria > Pseudomonadati > Pseudomonadota > Gammaproteobacteria > Pseudomonadales > Pseudomonadaceae > Pseudomonas > Pseudomonas sp. SCA2728.1_7. The sequence continues at coordinate 605,966 of NZ_CP073104.1, read as the reverse complement.
TCTGACATTGGCCTTGCACTGTCTGATGCTGCACCCACAACTGCATCAGCACGCAGGCGTTCGCGCCCTGATTGAACAAGCAGCCCAAGGACAAGCGCCACTTAGCCAATTGTTGACCCCCTACAACGATCACGCCTGGCAGCGGGCCGTGGCGGATGTGACCTGTTCCGGAGCACTTCAATGACCTTGGGCACCCAACTGCGTATCGCTATAGCCGAAACCACGGCTTCAAAAGATCAATGCAAAGCCTGCCAACGTGAAGGGTTGCCCATTCTGCCGTTGCGCCACGCGCTGGTGCCACGCTCACCGAGTGATCCGCTGGGGCCGGAGCACCTGCATATCGACACTCGCCCAGGTTTGCGCACCTTGCGTGCGGGCTACCTGTACGTGTTGCTGGATCGCACGATCTGGCACGCGTACCAGGTGACCCCGGATGGTTATTTGCGTCAGTTCAATCCCTACGCGCCTGCGCCGGCCAACGACACCTCACTTGGCGAGGCATGCGTTTCGGCCAATCATGATTGCCCGGCGTCGTTCCTCAACATTGACACCCACAAACACACCCAGGCGTGGCTGGCCTTTGCCAGTGACCCGTGGCCGATCAGCGTATTGGATGCTTACAAGGCCGGCCATGCTTCAGAGCGTTTCCACAAACTCGACCTCGCCAGCGCACGCGACAATCCCGCCAGCGTTGGACTGGCCATGACGGATGAAAACCTGCAGGTGGACAAGCAGGTCTACGAATACCAGCAGACGCAATTGTCTGCCACGACCGGGTCCGACTGGCGTTTCTACCAGCATTCGGCGCAGACAGGATTCCATAGCGTGCATGGTTTCCATAGCCGTGCTCATCGCCTCAGTGCACTGAAAGGTTTTCTGCGCAACGTCATCCCACAGCACAATCTTCAACAAGGCGTTCTGGCGTTTGTGCTGGATGACACAATTGGCCTGGTGCAGGAGTTCAACAACACTCGCAACGGCTGGATCCAGAAACGACAAGACTGGATGAGCGATCCTGACCGCGCCTACCAGTACCAGACCTCCCAGCTACTGCTGGCCATTCGTGAAGTTCATCGAGAGCGCGCAGAAAACACAACGCCCCTGCCAGCGTTCGTCGAACCCGTGACTGGCGATGGCCCCCCTGTATTTTCCAGCCCCGAGGCTCAACGCGAACGGATCGTTCAAAAGCGCACCCTGGGCTACAACCAAGACCTTGAGGAACGCTACAACGAGCCGAGCCGCGCCAGGTTTCACCGGTGGTATGAGCAGGAATGCGAAAAATATCAGCATTACATCGATCAAAGCGGACACGCTTACGCGGCAGCGTGTCGCTCCCTGCAATTTGTGTGTATCGAGCAAAATGACTACGACGGCGATGATCGTCCGTCGGGGCGGGCCTACAGCCAGACCATGGCGTTGTGTCTGAGCGGTGGCGTCAGCGAGTCTTCGGCCAGACAAGCGGATCACCCGCAGGAAACCGCTCCCGTTGAAGATACAGGCCACACAGTTTCCCTTTGGAGCGATTGGCTGAAGAACCCGCAAAGTCCCATCTATCGGGCGCTTTTACTACGCGACAAACAGTTACTGGCCGATCTCTTACCCAGCTTCAATGCGACGGGTGACATCGACTGGAACGACAGTGAAAAATTGTACGCGGCCGTGACCAAGCTCATCGGCAACGACGATTTCAAGCACCATGTCCGCCCCCACCTACAGCAAGCCATGGCCCAGCTTCTCGGCGCCCTCAATGCCGCTGCCACCCGCTTGCAGCCGTCGCTCGGCGAGGGTGTGAAATGCGTGGTTTCGCGAATCAACAGTGCCAGCCAGTTGCTGTACAACGGCGTTCATCTGACCGAGCTCAAGCTGAAGATGAAGCTGGGCGAGTACTACGCCCTGCAATGCGAACAGCTGCGCAACCTGCAAGGCAAAGCCGCTGACGCCATCGATCGCACGTGGGAGGACACCAAGAACAACCTGGCGAAAACCGACGATGAGGCGCGAAAAGTGCGCAAGCAGGTACGTCCGCTGATCCAGAGCGGCCTGCTGAGCCTGGCGGTGCTGGACCCGAAAATAGCCAACCTCAGTGTGACCATCAGCGTCTGGGTCGAGGGCGAGGTCACCGCACTGCAGGACACCCTTATGCGCCAGGCCAACCTCGGCGTGGACCAGTTGGGCAAGCAAGCTCACGCAACACTGGTCGACATTGCCGTCGGTGTTGCCACGCTGGACCCGCAGGCACGCGGAGCATTGCAAGGTGTCAAGGTGAGTTCGACACAGGTGGCCAAGTGGGTACGTACCGGATTCACCGGGCTGCGCGGAGCGGCAGGTAGCAGCGAATTGTTACTGGCGATGGGCGGGATATACCTGCTCAGTGATTCGTTGAGCAAGAGTCTCAAGGACGTTGAACAAGCCATGGGGGACAGAGCGTTTGAAGCCAGGTTGGCGTTGTATGGCAGTAGCCTCGGGGTGCTGGGTGGAGGGGTTGAACTGGTCGGTATTGCGTTGGAAAACGGCGCGAAGCGGGTGCAGAAGGTTGGCAATTTGTCTAATCAGGCGTTGACTGCCGCAAAAGCAAGTGCGCAGGCGGGCAACCTGATTGTAAGGGCCGGGGGGAGTATTGGTGCAGTAGCGGGACTGTACGATGCGACACGTGCGGGGTTTGCTGCTAGTCGTACTTGGAAGGAAGGTGATACCTCTGCTGCGGGTCTCTACACGGTTTCAACTGTGTTTTCAGGTGCTGGAGCTGGAATGGGGATCTGGGCCGCTGCTATAGGCGCCAGCACGCTGTTTGGCCCACTGGGGATAGCCATATTTCTCGGCCTAGCGGGATATGGTTTGTATAAATTGGCCGAAGGGAAGGAGTCGACCCCTCTCGACCGCTGGGCGCGCCGTTGTTATTTCGGCAAGCACAACGAAAATCCGCCCATTCACTGGAACAAACCTGAACACGCCCACGTTGCCATCGCCGAACTTAATGCGGCGACCTTAGGGCTTGAAGCCGGTGTCAGTTTTCGCTTACTCATCGTCGGCAGCGGCTCGCATGGCTTGGGCGGTCCGATGGGCAGCGTCGGCGCGCAGGACCATGAGCAGCGCCTCGAATATCGCCTGGTTTTGCCGCTCTTCGACGCCAAGCGCTCGGCCTATCGGTGGTCGCTGACGGTTCATCGCTACGGTGATGGGTCCGCCGACCATTACACCGGGGGTGAAGTGCTGGCCGAGGGCGCGTTGAGCCCACCCACGCTGGCCACCGCGGCAGGCGAACGGCGGACGGCGCTGGCGGTATCCAAGCGGCCGAAAAAGCCTGATTTTCGGAGCGACAGCAACACCCCAATCCAGGAAGTACGCACCCTCACGCTGCCCGACGCCAGTACCCAGCAGGTCAAGGTGATCAGAGGCGCATTAGTACTGCTGCCCAGCACCCGTCGGCACAACATTGAAGCAGCCACCTTGTCGGTAACCTACTGGCCCGATCGCGACATTCAGGACGCCTATGCGGAGCTCATCCTGATGGACAGCCTGTAGACCACAGCCGGCAGCGCACTCAGCTTGATGAATTGTCTGACTACCCCATCGCAAGCACCACCATCGTCCTCAGCACCGCGCTGTAACCTGGGCTTTAGCATTCCTGGGTTACGAAGGTTCTCACTTAACCTTGGATCTATCTACATGCTTTTTACAGCACCTTTACTCGACAAACCCGCGCCCGGCTGGAAGCACGACTTGCCGGGGCCAAACGAATCGCCGTCCACAGAACCGTATCCGCCCGTACTGTCAAATTCACCCAACCATGTTGATGACGTGTGTCTCGAATTAGCGCGAGCCACAATGAGAATTCGGGGAGTTGGTGTTTGGCTCACACCCTTCATGTTCGCGCTTGCTCTCATCCCTCCTAGCGTTTGGATCATTCTTTTTATAGCCACTGGAGTTGTACCTTCTTTTGTATTCAATTTGTTCGGACTCATCGCACTTATCATCACCATATGGGCAGGCGTGTTTTTCTGGCGAATGGACACTGAAGCCCCCCGCGACGAACCCATCCGCTTCAACCGCGCCCGACGCAAAATATATGTCTACCGCTTTCATCACGACGGCCTCAGACCCTTCAGCCGCACCGCTTGGGGTGTGCGCGTCGAGGTTTTTGACTGGGATGATCTGCGCGCCGAGGCCTGTAGCATCTACGGTCCCATGGGCAGTGGCGGTCTCATCGAAACCGTCACTCTCGCCGTGGTGAAACCTGGCACCCATCAGGTAATAGATCGCTTTCATTTCGCCCATGAAATTCAACAAGGCGAAATGTACTGGGCCATGGCCCAACTGTTCATGCAGCAAGGCCCACAAGCCCTGCCCACCTTCCCCAGACCGCCGCGCGACTGGAACAACGAAGACGTGCGCTTCAACCTCGCCCGCCGCCTCGCTCCCAAAGTGCAGTGGCCTGCGGAAATAGACTTGGAATCACGCAGCGCTCCCTGAATACGGACCCGCCGCGATAGGGCATATGCCCCTTTGGCTACCTGCCGGCGCGTCTGCAAATTTAAAGCTGCAAGCAGCACTCACATAGAACCGGAACTGCTCATCATGCTATTTACAGCTCCTTTGCTCGACAAACCCGCGCCTGCCTGGAAACGCGATCTGCCAAAGCCGGATCAAACTCCTAACAACCTCCCATATCCACCCGTAATGCCAAGTCCGCCTAATCATGCGGATGCCATTTACCTTGAACTGCCCCGCTCGGCACTGAGAATACGGGGGCTAGGCGCCTGGTTGGCGATAGCTATTCTAGGTTTGTCCTTTCTCCTGCTTACAACTCCCCTAATCCTCCCTCCTGCACCATGGGAATCTGTTGATTGGGGCTTCATTCTAGTCTGCCTCGGTTTATCCATTGTCCTGTTTTGGTTCGGTATTCATGTCTGGCGAATGGATGTAGAAGCCCCCCTCGACGAACCCATCCGCTTCAACCGCCTGCGCCGCAAAGTTTACGTCTATCGCTTCCACCACAACGGGCTACGCCCTTTCAGTCGAACTGCCTGGGGCGTGCGTACGGAGGTTTACGACTGGGATGATCTGCGTGCCGAGGTGAGCAGCGTATATGGCCCCATGGGCACTGGCGGCCTGATCGAGTCGGTGAGCATCGCCGTGGTGAAACCCGGCACCTGTCAGGTGCTCGAACGCTTCCATTTCGCCCACGGCACCATGCAAGGCGAAATGTACTGGGCCATGGCCCAACTGTTCATGCAGCAAGGCCCACAAGCCCTGCCCGCCTTCTCTAAACCGCCGCGCGACTGGAACAACGAAGACGTGACGTTCAATCTTGCGCGCCGCTTGGCGCCCAAAGTGCGGTGGCCCGTAAATATTGATCTGGAATCGAAGACGGCGCCGTGACGTTGCTCATTTTTCTTCCCTCGACAAACCTGCGACTGGAATCGAGATTTGACCCAAAAACATTCCGACAATGGCCTCACCGACTACGCCTACGTCAGCGCCGATAACCTGTTGCCCGATGAGGGAGTGTTAGAGACAAATAGGTGAATGACACACCGCTTTCGCGAGCAGGCTCGCTCCCACATTTGGTTTTTGGTGGTCTCAGTGAGGGAGGATGTAGTTTTCGATCGCTTGGGCTACGCCGTCTTCGGTGTTCTGCGCTGTGACCACGTCGGCTTGGCGTTTCACCGCCTCCTCCGCCTGGCCCATGGCGATCGACAAGCCTGCGCAATGGAACATCGCCGGGTCGTTGCCGCCATCGCCGATGGCCGCCGTCTGCTCCAGCGGGATACCGAGATGCTCGGCCAGGGTCGCCAGCGCGGTGCCCTTGTTGGCCTCCAGCGCTGTCACGTCCAGATACACCGGTTGTGAACGCGATACCTGCGCCATGCCGTTGACCTTGGCCAGCAGTTGCGCCTCCAGCTCGATCAACAGGTCAGTGTTGTTACTGGTCGCGACAATCTTGTCGATGCGTTCCAGATACGGCTCGAAACTCTCGACCACCACCGGCGGATAACCGAGGCCATGCTGTTCGCGCGGCACCATCGGCCCGTGCGGATCCTTGAGCAGCCAGTCACCGCCGCTGAACACCCAGATCTCCACATCCGACTGATCGGCAAACGTGGCCAGCGCAATCAGCGCGGTGGTCGCCGGCAGGTAATGCGCAACCAGCAAACTGCCATCCGGATTGACGATGGTTCCACCGTTAAACGCCGCTGTCGGCAGATCAACGCCCAGGGCTTCGATCTGCTGCAGCATGGCTTTCGGCGGTCGGCCCGTGGCGAGGCTGAACAACACGCCCGCCTCACGCAACGAACGCACCGCATCAATGGTGCGCTGACTCAGCGTGTGATCCGGCAGCAACAGCGTGCCGTCCATGTCGCTGAGCAGAAAACGGACAGGTTGTTTCGGCAAGTCACTCATCCGAGGCCATGCCAGACGCGACCATCGCGAGTCAGTAGATCTTCGGCGGCTTGCGGGCCGTCTTCACCGGCGGCATAGGTCTGCACGCTCGCGTCCTGTTGCCAGGCGTCGAGGAACGGTTGCACCGCGCGCCAGCCGTTCTCGATGTTGTCGGCGCGCTGGAACAGCGTCTGATCGCCGGTCAGGCAGTCGTAGATCAGGGTTTCGTAACCGGTCGACGGCTGCATCTCGAAAAAGTCTTTGTAGGCAAAACCCAGTTCGATGTTGGCCATGTTCAACGCCGGCCCCGGCCGTTTGGCCAGCAGGTCGAACCACATGCCTTCGTTGGGCTGGATCTGGATACGCAGATAGGTTGGCTGCAATTCGTCGACTTCGGTGTCACGGAATTGCGCATACGGCGCCGGTTTGAAGCAGATGACGATCTCGGTATCGCGCACACTCATGCGCTTGCCGGTACGCAGGTAGAACGGCACGCCGACCCAACGCCAGTTGTCGATCATCACCTTCAGTGCAACGTAGGTTTCGGTGCTGCTCTCAGGCGAAACGTTAGGCTCTTGGCGATAACCGTTCAGTGACTTGCCATCGACTTCGCCTGCGCTGTACTGGCCGCGAACCGAGTTGGCCCGCGCCTCTTCAGTGGTCCACGGACGAATCGCGCCAACCACTTTGGCCTTCTCGCCGCGCACCGCATCGGCGCCGAACGCAGCCGGTGGTTCCATCGCCACCATGGCGAGCAACTGGAACAGGTGATTGGGCACCATGTCACGCAGTGCGCCGGTGTGCTCGTAAAAACTGCCACGGGTTTCGACACCGACGGTTTCAGCGGCGGTGATCTGCACGTGGTCGATGTAATGATTGTTCCAGAACGCTTCGAACAGGCTGTTGGAGAACCGGCTGACCAGAATGTTCTGTACGGTTTCCTTGCCCAGATAATGGTCGATCCGATAGATCTGCTTCTCGGACATCACCTTGAGCAAGCAGGCGTTCAACGCTTCAGCGGTTTGCAGATCGGAGCCGAACGGCTTCTCGATCACCACCCTTCTGAACGCTTCAGGGGTTTCTTCCAACAAACCGGCGCTACCGAGTCGGCGCACCACTTCGCTGAAGAAACGCGGCGCGGTGGCCAGGTAGAACACCGCATTGCCGGTGCCGCTGTCGGCGATTTTCGCCGCCAGGGCTGAATAGGTGCTGTCGTCCAGAAAGTCGCCCTGAACGTAGCTGATACCTTTGGCGAGCTTGGCCCACAAGGCCGGATCAAGCATCTGATCGCCCTTGCCGACCTTCGCCGCCACTTCGGTACGGATGAAGTCTTCAAGCTTCTGCGCGAAGGCCTCATCGGTAATGGCGTTGTGGTCAACGCCAACGATCCGCAGATTTTCGTCAAGCAAGCCGTCGCGACTGAGGTTGTACAGCGCTGGCATCAGCAAGCGCTTGACCAGGTCGCCGTGGGCACCGAACAAAAACAGCGTGGTCGGTGGTGCGGGTTCTGCCTTGGATTTTCTGCGGATCGTATGGGTCATTTCTTCGGTGTCTCCACGTGGCCGCCGAAGCCGAAGCGCTGGGCCGAAAGAATCTTGTCGCCAAAGGTGCCCTGACCGCGCGAACGGTAGCGCGAGAACAGCGAGTTCGACAGCACCGGCACCGGCACCGCTTGTTCCATGGCCGCTTCGATGGTCCATTGACCTTCGCCGCTGTCGGCAACAGAGCCGGAGAAACCGTCGAGCTTCGGATCGCTGGCCAGCGCATCGGCGGTCAGGTCGAGCAACCACGACGACACCACGCTGCCACGACGCCACACTTCGGCGATGTCAGCCACGTTCAGATCAAAACGCTGATCTTCCGGCAGTCGCTCGCTGGATTTGGTCTTGAGAATGTCGAAGCCCTCGGCGAACGCGGCCATCATGCCGTACTCGATACCGTTGTGAATCATCTTCACGAAGTGCCCGGCACCGGCAGGACCGGCGTGGATGTAACCGTGCTCGGCACGATGGTCGTCGGACTTGCGATCCTTGGTGCGCGGGATATCACCCATGCCCGGCGCCAGTGCGGCGAACAGAGGGTCGAGGCGCTGCACGGTTTCAGCGTCGCCGCCGATCATCATGCAATAACCGCGCTCCAGGCCCCAGACGCCGCCGGAAGTACCGACGTCGATGTAGTGCAGGCCTTTTTCGGCCAGGGTCTTGGCCCGGCGAATGTCATCCTTATAGTTGGTGTTGCCGCCGTCGATGATCGTATCGCCGGCTTCAAGCAGTGTGCTCAGGGTGTTGATGGTGTCTTCGGTGGGTGCGCCGGCCGGCAGCATGACCCAGACCGCGCGCGGTTTGGCCAGGCCGGCAACCAGTGCCGGCAAGTCGGCGACGCCGGTGGAGCCCTCGGCGACCAGGTTATCGATGAAAGCGGTATTGCGGTCGTAAACAACGGTGGTGTGACCGTTGAGCATCAGACGTCGCGCAATATTGCCGCCCATGCGGCCCAGTCCAATAATCCCGAGTTGCATGTGCTGATGCTCCTTACTACAAATAAATGTGTGTCATTGGTTATAGCCCAACGCGACTGATGGAGGTTAGTCCAGAGCGTTGCGATGAAGTTTCCGGGCATTGTGCCCGATCCAGACTGATAACGCCCCGAATCATGCAGAAGACACACCGACCATGAAAAATAAAAAAGTTCCATTCACAGGCAAAAGAAATCAAAATCGGCGCCGATAGTAAGTCAGCGACCCAAATCGGGCGCGACCTACAGTTGATGCACGCCATTTGCGAGGTGAGCAATGGGCACAGTACACACAGCAATGCCGCCACAAACCCTGTACGTGACGATTCGTCGCGATGAATTGCGTCAGTTGAAAGACGAACGCGACCAGTTGAAGCAGGAGCTGGCGCAGCTGCGCCTGTTGACCCAGGGTGCGCAACCGCAACCTTTGCCGGTCGTTCAGCGTCACCCCCACGCCTGATCCCCCGCACGATTCGGGAACGGCCGCCGCTGTTCCCGGCATGATGCACCGCTGCCCGCCTGGCGAAAGCCAAAAAGCGGCAACTCACAAACTTTTCACATTCTCTTCGTAATACTCCGCCCCATTCTGGCCGTACCTGCGTGTACGGCCTCCGTTCGTCGGCTTCATGGATGTTCCGGCGGTGGTTGTAACGAGTGAGCTGGAGCGCCGAATGGCATTGTTCAAACGCAGCAAAACGACTGCGACAGGTTTCGACTGGGCCGGACTTCTCTGGCTGTTTGTATTCTTCTGGTACTTCTCGGGTATCACCCAACTGCTGATCCAGCTGACCGGCACCTCCGGCTTCAGCGGCTTCCGTCAGGCGTTCTTCATGAGCGCACTGTGGCTGGCGCCAATGCTGCTCTTCCCCAAACGCACCAAAGTCCTCGCCGCCGTGATCGGCGTGGTGTTGTGGGCCTGCTCGATGGCCAGTCTTGGCTATTTCTTCATTTATCAGCAGGAATTCTCGCAAAGCGTCATCTTCATCATGTTCGAGTCGAACATCTCTGAAGCCGGCGAGTACATGACCCAGTACTTTGCCTGGTGGATGGTGGTGGCGTTCCTTGCACATACCGCGTTCGCGTATTTCCTGTGGACCCGCCTGCGCCCGGTGTACATGCCCCGTGGCCGTGCGATGGTCGCCGCCGCTGCGATCGTGATCGCGGTGGTTGGCTATCCACTGGTCAAACAAACGCTACGCATGGGTTCGTTCGCCCAAGGCTTCGAAAAATTCGAAACCCGCATCGAGCCTGCAGTGCCATGGCAGATGGCTGTGGCTTATCACCGTTATCTGGACACCCTCGCTGACATGCAGGGCATGCTGCATAACGTCAGCAAGATCCCGCCGCTGAAAAACCTCAAGGACGCCTCGGCCGACCAACCGAAGACCCTGGTGCTGGTGATCGGTGAATCGACCAACCGTCAGCGCATGAGCCTTTACGGCTATCAGCGCAGCACCACGCCGGAACTGGACAAGCTCAAGGATCAACTGGCGGTGTTCGACAACGTCGTCACCCCTCGCCCGTACACCATCGAAGCGTTGCAGCAGGTGCTGACCTTTGCTGACGAAGAGCATCCGGATCTGTACCTGTCGACCCCGTCGCTGGTCAGCATGATGAAACAGGCAGGCTACAAGACCTTCTGGATCACCAACCAGCAGACCATGACCAAGCGCAACACCATGCTCACGACCTTCTCCGAACAGGCTGACGAGCAGGTGTACCTGAACAACAACCGCAACCAGAACGCCGCGCAGTACGACGGTGATGTGATCGAGCCGTTCAACAAGGCACTGGCTGACGCGGCACCGCGCAAGCTGATCGTCGTGCATTTGCTCGGCACGCACATGAGCTACCAGTACCGCTATCCGCCGACGTTCGACAAGTTTCAGGATCGCAACGGCGTGCCACCCGGTGTGCGTGATGATCAGGTACCGACCTACAACAGCTACGACAACGCCGTGCTGTACAACGACTTCGTGGTGTCGAGCCTGATCAAGGATTACGCCAAATCCGATCCGAACGGCTTCCTGCTGTACCTCTCGGACCACGGTGAAGACGTGTTCGACTCGGTGGGCCACAAGACCCTGGGCCGCAACGAAAACAAACCGACCGCGCCGATGTACACCATCCCGTTCATGGCTTGGGCGTCGCCGAAGTGGAAGGAAAGCCACGACTGGAACTTCGCCGCTGACCTTGATCGTCCGTACAGCAGCTCGCACCTGATCCACACCTGGGCTGACCTGGCTGGATTGAGCTTCGATGAACTCGACCGCAGCAAGAGCCTGGTCAGCGACAGCTTCAAAGTGCGTCCACTGCTGATCGGCGACCCGTACCAGACTGAGCAGCGCGCGTTGATCGACTTCAGTTTGATGAAGCCGAAGAAACCCGACGCAGCACCTGCGGGCGTCGCGCAGCAGTAAAGCTGCTGTGGATCTCTCTAGGTGAACGCAACCGAAGTGCGTTGTGCCTGATCCATTGAAAAGCTCTGTATCGAAAGATGCAGAGCTTTTTTTATTCCAAGGGCCGGAAACATGGGTACCGTACGTCGGATTTCAGCCCGCACCTGTCAGATCTGACAGGTGCGCAAACTGCCGTTTAGCCGTTCAATCACTCCATCGCTCAAACCCACGGAGTGCCACGCCATGTCCGCCAACGCCCCATCCAACAACGCCCCGCGACTGCTCAAGGAGCTCAAAATCCCCGGCCGTACCGGTCCGGTGACGCAGACGCCTCTGACGTGGGGCATCAATCTCGCCGCACTGAAGCTCAACTTCCCTCGTCAGGGTCTGCTATGCCAGGCCGGGCCTTGGGGGACGATGGATATCGGCGACACGCTGCGGATCTGGCGGGGTTCCGACCAGCTGATAGGGCTGAAAATCGTTGATAAGGATGAGGTCAACACCGAGCTGCAAATATTCGTGCAGGCCATACACTTTCCCGATGGTATGCACAAAATCTCCTACGCCGTCACCCGCCTCGGCGGTACGCCCGAACACTCGGAAGTGATGCAGGTGCTGGTCAAAACCACCCTCCCCGGTGGCCCTGACCACAGCGAAACCCCGGGCCATCCAGCTCTGGTCATGTCCATCGCCAAGGAGATTTTGGAGGGTGGCATCAATATGGAGAACGTCAAAAACGGCATACCCGTCACCCTCGGCAAGGGCGACGGCACGCCGCCTTATCCGTTCGCTTCCGCCGGCGATAAGCTCCAGTTCACCTGTGGCGGTATATTCTACGAAGCCCAGGAGCTGACCGAGGAGCAGGCAAACGGAACGACTCCGCTCGTCGTGACCATCCCCGAGGAGACGATAAGAAAAGCCGGCGACTCCGACGCTACAGGTATGCCCATAGCCTTCGAGGTCTACGACCCCGTCCACAACCGTTCCGAAGACTGGAGTAGAGAACAACGGGTGGTGGTGACACTTGAAACGACGTTATTGGTCGCACCGTTGCTCAAGGAGGCCATCAACAATGAGCTGGATGTCGATAAACTGGCCGGCGGCGCCGGTACGGCCCAGGTCTGGATCTCAGGCAACTCGTTTAAAGTCGGCGACCGGCCCGTCCTGCGAATCAGGGGGACTCCGCGCGAAGGCCAACCGATTGATCTCGAAGTGCGTGGTGAAAAGTTGGTCAGCGTGCCAACCACTCATGAAACCAATATTCCCAACGCCGTACTGCGCCAGTTGGTGCAAACCCAGATTGCTCTCTCTTACCGCTTGGAGAAGGCCGACGGCTCAACCGAACTGAAATCCAAGACCCAATTCATCAGCGCCATCGGCGAGATCCACCGGCTGGCCGCCCCCGTGGCCCTTGATGCGGAGCAAGGCGCCATTGACCCTCTGGATCCGGATCTGAAACAGGTGCGTATCGAGATACCGTTCGATGCCTCGTTCCAGCCCGGCCAGGCGATCAAACAGTTCTGGCTCGGCACCCGCCCCGACTTGAGTACCTACTTGCCGACCCTGCCATTACGGCCGATTAGCCAAGGCGATTACGAGGCCAAAGAACCGTTGCTGATCATCGTCGACATTCAGCACCTGACAGCGATCATTGGCGGAAAACTGGAGCTGTATTACCAGTTGCTGATCGACGACTCGGTGCTCGGCACCATGACCCAACTCAGCCAGACCCACGCCATCCGCGAATCGATCCACGCCGACATCCTGCAGATCGGCGAACCACGCAAGGAATTGCCCGAGCCTCAAGTGGACGGCGTAGTCGACGGCATGCTGCCACCCGACACCAACGGCACCACGCTGACCGTGAACTACCTCAAGACTTCCGTTGGCGACATCGTCACCCGCTTCTGGAGAGGCTCAAACACTGGCGTAAACAGCGACTGGGTCAAACTGAGCTCCTTCACCGCCGGCCAGCCTGTGCCGTTCCCGATCAAGGCCGAACTGATCAAGGACAACGAAGGCGGGACGGCGGAGGCGGATTACCAGATCGAGTGGGCGGCGGGTGGGACGAGTTATTCGGATACGCTGAAGTTCAATGTCGGGGTAAAGCCGGATCTGAAAGCTCCCGAGATCAAGGAAGCTGTCAATAACGTCCTTCAGCCCATCGCTGCCAGAAACACACTGACCGCGATTGTCCGGGCGTTCCCGAACATGGTCGGTACACAGGTGAGCGTGACCTGGGCTGGCACGCCCGGTGAAGGCAGCACAACCGTCGGCCCGATAACCGTGACGGCGCAGCAGGATCTGGAGGTTTCGCTGGATAATTTGCTGGTTGCGTTAAATTTGGGCAATAAAGATGTGAAGGTCAGTTACATCGTTACTCTTAATGGAACACCGCTGGGTTCGAAAGAGTCGACGCTGCATGTAGCGGCGATTGTTGATGGCGATAACAATCTGCCGACGCCATCAATCGATGGAGCGGTCGGCAATGAACTGGATGTAACACTACTGAAAGATTCGGCGCAGTTACGCATCGACAAATGGTTACTGCAGGCTTTGTACCAGTGCATCTGGTTGCGCTATGACGGTACTGACAAAAACGGCAAGCCCGTAGAGTACGTGTTCTGGGCAGGTGAGGCGCATCAGCAGGCGGAGGGGTTGGTGACAGCTGCGCTAGTTGCATGGTTACGGGAGCTTAAGGATGGAACTACGCTGACGATTACGTTCAAGGTGAACTATGACAAAGTGGCGAATGCTGAAAAGGCAGTGGCTTTTCCGGAGCAGGCTTATACAGTAAGGGCTGTACCAGAATTAATTATCGACGATCGTGACGTATTTCTGACCGGGCCAAAATGGGTATTTCATAATCCGTTCTATGTCACCGTACCTTCTCTTCATCAGGGTGACTATGCAGATCGGTATCCTGACCAAGGAACTCCACCCTATACCTTCACCTCAGACAACGACGGAATCGCCACAGTACTTGAACAAGGCATTGGCCGGATTCAAGGCACCGGGAACGGTACAACTTACATTACCGTATCAGACATGTGCGGACAGAAAAAACGAATCAAAGTGACAGTGGAAGGAGTACGAATTATTCACAACACATCCACAAGAATGTTGCCCCTCCAAGCCCACACATGGCGTGAGATCAACTCACTAAGACCATTAACCGACGACATGTTCGCATCTTTTAAGGCCGCTTTTCCAGCGATCAATCAACCCACTCTTCATCAAAGTTTCTGGGTAAACAGATTTAATAGCTATTACATCGAAAGGGATGAGGGACCCGCTTTTTGGAGAAACATCCGCGAGACTCTAAACCAGGGTTATAGAATCGGGATCGGCTGGACAGACACTCCATCATAGTCCGAAACACAGGCGAGAATAGGCCACAATTTCTTAATCGCTGAATTAAATATCCAATGGTCGCAACCTTCGGTAATTCCTAAACAATTCAACTTAGGAACTGCCGCAGGCTGCGATCTTTTGCGCTGGAGAAAACTGGCGGTATGCCAAAGCACTTAGCTTCGCACCTACAAGAAATCTCGGAGAACTCCCGCAGACTGCAGCGGTTGACTCCCCTCCCCCCACTCCCTATCCTCGCGCCCTGTCACGACTCATTCGTGATCGGGTTTGACGGCCTGAAAAATTCAAGACGCACATTGCTCTCCAATGCGCGCGCACTCCTGTGTCCGACGCACTGCTCAATGGTGACTGTGTGCGGGGCATCTTCGGGTGCGCCGGGTGTCTTGGACCGGTCCGTCAACCTGCACACAGTTGCCACCTATTCGTTTGACGGCGATGAAGTGGCGGTTCTCTGACTTCCAAGAGGCTGCACCCATGACCGATCCAACCACAAAATCCACCCCCTTCGCCCCCTGCGACCACGTCGCCCACCATCTCTTCACCGTCCAACCCGACATCCCCCTACTCGACGCCCTCGAACACGCCTCCGTTTACCTCAACTGCGCCGAAGCCCTGGCTCATCAAGCCCCAACCGCCACCCGCCCGGAACACAGCGGCTCGCTGCACTGGGCCAGCCAGCAAATGCTCGCCACCGCCCGCGCGTTGGTGCTGGCATCGGTCGCCGGTTTACACGCCGCGCAAGCCGGAGGTGAGGCATGAGTTCGCACATTTCGATGACTCACAACGAAGACAGCATTCCGGTTTTATTGATCTCCAGCGAAGCCCCGCTGGATGTCTTGCACAGCAGCGCAGCCAGTCGGTTTCTGGCGGTGACACAGATGATGGAAAGTCTGGCCAGTCTGGATATTTCGTCCGCCAAAGGTGCCGATGTGCAGCAACTGGCCCATGCCGCGGCGATGTTGCTGCGCGATGGCTGTGACGTGATGGATGTGTTGGGGCGGCAGATTCGTTTGCGCGTCTGATAGCGGCAAGAGCAAAAGATCGCAGCCTTCGGCAGCTCCTGCACCGACCTTTGTGGGAACGGCCGAAGGCTGCGATTTTTTGATTTTCAAGCGAGGTCGAGACCTACCGCTGGAACACCCACAAATAACAATATTTCTCGTTTGACACTAAATCCCAACGCCACCCTTCGTCTTTGAACAAACGGAATTTTTCCCTCGAAGACAAGGAGTCGGCTGCGATGTTCGCGCCCATTACCCGTTCCATGACCCTCGCCCTGGGTCTCTGCAGCGCTGCTTTCAGTGCGGATCTGCTGGCTGAAAGCGAAGCCGAAAAGCAACCGGAGCCCGCCGCGCCGGCACTGGAGCTGGCCACCACCAACGTCAGTGCTCAAGGCCTGGGCAGCACCACCGAAAACACCGACGCCTACACCACGGGCGCGATGAGTACGGCGACTCGGCTGAACCTGTCGATCAAGGAAACCCCGCAATCGGTGTCGGTGATCACGCGTCAGCAGATGGACGATTTCAAACTCGGTACATTGTCCGAGGCCATGCGTCAGACCACGGGCGTGGTGGTTCAGCACCTCGACTCGGATCGGGTGAGCTATTCGTCACGCGGCTATACGATCAAAAACTTCCAGATCGACGGGATGCTCAACACCTTCGATCGCATGCAGTCCGACGCTGACACCATCATTTATGACCGCATTGAAGTGGTTCGCGGCGCCACCGGACTGACCACCGGTGCGGGCGATCCCTCGGCCACCATCAACATGGTGCGCAAGCGTCCGACCGCACAATTGCAGGCGCTGGCGGGCGTCAGTGGTGGCAGCTACGACAATTACTACAGCTACGTCGACGTGGGTGGCCCGCTGGCGTTCGACGGCCGCTTGCGCGGTCGCACGGTGCTGGCCTACCGCGACAACAAGTCGATCCGCGATCACTATGCGCTGCAACGGGAGGTCGGTTACGGGATTCTCGAAGCGGATCTGACGGATAGCACGGTGCTGGCGGTCGGCTACGACTATCAAAACAAGCACGTGCAAGGCTCATCGTGGGGCACGGTGCCGTATTGGAATGCCGAGGGCGGCAAGGCCGGTCTTGGCCGGTCGACCAACATGGCGACATCCTGGAGTTCGTGGCCGCTGAAGGACAAAACCGCGTTTGCTACCGTCGACCAGCAGCTGGCTGGAGGCTGGCATCTGAAGGCCGCCTACACCCATCGCAAAAGTGAGACCGACGGCAAGATCTACTACGGCGGTGGCGGTTTTCCCGAGGCCGATCGCAGCGGCATGAGCGCTTACATGGGCCATATGCTCGGCGAGCAAACCATGAAAGTGTATGACTTCAACGTCGCCGGCCCCTACTCGCTGTTCGGGCGCGAGCACGAAATGATGTTCGGCTATGGCGAAGCCGAACGCGGCGCCGAGTCGCCTTATATGATCGATGGCCCAGAGGCGGCGGATTACGGCAGCATCCGTGACTGGAAATACATGAGCGACATCGGCAAGTTTTCCGATACCGTCACTGACCGCAATGGCTCACGAAGCAAGACCCGGCAAAAGGCCGGATACCTGGCTACTCGCCTGAGCTTTACCGACGAACTTCACGCCGTGCTCGGTAGCCGTTATGGCAGTTGGGAAGAGTCCCAACGCGACAATTACTACGACAGCCAACTGCAGTTGAGCAGCTTCGACGCAACCAGCCAGCGCCAGAATGACATCTGGACACCCTACGCAGGCCTGCTCTACGACCTGACGCCGGAATACACCGCGTACGTCAGCTACACCGACATATTCAAACCGCAAAGCAATCGCGACAGCAGTCGCAAATACCTGGAACCGGTGGTGGGCAGCAATTACGAGCTGGGCCTCAAGGGCAGCTTGCTGGACGAACGCCTGAATGTGGCGACCGCGCTGTTCTGGAGCAAACAGGACAATGTCGCCGAGGTGGACGATTCCGTGGCGCCAGATCCGGTGACCGGAGAGGAGTTTTACAAGAGCGGTGGCAAGGGCAACAAGGTCAATGGTTTCGAAGCCGAAGTGTCTGGCGAACTCCTTGATGGCTGGAACATGACCGCTGGTTACACCTACACCCACTCGGCCAATGGCGACAAGGAACGCAGCAACACCAACCAGCCGTTGAACATGTTCCGGCTGTCCACGGCTTATCGCCTGCCCGGCCACTGGAACGCGTTGACCGTGGGTGGCGCCGTCAACTGGCAGAGCGACGTCTACGGCAACTCCAACCGCCCGGTCGGGCGCGGCGCCAATGGACGCATCATCACCGAACGCACACGCATCAGTCAGGACGCCTACACCGTGGTCAATCTGATGTCGCGCTACGAGTTCGACCGACACCTGTCGGCCTCACTGAACGTCAACAACCTGTTCGACAAGAAGTATTACGACAACGTCGGCTTCTATAACGGCGTGTATTGGGGTGACCCGCGCACCGTCACCCTGAGTCTCGACTGGAAGCTCTGAGCCCTGCCTCTCGTGCGCGGCGCACCTTCGCATGGAGGTGCGCCGCATCTGTCTGATATCGCCCCGCAACATGCTGCAAAACCTACATTGAATCGCCGTTAACCCCGTGTTAATTCATGCCACCCAGACTCTCCTCCGAGATCTGCTTCATGGACGAACGGCTCCCACTTGTTCAGTAGGAGGCACCATGAAAATCACTACCGTAATCCTTGCCGGGCTGTTTGCCCTGGGTTTTGCCAGCGTTTTCGCCGAGGGCGGCGCTGAGCGCATGCGTTATTACTACGACAACTTCCCGGTCCACCACGCCCAGAGCGAACAGAAGAGCGACGCCAACGCGAAAGAAATTCGCGTTCCCGCCGACCAGACGGCGCAAGTGACCGAGTCCTACCGCGACTGAGATTGACCGAGCAACCGATGGACCTTCCGTGGCTCCGCTCTGGCCTGGAAGAAGACAGTTTGGCGCCCTGATTGGGGCGCCTTTTTTTATGGGCGTTGAGTTGGGTGTTCGGCTTTCGACCGTGGCGAATTCGCCCCTCATCGGAACGCCGCCCGCCCAGCCCTCTCCCGAGGGAGAGGGAGTTGTTTTGTGGTGTTTTCGGGATCGGGGTTTGCCTGGTAGGCAGCAGTGTGTTTGGCGTTTGATTTGTGGTGAATTCGCCCCTCACCCCAGCCCTCTCCCGAGGGAGAGGGAGCCGATTTGTGGTGTTTTCGGGATCGGAGTTTGTCTGGTAGGCAGCTGTGTGTTTGGCGTTTGATTTGTGGTGAATTCGCCCCTCATCGGAACGCCGCCCGCTCAGCCCTCTCCCGAGAGAGAGGGAGCTGATCTGTATGCTTTTCAAAACCTGAGTTCGGCTCGATATTTCAGGTCGGCGTACCCCGCCCAAACACCTCGGTCAGTCCCCTCTCCCTCTGGGAGAGGGCTAGGGTGAGGGGCTTCTAGGCCTGCAGATTCTTGATCCAGAACAGCATCCGCCCATGATCGGGGTCGAACATGCCTGGCGCGAAGCCGAATTTGCTGTAGGCATTCTGCGCTACGGCGTTGCCTTCCAGCACTTCGAGGGTGATCTTGCAGCAGCCGCGCTGGCGAGAAATCTCCTCGACTTTCTGCAGCATTTTCTGGCTCAGACCGAGACCGCGGAATTTATCCACTACCGCCACGTCGTGGACGTTGACCAACGGTTTGCAGGCAAACGTGGAGAACCCTTCAAAGCAGTTCACCAGCCCCGCCGGCTCGCCCCCGACAAAGGCCAGCACACTGAACGCATGCGGGCGTCGGGCCAGTTCTTCGGGCAGTCGACGCAACAGCTCAGGGTCGAGCGAATGACCGCCGCCCATGGGGTCTTCTGCGTAATGATTGAGCACGATACCGATGGCCTCGGCGTGCGTTGGATTGCTGTAGCTGGCTTGAAGCACAAGAATTTCTGCGGAATCCATTTCCATCCCCGAACACACAAAAGCCCCGGCGCGCAAAGTGCGTGCTGAAAGGCTGTCTGACCTTAGCGCGGGGGTGATCGGGCGGGCAACCCGCAAATGCAAAAGATCAAAAGATCAAAAGATCAAAAGGTCAAAAGATCGCAGCCTTCGGCAGCTCCTACAGATAATCGGATGTAGGAGCTGCCGAAGGCTCGGGCCGCGATCGGACGATCTTTGGCTTTTTCAGTGGCCCCAAATCAACTCTTCAGTCCAGCCCAGTTCAGCAAAGTCCTCGGCGCGTAGACTGCTCTCGCCGAGACAGAAAAACTCATCCAGTTGCGGCGGCTCCACCGCGGTGCCGCTGAGCATCGCATGCACCTGGCCACGGTGATGAAGCTGATGTTCAAACAGGTGCGAAAGCATGCGCAAACGGCTGTCGTGCTGCGGCGTATCGCGGGCGATGGTGACGATGCGGGCCAGATCGGCATCGCGCAGTTGCTCGCAATAAGCAATCAGCCGCCGATCAACGTGAGCCTGCTCTTCACGCAACTGCGCGCCCTCGGTAAACGGCTCATCCGCGTTGAAAAACACATAGCAATCGGGATGCGGCTCGTCCCCACGCAACTCGCGTTCCAGCGCATCGACGTAGAACCAGTCGCAGGTGAGGATGTGATTGAGGGTCAGACGAATGCTCGGGAAGAAACTCACCCGGGGCGCGACCAGATCTGCCGCTTCGAGCTGGCTCCAGGCCTTGGCCAGACGATGATTGGCCCAGGCATTCTGATAAGCCATGGTCAGCAGATGATGGGAAAGCGGTTGGCTCATGGTGGCGCCCTCTTCACTCAAGTTTCGGCAAAGCGCTGCAGTTGCATCTCCTGCAAGCGACTGAGGGTGCGGCGGAACGGGAATTCCAGATAACCCTCGGTGTACAGCGCAGCCATTGGCACTTGCGCCTCGATGTACAGCGGCACCTTGCGGTCGTAGCACTCGTCGACCAGCGCGATGAAACGCCGCACGCCGTCGTCGTGAACCGACAATTGCGGCAACTCGCGGTCACCGGCCACCACCCGTTCGGCGCCATCTTCGGTACCGCGAGCGATGCGCCCTTCGCGTTTCTGTGCGCTCAGGTTGGGCACTTCGCTCAACAGAATAGCCGTGTAGCGGTCACACAGCGCGATGAAATCCATGGCGGCGAACGGTTGCTCGCAGAGATCCGCATAGCGACACCACACCACCGTTTCACTGGCCTGCACCACGTTCAACCGGCGATGCCCGACCGACACCGGTTCAGCGCTGGCCGATTGCCCGGCGGTCAGTGCCTGAAAAACTTCGTCCAGCGCACTGACCCCGGATGTGGCCACAAAGTAGCGTTGCAACCCCGCCCCCGGATGCAGGCGATGGTCCTCGGCGCCATTCACCGCCACCACCTGCATATGCGCCTTGATCGCGGCAATTGCCGGGACAAAACGGTCGCGATTGAAACCATCGGCGTACAAGTCATCCGGCGGCAGGTTGGACGTGCACACGATCACCACGCCTTCGTCGAACATCACCTGAAACAGCCGACCGAGAATGATCGCGTCACCGATGTCGTTGACGAACAGCTCATCGAAACACAGCACCCGCACCTCGGATGCCAGCTCCCTGGCCAGCGCGCGCAACGGATCGGCAATCCCGGTCAACTGGAACGAGCGCTGATGCACCCAGCCCATGAAGTGATGAAAATGTTGGCGTCGCGCCGGCACGCGCAGGCTCTGATAGAACTGATCCATCAGCCAGGTCTTGCCGCGTCCGACCGGGCCCCACAGATAAACGCCGCTGACCGAACGGGCACCGGCGTGCAGGGCTTCGTGGCATTTTTGCAGCGCCCAGACTGCGTGTTCCTGGGCTTCATCCTGGATGAAGCCCTTGTGTTGCACGGCGTGTTGCCAGGCGCTGAGGGGGGAGTCGAAAGTCATGCGCGGCAGTATGCCACGCCGATTACAGGGAAATATCCAGTCGGGCGATTTTCCCCTGCTCGTTCAAACGAAACATGTAGCGCAGTTGCGCCGGACTGCCGGGGAAGGTGGATCGGCGCGCCGAGGGCGGTCAGTTCCGCGATATCGCGATAAAGCGTGCGTTTGGATACTTCCAGTTCGGCAGCCAGAGTCGCCGCCGTCACCGGGCGCTTCTTGCCACGCAACACTTGCAGCAAAATCAAAAGACGAGTGGTACGCGACACGATGTTCAGGCTCTGGACGGGAAGGATGGCGGAGCTTAGCAAAGGCTAGTGTCAGAAAACTGGCAGGAGCAATGTGCGAGCGAGCCTGCTCGCGAAAGCGGTGTGTCAGGCAACAATGATGTTGGCTGAGCTGACGCCTTCGCGAGCAGGCTCGCTCCCACAGGGGTACGCAGTGTTGCGTCAAATATCGACTTTGTGGCGGGCGGCGTAGAGGCAGAGCATTTCCATCGCCAGTGTCGCGGCAGCCAATGAAGTGACTTCGGCGTGGTCGTAGGCCGGGGCGACTTCCACCACGTCCATCCCGACCAGATTGATCCCACGCAAACCACCGAGAATTTCCAGCGCTTGCACGGTGCTCAAGCCTCCACAGACAGGGGTGCCAGTGCCCGGTGCGAAGGCCGGATCCAGACAGTCGATGTCGAACGTCAGGTACACCGGGTTATCGCCCACCCGCGCGCGGATCGCTTCGACAATCGCTTCGCAGCCACGGCGATGCACCTGTCGGGCATCCAGCACCTGAAAGCCCATGTGATCGTCATTGGTCGTGCGCAAACCGATCTGCACCGAACGCGCCGGATCCACCAAGCCTTCCCGAGCGGCGTGCCAGAACATGGTGCCGTGATCGACCCGCTTGCCCTCTTCGTCTGGCCAGGTGTCGCTGTGCGCATCGAAATGAATCAGCGACAGCGTGCCATGTTTGCGCGCGTGAGCCTTGAGCAGCGGATAGCTGATGAAGTGATCACCGCCAAACGTCAGCATCGCGCTGCCGGCGTTAAGAATTCGCTCGGCGTGAGCTTCGATGCTTTCCGGAACGCTGTGTGGCGCGCCGAAATCAAAGTCGCAGTCGCCATAATCGATGACCGCCAGATGATCGAACGGGTCAAACGTCCACGGCCAGTGGCGTTCCCAGGCAATCCCGGTGGACGCGGCGCGAATCCCCCGTGGCCCGAAACGTGCGCCGGGGCGGTTGCTGGTGGCGGTGTCGAACGGCACGCCGCTGACCGCAACATCCACGCCGCGCAGGTCTCGGCTGTAGCGCCGGCGCATGAAACTGGTGATGCCGGCGTAGGTGCTTTCGGCAGAGGTGCCGTAGAGGCTGTCGCGGGTCAGGGCCTGGTCGTTTTGCATGGGCACATCCATCGTGGTGCTCCTGTTGTTATTGATGGCTACGGAAAGTGGTCCACAGACGCGTGCGCTGACGCATGTCCTTGAGGCTCATGCTGCGATCGGCGTAGAGCCGCGCACGCACGTCGCTCGGCGGATAGATGTCGGGGTCGTTGCGCACGGCCTCATCCACCAGCGGCGTGGCGGCCTGGTTGGCGGTGGCAAAAAACAACGTGTTGGTCAGTTCGGCCACTGAGTCCGGGCGCAGCATGAATTCGATGAACGCCCGCGCGGCTTCGGGGTGCGGCGCGTCTTTGGGGATGGCGAGATTGTCCTGCCATACCAGCGTGCCTTCCTTGGGAATGCGGTAGGCCACTTCGTACGGTTTATTGGCCTTGTGCGCCTGATCTGCGGCCATGCTCGCGTCGCCGTTGTAGGTCAGCGCGAGGCACACGTTGCCGCTGGCCAGATCATTGATCTGCCGACCGCTGGCGACGTACAGCACCGATGGCTGGAGTTTCTGCAACAACGCCTCGGCGGCGGCCAGGTCGTTTTTGTCGGTGCTGTAGGGATCCTTGCCCAAATAATGCAGGGCCAGACCGATGACCTCCTGCGGCGAATCGAGAATGGCGATGCCGCAGTCCTTGAGCTTGCTGGCGTTCTCGGGGTTGAACAGCAGATCCAGGCTGTTCAGCGGCACATCGGGCAAGCGTTTCTTCACTGCCTCGACGTTCATACCCAGACCCAGCGTGCCCCAGGTGTAGGGCACGCCGAATCGATTGCCGGGGTCGACAGCAGCCATTTTCTCCAGCAAATCCGGATCAAGATTGGCGTAGCCCTTAAGGCCCTCGTGAGGGATTTCCTTCAACGCGCCGGCCGCGAGTCCCCGCGCCAGAACGCTGGACGACGGCACCACCACGTCGTAACCGCTGCCGCCGGTGAGCAACTTGGTTTCCAGCACCTCGGAGGTGTCGAAGGTGTCGTAACGCACATGAATGCCGGTTTCCTGTTCGAACCGTTGCAGGGTTGGCGGCGGCACGTAATCGGCCCAGCTGTAGAGATTGAGGGTTTTGTCCTCGGCCTGAGCCTGAACAACCACGGACAACAGCAGCGCGGGGAAACACAGCTTGAACACGGGAGCCATGACGAACACCTGACCGGAGGAAGTGGTTGCAGGATGCGCCGTCGGATACATTAGAAAAATAGCCGAATAATTATCCTGACTTTATCCCGGAGTAATGTGATGTTGGGTCAACTGCACGACGTCGATTTGCAGCTGTTGCGCCTGTTTGTGCGGGTGGTCGAGTGCGGTGGCTTCAGCGCTGCCCAAGGTGATCTGGGCCTGAGCCAGTCAAGCATCAGCCAGCAAATGGCCAAACTGGAAACCCGCCTCGGTTACCGTTTGTGCAGCCGTGGCAAGGCTGGTTTCAGCGTTACGCCCAAGGGTGAACAGTTGTTGATCGCGGTACGCACGTTGTTTGAATCGATCGAAACCTTCCGCCATCAATCCAACGGCGTCGCCGGGCGCTTGATCGGTGAAGTGCGCCTGGGGATTTCCGAGTCGGTCGATCAATCCGTATTACAACGCGTGGCTGAGGCGATCCGGCGTTTTCGCGAGCGCGATGAGTCGGTGCGCATCGAGCTGATCAGCGCCATGCCCGGCGAAATGGAACGGCTGCTGTTGCAACAGCGGCTGGATCTGGCGATCGGTTATTTCTCGCAAGTGCAAAGTGCCTTCGACTATCAGCAGTTGTTCAGCGAAACCCAGCATCTGTACTGCGCTGCCGGCCATCCCTTGTTTTCCGATGAAACGCCGAGCGATGCCGCGTTACAGGCCTGCGACCGGGTCGATCACCCCTATCGTTTTTTCCGCAGTGACGAACCGTTTCAGGGCAAGGTCTGCTCGGCGCGGTCGGAACAGGTTGAGGGCACGCTGACGTTTATTCTGTCCGGCAAACATGTGGGTTATCTGCCGGATCACTATGCGCGGAGCTGGCAGGAAAAGGGCCTGCTGCGGCCAATTCGTGAGGGCGAGTTGAGTTTCGAGGTGGCGTTTCATCTGGCCCGGCATCGGGCGCAGGTACCGGGGGATGCGCAAAAGGCGTTTGAAGAGGATTTACTGGCCGCATTCAATCTCGCGTAGGAGCTGCCGCAGGCTCGGGCCGCGATCGGACGATCTTTTGATCTTCAAAGATCGCAGCCTCGTTTCACTCGACAGCTCCTACACGGGCGTTTGCCGATAGCGACCAATAAAACCTGACCTTTCAGGCAGTTATTGCTCGTTGCCCTCGCCGCCCTCTTCCGGCATCCTGCGCCTCCATTTTCTGACCCGGCCCCGCCTCGCGGCGCGCAAAACACCATGACCGCCTCTGAAAAAGCCCCGCGCAACAACGATCTGATCTACGGCCTCAACGACCGCCCACACCTGACTGCCACCGTATTCGCTGCGCTGCAACACGTGTTGGCGAGCTTCGTCGGCATCATTACCCCCACCCTGATCATGGGCGGCGCCCTCGGTCTGCACAGTGAAATCCCTTACCTGATCAGCATGGCGCTGTTCGTCTCCGGCCTCGGCACCTTCGTCCAGGCCAAGCGTTTCGGCCCGGTCGGTTCGGGATTGTTGTGCCTGCAAGGCACCAGTTTTTCCTTTATCAGCGTGATTCTCAGCGCCGGCTTCATGGTCAAGGCGCGCGGTGGCGGCACCGACGAAATCCTCTCGACGATCTTCGGCGTGTGCTTTTTCGCCGCCTTCATCGAAGTGGTGCTGAGCCAGTTCATCGGCAAACTGCGCATGCTGATCACTCCCGTAGTCACCGGCACCATCATCACCCTGATGGGCCTGTCGCTGATCAAAGTGGCAATGACCGACATCGCCGGTGGTTTCGGCGCGCCGGATCTGGGCGCGGCCAGCCACATCTTCCTGGCAGCGCTGGTGATCGGCACCATCGTCGTGTTGAACCGCGTCGACGTGCCGTTTTTGCGTCTGGGCGCAATCGTTATCGGCCTGACTTTGGGCTATGTGGTCGCGTGGCTGATGGGCACCGTGGATTTCGCCTCGATGCCCGAAGTGCCACTGGTCAGCGTGCCGGTGCCGTTCAAGTACGGTTTCAACTTCGACTGGGTGGCGTTCGTACCGGTGGCGGTGATTTTCCTTGTCTCGCCACTGGAGGCTGCGGGCGATCTGACCGCCAACTCGATGATCTCCCGGCAACCGGTCAAAGGCCCGCTGTACATCCGCCGAATCAAGTCCGGCCTGCTCGCCGACGGCCTCAACTCGGCCATGGCGGCGGTGTTCAACAGCATGCCGATGGTGACCTTCGCGCAGAACAACGGCGTGATTCAGCTGACCGGTGTGGCCAGCCGTTACGTAGCCTTCTTCATCGCCGGCTTGCTGGTGCTGCTGGGGCTGTTCCCGATGATTGGCGCGGTACTGCAACTGATGCCGAAACCGGTGCTGGGCGGTGCTGAACTGGTGATGTTCGGCACCGTCGCGGTGGCCGGGATCAAGATCCTCGCCGAAGCCGGCCTGCACCGACGCAACATGCTCATCGTGGCGATTTCGCTGGGCATGGGCCTGGGCATCGCGGCCGTGCCGGAAGTCCTGCGCGAGTTGCCGCAAGCGCTGCGCAACATCTTCGAATCGCCGATCACCGTCGGTGCGTTGTGCGCTATCGTGCTGAACATCTTCCTGCCGGAAGAATTCATCGAACTGGAAGAAGACGATTTCGACCCGGAAGCTTCTATTCTTCAGGTCATGGAAAACCCGGACATGCCGGCCAAAGGTGAACCTGCCCCGGCGGCGGCTGTCGCACAGTTGAACCGCTAACGTCTGGCCTTTGCTAGAAAGGGCTGAGCCGGTGACGGTTCAGCCCTTTTTTGTTGAGAGACCGTTTATGCGCCGTTTTCAAGCCGTCATTCTGTCACTGCTTCTGCTGTCGCTCAGCGCCTGTGCGCTGTTTCCCAACCGTGATCCGGTAAACATCAACGTGGTCGGCCTCGAGCCGTTGCCGAGTCAGGATCTGGAAGTGCGCTTCGCCATCAAGATTCGCGTGCAAAACCCTAATGAAACGGCCATCGACTACAACGGCATTGCGCTGGATCTCGAAGTCAACGGCCATTCACTGGCCTCGGGTGTCAGCGATCAGAGCGGCTCGATCCCACGGTTTTCCGAAAGCATCGTCACAGTACCGGTCAGCATCTCGGCGTTCTCGGTACTGCGCCAGACGTTGGGCCTGAGTCAGACGCAAACCCTCGACAACCTGCCCTATGTGCTGCGCGGCAAGCTTGCCGGCGGTCTGTTCGGCACCATGCGCTTTGTCGACAGCGGCAAGCTCAGCCTGCCCAAAGCTACTGCCGCGACCTGGTAAAAATGCGTTAGCCTGCTTCGTTCATCAAAGACATTCAGGGAGGCTGCAGGTTTATGGAAGACATACCGACGCTGTACACCGAACGACTGATCCTGCGCCCACTGCAACTGGCCGATGCCGACGCCGTGCAGCGCGAATTTCCGCATTGGGACGTGGTGCGCTATCTGAACGCGGCCGTGCCATGGCCGTACCCGGAAGACGGTGCCCTCGCCTATCTGCGCGACATTGCCTTGCCGGCGGTTGCGGCGGGCAAGGAATGGCCTTGGACGATTCGCCTGAAATCGGCACCGGAACTGTTGATCGGCAAGATCAGCCTGATGGATCAGGCGGACAACCACCGCGGCTTCTGGCTGGCGCCGGCGTGGCAAGGTCAGGGTTTGATGACGGAAGCCTGCGCGGTGGTGACCGATTACTGGTTCAACGTTCTGCAACGCCCAGTGATGCGCGTGCCGAAAGCGGCGCCGAACATCGGCTCGCGCAAGCTCTCGGAGCGCGCGGGGATGCGCTTGATCCGGACCGATGAAGGCGATTTCGTCGGTGGGCGTTTCCCTCGGGAGCTGTGGGAAATCACCCGCGAAGAATGGCAGCAACGGCACTGATTTCCAGACACACCACCGATCCATTGTAGGAGTGAGCCTGCTCGCGATAGCAATCTGTCAGTTAACGATTATGGTGTCTGGCAGACCGCTATCGCGAGCAGGCTCACTCCTACAGGTTTTGTGTCAGCCAGTGGGTTAAGTGTTGAAACGCACGCCCGGTTTTGCCCGCTCATCCACACTCAACTCAAACACATCCGGCCGCGCATAGTGGCCGACCACATCGTAGTCATACCGCGCGCGGACCAGTTCATCGGTGTCGATTTCAGCCGTCAGCAACCCCGTCTCCCCGCGCAACGGCCCCGCCAGCACATCGCCCATCGGCCCGACAATCACGCTGCCACCGGCAATCAACGGGCGCTCCGCCGGCCAATTGGCAATCTCCACGCCCAGTTCGTTGGGCGAAGCCTGCACCTGACAGGCACTGACCACAAAGCAGCGGCCTTCATGGGCGATGTGGCGCATGCTGACCTGCCACATCTCGCGCTCATCGACAGTCGGCGCGCACCAGACTTCGATGCCTTTGGCGTACATCGCCGTGCGCAGCAGCGGCATCATGTTTTCCCAGCACACCACCGCGCCAAGCTTGCCGACCTGTGTGTCGAACACCGGCAAGGTCGAGCCATCACCCTTGCCCCAAATCAGCCGCTCGGTGCCAGTGGGCATCAGTTTGCGGTGTTTGCCGACGAGGCCGGCCTGCGGGTCGAAATACAGCGCGGTGCAATACAGCGTGCTGCCGGAGCGTTCGATCACACCGATCACCAGATTGGCTCCGGTGCGCGCCGACATACCGGCCAGTGCTTGCGTCTCGGCACCCGGCACGTCGATCGCGTTGGCGAAGTAACGGGCGTACGCTTCACGCCCCTCAGGCAGGCGATAACCCAATTGCGTGCCGAATCCCTCGCCTTTCGGATAGCCGCCCAGCAGCGCTTCGGGCATCACCACCAATGCCGCTCCGGATTCAATGATCGCGCCTTCCCAACTGAGAATCTGCTCCAGGGTCGCGTCTTTGCCTTCGGGCAAGGAGCCGATTTGCAGCGCAGCAACGATTGATTTGACCATCGCGGTAACTCCATCAGGTTCAGTGGTTGCCGATTCTGCGGCGTCACGCGATCATGAATAAAGCCCCGTTCGCTGCTGAATGATATGAGCCAAATGAATATCGCCACCGTCGACCTCAACCTGCTGAAAGTCT
Source organism: Pseudomonas sp. SCA2728.1_7 (assembly GCF_018138145.1). Classification (NCBI taxonomy): domain Bacteria; kingdom Pseudomonadati; phylum Pseudomonadota; class Gammaproteobacteria; order Pseudomonadales; family Pseudomonadaceae; genus Pseudomonas; species Pseudomonas sp. SCA2728.1_7. Next base: position 576,917 of record NZ_CP073104.1, on the reverse strand, counting down.
TTGAAGCCCTGCATGAAGAATCCAGCGCCAGCCGCGCAGCGTTGCGTCTGGGCGTTACGCAATCGGCGGTCAGTGCGGCGCTGCGCCGGTTGCGCGAGGTCTACGGCGATCAGTTGTTCGTGCGCACCGGACGCGGACTGGCGCCGACGCTCCAGGCCAATCAATTGAAACCGGTGGTCAGCGAAGCGCTGAACAAATGCCGGCAGAGCCTGGCGATGGTCGACCCGGCGGCCAACCAATACGAGGGCCGTTCGGTCACGGTGGGGCTGTCGGATGACTTCGAGATTGCCTACGGTCGCCGCCTGATCGAGGAAATTGCCCGCAGCGCACCCAAGCTGCGGCTGATTTTTCGTCAGACCCACAGCCAGATCGTCGCCCGCGCGCTGATGGAGCGCAGCATCGACCTGGCAATCACTGCCGGTGGCTTTGCCGAGCGTTTGCTCAGCCGTCAGGTGTTGGGCGAAGGTGGCTATGCCTGTCTGCTCGATCCAGCGAGCCTTGCGCCCGGCCAGCAGCACATCGACCTCGACGAGTTCGTCGCCCGCGAGCACATTCTGGTGTCGTCCGGCGGTTTTATCGGAATTACCGATGAGGGTTTGGCGGCGCTGGGCCTGAGTCGACGGGTGTGCGCCTCAACCACACATTTCGCCGCGTTGCCGTATCTGCTCAAGGGCAGCCGGGCGGTGGCGACGATTCCGGCGCATGCCGCCGAAAGCATCGCAGCACTCAGCGGTCTGGCGCTACTGCCCTGCCCGCTGAAGTTGCCGCGTTATCCGATCGAACTGGGCTGGCGCACCAGCACGCAGATTGATCCGCTGGTGGTCAAAGTGCGCGAGGCGATTGCCGCAACGTTCACCTGAGACTTTACTTGTTGGCGGCCATCAGGCGATTGACTTCACTGCGCACCATGTTGGCGAACTCCGGCGGCGACATGCCGTCCAGTTCCGCACGGACCCACTCGGCCCATTTGCCTTTGCGCTTGCCGCGCTCGCCGAACAGACGCGCGGCTTCGCCTTTGGCTTTGCCCAGATTGTTCTGCCAGAGTTCGAACAGACGGGATTTCTCGTCTTCCAGCGCAGCGCGCTCTGCGAGGGATTTGTCGGCCAGATTGAAACTCATGGGGAATTATCCTGCTGCGTAAAATGGCGACATCTTACACGCTCGACGGAAATCTCCCGCGCAGGTTTTTCTTTCTGACCTAAATTCAGTGCAACTTTTCAGCAAGCGCCACACTCCATTGATCACTGTCCATTCAACTGCAAGGAGTCACCCAATGGCCCGCAAATCCGCCGTGCAAGCCGCCGAAGATCAAATCAAGGATCAGGCCTTCAGCGAACTTCAGGCTCTGATTCAAGAGTCCGACAAACTGCTCAAGAGCAGCGCCTCACTGGTCGGCGAAGAAGCGGAAACGCTGCGCGGACAGATCGCCCTGAAACTGCAGCAGGCGCTGGATTCGGTCTCGAGCGTACGTGACCGCACCAAACCGGCAGTCGATGCCACCGAAAGCTATATCGGCGGCCACCCGTGGCAGACCGTGGCGATCTCCGCCGGTTTCGGTCTGGTGGTCGGCTTGCTGCTCGGCCGTCGCTGAGTCAAACGCACACTAAAAAGGCGAACCCGGTGGGTTCGCCTTTTTTATGCCTGCTTGATTCCAGCGGCTTAGGGACCAGCGTCAGGCTTTCAAAACCCGAGCTCAGCTCGATCTTTCACGTCGGCGCACATCCCCCATTCACCTCGGTCAGTCCCCTCTCCCTCTGGGAGAGGGCTAGGGTGAGGGGCCTTTGCTCTTTGCTCAGCCCCCAGCCAACTCACGCAACTGCGCCAACGTCTGCGCCTCCAGCACAATACCCTCAGCCAACGACTTACTACGCTGCCAATGCCGACGATCCCCCGGCAAACGCTTGAGCCCGACGCCATGCATCTGCCGCACCAGCTCGCCACTGCGCTCGGCAAAACTCTGCCCGGCGGCTTTGCTCGGATCGATGACGATCAGCAACTGCCCGGTCCACGGCGTTTTCGCCCCCGGATGATTGGACCAATCAAATTCGAAGGAAAAATTGCCTCCCGTCAATGCTGCGGCCAACAGCTCGACCATCATCGACAGCGCCGAACCTTTATGGCCGCCGAACGGCAACAACGCCCCGCCCTCAAGAATCGCCTTGGGATCCTGAGTCGGCTGACCGAGGCTATCCACGCCCATCCCGGCCGGCAGCCGCTCGCCTTTGCGCGCGGCGATCTGCACGTCGCCATGGGCGATCGCGCTGGTAGCCAGGTCGAAGACAATCGGCGCAGCACCGGCCCGTGGTGCGGCGAACGCAATCGGGTTGGTGCCGAACAGCGGCCGGTCGGCGCCGTGGGGCACCACGCAAGTCATGCTGTTGACCACACTGAGCGCCACCAGGCCTTCATCGGCGAACGGCTCGACGTCCGGCCACAGTGCGGCGAAGTGATGCGAGTTACGAATCGCCAACACGGCAATCCCGGCGTTGCGCGCCTTCTCCACCAACAACGGCCGAGCGGCGGCGAGTGCCGGTTGCGCGAAACCGTTACCGGCATCGACACGGACAAATCCCGAGGCGACATCTTCGACGTGCGGCACCGCCTGTCCGTTGACCCAGCCGCTGGCCAGCGTCGAGACATAGCCGGGAATGCGGAACACACCGTGGCTGTGGGCACCATCGCGTTCGGCCCCGGCGCAGTTGGCGGCCAGTACTCGCGCGACTTCGACAGAGGTGCCGTGGCGCAGAAAAATCGTTTCAAGCAGTTGCGTCAGCGCGTCGAGAGACAACGAAGACGAGGCAGCGGAAGACACATGATCGTGTGGCGCAGACATCTGAAGCTCCAGAATGATTATTGGAGGGAACAACAGCGTACGGACGACTTGCTCGCCGATTAACCATGGCGCGACGACCGCCTGTCAACCCTTGGTCGCGAGATCAACAAATTCCGCCGGGATGCGGTAACTGGCTACCACCCGTGCATACAGCGTTGTTCTTAGTCTTGGCCTCACTTGCGTGTCGAACACACGCGCCCCTACCGAGGCTCGATCATGTCTGAAGCGGCGTCCCCCCTGTTTTTCCCCGAAGCATTGAATTCCCCCGGTCTGTGGCCGGCCCTCGGCAAAAACCACGGTCTCGAAGACGAGGATTTCAAATGGCTTGGCCACATCAAACTGTCGACCCATGCGCTGCGCATCAAGCAACCCCGCCCGATGTTCGCCCAGCGTATTCGCCTCAATGCCGGCAAACTGGCGCCCATCACGCTGTCGGGCAGTTTCATCCTCAGTGAAAACGCCGAGAAAAAGCGTGCGATTCTCTACACCCCCTACGAAGGCATCAAGCCATACGAAGACCTGGAAACCCTTGAAACCCTGCTCGAAACACGCTTGAACAAAGCGGGTGAAGAGGATGACGTTCTAGCGTTTCTTGCACTGTCGGAGCGCAGACAAGTAGTCGAACAGAGCGGCATCAGTCTGACTTACGAAACCATTGAAGGCGATATTTTCGATAGCCAGCAAGAAGTCATTCTCGCCAGCCAGCGCATCAATGCCGAGGCCGTGCTTGGCGAACTGAAACAATTGCCTGCGCTCACCGCCCTGCTGGAAACAATCCTTGATGACCTGCTAGAGGTGAATTTTCCCGACGTACGTCAGGCGCAGACCCGGGTGAATTTTTATACCGACGCGCTCAGCGATGACAGCGGTTCCGCGCCGACAACGAGCAGGCATTGGCACGCATCAATGAGCTTGAGCGAAGCCCTGCTTATGTACTATCGGCACCAGAAATGGCCAGTCGACCAGTTGCACGAATTCATCAATCCCGGGCACACCTCTGTCCCCGGAGACCACGCCATTTGGGAAGCCGCGCTCAAGCTAGCCTCGGACAAGCTCCCGGTTTTGCTGTTTGGCGAATTGGAAAAATACTGGAGTGCACCCGCCGTTTCGGGATCTGCGCGCCGCACGTTTTTCAGCGCGGTGCTGGAGGAACAGGCGCGCGCCGAACTGCTGATCAAACGCGAAACCGGGATCATCGACGCCACACAGTTCGCCACCCTGCATCACATGATCAAACCCACCGACGTGCCGGCCCGCCGTCCAACCATCGAGAGTGTGCGCCTGTGGGAGTACGAGCCCAACTACGTCGAACTCGCGGGATCGTTGATGATCAGTCATGCCGACGCCTGTCTCTACACGCCGACCATGGGCCTGCAAGTCCTGCACGATTACCTTGATCTGAAAAACACCGTATTGAGCAAATTCCGCGCACCCGGCCACGAGGATGAATTGTATGGACTGCTGAACCTCGAAGAGCGCAAACGCTTCGTCGGCTTCGACCAGCCGCATGTCACCGGAGAAAGCATCAGCGGTGAGACCTTCAAAGTGCTGTTCGAGGCCATCATCACCAAGCAACGACAGAACATCGCCTATGCCACGCAGGTGTTCCGGCAGAGCGATGGCGCGGTGGACCTCCATGCCCTGTTCGACAAGGCACTGGACATCCGCGCCATGATTCACGAGCGCCTGCTGGCACTGGATGCCGGCGAACGCTGGTCGACCAGACCGGTGTTCGCCGGGGTCCAGCAACCGTCCGTGGTGCTCGCGCACAAGGCAGAAGAAGTCATCAGGTCATTTTCGGGGATCGATGCCTTGCTCACTGGCATGTTCAGAAGCCAGCCGACAATCACGCCGACCCAGCAACGTAGCTTCCTTGAAAACATGAAGGCCCAACTGGCCCACTCACTGTTTGTCGGCGTCACGGGTGAAGCCGCGTTGCGGGTGCTCAGTGGCTCGCTCGACACGGCTGAACAGGCGATTGTCGATACCGTATTCCATCCCGATCAACCGAGCCGTGACAATCGGCGCTCGCTCAACGGTTTTCGGCCTGATGCCTGGTCACTCACGGTGCAGCACCCCAAGACCCAGGCACCATTGCCACTGGCTCACTGTATCTTGCTGACCGAACGCGGTGGCCTTGACGACATGCATTCAGGCAAAGCCATGCTGTGGACACCGGCTCAGGGCCTTGAGGGTTTTCCGGGAATTGCCAGTGCGCGGCGGGCACTTGGCCGCCGACTGCAGGACAGTGTCGGGCGCCTTTCGCTGCTGGAAAACCTCGCTCCGGAAGATCGCCTGTTCCATCAAGACTACGCTTTGGGGGCGTTGCGCTTGATCGAGGACAATGTCCTGCACCACTGCGTGCAATCCGGCATCGAGCATGTACTTGCGCATTGTGACTGGGCACGCGAACGGTTCAAGGACCAGCCCGGGCTGACAGCGACGCTCAATCGCCTGAAAAAAACACCGATCGACACCAACCTGCTGCGCAGCATCGACGTGGCCAAGGCGATCAATCAACAGCAATCACTGCCCGCCTGGCTCGGCATGGCGCGAGTGGAAGAGCAGCAATTGCACCTCGAACTGCTTGAGCAGTGGCGCCACAGCATGGCCGACCACAAGGATTACCTCAGCGATCTGCCCACCCTGCCCGATTACGTAAATACAACCCTGAAAACACTGCTGGATGCGCGATTTAGCGGCCATCAACTCGATCCACAGGACATCGAGATCATTCCCAACCTGGCCTTGGCCGGGCCCGCTCGGGCGCTGAGCGAATTTGCCCTGAACCACATCAACATCGCCCAGGGCACCGGCTTCAGCGTTATCTCGAAAACGGCCAAGACGCTGCCGCCCGACTTCGATCAGAACGCAGTCCGGCAACTGTTGCTGTCGCTGGACATACCGACCACCTACGCCCGGTCCGTGACCGCTGCGTTGTCGACTGGCCACGCCGAGGCCGATGCACGCAAGCAGCGCTTCTTTCGCCAATTGCCCTGGCAATTGCTGCAGCACGCCCATGAACTGAAGTTGCAACAGCTGTTGTCGAGCAAAGCGTTCGATCAGCTCTGTCAGGTACTGGATATGCCGGATGGCATTGCGCGTACAACGGTTGAGGGTGCGCACGCCATCGTCTCGCCCCTGTCGCTGGTCAAAACCGCCGGTGCCAGCGCCGTACAAACCCTGGGTTTATATGTGATTGGCCCCGGTAGCGGTCATGAAGGACCACTGGTCCTGTACGCACCGTATGCCGAACAGGTGCTGCGCGAGTTCACTGACGCGGCCAGCCTGATTGCGGCGGTGAATACACCGGGCCAATTTCAGGACCTGCTGATTCGCCGGTTGCCGGCAGCGCAGCAATCGGTGTTTACCGGCCTGTTGCGATCGACCGTAGGGGAAACCAGTGAGATGACCCTGTCCAGCAACGCCATAACCGGCAACCTCTTGCACCGCTTCCATGCGGACAATCTCAAGCTCCTGCCACAGTTGCTCGCGTGTCAGTTATAGCACCATGCTCAGGCCGACTGGGAGGCGGCGAAACACCTGTTCAGTCGCGGCTTCCATCTGACGGCGGGGCTGCTGCCGGGCAAAATCTCCTACATAACGTTTCTCTGGCAAGCCTACAAAGCGTTCAAGGATTCGGCGGAAAACCTGCAGGATCATCACTGGTCACGTGCACTGAAGTCATTTATCGAGGGTGCGCTCCAGATGATCAGTCTGGGGCGGCTGAGCATTGAATCCACGGAAGCCGTCGCTGCGGCGGCGCCAACATCCTCAACACCTTCCCCAAGCGCATCTGACGGGGCCGAAATCACAAATTCACCCGCACCAGCGGCCGTTGCCTGGTCGCAGTTGCGGATAACTTCGCCGTTACGCACTGAACTGCGAACCTTCGAAACGAGCGCCGTGGCACTGGAAGATCTCAAGCGTCAGACCAAAAAGGGCACCTTCGAAGACCCGATCAGCAAGCGCACGTACACAGCCATCGATGGCAAGGTTGTACGGATTGAACAGCCGGGAGCTGTGTGGCAGATGGTCAACGAGAAAATTGCCGGCCCGTCATTGACCCTGTCTGGCTCACGATTGTTGTTGGCGCCCGACCGCCACGCTGTGCACTACGGCAAAGCGATGTCGACACTCTACAAGCGCCACGGGGTGAATCAGAATCGTCGCGCGCTGATGAATATCGAAGCGGTGGGCATGACCGAAATTCGACGCAACTATCCGTATAAAGCCTGGGTCATCCAGCATGCCATCAACCTTGCCCGTTCTTATGCTTTCAACTGCCTGCATAACCTCGCGCAACTGAAAGCCAACGTCCCCGGCACTCGACTCGATGGTTTTCTCAAGATGTGCTTTGGTGTTCCCCAGGTCGATCTGAACTTGCTGAGCAAACTCAACAAAAGCATCGCGCCCATTTGCAAGGCACTGGTGGACCCCAACGATGACTTGATGAATACCGAACGTTTCGTGGTCGGCACCAACACCTACTTCTCCCACATCATTGCGTTTGTACTGAACAATGACGATCTGAAGAAGGTGCACTTCACCGAGAACTTCTTCCACCCGTTGCTGGATTTGTACAAACCGCTAGTGCCTGCCGACTTCGATGTTGATGGCCATGCCCAAGCCGCGACGATAATCCACGAATTTTCCCATCAGTTTTCAATGGCTGAGGACATAGCCTCGCTGGAAGCGCGACGCCCGTTTCACGATCTGGTCTCTACCGTCTCCGCCTATGGACGTGCTGCTCAGGCTGAACTGGAAAGATTCCAGACCGAGGCGCTTTCACTCGCGACACCTCGAGATGAACTGTTTGCTCGATGGGACAAAAATAGCGGCTCATTTCTCACACTGGAACACTTCAAGTCTACCAAGGGCCTGGCCAAGGAAATCCTCAAGCTAACCCGCAGCTCCGACATGGAGAAGGCGCGCGATGCGTTTCTGGATCAGGCGTCAGCGGACATTCGTATCGATGTGATCTTGCGCAACGCCGATTCGATCGCCCGTATTGTCTGCGAGATGGGTCGACAGCTCGATCCGGTTCCGCTGCCCTGAACCGCAAAAAAAAGCGCAGGTCGAAACCTGCGCCTGCTTGCGGTCATGACCGGCTAATCAGTCTTTCTGATCCCGCAATACATTGCCCGACGCGCCGTCGATGCGGAACTCGTAGACAACACCATCAGCCTTGCGCCCTTCGCCCTTCCAGTAGCCGTCGTTGTCGGCCTCGATCTCATAGACCTCGACGTAACCGGCCTTGGTTTTGACGATCTCGATGGCTTTTTCGATGGTAATCCAGCCTGCGCCCGGCCGGTCAGCCAGCGCGGCGCCTGCACTCAGCAAACCGGCAGTAGCGATCAAGGCTGCGAATGTCTTTTTGATCATTTTTTCACTCCATTTGTGGATAGTGGTCATTGGCGTCCTGCTTTTTGGGTGCCTGAGCGAAAAATAAGTTCCACTTTGATGGGCAAATGCCATGACGGATGTTCTCGGTAACTTCCCGACAAGGTTAGAATGTGCGAAATCAGGACGAGTCAATGACCCAAGACACCCTTTCGGAAGCCGAATACGATGCGATCACCGATGCCGCTGCGCATTGGTGCATGCGTGTGCACGCCGCCGACTGCACGGAAGAAGAGCGTCGCGCGTTCAAGCAATGGCACGACGCTCATCCACTGCACGCGTTCGAGTATGAAGCCATGCTGGAAATCTGGGACGTGGCCGAACACCTGCCGCGCCCCGAATCGCCCTCGGTCGTGACACCGCGGCCAACTTCTTCGCGCTCGTGGCGCCAGTTCGCTGTAGCCGCAGGTGTCTTTGCACTCGCACTGCCGCTGGCGGCTTATACCGGCTGGAATCTGGGCTGGTTGCCGAACAGCTACCAGCATTTCGCTGCCACCGATAATGTCCGGCAGGTTACCTTGAGTGATGGCAGCCAGCTCGAATTGAACCTGAACACCGATCTGACCTTCAGCAATTACAAGGACGAACGCCGCGTCACCCTGAAAAAAGGTGAAGCGTTCTTTACGGTCAGTCACGACATGGCCCACCCGTTTGTCGTTCGCGCAGGCGAAGGCAGGATTCGCGTCACGGGGACGCGTTTCAATGTCTGGATGTATCAGGACCAGGTGCGCGTGAACCTGATCGAAGGTTCAGTGCTGGTCACCAGCAATCGTTCATTACCAGGCGACGGCTTGCGCCTCGGCCCATCGATGCAGGCACGTTACAAACAAGGCGACTACATGCCGCAGATCAGCCAGACCTACGCCGATGACAGTTCATTGGCCTGGCGCAACGGCAAACTGGTGCTGGATAACCTCGCGCTGAGCGACGCCCTGCCACTGATCAATCGATATCTGAGCAATCCATTGGAGCTGGCTGACACTCACACCGGTTCGATTCGCGTGGGCGGCATCTACAACATCAAAGAGCTGAGCAACCTCGCCAACAGCCTGCCCAAGGTGCTGCCGGTCTACCTGAGCCGCAACAAGGAAGGTAACCCGGTGATCAACTCGATACCGCAACAGCCGCCAAAAAGCTGAAGGCCGCACCCTTTGCAGGATGCGGCCTTCAGACTCGTCGACACTAACGCTCGGGTTTATTGAGCGGCAACGTTCCCCGCCTTGTCCAACGTCTCGCGAACAGTCTGCACCTGATACTGCGGGTCAGCCTGAATCTGCTGTTCGGTGAACGGCAGCACACTCCACTGTTTCTTCGAGAACGCCTCGGTCTGGTCCCGCGAATACTTCGACGCCGGATCGCTCGACAGCGAGAATGCCAGCAGCCCTTGGGCGTGCGGGCCCTTGTCATCGAACGTCACGACTTGCAGGTAGCTGGTGCCACTGACCACTTCGAGTTTGCCGTCCTCACGGGGCACGCTCTGGATGGCGTTGTAGATTCCCAGGGTAGCCGGCCCGCCGTGAATCGGCGTCTGTTGCCCGCCACTGCTGACCACCTGGATATCACCCCAGCGGGTTTGCGGCTTGAGACCCATCTTTGTGCTCAATTCGACCGACGCCAGCATGGCCTCACGCAATGCCTTGGCCACCGCCGGCTGCTCGACGGCCAGTCCACGCGGGGTGTGTTGCGCATCTTTGGGATCGAACGCAACGCGCCAGACATCCGGCGAGGCCTCCAATGCCTGCATGATGTTCTGGAAGTGCACCAGGCCCACGCCCGAATCGAGATTGGCCCGGCCATCCCAGGCCTTGAGGCTGGTGCAGACCGGCTTCAGGGATTGCGCGTCGGCGCCAAGGTCAGAGGCACAGAACTTCAGCAGATCCGGTACAACCTGAGTCGCCAGATACACCTGATCGTCCATTACCATCTGCTGCAGATCCTTCACTGCCAACGGACCTTTTTTACTCAGCGTGCTCAAGCGGTCCAGCGCGAAACGGGAACGCAAGCCCAGCGGTTGACCTTCCTGACTGATCAGCGGCGAGAAACCGGTCAGCGGTTGCGCCGGGTTGGCCAGCCACGCAGAGTCGTTGGAATGCTGGACGAAATCCTTGCGCAACAGCTGCGGCAACTGACTGGAGGCATAGATGCCCTTCTGCGCCGCAGTTGGGTCGATGTCCCACGCGCAGGCGCTGTTGGAGCCATCCAGCACAATCATTTGCGTGCCAATACGCGGGTCACTGCACTTGGCCAGCTTCTCGGCGTTGACGTTTGGCACCACCGACAGGTTCATGTACAGCGTCTGGCCCTTGTCATCGACGGCCAGGGTGTTGACCCACGGAATACCCTGAATCTTGTGCACTGAATCCTGCAATTCCTGAAGCGTGGACGCCTGATTCATCGTGTACCACTGGTTCAGCACCCGATCATTGTCGATATTGGCGTCGCGCAAACTGTAGGCAAACTGATTGTCCCAGTCGAGCTTGCCCGGCCATTGCACGATCGGCCCGAACTGCGAGCTGTAGACATCACGCGAGACCGGCACTACCTGACCGTCGGCCTGTTTCACCTGCACGGTGACGGTCTGCTTGTTCAGCGGCAATGATTTGCCATCGAGCAGATAGCGCGTGGAATCCTTCGGATCGAGTTGCAGACGATAGAGTGTGAAGTGTTTCGATGAATCGACCGTGTGCGTCCAGGCCAGGTGCTGATTGAAACCGATATTGATCATCGGCAGGCCCGGCAAGGCAGCGCCCATGACATCGAGTTTGCCGGGAATGGTCAGGTGCATCTGATAAAAGCGCATGCCGCCAACCCAAGGGAAGTGCGGGTTGGCCAGCAACATCCCACGCCCGTTGAACGAGCGCTCGCTGCCCACCGCGACAGCGTTACTGCCACGATCCAGGGCAAAACGCTGCTGACGGGCATCGGCCAACTGATAGGCCTGCGCGTTCTGTTCGATTGCGGCGCTCGCATGCGGCGGTGTAGCACCGGCCAAAGCCTCGGCGAACTGACCGACACCCCCCTCGACCAGCAAACGGCGGGTCAGCTTCACCAGATCTTGCGCAGCGATGTCTCGCACCCACTCACCCTGACACTGTTGCGGCAAGCCCTGCGGGCGGCGCTCAGCCAGATAACGGTTGTAGCCGGCGGCATAGCCTTCGACCAGATCACGCACCTGCGCAGGTTGCGCCTGCCAGAAAGCCTTGACCGCCTCGGGCGTATTGAGCCAGGTGAAGAACACGTCGCTGACACGGTTTTCGCGTTGTTCGACGGTGAACTGATCCGGGCCGAAATAACGTGAACGCTGGCCGTTGACGGTCACGATCTCGTTGGCCAACAGGCACAGGTTGTCCTGCGCGTAGGCGTAACCAATGCCAAACCCGAGCCCGCGCTCGTCTTGCGCACGAATATGCGGCACGCCAAAAGCGGTACGGCGGATATCCGCGCTGACATCAGTGGCCGGGCTGAACGCATGGGCTGAGCAACTCAGTCCGAAAAGCACGCTGGCCACTGTAAGTTGCAAGCTACGAGCGACAAGCTTCGAGCAAAAGCCATATTTGACATTCGAACCGAAGTTTTCAACTTGCCGCTCGAAGCTCGAAGCTTGCAGCTGCCTCAATCCGGTTAACTGTCTGGAAATAATCACGCTCGCTCCTGATCGACATGCCAAAGAGCGGATCTGGCGCTAACGCGGACCCGCCCTGGAAACACCCACGCGTCCACGCGCAATGAGCCTGTCGAAGAAACGAAGTCAGAGGAAAAAATTTAGGTTCTCCACGCAATCCCCCAAAGCGGAATCAAAAGCCCCTCACCCTAGCCCTCTCCCGGAGGGAGAAGGAACTGATCGCGGTGATTGGTAGAGGTACAGCGACATGAAATACCGAGTTGAACTCAATACCGCGCCAGATCAAAAGCCCCTCACCCTGGTCCTCTCCCGGAGGGAGAGGGAACTGACCGAGGTGATTGGTAGAGATACAGCGACATGAAACACCGAGTTGAACTCAATACCGAGCCAGATCAAAAGCCCCTCACCCTGGTCCTCTCCCGGAGGGAGAGGGAACTGACCGAGGTGATTGGTAGAGATACAGCGACATGAAATACCGAGTTGAACTCAATACTGAACCAGATCAAAAGCCCCTCACCCTGGCCCTCTCCCGGAGGGAGAGGGAACTGATCGCGGTGATTGGTAGAGATACAGCGAGATGAAATACCGAGTTGAATTCGATACTGAACCAGATCAAAAGCCCCTCACCCTGGCCCTCTCCCGGAGGGAGAGGGAACTGACCGCGGTGATGGCGAGAGATACAGCGACATGAAACACCGAGTTAAACTCAATACCGCGCCAGATCAAAAGCCCCTCACCCTGGCCCTCTCCCGGAGGGAGAGGGAACTGACCGCGGTGATGGCGAGAGATACAGCGACATGAAACACCGAGTTAAACTCAATACCGCGCCAGATCAAAAGCCCCTCACCCTGGCCCTCTCCCGGAGGGAGAGGGAGCTGACCGAGGTGATTGCGAGAAATACAGCGACATGAAATACCGAGTTGAATTCGATACTGAACCAGATCAAAAGCCCCTCACCCTAGCCCTCTCCCGGAGGGAGAGGGAACTGATCGCGGTGATTGGTAGAGGTACGCCGACGTGAGATACCGAGCCGTACTCAAATTCAGAAATAAATCAAAAGCCCCTCACCCTGGCCCTCTCCCAGAGGGAGAGGGAACTGACCGAGGTGATTGGTAGAGGTACGCCGACGTGTGAGATACCGAGCCGCACTCAAATTCAGAAACAAATCAAAAGCCGCCCCCCCGCCCGCTACTCACCACTCAACAGGATGAGCGTTAGCTCGACTGCAGCTCTTGATCTTGCCGTGCTGGCCCCTTCGGCAGGCTGAGTGGAGGGATTTATCCGGGGGTGGGAGCGCAGCGACCGTTTGGCGGAGCCAAATGCATCGAGAGGAGGTGCAGCGAAGCAAACCGTAGGCGATGCCCCCGGATAGATCCCGTAACGAAGGAACCCGAGCCACGGCGAGGGCCGAACGCCGGGGCCCAGCTTTTGGTTACTTTTTGGCGTCTGAAAAAGTGACCCGCCGTAAGGGCGGAACCGCCAGCCGCAACCCCAAAAAAAACGGATATACCCCCAAAACCCCAAGAACCTGGTCGGCCCAAAGGCCGCCACGGCCAACCCCCCCCAACCCGAAATCACAAGAAAAAGACAAACCCCCAACAAATTTTCTACATATTTTCTTTCATGATTTGTCGTGCTGATACGTCTTGTTTAGAGAGAGCAAAAAAACCCTCCCCGATCAGACTCTGAAAAGGAGTAATCGCATGTACAACTCGCAACTACCAACGGACGGTAGCCAGGCACCCAAAGGAGTTTCCATGAGCCCACACGCGAGCGATTTCGGGCAACGCGTCGAGCGTCACGGAAACGAACGCATCCGCTTGCTGCTGAAAAGTTTCGGGCTGCGCACCAGCCTGATTCGTCTGAAAGTCATCGACGCCCTGCTGGTTGCCGCACAAAGCGAGCGACGTCTGGGCGTGCGCGGTGTCCACAGCCAATTGCTGGACCTGGATATTCCGCTGTCCTTTCTCAGTGTGCGCGAAGTGCTCAAGCGCCTGTGCGCCGAAGGTGTGATCACCTTCAATGAAGACAAGAGCTACAGCCTGCATCCACAGGCTGCGGCCGTCCTCAACAACGATTGAAGCGTACGGCAATCGCCGTCAAGGCTTGACCTTGCGGCGCATGACGCCGTTGATCACCACAACGATCACCGCCACACCGATGGCGACGAACTGGAACGTCTTCTCCGAAATCATGCCGGCGTTTTGCAGCCAGGACAGGCCGAGCATGATCGCCAGGACCGACACGGCGATCAGAATCGAATAAATCAAGCGTTGCTTGTGGGTCATTGCGGCTTCCTGAAACGTTGAAATGTATCCGGTTTGTATCCGTTTGCATGCCATGCACTTACCGTTCTACGGGGATGCGCTGCTGCAATCGGGGTCTCATGTTACAGCCGATGAAGAGTTTTGGCTTCATGACGGCGTAACCATGAGGAATTTTCAAAATGCTGCGTCGAATCACTTGGCTGATTCCCGTTCTTGCCCTGCTGACCCTGAGTGGCTGCATCATCTTCCCCCACGGCGGCTGGCACGGTGACCATCATCGCTACTACCAGGGTGGCCCTGGCTATTACCAACATCGATAGAACAGGAATGTTCATCCCACTCGCTTGTCGATGAACAAGCCGAGGCGGGAGACTCACCAGCCCGACCCACTTCAAACAAAGCCCGCCGTGTAGCGGGCTTTTCTGTTTTTGCCGCTGGCATCTGCCACGCAGAGGTAACAAGTGTTCCTGCGCAAAGTGCAACCCCCTAAACAAGTTGCAAGTATTTGAAATCTAATGTCGCAGCAAAAAAGTAGGTCGCACAAGCCTCTGCAACTAGTCTCTGGCAACTTTCTTCCATTCACCAACAGGGACGTATATGCAGAGAACACTCATACCAATCGGGCCACTCCAAGTGCTCGGGTTTTGTTTGGCCATCAGCGCTTTTGAACTTCTGACTTACCTGGCCAGCGACTTGATCATGCCGGCCATGCTGACCGTTACAACAGAACTTCAAGCCGATGCGCGACATGTTCCCAACGCCTTCAATCTCTATCTGCTAGGCGGCGTCTGCCTGCAATGGCTGATCGGGCCGCTGTCCGATCAATGGGGTCGAAGGCGGGTATTGTTGAGCGGTTGCGCAGTGTTCGGTGTCGCCTGCGCGGGAGCATTTGCCAGTCACAGCATTGAAGCCTTCAATCTGCTGCGACTGCTGCAAGGCATGGGCCTGGGGTTTGTCGTGGCGGTCAGTTATCCCGCCCTTCAAGAAGTGTTCTGCGAGGCCGATGCGGTGCGTTTGATGGCACTGCTCGGCAATATCGCCCTGCTGTCACCGTTGGTGGGGCCGCTGCTGGGCATCCTGCTCCTGCAATGGCTGTCCTGGCGTGAGTTGTTTCTCGGTTTGGGTGTTGCCGCATCAATGGTCTGGCTGGGGCTTTTCGTCTGCATGCCGGAAACAGTCGGGACCGTGCGTCGCGATGGACGCCTGCAACCAGTGGTGCGTTTTTCCTGGCGCCAGACCGGCCAGCGTTACCGCGCGCTGTTTGGCAATTGCCGGTTTCTCGCCGCAAGCCTTGCGCTGGGGCTGATGAGCCTGCCGCTGATCGCGTGGATCGGCCTGGCGCCGTTGCTGCTGATGCAGTTGCTGGGGCTGCCGCCAGTGGAATATGCCTTGTGGCAGATGCCGATTTTCTCCGCCGTTATCGTCGGCAATCTGATCCTCGACCGCTTGCTGGCCACGCACTCGTTACCGCGGCTGATTCGCTTGGCGCTCTGGCCGTTTTGCCTGGGACTTCTGGCGTTGATCGGCTGCGCACTATCTGGCGCCGGTCTTGGTCCGGTGGTCGCGAGCCTGGCGCTGTATGCGATAGGGCTGGGCATGAGCAACGCCGCAGTGTATCGGCTGGCGCTGTTTGCCAGCGATGACAGCAAGGGCCTGGTCTCGGCGCTGGTCGGGATGATTTCGATTGCGGTGATGGGCCTCGGCGGTTCGCTCATTGCCGCCATCGGTGGTGGCGCACGCCTCGAACTCTTTGCGCTCTACGCCGCCTTCAGCGGCCTGATGTGCCTGCCTCTGGTCCAGGGACTGTTGCAACGCAACCGACCTGACTCCGCTTCTGCTCAATAAAGGAATATTGAATGAACCACTTCCCCGCCAGCGATGCGCTCTGCGCGTTGCCGCACCCCTATTGCCCGGAGGCCGTGCCTGCCGGCCTGTTCGATCAGGCCATGGCCGAGATCAGTCGGTTTCATTGCCAGCACACCCCCGGCTACGCACATTGGCTGAACGCGAACGGCTTTGACGTACAGGACCTGGACGGTCTCGATGACTGGTCGCGACTGCCGCCAATTCTGGCCAATTTCTTCAAACAGCAATTGCTGCTCAGTCCCACCGGAGAAACCGCTCTGGAACTGACCTCGTCCGGCACCAGTGGCCAGAAAAGCCGCATGCGCTACGACCCACGCAGTCTGTCGAGCGCGCAGTTCATGGTCGAACGGATCTTTAGCCACTACGGCTGGAATTCACCGGACACGCCGTGCAACTACCTGCTGCTGAGCTACGAGCCGCAAGGCGCGATCACGCTGGGGACGTCCTACACCGACCAATTCCTCTGCCGCTTTGCCCCGGTCAATCGGGTCGTCTATGCCTTGCGCTGCAACGGCGACGGCCATCAGTTCGATGTGTTTGGCGTCATCGCTGCCCTGCAATCGTTCGCCGAAGAATGCCTGCCGGTGCGCATTTTCGGTTTCCCGGCATTTCTCTGGCAGACCCTGCAGCAGATGCAGACCACCGGCATGCCTGCCCTGCAACTGCCGGCCGATTCGCTGGTGTTTTTCGGCGGTGGCTGGAAAACCCGCGCCAGCGAGGAGATTCCAAAACAACAACTGTATGAGCACATCGCCCGGCAATTGGGCATTGAGATGTCGCGATGCCGAGACGGTTACGGTGCGGTCGAGCACGCAGTGCCCTACATCGAATGTGCCCGGCATCATTTTCATGTTCCGGTTTACGCCAAGGCTTACGTGCGCAATCCGCGCGACTTTTCCGTCCAGCCCTACGGCCAGCAAGGCTTGCTGGGTTTTGTCTCGCCTTACATTTCATCCAGCCCGGCGCACGCGGTGGTGATGAGCGACCTGGCGACGCTGTATCCCGGCTCGAGTTGCGGCTGCGGTCTGGCCAGTGACTGGTTCGAACTGCATGGCCGCGCGGGCACTACCGTCGGCAGAAGCTGCGCGATGGCGGCATCTGAATTATTGGGGAAGCACTGATATGTACCTGATCAACGGAGAACTGCACGCGGACTTCGATCTCGACACCGCACTGACGCTGCTGCATCAGACCTTAGCGCAACACCTGAGCACACCGCTGCAGCGCGCCACTGTGCTGACCGCCGCGGCAAACCTTGCGCAGCAACTGCACAGCGTCGAATTGCCGCTGGATGACGAACAACGCCAGGCCCTGATCGATTTCTGTCAGCCTCACGCCCTGCAAAACAAACTTGAACGCGAGCTGGGTGATCATGCCGATTCCCTGCGCCGCTTCGATTGTCGGCAATCGCGTTTCGAGCGCTGGAGCCCCTTGGGTCTGGTGGTCCACGTGACACCGGCCAACGCGCCATTGCTGGCCTGCTGCGCGATGATCGAAAGCCTCTTGGCCGGCAACATCAACTGGCTACGCCCCAGCCGCAGCGACCAAGGTCTGACTGCACGTCTGCTGCATGCGTTGGTGCAATGCGACCCCAGTGGTCAACTGCACCATTACGTGGCCGTGCTGCCGGTGGCGACCGCGCAAATCGGCCGCTTGTGCAAAATGGCCAATGGCGTATCGGCGTGGGGTGGCGAAGCCGCGCTGCAAGCCATCCGCCAACAGTTGCCGCCCGGATGCCGCTGGATCGATTGGGGCCACCGCGTCAGTTTTGCCTACCTGACGCCGGACGCTGCCACGCCGCAAACGCTGGAGGCGATAGCCGATGAGGTTTGCCGACTGGATCAGCAGGCCTGTTCCAGCCCGCAATGGTTACTGGTCGACAGCGACGAACCGGCCGTGCTGCACGAAATCGGCTCAGCGTTGGCCACGGCGTTCGAGCGCCGTGCCGGGCAATGGCCGGCGCTGACCCCAACGGTCCAGGAAGCCAGCGAGATCACCACCCATACCTTGATGACGCGCCTGGCCCAGAGCTTTTCTGCTGTGACGGCGCACGTCTGGAGCGCGCCGGGCTGGCGAGTTGTCTGGCGCCATGACCAAGTGCTCGCGCCCTCGCCACTGTTTCGCACGCTGCTGCTCAAGCCCCTGCCACGCGCGCGTCTGGCCCAGACGCTGCTGCCCTGGCGCAACGTATTGCAGAGTTGTGCACTGGTGTGTGCCGAACCGCAGATCGCTGAACTGTCGCGCACGCTGATTGCCGCGGGCGTCAGCCGCATTACGCCCGTCAATGCCATTCATGACGGCTACGACGGCGAACCTCACGACGGCGTTTACGCACTGCAACGCCTGAGCCGACGTGTCTCGGTCAGCATCGCGCCAACGCATTTGCCTAGCCATATGACCCTCGACCGGCCGCCTCGCGCGCCGTCGCTGTCGGGCCTGCCGATCACCGACAAAGCGGCGTTTATCGCGCGGCCGACGACAGCGGCCGCACAACTGTTTTTCCGCTCTGGCGGCAGCAGCGGCACACCGGCGCTAGCGGGGTTCAGCTACCGCGACTTTCAACGCCAGATGCGCGCCGCCGCCGATGGTCTGTTTGCGGCAGGACTCGATCCGGGTCGCGACAAGGTCATGAACCTGTTCTTCAGTGGCAGCCTGTACGGCGGCTTCTTCAGTTTCGCCAAAGTACTGGAACTGTTGGGCGCAACTCACCTGCCCATGGGCGCACCCGCCGACGATGACTATAGCGACATTGCTCAAGTGATCATCGAGCAGCGCGTCACCGTGCTGATCGGCATGCCCAGCACCCTGCATCGATTGTTCCTCAACGAACAGCTACGTCTGAGCCGTTACGGCGGCATTGAAAAAGTCTTTCTCGGCGGTGAACACATCAGTGATGAGTGTCGCGAGCTACTGCAGCGCTGCGGCGTCGCCAGCATCCGCTCGGCAGTGTATGGCAGCGTCGATGCGGGGCCGTTCGGGCACGCCTGCGCGGCAACCGCTGATGGTGTGTTTCACCTGATGGACGACATCCAGCATCTGGAAATCGTCGCAATGGAGCAGGACGTGCCTGTCGTCGGTGATGAAGTCGGCCGGTTGCTGTTCACCTCGAAAGCTCGCGAGGGTCAGCAGGTCCAGCGTTATGACGTCGGCGACACCGGTCGCTGGCGACCTGGCGACTGCCCGTGCGGGCTGAGTTCGCCACGCTTCGAGCTGCTGCAACGGCACGGCAGATTGCTGCGTATCGGCAGCGACTTCATCTGCCTGAACGAACTCGCACGGCACCTGCAAACCGCGTTTCAGTTGCACCTCGATCAAGCACCCGATGGCCTGGAACGAATGCTGATTCGCAGCCCTGGCAACCCCGCCGACATTCTCGACCGAGTGCAAAGTTACGCGACGCTGGCCACTTTGCTGCGCAGCAGACTGCTCACGGTAGAGGCGCAAATCTGCGAGCCCCAGCAGTTCAGCAGAAACAAACACAGCGGAAAGATTCCATCCGTCATCGATGCGCGCCGTTAAGACATTTATCGCCCACGGTCATAACAATTAAAGAGAACACCATGAACGCATCACTCGAACTTAATCAGTTGGTCACTTTTGCCCGAACGCATTCAAAGTATTACGCCAGACAGTTGCATAACGTTGCACCACAGTTCACTGCACTGGATCAACTTCCAGTGACGGACCCACAACGCTATTGGGCAAACAGCCAGAACTTCGAACAATGGCCGGTGCTGACTTCTACCGTCGAACGCGCACTGGTCTTCAAAACCGGTGGAACCACCAGCGCCGGTAAACTTTCAGTATTTACCCGCGAAGAATGGCAGACCCTGGTGCGGGACTTCGGCAGCCAGCTCGGTCATCAACTCAATCCCGGAGACCGGGTCGCCAACCTGTTCTTTGTCGGCGACCTGTATGCCAGCTTCATCTTTATCCACGATGCACTGGCGCACGAAACAGCGGGTGTTACCGAATTTCCGTTCACCGGTGATGTGGCGAACGGGGTATTGGCTGACGCTATCCGTCAGCACCGGATAAACGTACTGGCCGGGGTGCCCGCGCAATTGTTGACGTTCGCCAGTGAGCTGCAGCGTCAGGCGCAAACCCTGACCGAGGTCGAGACCGTGCTGTATGGCGGGGAAAGCCTGTTTGACGGGCAAATGCAGATGTTGCGCCGGGTGTTCCCCAACGCACGGATCGCCTCCATCGGCTATGCCAGTGTCGACGCGGGACTCATCGGCACCACGGGCCGCGATTGCGCCTTGGGCGAGCACCGGATGCTGCCCGGTCACAGCGTGCTGGAAATCATCGATGAACACACCGGCGAAGTGATTGAGGAATGCGACCGCACCGGGCGGCTGGTGATGACCAACCTCACCCGCCGGCTGATGCCGTTGATCCGCTACCCCGTGGGCGACCTCGCCTGTTGGCGAGAACCTGGCACGGCGCCGATGCGCAAGTTTGCCTTGATGGGGCGCAGCGCGAGCAGCCCGCGCGTGCGGGTAGGCTCGCTGACGCTGATCATCGAAGACATCAGCGCAATGGTCCGGCGTGCCACTGGCAGTGATGACTGGCAGTTGGTCATCAGCCAGCCGGCGAACGTCGACATCTTGCAGCTGAAGTGGGTACCCGATGTGCTGACGGCGGAAACCGCACCGGCCAGCTCAACATTGCACCGTGACTTGATCGAGCACTACCCGCTGATCGCGCAACTCAACGCTGATCGGCAACTTGAATTGCAGGTTGCCCATTGCACACACGATGAACTCGCTCGCCATCCGCGCTCCGGCAAACACCAACGCGTCGTCGACCTGCGCCGCTATGACAACCTGCGGTCGGAGCAATGCCCATGGACAACTTGACGCTGCGCAGCTATCGCCGTACCGACGCCGGGGCGGTCAGCCGCCTGTTCAGGGAAATCTATGGTGACCATTACGTGCAGCCGCATGTGTACTTGCCTTTGATGATCAACCAGAACCACGGCGATGGCAGGTGGCATTCATTGGTAGCGGAATCCGGGAAAAAAATTCTCGGGCACGCGACGTTGTGCAGAAACAGCGGATCGCACACAGCCGAACTGGCTTTGAGCGTGGTACACCCGTCGACACGCGGACAGAACATCGCCACGCAATTGGGCACGCGCCTGTTGATCCATGCGCAAGCACTGGGGTGCCATGGCGTGACCATCAAACAAGTGACGCAGCATGCCTACACGCAACGCATGGCTGACCGGCTCGGCTTTTGTAGCACGGGATTGTTGCTCGACTATGTCCCCTCGCCATTTGGTGAACCGTTGCCCGAGACCATCGTCATTGGCTTCACCGCTATCGACGGTTATCGGCGCCCGCTTCCGGCACTGCCCTGGCCGCCCGGCTGTCGCGACTTCATGGAACATTTGTCCGGCGTTTACGGAACACAGGAAAAAGAACCGCTTTGGGTCGGACCGCCCATACATGTCGAACAATGTTCCGGGCGCTATGAGGTGCTGCTGAAAAAACTCGACAGCTGTTTGCTTAAACAGCTACGACAATTGCCCCGGCATTGGATGATCTCGATCAGGCTCAGGCTGGCAACAGGGTTTGCCAGCGCCGTGGACAGTCTGTCGGCGATGGGATTCATCTTCACCGGGATTGCCCCGAATGATCGTTGCGCGGGATGGTTGGCGTTGTTTCATCGGGGTTATCGCCCACGTACGCTGGAGTTGCGTTGCCCGCATATCCAGCGCCTGCACGATCAGGCGCAACAGCAGATCGCAGCGCGCGCCAGCGAGGCAGCGCCGCATTCTTGAGTCAAAACCAGTGCCCGCTCACACATTGAGCGGGCTACAACGCTCGAACTCAGGCCTTGGCCTTGACGCCCTGGTCGACAGGTTTGGCGACGTTGCCGTCACCGTAGGTCTTCAGGTTCTGCAGGACATAAATCGCTTTCTTGAACTCGGGAATAAGGTTCTTGCCGTAGGCGTTGCCATTGAGGCCATTGCTCTGGATCGCATCGAGCTGGGTCGCGAAATACTCCAGGGCGTTGAATTTGGCATCAATATCTTTGGTCACGCCGAAACGGTCGAACTTGTCACCCGCGTTCTTCAACGTAAAGGAAGTGATCTCGGAGATCAGCCCGCGGCTACGCAGCATCTCGCTCAGATTGCCCATTTGTTTGACTGAAACGTTCGCTGGATCGAAACCCTTGATCGCCTTGCGCAAACCCTGCTTGTCCATTTCGGCGGTATTCAGCGCGGTGGGATCATTACCGACCAGGGTCAGCATCTGCTGCACCTTGACGCTCTGGGACACTTGTTTCTTTGCGCCGGTGTCGCGCACCAGTAGTCCTGCCTTGGCCTGCCAGCCGCCGACAATACCGATCGTCATGAAAAGACTCCCTGTGAAATGACCTGAAATATCCGAGTGAACGGCATTAATGGCCGCGAGTATCGGCGGGCGAACTGATGGCACCAACCTCTTTCTGCACTTTTTTACAATTCTTGTACATTCTCGATACAAAAGCGCAACGCCCCGCAAACCCTGACCCAGAGCCGTCATCACAATGAAATGAAAATGGCTTTTTCAGCCGGTCGCAGGCGATGACCAGCACTTGTGTATCGAAGCCGATACTGACCAGTCATCGGCGCTCAGATTTATTAGAACGCAAGTACCTAAAGCTTCGCGATGTAACGACGATACGCTGTGGACACCCGCACTGTTTTGCCCCTGCCCCCTAATAAGAAACGCTGCTCAAGGACCGGTCTCCATGCCCGCATTCCGTACCATTCAGGCTCGCTACACGCTGTTTCTGGTTCTGTTCATTTTGCTGTTGTCGGTGTTGACCGTGGTCGGCATCAGTCAACTGGTCGCCCCCAAGCTGCGGCATACCGAAGAACAAGTCGTCCTCAACCGCATCGCCGAAGTGGCCGAGCAGATTCAGGGCGAGTTGAACAAAGTGCAGGCGCAACAGCGCAGCATCACCCAGACCATCCCGCTGCTCGACAGCGCTGCCATCGACACGGTACTGCCAGGCTTGGTCGATCAGTACGGTGAGTTGAAGGTATTCGGTGGCGGGATCTGGCCGCTGCCGGGGCAGCGTGAAGCCGGGCGCAACAAATTCAGTACGTTCTGGCACCGCGACGCGTCGGGCAAACTGGCCGTGAACACGTTCTGGAACAGCGACGCGGCCCCCAACTATTACGACCAGAGCTGGTACAAGGGCGGCATGGCCACACCGCGCGGCCAATGCGCGTGGGCGGCGGCTTACAAGGATGACGCCAGCGCCGAGCCGCGCACCAACTGCGCCATGGCCATCCAGAAAAACGGCAATGCCTGGGGCGTGTCGACCATCGACGTCACTCTCGGCTTCTTCAACGATCTGGTGGCGCGCAAGGAAAAAGACCTCAACGCCGAAATGCTCATCGTTGAAGCCGACGGCAAGATCATCAGTAACAGCTCGCGCATCAGTGGCCCGATCGTGTTGAAGAACATCAGCGAACTGGCCGCCACGTCGACCTTCGCCAGCCAGGTCAAAGCCGGGCTGCAGAATCGTGATCAGGCGCAGCGCATCGAGTTCGACAACAACGGTGAAGCCAGCACCTTCTTCATGCGCCCGATTGAAGGCACACCGTGGTTCCTCGCCAGCGCCCTGCCGACGAAAATGCTCACCGCCCAGCGTGATGACGTCCTCAGCACCTTGAGCCTGTTGCAGATTCCACTGGTGATCCTGCTGGTGCTGTTGCAGGTCTACGCGATTCGCCAATTGGTGCAGCGCATGAAAGCGTTGAAAGCCAACATCGACTTGCTGTCGAGCGGCGATGCCGACCTGACCCGCCGCATCACCATTCGCGCCGAAGATGAACTCGGCGCCATCGGTCATTCGATCAACACCTTTATTGCCTACTTGCAAAACATGATCGGCGAAGTCACCCAGGCCACCGGCGCGATGGCCTCGAGCCTCGACAACCTGCAGCGCACTTCGGCGCACACCAGCCAGATCCTGCTGCGTCACGCCTCGGAAACCGATCAGACCGTTACCGCCATCACCGAGATGAGTTCCACGGCAGAAAGCGTTGCGCAGAATGCCGCCGAAACCGCAGCGTTCACCCAGCGTGCCAACGAAAACGCCGACCGCTCGCGCGTGGTAGTGGGCGAAGCGACCAACAGCGTCGTGGCGCTGATCGATGAAGTGGCCAGTGCCACACACAAAGTTGAAAACATGCAGCAGGACGCCCAGCGCATCACCGAAATCCTCGGGGTGATCGGTGCGATCGCCGGGCAGACCAATCTGTTGGCGCTCAACGCCGCGATCGAAGCAGCCCGCGCCGGTGAACAGGGTCGTGGTTTTGCCGTGGTCGCCGATGAAGTCCGCGCCCTCGCCGCGCGTACGCAGGCCAGCACCTCGGAAATCAACGAGATGTTGACCCGCCTGACCCAAGGCGTGAGTTCGTCGGTCAGCGCCATGGAAAACACCCAGGCCAGTTGCCAGTCCGCCGCCGATGCCACCGCACGGGTCAACTCGGGTCTGGATGAAATGGCCGGCTCGGTCAGCCACATCAACAGCCTCAGCACCCAGATTGCCACCGCCGCCGAACAGCAAAGCGCCGTAACTGAAGAGATCAACCGCAGCATGGTGCAGATCCGCCACATGGTCGATGAACTGGTGCAGAGCGGCAAAGCCAGCGAACTGAACACCCACCAGTTGCTCGAAGCCAACAGCCGGGTGAGCGCGATCATGGGGCGTTTCAAAGTCCGCTGATTCATGCAGGGGTTTCTGCCAACCAGATAACCCCTGTGGGAGCTGGGTTGCCAGCGATGGGGCCGGCCCAGCCAATTTTTCATTGCCTGACCCACCGCGATACATGTAGGAGTGAGCCTGCTCGCGATAACGGTCTGTCAGTCATCACTTCAGTGCCTGAACAGACGCTATCGCGAGCAGGCTCACTCCTACAGTAGATCGCTGTAACACTGAAGACTGCATCGCTAGCACTGAAATGTCAGGCTTGATCTACGATCATCCTGCCAGCCTGCCTTGCAACAACTGGAAACATTGCGTTGATGCCGCGCAGGAAAAACCGGTCAAAATGCGTTCTTTTCTGATCGTCAGCCGAGCCGAGAATCCGCTATGCGAACCCACCTGCGTCTGGTCGCCCTGAGCGCCCTGTTCATTTCTTCCCTGGCGCAAGCCGCCGACCTGATCCCGATCGAAGTGCACCGCGACGCCAATTGCGGTTGCTGCAAAAAATGGATCAGCCACCTCGAAGCCAACGGTTTCAAAGTCGAAGACCACGTCGAAAGCGACATGAGCAGCTTCAAGCAACAACATGGCGTACCGACGCGTCTGGCGTCGTGCCACACCGCGATCATCAACGGCAAATTCGTCGAAGGCCACGTGCCGGCAGAACAAGTGCTGGCCCTGAGCAAGCGCGATGACCTGCTCGGCGTCGCCGCACCGGGTATGCCGATGGGTTCGCCGGGCATGGAAATGGACGGCATGAGCGATGCCTATCAAGTGATCGGCCTGAAAAAGGACGGCGCTGACGTTGTCGTGGCGGACTACCCGGCCCATTGATCGGCGCCGCTTACTTCGGGCTGTTCTTTGCCGCGTTCGGTGCGGCGACCTTATTGCCGTTGCAGTCCGAAGCATTGCTGGTCGGCTTGATCGTCAGCGAGCGTTACTGGCTGTGGGGCCTGCTCGCCGTGGCAACGCTGGGCAACGTACTCGGTTCGCTGGTCAACTGGTGGCTGGGCCGTGGCCTCGAGCGTTTTCAGGATCGCCGCTGGTTTCCGCTCAGCCCTGCGCACATGGCCAAGGCGCGCAAACACTATGAGCGCTACGGGCATTGGTCGTTGCTGCTGAGTTGGTTGCCGATCATTGGCGACCCGCTGACGCTGATTGCCGGCGTCATGCGCGAACCGCTCGGGCGCTTTCTATTGATCGTCACCTTGGCCAAAGGCGCACGTTACGGCGTGCTGGCCATGCTGACGCTGGGCTGGCTGGGTTGAACGTTCGGCTGCGGGCATTGCCTGTGTTTAACGTCGGCATAATCCAGCCGTTCCAGCATCGGCCGATTTCAAACGGAGTTTGACCTTATGTCTGTCACGTTTCCCCGTTGGCTCCCCTCCCTGCTCCTCTGCGCCGCCCTGCCCCTGTCAGCTCAGGCTGCCACGACAGGCGAAGCCGCGCCGGAAGGCCCGGCCTACGGCCCGGAACTGCAAGGCTTCGAATACCCTTACACGCTTAAACACTTTGCCTTTCAGTCTCAGGGCAAACCCCTGCAGATGGGTTACATGGACGTCGCCGCCCACGGCAAGGCCAATGGCCGCACCGTGGTGCTGATGCACGGCAAGAATTTTTGCGCAGCGACCTGGGACAGTTCGATCAAGGCATTGAGCGAGTCCGGTTACCGAGTGATCGCGCCGGATCAGATCGGTTTCTGCACCTCCAGCAAACCTGACAACTATCAATACAGCTTCCAGCAACTGGCGACCAATACCCAGCAGTTGCTCAAAGCGCTGGGCATTCAGAAAGCCACGCTGCTCGGCCACTCCACCGGCGGCATGCTCGCCACCCGCTATGCCTTGCTGTTCCCCGAGCAGGTCGAACAATTGGCACTGGTCAACCCGATCGGTCTCGAAGACTGGAAAGCCCTCGGCGTGCCCTATCGCACGGTAGA
This sequence comes from Pseudomonas sp. SCA2728.1_7, assembly GCF_018138145.1. Lineage (NCBI taxonomy): Bacteria > Pseudomonadati > Pseudomonadota > Gammaproteobacteria > Pseudomonadales > Pseudomonadaceae > Pseudomonas > Pseudomonas sp. SCA2728.1_7. The sequence goes on along the minus strand of NZ_CP073104.1, from coordinate 550,272 downwards.
TCAGTGGTATCAACGTGAGCTGAAAGTCAGTGCTCAAGGCATCCGTGATTACGAACGCACTACTTACTACGACGGCCGCTGGAAACCGGAATTCGATCGCTGGGTCGACATGCTCGCCGGCCTGAGCAAAGGCCCGGGCAAGACCCAGGTGGCGTGGAACTCGGCGCTGATCTACGACATGATTTTCACCCAGCCGGTGTACTACGAGTTCAAGGACCTGAAGATGCCGACCCTGCTGCTGATCGGCACCTCCGACACCACCGCCATCGGCAAGGACCTCGCGCCACCAGAGGTGAAAGCGAAAATCGGCCATTACGAGGTGCTCGGCAAACAAGTGGCCAAGCTGATCCCGCAGTCGACGCTGGTGGAATTTCCCGGCATGGGCCACGCGCCGCAAATGGAAGAACCGACGCAGTTCCACAAGGCCCTGCTCGACTGGCTGAATACATCCAATCCCGTTCGTTGAAGAGGTAAGGCTGATGGCGGTGCAGATTGCAGTGATCGATGACTGGCAGGACGTGGCCCGCGACGTAGTCGACTGGTCAGTCCTCGATAGCCTCGGTGAAGTGACGTTTGAACACGATTACCCGGCCGACAACGCGACACTGGCCGAGCGTCTGGGCCGCTATCAGGTGATTTGCGTGATGCGCGAACGCACGCGGTTCGACGAAGACTTGCTCAAGCGCTTGCCCAATCTGAAGTTGCTGGTCACCGGCGGCATGCGCAACGCGGCGCTGGACATGCCAGCGGCGGCAAAACTGGGCATCAAAGTCTGCGGCACTGACAGTTACAAGCATGCGGCGCCGGAATTGACCTGGGCGCTGGTCATGGCGGCGACACGCAATCTGGTGAAAGAAGCCAACGCCCTGCGCGCCGGCCAGTGGCAGCAAGGGCTCGGCGGTGATTTGCATGGCAAGACCCTTGGCATTCTCGGTCTGGGCAGCATCGGCCAGCGGGTTGCACAGTTCGGCCAGGTGTTCGGCATGAAGGTGATCGCCTGGAGCGAAAACCTCACCGCCGAACGGGCTGAACAGGCCGGCGTGACGCACGTCAGCAAGCAGCAACTGTTCGAGCAGGCCGATGTGTTGTCGGTGCATCTGGTGCTCAGCGAGCGCAGTCGCGGTCTGGTCGATGCGCAGGCACTGGGCTGGATGAAACCGACGGCCCTGCTGGTCAACACCGCGCGCGGGCCGATTGTCGATGAAGCGGCACTGATCAAGGCCTTGCAGAAACAGCAGATCGCCGGGGCGGCGCTGGACGTGTTCGAGCAGGAACCGCTGCCGGCCATGCACCCGTTTCGCACACTCGACAATGTCTTGGCGACGCCGCATGTGGGCTATGTCAGTCGGCAGAACTATGAGCAGTTCTTTTCGCAGATGATCGAGGATGTTCAGGCTTGGGCGGCTGGGGAGCCGGTTCGCCTGCTGAACTGACCCTTTCTGCAAAGAGAGGGTGAAGTCACTATTGCTATCGCGAGCAGGCTCACTCCTACAGGGGAACGCATTTCAACTGTAGGAGTGAGCCTGCTCGCGATAGCGTCATATCAGTCACCCCATCAACAAACTGCCCGCACCACAACAGTGCAACCACCCTTCCCGCTAGCACAAAATCGTGACCGACCAGTCACCGTTTTGGCCCTCCCCCGCAGAAAAACCTGCACTTCGTCGGTGCGTTTACCCCGGCAAAGTACGGTTTGCTCAGACTGCCAACCGATTGTCGAACAATTTACCCATTTGCTCTGGCCCGCTCTAGGATCTGGCCTAGACTGACTTTCGCGAGGTAAAACCAACCGGTCACATTGCACAAAAAAACTCGAAACTTTTGCTCCACGCGACGGGTCATCAGAAAGACTGGGCCAAAGCGACTGGTGCAATCCTTGCAACGGCCCGATCACCCATTCTGCTTGCGCGTGTTGGGTAGCGTTTGCTCACCGATGCGTGGCGCGTTTGCGCCCGGCCACAGGACTTGGCCATGGACATCGCTTGTTCAAGACAAGAATCAGATCAACGATACGGGAGATTCATATGATCAGTGCGGCATTGGATATTCAGGGAGAGCGTGCTCAGCAGGCGGTTGGAGAATCGAGCACCGTCAGTGTTCCCGGCAGCCGACAGATCAACGTCCCCGGCACCAAAACGCTGACTCCAGTAGCGAGCCAGAACCCCAACAAGAAAAAAGTGTTGTTTGTCACTTCGGAAATCGCCGACCTGGTCAAGACCGGTGGTTTGGGTGACGTCTCAGCCGCACTGCCCCGGGCCATGGCTCATCTGCACGATGTGCGGGTGTTGATCCCCGGTTACCCGCAGGTGATGCACAGCGAAAACCCGATCCACATCATCGGCGAACTCGGCGGCCATGCCGCGCTGCCACCGTGCAAGATCGGCCGTATGGACATGCCCGATGGTCTGGTCATCTACGTGCTGATCTGCCCCGAACTCTACGAGCGCGAAGGCTCGCCCTACGGTGCCAACAATGGCCGCGACTGGCCGGACAACCACATTCGTTTCGCCCGTCTGGGCTTGGCCGCTGCCGACATCGCCGCCAACCTCGCGCAAATCCACTGGTGCCCGGATCTGGTGCACGCCCATGACTGGCCTGCCGGCCTGGCCCCGGCCTATATGCACTGGCGCGGGCAGCGCACGCCGACCCTGTTCACCATTCATAACCTCGCCTATCAAGGCGTGACCAGCCTCGGTTCCTGCCCCGAGCTGGGTATTCCCAACCATGCCCTGCAGCAGGAAGGAATGGAGTTCTACGGCAAGATGTCGTTCCTCAAGGCCGGCATGGCCTATTCGAGCCATATCACCACGGTCAGCGCCACCTACGCGCAGGAAATCACCACCCCGGATTTCGGCTGCGGCCTCGACGGCTTTCTCGCCGCCAAGACCCAGCAAGGCTTGCTCAGCGGCATCCCCAACGGCATCGACGAGAGTTGGGACGCTGCCACCGATCCGCACCTGTTCGCACCGTTTGCCATTGGTGACTGGGAAGGCAAAGCGGTCAACGCCGCGCATGTGCGTGAGCTATTTGAATTGAATGACTCTGCAGGCCCGCTGTTCGCCGTGGTGTCGCGACTGGTCTATCAGAAAGGTCTCGACCTGACGATCGCGGTATCCGAGTACATCGTGCAGAACGGCGGCCAAATCGCAATCATCGGTCGCGGTGAGCCGGAAGAAGAACAAGCCATGCGCGAGCTGGCGCTGCGCTTCCCCGGGCAGATCGGCGTGCGCATCGGCTTCAACGAAACCGATGCCCGCCGGATGTTCGCCGGCAGCGATTTCCTGCTGATGCCTTCGCGCTACGAACCTTGCGGTTTGAGCCAGATGTACGCCCAGCGTTTCGGCTCGCTGCCGGTCGCACGCAATACCGGCGGGCTGGCCGACACCATTGAAAACGGTGTCACCGGGTTCCTCTTCGACGAATCCACCGCTGAAAGCTATCAAGAGGCCCTGAGCCGCGCGTTCAAGGTCTTCGCTTTCCCCGAACTGCTCAACGCCATGCGTTGCCGGGCCATGGCCGCGCCGTTCAACTGGTGCAAAGCGGTTGAACCGTACGCCGAACTCTACGAACAACTGGTCGCCAAGGCGCTGGGTAAAGCTCACCACAAATAACCAGGGAGGTTCACCACGATGCCGTTACGGTCTACTGAAACCTGGCCCCACGGCGCGATCATGCTGGACGCCGAACACACACAGTTCGCGCTGTGGGCACCCGATGCGTTTTACGTCAGTGTCGAGCTTGAAAATGGCCAGTCGCTGCCGATGCTGTCTCAGGCAGACGGCTGGTTTGTGATCGAGGCCCGCTGTCCGGCGGGCACGCGTTACCGCTACAACATCGACGGCGAACTGGAAGTGCCCGACCCTGCCTCCAGAGCACAGGATGGCGACCTCGACCGCCACAGCGTGGTGGTCGATCCGCTGGCCTATCAATGGCGCCACACTGCCTGGCAAGGTCGGCCGTGGAGCGAAGCGGTGATCTACGAGTTGCACGTCGGTGCGCTCGGTGGTTTCGCTGAAGTCGAACAACATCTGGCGCGCCTCGCGGGCCTGGGCATTACTGCCATTGAACTGATGCCGCTGGCGCAGTTCCCCGGCGATCGCAATTGGGGTTACGACGGTGTTTTGCCCTACGCACCGCAATCCTCCTACGGCACCCCGGAACAACTCAAACACCTGATCGACAGTGCTCACGGCCACGGTTTGGCGGTGATTCTCGACGTGGTCTACAACCACTTCGGCCCTGATGGCAATTACCTGCACCGCTACGCCAAAGGCTTTTTCCGCGAGGACAAACACACGCCATGGGGCGCAGCGATCGATTTCCGTCGCAGCGAAGTTCGCGAATTCTTTATCGAAAACGCCCTGATGTGGTTGCTCGAATACCGCTTCGACGGTCTGCGCCTGGACGCGGTGCATGCCATCGAAGACCCGGATTTTCTCACCGAGATGGCCCAGCGTGTCCGCGCGCAGATTGACCCGAGCCGGCATGTCTGGCTGACCGTGGAAAACGAACTGAACCAGTCGAGCCTGCTCGAATACGACTACGACGCGCAGTGGAACGACGACGGCCACAACGCCTTGCACGTCCTGCTCACTGGCGAAACCGACGCCTATTACGCCGACTACGCCGCGCAACCCACCGAACAACTGGTGCGCTGCCTGAGTCAGGGGTTTGTCTTCCAGGGCCACATCACCCGCCACGGCGAACCGCGCGGCGAGCCCAGCGAACATCTGCCCTCCACCGCGTTCGTGCTGTTCCTGCAAAACCACGATCAGATCGGCAACCGCGCCTTCGGCGAGCGCCTGCATCATCTGGCCGATCCGCGTGCCGTGCAGGCAGCGACCGTGTTGTTGCTGCTGTCACCGATGATTCCGCTGATGTTCATGGGTGACGAGTTCGCCGCCGAGCAGCCGTTCCTGTTTTTCACCAGTCACCACGGCGAACTGGCGAAACTGGTGCGCGAGGGTCGACGCAACGAATTCGCCGCGTTCAGCGCCTTCGCCGATCCGCACAAACGCGAGCAGATTCCCGATCCGAATGGCGAAAAAACCTTCCACGCCTCACAGCCAAGGTTGATCGGCCATGGCAGCGAAAAACAGCAGGAAACCCTCGCGCTGTACCAGAAGCTCCTGCAATTTCGCCATCAATACATCATTCCCCATTTGTCCGGCACCCAAGCGCTTGGCGCGCATATGCTCGGTTATGGCGCGGTCAGTGCGCGATGGCGTCTGGGCAATGGCAGCGAGCTGCGAATTGACCTGAACCTCAGCGACACGCCAGTGGTCAACCCTCCACAGACCGAGGCCGTGTGGCTGTTTCAACAGCCACCCACCGTCGATCTGTCGGAATCGGGCGTACTGCCCGCGTATTGCGCGCTTGTCAGCCTCACGGCCGCAACCCCTTTGCAACCTCTGAATGGAGAGCGCCTATGAGCGATGCGCAACTGGAAATTCTCGCCAGCCGAGCCGGCCTCGCCGTCGACTGGATCGACGCCAACGGCCGCCCGCAGAAAGTCGCCCCGGCGGTGCTGCGCAATGTCCTGATCGGACTCGGCCACCCGGCCAGCACCGCGCAGGAAATCGACGCCAGCCTGCTGGAACTGCAAGCCGTGCAACAAGACCGCCACTTGCCGCCGCTGTTGACCGCCGATGTCGGTGTCGGCGTGGATCTGGCGCGTTATTTCGCCCCGGAAACGCCGTGTGAAATTCACCTTGAAGACGGCTCGCGGCTGAACCTGAAACTCGATTCTGAGGCGATATTGCCGGGGCTGATCCCGGTCGGCTATCAACAGGTGCACATCAGCGATCAGTATTTCACCCTGGCCGTGGCCCCGGAACGCTGCTTCAGCGTCGGCGATGCGGTGGATAATCCGATTCCCCGCGTCTGGGGTCTGAGTGCGCAACTGTATGCCTTGCGCCGCGCCGGCGACGGCGGCTTCGGCGACACTCAAGCACTGGAAGACTTGGTCCGCGTGGCCGGTGAGCGCGGCGCCGATGCTTTGGCGATCAGCCCGCTGCACGCCATGTTCAGCGCCGACACCGGCCGCTACAGCCCTTATTCGCCGTCCAGTCGGTTGTTCCTCAACTCTCTTTACGCCGCTCCCGGCGCGATTCTCGGTGAACGCGCCTTGCGTGATGCCATCGACGCGGCCGGCCTGGCCGAGCAGTTCGCGCAACTGGAAGACCTGACGCTGATTGACTGGCCGAGCGCCGCCGACGCCAAGCAAAAACTCTTGCAAGCGTTGTACGAAGGTTTCATCGCCGGTGACCATCCGTTGCACCCGGACTTTGCCAGTTTCCGTCACGCCGGTGGCGAAGCACTGGAAAACCACTGCCGTTTCGAAGCGATTCAGGAAATGCGCGCCGCCCGTGGCGAAAACCTCGACTGGCGGCAATGGCCAGAGCACTGGCACGACCCACGCGGCGCAGCGCTCGAAGCTTTCGCCGAAGAATACGCCGAGCGCATTGGCTATTTCGCTTTTTGCCAATGGCTGATCCACCGCTGCCTGGAACGTGCACAAACCGCCGCACGCAGCGCCGGCATGGGCATTGGCCTGATCGCCGATCTGGCGGTGGGCGCCGACGGTGCTGGCAGTCAGGCCTGGAGTTTTCAGGATGAACTGCTCGCCTCGCTCACCGTCGGTGCACCGCCGGACATTCTCAATCGCTCGGGCCAGGGCTGGGGCATTTCCGCGTTCTCGCCGGAAGGCCTGATCCGCAACGGTTTTCGCGCCTTCATCGACATGCTGCGCGCCAACTTCGCCCACGCCGGTGGTTTGCGTATCGACCATGTCATGGGCCTGCAACGCTTGTGGGTGATCCCCAACGGCGCCGCGCCGGCCGATGGCGCGTACCTGTATTACCCGGTCGATGACTTGCTGCGCTTGCTGACCCTCGAATCCCATCGTCATCAGGCGATCGTCCTCGGCGAAGACCTTGGCACGGTGCCTGACGGCTTGCGCGAGAAACTCATCGCCCGCTCGATGCTCGGCATGCGCGTGTTGCTGTTCGAACAGGACAACACCCATTTCAAGCCGATTCTCGACTGGCCGGACAACGCACTGGCAACCACCAGCACCCACGATCTGCCAACGCTCAACGGTTGGTGGCATGGCCGCGACATCGACTGGAACGCGCGGTTGGGTTTTGTCGATGCCAACGGTGAAATCGAATGGCGCCACCATCGTCAGCGTGAACGTGAAGGCCTGCGCAGTGCCTTGAGTCAGGACCCGCAGAATTTCCGCGAGGAGTCCCACGAGGCCGATCAAGTGGTCGATGCCGCGGTGCGCTTCCTCGGTCACACCCGCGCGCCGCTGGTGCTGTTGCCGCTGGAAGATGCGCTGGGCATCAACGAACAAGCGAATCTGCCGGGCACCATCGACACCCATCCGAACTGGTCGCGACGCTTGCCCGGCACCAGTGAGGCGCTGCTCGACGGCGCGGATGCGGCGCGACGTCTGGAATTGCTGGCGTGCGCGCGTCTTCAGGCTGCCGAGCGTGACCAATGAATCAAGCGCTCATCCAGCCCCTGCGCGCGACACTGCGCCTGCAGTTTCATAAGGGTTTTACCCTCGAACAAGCCGTACCACTGGTGCCGTACTTTGCCCGGCTCGGCATCAGCCATATTTACGCCTCGCCGCTGCTCGCGGCACGGGCCGGCTCGATGCATGGTTACGACGTGGTCGACCCGACCCAGGTCAACCCGGAGCTTGGCGGTGAGCCGGCGCTTCGGCGCTTGGTCAGCACCCTGCGTGAACACAACATGGGGCTGATCCTCGACATCGTCTCCAACCACATGGCGGTCGGTGGCAGCGACAACCCGTGGTGGCTCGACCTGCTGGAATGGGGGCGACTGAGCCCTTACGGCGAGTTCTTCGATATTCAGTGGCACTCGCCGGACCCGTTGATGGAGGGCCAGTTGCTGCTGCCGTTCCTCGGCAGCGATTACGGTGTGGCGTTGCAGGAAGGCACGCTGAAGCTGCTGTTCAAGGCAAACACCGGCAGCTTTTACGTCGAGCACTACGATCATCATTTCCCGATCTGCCCGAGTGACTACGGTGAGATCCTCAAACACCAAGAGACGCTGAAATCCCTCGCTGACCGGTTCAGCACGCTCAGTTATCAGACCGATGCACATTCGCTGGCGATGCCACTGAAGGGAGAGCTGCGCGAACTGGCGAGCGATCCGCAGACGCTTGAAGCGATTCAAAGCAACCTGCAGCATTTCGATTCAACGACCGAAGCAGGCTTTCACAATCTGCATCAGTTGTTGGAGCGTCAGAGCTATCGCCTCGCCAGTTGGCGCACCGCAGCGGACGACATCAACTGGCGGCGTTTTTTCGACATCAACGAACTCGGCGGCCTGCGCGTTGAGCGCCCGGCGGTGTTCGAAGCCACCCACGGCAAAATCTTCCAGTTGATCGCCGAAGGCTTGGTCGACGGCTTGCGCATCGACCACATCGACGGCCTCGCCGACCCGCGTGGTTATTGCCGCAAACTGCGCCGCCGGGTTGATCTGCTGGCACCGGGCAGGCACTTGCCGATCTACGTCGAGAAGATCCTCGGCGCCGGCGAAACCCTGCACCGCGACTGGGCGGTGGACGGCACCACCGGTTATGAATTCATGAATCAGCTGTCGTTGCTGCAACACGATCCGGACGGCGAATTCGTCCTCGGTGATCTGTGGCAACGGCGCACCGAACGCCCCGCCGCGTTTATCGAAGAAGCGCAACTGGCGCGTCAGCAGATCCTCAACGGCTCGCTGGCGAGCGACTGCGAAAGCGTCGCCCAAGCGCTGCTGCAAGTCGCCCGCGATGACCTGATGACCCGCGACCTGACCCTCGGCGCGATCCGCCGGGTGTTGCAGGCGTTGATCGTGCATTTCCCGGTGTACCGCACTTACATCAGCGCCATGGGCCGCTCGGCGCAGGACGAGGTGTTTTTCCAGCAGGCCATGGACGGTGCGCGGCAAACCCTCAGCGAGGCCGATTGGCCGGTGCTCGACTGTGTCGCTGCGTGGCTCGGTGGCACGCCGTGGCGACGCAAACCGCGCGGGCGTTCACGCAAGATCCTCAAACACGCCTGCGTACGCTTTCAGCAACTGACCTCACCGGCAGCGGCGAAAGCCGTGGAAGACACCGCGCTGTATCGCTCGGCGGTGCTGCTGTCGCGCAACGATGTCGGCTACAACACCGAGCAGTTCAGCGCCCCGGTCAGCGATTTTCATGCGGTCAATCAGCAACGGCTGGACGAGTTCCCCGACAACTTGCTGGCCACTGCCACCCACGATCACAAACGCGGCGAAGACACCCGCGCACGTCTGGCCGTGCTCAGTGAACGCAGCCATTGGTACGCCGAGCAGATCGAGTTGTGGCGCGCCCTCGCCCGCCCGGTGCGCGTTGACGAGCAGATGCCGTCGAGCGGCGATGAGCTGATCCTCTATCAAGCGTTGCTCGGCAGTTGGCCGCTGCAATTGCGCGATGACGATCAGGCCGGGTTCGCCGACTACGCCAAACGTATCTGGCAATGGCAACAGAAAGCTCTGCGCGAAGCCAAGCTGCAAAGCAGTTGGAGCGCGCCGAACGAAGCCTATGAAAACGCCGCACAAGCGTTCACCGAAAAACTCCTCACCGGTGAGGAAGGCGAACTGCTGCGCGCCGCGCTGAGCAAGACCGTCAACAGCATCGCCGCCGCCGGCGCCCTCAATGGTTTGGCGCAAACCTTGCTGCGCATGACCGTGCCGGGGGTGCCGGATCTGTATCAGGGCAACGAGTTCTGGGACTTCAGTCTGGTCGATCCGGACAACCGCCGGCCGGTGGATTACGCCGCTCGCGAGCACGCACTGGAGGCGCCATTGCCAGCTGCGGAGTTGTTGGCGAACTGGCGTGACGGGCGCATCAAGCAAGCCTTGATCGCCGAAGTGCTGAACCTGCGTGTCGAGCATGCCGAGCTGTTCCGCCGGGGCACTTACCAAGCCCTGGAAGTGCTCGGCAGTCAGGCGCACAACGTGCTCGCGTTTGCCCGTGAGCACGAGGGCAAGCAGGCCATCGTGATCGTGCCGATCCGTTGCGCAACCCTGCTGGAAAACGGTGCTGTACCTCAGGTCGATGCGCTGCGCTGGGGCGATACGCGGGTGGTTTTACCGTTCGCCGCCTCCGAAACAAACCTGAAGGGACTTTTTTCAAGCAGCGCAGTCACAAAAAACAGGGAGCTGAATATCAGCGACGCGCTGGGGGATGTCCCGGTCAATCTCTTTATCCAACACTTAACGTAAGCATGAGTTCAGTTCAGGAGCATTGCGATGAGTACCGACGATAAACGCATCCGCGAATTCGCCTATCAAATCTGGGAATCGGAAGGCCAGCCTGAGGGTCAGGAGGCGCGCCATTGGGAGATGGCGCGCAAACTGGCCGAAGCCGAAGCCCTGGCGCCGAAGAAACCGCCAAAAGCCGCTGGCAGCAAAACCGCTGGCAAGGCTAGTGAGGCCAAGGCCCCGGCCGCCAAGCCGAAACCTGCGGCCAAAGCCAAACCGGCCAGCGCCGCCAAAGTGATTCCCCCGGGCGAAAAAGCCGCCGAGAAAAAGCCTCGAGCGCCGAAGAAGCCTTCGGCGATCTGACGCTTCAACGACGATTGAACTGAATGACCGTGTGGCGGGTTCGCTCGCCACCGAGGACGCGTTCGTCCTCAAGAAACACACAAAACCCCCTGTAGGAGTGAGCCTGCTCGCGATAGCGATCTGACATTCAACATCAATGTCGACTGATAGAACGCTATCGCGAGCAGGCTCACTCCTACAGGGGGATGTGTAAGCCCAGAATTTACCCGTTTTGCAGGAGCAATCATGACCCGTCCAAAGAAAGCCGAACCCACCGCGCACGCCGAGCCGTCGAGAATCCGTGAAGGCCTGCCCTTCCCGCTCGGTGCGACCTGGGATGGTCTGGGGGTGAACTTTGCTCTGTTTTCCGCCAACGCCACCAAGGTCGAACTGTGCATCTTCGACGATGCCGGCGAAGTCGAACTCGAACGCATCGAACTGCCGGAATACACCGACGAGATCTACCACGGCTACCTGCCCGATGCGCATCCGGGATTGATCTACGGCTACCGCGTCTACGGCCCGTACGACCCGGCCAACGGTCACCGCTTCAACCACAACAAACTGCTCATCGACCCGTACGCCAAGCAACTGGTCGGCAAATTGAAATGGTCGGAAGCACTGTTCGGCTACACCATCGGCCACCCCGACGCCGACCTCAGTTTCGATGAACGTGACAGCGCGCCCTTCGTGCCCAAGTGCAAAGTCATCGACCCGGCGCACACCTGGGGCAACGACCACCGTGTCAGCGTGCCGTGGGACAAAACCATCATTTACGAAACCCACGTGCGCGGCATCAGCATGCGTCACCCGTCGGTGCCGGAGAACGTGCGCGGCACTTTCGCCGGGCTGATGGTCGACGACGTGCTCGAACACATTCGCAAGCTAGGCGTGTCCACCGTCGAGTTGCTGCCGATTCACGCCTTCGTCAACGACCAGCATTTGCTGCACAAAGGCATGACCAATTACTGGGGCTACAACAGCATCGCCTTCTTCGCCCCGGACCCGCGCTACCTCGCCAGCGGCAAGATCGCCGAGTTCAAGGAGATGGTCGCGCACCTGCACGAAGCCAACCTCGAAGTGATCCTCGACGTGGTCTACAACCACACCGCCGAGGGCAACGAGCAAGGTCCGACCCTGTCGATGCGCGGCATCGACAACGCCTCGTACTACCGCTTGATGCCCGACGACAAGCGCTACTACATCAACGATTCCGGCACCGGCAACACCCTCGACCTGAGCCACCCGTGCGTGCTGCAAATGGTCACCGACTCGTTGCGTTACTGGGCCAGCGAGATGCACGTCGACGGTTTCCGTTTCGACCTGGCAACCATTCTCGGCCGCTATCACGATGGTTTCGACGAGCGTCACAGCTTCCTCGTCGCTTGCCGTCAGGATCCGGTGCTGCGTCAGGTGAAGATGATCGCCGAGCCGTGGGACTGCGGCCCCGGCGGCTATCAGGTCGGCAACTTCCCGCCGGGCTGGGTCGAGTGGAACGACAAGTTCCGCGACACCGTGCGCGCCTTCTGGAAAGGTGACGATGGCCAGGTTGCCGATTTCGCCAGCCGCATGACCGCCTCCGGTGAGATGTTCAACCAGCGTGGGCGGCGTCCGTATTCCTCGGTGAATTTCATCACCGCGCACGACGGTTTCACCCTCAACGACCTGGTTTCGTACAACGACAAGCACAACGAAGCCAACGACGAAAACAATCAGGACGGCAGCAACAACAACCTGTCGTGGAACCATGGTGTCGAAGGTCCGACCGACGATCCGGAAATCAACGCGTTGCGCCATCGGCAGATGCGCAATTTCTTCGCCACCCTGCTGCTCGCTCAAGGCACGCCGATGATCGTCGCCGGCGACGAGTTCGCCCGCACCCAGGACGGCAACAACAACGCCTATTGCCAGGACAGCGAGATCGGTTGGGTCAACTGGGACCTGAGCGAGGACGGCAAGGCGCTGCTGAAGTTCGTCAAGCGCTTGATCAAATTGCGCCTGACCTATCCGATCCTGCGGCGCGGGCGCTTTCTGGTCGGCGAGTACAACGAGGACATCGGCGTCAAGGACATCACCTGGCTGGCGCCGGATGCCACCGAGATGACCACCGAGCATTGGCACGATGCGCACAACCGCTGCCTGGGCATGTTGCTCGACGGTCGCGCACAGGAAACCGGGATTCGCCGCAAGGGGGCGGATGCGACGCTGCTGCTGGTGGTCAACGCCCATCACGACATCGTCAATTTCACCTTGCCGGAAGTACCGGAAGGCAGCTTCTGGACGTGCATGATCGACACCAACCAGCCGGCGATCCGTGGCCAGGAACGCTTCGATTTCGGCCACGAGTACTCGGTGACCGGCCGCTCGTTGCTGCTGTTCGAACTGCAACGTGATGAAGAAGATTGATATGGACCTGCACCGTTATCTCGCCCGGCGTCCGGCGGATTATCCGCACACCGTAGCGCTCGGCAATTGCCTGCGAGCGCTGGTCGAAGCCGGGCTGGATCGTTTGCCGTTGCCAGGCAGTGGCCACACGCTGGAACGTTTCCAGCAACTGGCGGAAGTCGGCGGGCATGATCTCGGTTTGTGCAAGCTGTTCGAAGGCCACACCGACGCACTGGCGATCATCGAGCAACTGGGCGGTTCGCCGACACCGGGCAGCACCTGGGGCATGTGGGCGGCGGAACCGCCGCAAGCGCGGGTCAAGATCAGCCCGGCCGGGCACATGGTCGCGCTGCACGGACGCAAGGCTTGGTGCTCCGGGGCCGCTGTGCTCAGCCATGCCTTGCTCACCGCGTGGGATGCCGATGATCAGCAACAATTGGTCGCCGTTGCCCTCGACCAACCGGGCGTGACTGTCACCGAGCAAGGCTGGCAAGCGGTCGGCATGGCCGCCACCGGTAGCATCGAGGTGCTGTTCGACGGCGCCGAAGCGCAGGCCATCGGCAACCCCGGCGACTATCTGCAACGACCCGGTTTCTGGCAAGGCGGGATCGGCATTGCCGCGTGCTGGTACGGCGCCGCGCGGCAAATCGCCGAAGCGTTGCGCGCGCAGTGTGGACAACGCCCGGAACCGCACGCCCTCGCCCATCTCGGCGCGGTCGACAGCGCGTTGCAGGCGGCCGCCGATGTGCTGCGGTTCAGCGCGCTGCACATCGATGCCCATCCCGAGGACCACGCCGAATTGCTCGCCCGTCGGGCCCGCGCGGTGGTCGAGCAGTCGGCAGAACAGGTGATGCGTGAGGTCGGTCGCGCCCTCGGCGCCGGGCCGTTTTGCAAGGATCGGCACTTTGCCCGGCTCAGCGCCGATCTGCCGGTGTTCTTGCGCCAGAGTCATGCCGAACGCGATCTGGCTGCGCTCGGTCAGTTGATTGCCGAACAAAGCGGCGAGGCATGGACGTTATGAAAACCAACCCGATTGTCGGCCAGGGCACCAGCCTGCATCAGTGGCAGGCTTCGCGACATCTGGCGGAGCTGGACAGCATCGACATCCTCAGCCTGGTGCCACCGGGTGCGCGGGCGGTGATCGTCGCGCCGCACCCGGACGACGAAGTACTCGGTTGTGGTGGTTTGCTGCAATTGCTCGCCGAGGCCGGTCGGCCTCTGCAACTGATTTCTGTAACCGACGGCAGCGCCAGCCACCCCGGTTCCAGTCGTTGGCCGGTCGAACGTCTGAGCGTGGTGCGCCCACAGGAATCTGCCGAAGCGCTGCGCCGACTCGGCCTGCCGATGCATCGCATGAAGTGGCTGCGCGGCGGTTTCAGCGACACGCAGGTCGCGGCTCAGGAGACCGAATTGGTGGAGTTCATCGAGCGTCATCTGCGTCCCGACGACGTGCTCTTCACTACCTGGAGCGAGGACGGTCATTGCGACCACGAAGCCGTCGGCCGCGCCAGCGCCGAGGCTGCCCGTCGCGTCGGTGCGACTTGCCATGAATTGCCGGTGTGGACCTGGCACTGGGCAACCCCGGAAGACGCTTTCGTACCGTGGCAACGCGCACGCAAGATTCTCCTGACGCCGGCGCAAGTCGCACGCAAGCGCCACGCGGTGTACGCCTTCGCCAGTCAACTGGAGGGCGATCCTGACGCCAGACTCGGCCCGGTGCTCGCGCCCTATGTGCTTGATCGCCTGCTGCAACCTTTCGAAGTGGTGTTTCTATGAGTGTCGAAGATCGCTATTTCGATGGCCTGTTTGCCGGCAACGACGACCCCTGGGCCTTCCGCGAGCGCTGGTACGAGCAGCGCAAACGCGCAATCACCCTCGCCGCCCTGCCGCGTCCGCACTATCGGGCAATCTTCGAACCGGGCTGCGCCAACGGCGAGTTGAGCGCCGAACTCGCCGGTCGTTGCGATCGCTTGCTGTGCTGTGACACGGCCAGTGCGGCGGTGACGTTGGCGCGCACACGATTGAGCCTGTTCGATCACGCCGAAGTGCGGCAAAACCGTCTTCCCGGCGACTGGCCGGAGGAAAAATTCGACCTGATCGTATTTAGCGAGATCGGCTACTACCTCGATGGTGAAGATCTGACAGACGTGATCCGTCGGGCCAGTGATTGCCTGACTGCCGACGGCCAGTTCCTCGCCTGTCACTGGCGTCCGCCCATCGACGGCTGCCCGCTGAATGCGCGGCAGGTACACGACCTGATTCACGAAAAACTGCACCTGCCGCGAGTGGTTTTGCATCAGGAAGCGGACTTCATTCTTGAGGTGTGGAGCCGCGAACCGCGCTCGGTGGCGGCACTGGAGGGCTTGCGATGATCGGCATTCTGATCCCGGCGCACAACGAGGAAGACTTGCTCGACGAATGCCTGAGTGCGGCCGTGCGCGCCAGCCGGCATGGCTTGCTGGCCGGCGAGCGCGTCGAAGTGCTGGTGGTGCTCGACAGTTGCACCGATCGCTCGGCGCAGATTGTCAGTCGCTATCCGGTGCTGAGCCTGCACATCGACGCGCGCAACGTCGGCCAGGCCCGGGCGGCCGGCGCACAGCTGTTGCTGGAGCGCGGCGCGCGCTGGATCTCCTGCTCGGACGCCGACAGTCGCGTCGCCGACGACTGGCTGGTGGCGCAGCTGGGCTTGGGTGCGGACGCCGTCTGCGGTACCGTCACGGTCGAACGCTGGCACGAGTCGTTCGATGCAGCGGCGCAAATCCGCTACCACCGGCATTACCGGGCCTGCGATGGCCATCGGCACATTCACGGCGCCAATCTGGGCATCAGCGCCGACGCCTATCGCTGGGCCGGGGGCTTTAAACCGCTGGCGTGCGACGAAGATGTGCAGTTGGTGCGGGAGCTGGAGCGGGATGGCGCCAACATCGCCTGGAGTCATCGCCCGCAAGTGCTCACCAGCGCTCGCTTCGACAGCCGTGCGCGCGGTGGCTTTGGCGACTATCTGCGAAATCTGGCACAGATGGAGCAAAAAAAAGCGGATCAGATTGATCTGTGACGCGACGAACTTCGCTTCATGAGCAATACTCTGCTGCGCGGCAATCCAGGGTTCGGAGCGTCGCAAGGCATTCAACCAGCCTTCACGGGTCGGTAGCGTCGGGCAATCACTGTCATGCGCACGACTGAGGGCGAGACAACACAAGGACGTCATATCATGAAACCGTTAACCCTCAGCGACAGCAGTTCATCGGCGCAAATCTGGAACAGCGCCGCGCAACTGGACAACATCCCCGTGATCAATACCCGCAGCCTGGTGCCCGACGGTGCCCGCGCCGTGGTCATCGCACCGCATCCGGGCGATGAAGTGGTCACCTGCGGCGGTCTGCTGCAATTACTCTCCAGCCTCGGTCATCCGCTGCAATTGCTCTCGGTCACCGATGGCAGCGCCAGCCATCCGGGTTCGCGGCAATGGTCGGAGAAACGTCTGAGCGTGTTCCGCCCACAGGAAAGCGTCGAAGCCCTGCGCCGCCTCGGCCTGCCGATGCACAGCCTGAAATGGGTGCGTGGCGGCTTCACCGACAACGCCCTGTGCGACCAGCAAGCGCAAGTGACCGAATTCATCAGCCGCTACCTGCGCCCCGGCGACGTGGTGTTCAGCACCTGGCGCGGCGATGGCAACGACGACCACGAAGCGGTGGGCCGGGCCAGTGCGCAAGCAGCGGAACAGGCCGGCGCGACCTTTCATGATGTACCGGTGTGGGCCTGGCATTGGCCCGAGCGCGACCAGCAACTGATACCCTGGGAACGCGCGCGCAAACTGCGCCTCGACACCTGGACCGTGGCGCGCAAGAGCCACGCCACCCACGCCTATGCCAGCCAGCTCAAGGGCGAACCGGCGATCGGCATTGCGCCGATGCTCCCGCCGGTGCTTCTCGAGCGGATGCGCCTGCCCTACGAAATTGTCTTCGTCTGAATCTCTACGACACTGCCGAGCTCTTTGTAGGAGTGAGCCTGCTCGCGATAGCGGTGTGTCATTGACGCAAATGTTGATTGATCCACCGCTATCGCGAGCAGGCTCACTCCTACAAGGCTTTGTGGATTGATCAGAAGGAACTGCCGCCCCTCGCCATCAGTCGCATGAATAAGCGGCCCGCAATCCAGAGGAGTAACCGTGTCCAGCGATCCCAAGCGTCATGTTGTCGACGCGCCCGTCATCCATCGACTCCGGGTGTTGACGGTCAACACCCACAAGGGTTTCACCGCGCTCAACCGGCGCTTCATTTTGCCGGAGCTGCGTGAAGCGGTGCGCAGCACCTCGGCTGATCTGGTGTTTCTCCAGGAAGTGGTGGGTGAACATGAGCGGCATTCGAACCGTTACAACGACTGGCCGCAAACCTCGCAATACGAATTTCTCGCCGACAGCATGTGGAGCGACTTCGCCTACGGACGTAACGCCGTTTACCCCGACGGCCACCACGGCAATGCGCTGCTGTCGAAATACCCGATCCGTGAATACCGCAACCTCGACGTCTCGATCACCGGCCCCGAACGCCGGGGTCTGCTGCACTGTGTGCTGGACGTGCCGGGGCATGCCGAGGTGCATGCGATCTGCGTGCATTTGAGTCTGCTCGAAAGCCATCGGCAATTGCAGCTACACCTGCTCTGCCAATTGCTCGAATCGCTGCCCGACGATGCCCCGGTGATCATCGCTGGCGATTTCAATGACTGGCAGTTGCAGGGCAATGTCGCCCTCGCCCGTCGCGACTATCTGCACGAAGCCTTCGAGCGTCATCACGGACGCCCGGCCAAAACTTACCCGGCGCGTTTTCCGTTACTGCGACTGGACCGGATCTACCTGCGCAATGCCAGCAGCCACGACCCGAAGATCCTCGGTAGCAAGCCGTGGACCCATCTGTCGGATCACCTGCCACTGGCTGTCGAGGTGCACTTGTAGCCGCAATAGTGACAGCAATACAGGGCGGAATGGCGCAGATCATTCGGCGGCCGAGAATTACCGGCAGACCATCTGTCGGCAACTGAATGCCTCTGGACCGGGGCTTTCGCTGCGTTTATCCATGCAAACAACCACTTAGTTATGTGCAGAAAAACAAACGCTTGCAAAGCCTGTTTTGCTACTACCGCTCATCGTTCAATTTCTTGACGGGCACGCTCGACTCTTCTTATCTCTACCTTACTACCCCGGAATCACTACCCGGGACGAACCTTCGGATACTCGCGAAATCGAGCGGTCACGGTTCGCCCCGCTCCATTCGGTCGCCCCTCGTTCGGGGTAGGAGAGACGCCACACAGAGAGAATGCATGCGCCTGCAAGGTAGACCTCCATGAAAACGCCCATCACCCCACACGAGATCAAAATCACTTTCTGCACAGTGTCGAGTTCTATCTTGCTGTGCTCATCCATGGAGGCGCAGGCCGGTCCTGCGGCGGATGAAACGACCCCGTGGTATCGCGCGGATGTGCCGGTCATGACACTGCCCGTCACCGTCATTACCCCCGGCCCGCAACGCTTGAGCCCTCGCCCGGACTTGCAGGGGGCGAACCTGATCACTGAAGACCTCGCCCCGTCAGCCTGGGATGAGTTGTACGGCAGAAGTGCGCGTCAGGCACAAACCGATGTGCTGTCGTCGGGTTACACAACACCCGGCAGCGGCGACTTCAAAGGGCCAGCCGTACTGACTCTGCAAAGTGGCAGCCATACCCAGACCATCGGCCTGATCGGCGGCGTCAACCAGATTCAAGCCAATGGCAACGGCGTGCTCACCAGTCGCGCTTTGGCCGATCCGAACCGTGACACCCTCAATCTGCAAGGCCAGAGCCTCGGTGCCTACTACAGCCTCAGCGGTGGCCAAGGCTGGCACGTTGACCTTTCGGCCAGCGGAGGCCGGGTCAGCGGTTTCAGTCGCAACGGCCAAGGCGCACGGCAAGCCACCGAAGGCAGCGCCATGACCTTCTCGGTGGAAGGCGGTTTTCCGATTGGCCTGAGCGACAACTGGGTGGTCGAACCGCAGGCGCAATTGATCAATCAACGCATCACCCTCGACACGCCCTACGCCGGTTCCGGCAATGCCTCTTCCTCCGATCTGACGGCGTGGAGCGGCCGCGTCGGCGCACGGTTGAAAGGCAGTTACGATTTGAATGGCTTGCCGGTCGAACCCTATGTGCGCACCAACCTCTGGCACACCGTTTACACCGGCAATACCGTGACGCTGGATCAGGTCGACAAGATCAGCAGCAGCCGCAAGTCATCCACGGTTGAGTTGGGATTGGGCCTGGTGGCGCGGGTGACGCCGGCGGTGAGTCTGTATGTCAGTGCCGATTACAGCAGTGATGTCGATGACAATGATTTGAACGGGATCATTGGCAGCCTTGGGGTGCGGATGCGTTGGTAGCGTTTGGCTTGGCGGCGATAGTGTTTGTGCTGACGCCATCGCGAGCAGGCTCACTCCTACAAGGGGAACGCATTCCAAGTGTAGGAGTGAGCCTGCTCGCGAAGGCAGCGACGCGGTCTCGGATCAGCCTTCCGGTTTGAGGATCAACACCGCCAACGGCGGCAGGTTCAGCTCCAGCGACAACGACTGGCCATGGCTCGGCACTTCCTCGGTAAATGCCCCGCCGCCATTGCCATAATTGGAACCGGCATAGGTGTCGGCATCGCTGTTGAGCAATTCAGTCCAGCGCCCGGCAAACGGCACACCGACGCGATAAGCCTGACGCGGCACCGGCGTGAAGTTGGCCACCACCAGCACCGGTTTGCCGTCCTTGCTCCAACGCAGCCAGGCATAAACGCTGTTGATCGCATCGTCGCCGATCAACCACTGGAAACCCTGCGGCGCGTCGTCCTGATCGTGCAGCGCCGGTTCCTCGCGGTACAGCCGATTGAGGTCACCCACCAGTTTCTGCACACCTTTGTGCTCGGAATACTGCAGCAGATACCAATCCAGTTGCTGATCGTGATTCCACTCGCGCCACTGGCCAAACTCGCATCCCATGAACAACAACTTCTTGCCCGGGTGAGTCCACATGAAGCTCAGATAAGCGCGCAGGTTGGCGAATTTCTGCCAGCGATCGCCGGGCATCTTGTCGATCAGCGAATGCTTGCCGTGCACCACTTCGTCGTGGGAGATCGGCAGGATGAAACGCTCGGACCAAGCGTAGACCAGACCAAAACTCAACTCGTTGTGATGATGCGCGCGGTACACCGGGTCCTGCTGGATGTAATGCAGCGAATCGTGCATCCAGCCCATGTTCCATTTATAGGCAAACCCCAAGCCGCCCTGCTGCGTACTTTGGCTGACACCCGGCCACGCGGTGGACTCTTCAGCGATCACCAGCGCGCCCGGCGCTTCCAGTTCAACCACGTCGTTCAAGTGCCGGAGGAAGTCGATGGCTTCCAGATTCTCGCGGCCACCGTGGCGGTTCGGCACCCATTCGCCAGCCTTGCGCGAATAGTCGCGATAAAGCATCGAAGCCACCGCATCGACGCGCAGGCCGTCGACATGGAAATGTTTCAACCAGTGCAGCCCGGACGCAAGCATGTAGCCGTGCACCTCAGTGCGCCCAAGGTTGTATATAAGCGTGTCCCAATCCTGGTGAAAGCCTTCCAGCGGGTTGCCGTACTCGTACAGTGCGGTGCCGTCGAATTGCGCCAGACCATGGGTGTCGGTGGGGAAATGCGCCGGCACCCAGTCGAGAATCACGCCGATCTCGGCCCGGTGGCAGGCGTCGACAAATTCGGCAAACTGCGCCGGCGAGCCATAGCGCGCGCTCGGTGCAAATTGCGACAGCAACTGATAACCCCATGAACCACCAAACGGGTGTTCCATGATCGGCATCAGTTCGATGTGGGTGAAACCCAGTTCTTTCACATACGGAATCAGCCGCTCGGCCAGTTCCGGCCAGGTGTACTGGCGCGCCACTTCGCCGAGATCATCCAGCTCGCATTGCCAGGAACCGGCGTGCAGTTCGTAGATCGACAGCGGCGCCGAATGCTTGTGACGGTCACGGCGGCTGCTCATCCAGTCCTGATCCTGCCAGTCGATTTGCAACGGCTCAGCGACTTTCGACGCGGTGTCCGGCGGCAGGCTGGTAGCCAGCGCCATCGGGTCGGCCTTGAGCGGCAGAATCCCGTGGGCACCGAGAATCTCGTATTTGTACAACTCCCCCGCTTGCAGGCGCGGGATGAACAACTCCCAGACCCCGGACGGATGACGCAAGCGCATTGGATGCCGGCGGCCGTCCCAGACGTTGAAATCACCGACCACTGACACGCGCCGGGCATTCGGCGCCCACACGGCGAAACGCACGCCGTCGACACCATCCACGGTTTTCAGCTGGGCGCCGAGGCACGCACTGAGGTCGCGGTGATTGCCCTCGGCGAACAGATACAAATCCATTTCACCGAGCAGTTGACCAAAGCTATACGGGTCTTCGGCGACTTGCTCGCCGCCGGCCCAGCGCGTGCGCAACTGATACGGTCGCGCCTGATCGAAATGACCGACAAACAGCCCCGGTGTTTCGGTCTGCTCCAACGGACCGCGTTCTTCGCCGCTGTCCTTGTCCAGCACCACGACACTCAACGCACCGGGTAGATAGGCGCGAATAAACTGCCCGCCAGCGCCATCGCCGTGCGGGCCAAGAATGGAAAAAGGGTCGTGATGTTCAGCGCGGACCAAAGCGTCGATATCTTTCGCCGAGGGCAGCAGTGCTTCTTTGACCTGACCCTGTTCCTTGTTTGAGAAACTCATGACTACTCTCCACCAAGATCGGAAAAGGGTTTAAGCCCCGTCAATAACCCGTACAAACCGTGCAACGGCACGGGCAGCCACGTGGGGCGATTTTCGGCTTCATAGGCCACTTCATAGGCCGCCTTCTCCAGGCCGAACAGCGCAAGTGCTGCGTCGGCACCTTCAGGATCTTGCCAAGCATGATCAAGACTAGCTGCCGCACGGCGATATGCCTGAACAAATGCCTCACGGGCCTCACGCAGATAACGCTCGGCGACCAGACGCCGCGCGGTTTCAGACTCAGCGCTGTGGTCAACGTTGTGCACGTTGATGGTCATCGCTGCCGCATAATCGAACGAGCGCAGCACGCCGCTGACATCTTTGTACGGACTGTGTTTGCCACGGCGCTCGCTCAATGGCCGCGCGGGTTCACCCTCGAAGTCGATCAGATAGGCATCGCCCTTGATCACCAACACCTGGCCCAAATGCAGATCGCCATGGACGCGAATGCGCAAACCGCCGACGGCTTTCTTCGCCAGCTCCTGCACATGGGCGAGGATGGTTTTCTTCTCGTCGACCAGCCGTTTCACCAGTTTCTGATCCGCTGCGCTGAGTTCGCCCTGATGCTGCTTGAGCAGTTTCAAGGCGTGCTCGACCTGGGCCACAACATCCTTGCCCGTCGCCTGCATGTCCTTGGCCGTCGAAACCTGCGGCGCGAAGTCGGCATTGTCGGTAGGCGCGGCGAGCACCTTGTGCATCTCACCCAGACGCTGACCGAGCATGCCGGCAAAATCCTTCAGCTCACCGAGGGCGTTGTAATGCTGTTCCTGCTCGGACATGGCGTCGGCCAGTTCATCGCGCAACGCCCGTTCGAGGTTGTTCTGCGTCCATTCCCACGCATCGCCCTGATTGCTCAAGTAACCCTGAGCGATCATCAGCAGATTGTCTTCGCCCTTGCCATCGCGGCGGATCACCGAGCCGAGCAGCGGAGAGATATTGGCAAATCCGGCCTCGGTCAGGTAAGCGCTCATCTCCAGTTCCGGGTGTACGCCAGAAGCGACTTTACGTATCAGCTTGAGCACCAGGCTGTTGCCGATCACCACCGAACTGTTCGATTGCTCGGCGGACAAATAGCGCACTTCCGACTCGGCACCGAGGCCGAGTTTTTCCAGATGTGGGGTCGGCGCAAAGCGGATTTCGCCCTCAGCCGACTCCAGCACCGTGTTGTTCTGCATGCCTTGCAGCACTGCGCGAACAAACGCTTCGAGGCTGAACGCGTCGGTGATCAGACCGACTTGTCGTACACGGCGTACACGGGACAAGGCCAATTGCTGCGGCAACGCCGGGCCAACCTGATCTTCGGCAATAAAGCCGAACGGCAGTTGATAGCGACTGGTCTGCCCGCCACTGGTGACTTCGATCTCGCTGAGCAGCACCGGATGCTGCGCATCGCCAAATCGTACGCCGTAGGCCAGATGCACCTTGTCGATGGCCGCGTCCTTGCCGGCGAACCAGCGGCGATTTTGCAGCCAGCTCGGCAGAATGCTTTGCTCCAGCGTCGTGCGGGACGGCGCTTCGAGCAGTTCTTCCATGCGTTTTTTCAGCACCAGCGTGGTGAAGTCCGGCAGGCTCTGCGCCGGTTCGACGTGCCAGCTCGGCATCTGGTTTTCCGCCGCCAGCGCAAACCAGTAGAAACCGTACGGCGCCAGAGTCAGGAGGAAATTCAACTGACCAATCGGCGGGAACGCGTTACCGCCGAGCATTTCCACCGGCACCATGCCGACGTAGGCCGACAGGTCCAGTTCCACCGCTTGCGCACTGCGCGAGACGTTGGCCACGCACAGAATGATTTCGTGTTTGCCGTCGACATCGGTGAATTCGCGGGTGTAGGCCAGCACGCGACGGTTGTTCGGCGAGAGCATCTTTAACGTGCCACGGCCGAAAGCCTTCGACTGTTTGCGCACGGCGAGCAGACGACGGGTCCAGTTCAGCAGCGAATGCGGATCGCCGGACTGGGTTTCGACGTTGACCGACAGATAGCCGTACTGCGGGTCCATGATCGGCGGCAGCACCAGACTCGCCGGATCGGCGCGGGAGAAGCCGCCGTTGCGGTCGATCGACCATTGCATCGGCGTACGCACACCGTCGCGGTCACCGAGGTAAATGTTGTCGCCCATGCCGATTTCGTCGCCGTAATACAGGGTCGGCGTGCCTGGCATCGACAGCAGCAGACTGTTGAGCAATTCGATGCGACGGCGGTCGCGCTCCATCAATGGCGCCAGACGCCGACGAATACCGAGGTTGATCCGCGCACGGCGGTCAGCGGCGTAGTAATTCCACAGGTAGTCACGTTCCTTGTCGGTGACCATCTCCAGCGTCAGTTCATCGTGGTTGCGCAGGAAAATCGCCCACTGGCAGTTGGCAGGAATTTCCGGGGTCTGGCGCAAAATGTCGGTGATCGGGAAGCGATCTTCCTGGGCCAGCGCCATGTACATGCGCGGCATCAGCGGAAAGTGAAAGGCCATGTGGCATTCATCACCGTTAAGGCCCGCGGCATCGGTATCACCGAAGTACAACTGCGTGTCTTCCGGCCATTGGTTGGCCTCGGCGAGCAGCATGCGGTCGGGATAGTTAGCGTCTATTTCCGCACGGATCTGCTTGAGAACGTCGTGGGTCTCGGGCAGGTTTTCGTTGTTGGTGCCGTCGCGCTCGATCAGGTAAGGAATGGCGTCGAGGCGCAAGCCGTCGATGCCCATGTCCAGCCAGTAGCGCATCACCGAGAGCACGGCTTTCATCACTTGCGGATTGTCGAAGTTCAGGTCCGGCTGGTGCGAATAGAAACGGTGCCAGAAGTACTGGCCAGCGACCGGGTCCCAGGTCCAGTTGGACTTTTCCGTGTCGAGGAAAATGATCCGCGTGCCGTCGTATTTCTGGTCGTCATCCGACCACACATAGAAGTCCCGCGCCGCCGAGCCGGGCTTGGCCTTGCGCGCCCGCTGGAACCAAGGGTGCTGGTCCGAGGTGTGGTTGATGACCAGCTCGGTGATCACTCGCAAACCGCGTTTGTGCGCCTCGGCGATAAAGCGCTTGGCGTCGGCCATGGTCCCGTAATCGCTGTGCACCCCGCGGTATTCGGCGATGTCGTAGCCGTCGTCGCGACGTGGCGAGGGATAGAACGGCAACAGCCAGATAGTGTTGACGCCGAGGTCGGCGATGTAATCGAGTTTGGCGATCAGGCCGGGAAAGTCGCCGATCCCGTCGTTGTTGGAGTCGAAAAACGATTTGACGTGAACTTGATAGATCACCGCGTCCTTGTACCAGAGCGGGTCTTTGATGAAGGTGGCTGCCTTGGGTTTCTTCGCCATGTGAAACTCCTGTTCAATTCTAGAAAAGCCGTGAGCCGATCACCTGACTCGAAAACGCTGAGCAACCTGTAGGAGTGAGCCTGCTCGCGATCGCGGTTTCATATTCGGCAGAGTTGTCGCCTGCAAGATTGCTATCGCGAGCAGGCTCACTCCTACAATGGATCTGTGTTCAGGCAGTAATTCGCCAGATGCCAAACGGCTGATACGCAGGGTCCAGGCGCATGAACTGGTATTTGCCGTGCCAGTCCCAGCGATGCCCGTTCATCAAGTCTTCGCCGTGGGTCGTCGCGTCATCAGGCAGGCCCATTTCCCACAGCGGCAGTTCGAAATTCGCCTCCTGCACGTTGTGCGGATCGAGGCTGACCGCGACCAGAATGAAATTGCTGCCGTCAAAACTGCGCTTGCCGAAATACAGAATGTTGTCGTTCCACGCGTTGTAGACCTTCAGGCCCAGGTGCGTGTGCAGCGCCGGGTTCTGCCGACGAATGCGGTTGAGCTGGGCGATCTCGGCAATGATGTTGCCGGGCGCGGTGAAGTCGCGGACGCGAATCTCGTACTTCTCCGAGTCGAGGTATTCCTCTTTGCCCGGCACCGGCGCCGACTCGCACAGCTCGAACCCCGAATACATGCCCCACAGGCCCGAGCCCATGGTCGCCAGCGCCGCGCGGATCAGAAACCCCGGGCGCCCGGATTCGTGCAGGAACGCCGGGTTGATGTCGGGCGTATTGACGAAGAAGTTCGGCCGGTAGCACTCGCGCCACGGCGATTCATTCAGTTCGGTGAGGTACGTGGCCAGTTCGTTTTTGGTATTGCGCCAAGTGAAATAGGTGTAGCTCTGTGTGTAGCCGACCTTGCCCAGACGCGCCATCATCGCCGGCGTGGTAAAGGCTTCGGCGAGGAAGATCACTTCCGGGTACAGCGCCCGCACATCGGCGATCAGCCATTGCCAGAACGGCAGCGGTTTGGTGTGTGGATTGTCGACGCGGAAGATCTTCACGCCCTCCTCGACCCAGCCAATGACGATGTCACGCAGCTCGATCCAAAGGCTCGGAATCGCGTCCGGCGCATAGAAGTCGACGTTGACGATGTCCTGATATTTCTTCGGTGGGTTTTCGGCGTATTTGATCGTGCCGTCGGGGCGCCAGTTGAACCAGCCCGGGTGCTGCTTGAGCCACGGGTGATCCTGGGAGCACTGAATGGCGAAATCGAGAGCGATTTCCAAACCGTGATCGGCGGCGGCGGCCACCAGTCGGCGGAAATCTTCGCGGGTGCCCAGTTGCGAGTGAATCGCCTCGTGGCCGCCCTCCTCACTGCCGATGGCATAAGGGCTGCCCGGATCATCGGGGCCGGCGGTCAGGGAATTGTTGCGACCCTTGCGATGGGCGCGGCCGATCGGGTGGATCGGCGTGAAGTACAGCACGTCGAAGCCCATGTCCTGAATCATTGGCAGACGTGAGTGCACATCGTTAAAAGTGCCGTGACGGTGGGGATCGTCGGTGATCGAACGTGGAAACAATTCATACCAACTGGCGAACTCGGCCAGTTCGCGTTCGACGTCCATGGGGAATTCAGGACTGACGCTCAAGTAGGCGCGGTGATCGGCCTCAGCCATCAATTGCGCACTGCGCGAGTGCAGAAACAGCGCGACCTGCTCGGTTTCGAGCAACCCGGACAATTCGTGGTGCAACGCGGCAAGCTGTTCGCTGAGCTGCCCTTCGCTGCGTTCGGCGGCCTGTTGCACCATGCTCCGGCCTTCCTGCAATTCCAGCGAAACCGGAACAGCAGCGGTGTGTTTCTTCTCCAGCTCATACTGAAAACTGGCGAAGTGGTCGATCCACGCCTCGATGCAATACAGGTAGCGGCCCTGATGCTCAGGGCGGAACTGGCCTTGCCAGCCATTGTTTCCCTGATCGGCCATGACTTCGCTTTGCCAGGTCTCTTCGCCTTCCTCACACCAGCGGATGCGCACGGCGAGTTTGTCGTGACCGTCGGCAAACACCTTGCTGGTAACCACCACTTCACGGCCGGCAATCGACTTCACGGCGAACTGTCCGCCATCGAGCGTCGGCATGGTGTTTTCAATGACAATGCGCGGCAGCAGCAAGGCCTGCGACAGCGGCATGTGCGGGTTGTAGCTTTGTTCAGAGGGTTTTTCAGCAGTCATTGAGCATCTCTCCTTAACGCCCCAAGGACGCTCTTGTGCCGGTTCGGCGCTCACAATCGAGCGCCTGCCCGGAATGAACTCACTTAGGTTCCGAGCGACCGGTGCCGGGAAAAGTTCAGATGAAATTACCGTGTCGCAAAAGCGGATCGAATTGCGTGCAGGGTGGTCAATCCACTTAAGCACTTCTCACGCCATGTGCCACACGGAGGTCATCAGATGAACATCCCGATCCCGGCCGAAACGCCTGATCCGAACATCGACAAACCCACTTTGCCCGAGACCGAGCCGCAGCCGATTCCGGAGCAGGAACCACCAGGTACCACCCCGCCGCCGAAAGAAGAACCGCCTAGCACGATGCCGCCCGTTAGCGTGTAACTGACAGTGTGGGAGCTTGCCTGCAAGCGATGAGGCCAGACCAGTCACCTCTTCATTGCCTGATGCGCAGCTATCGCCAGCAGGCTGGCTCCCACAAATCGCCACAATCAGTGGTCATCAGTCTTCTCCTCTTCTTTTTCGAAGAGCTTCACGATCCGCGGCATCACGCTGAAAATCCCCAGCGCGAGAAAGGTACTGAGCAGCGCCGTCGCTTCCCTGCCCAACCCCGCCGCGACACCAATGGCCGCCGTCATCCACAACCCGGCCGCCGTGGTCAGGCCTTTGACATGGCCCTCATCGCCTTCCTTGTTTTTCAGGATAGTCCCGGCACCGAGAAAGCCGATCCCGGCAATCACCCCTTGCACCACGCGACTCATCGCATCGGACTCGGCTCCGGACGTCTGCGGCACCAGCACAAACAGCGCCGCCCCCAGCGCTACCAACATATGCGTGCGCACCCCGGCCGCCTTGCCTTTATGCTCACGCTCGAACCCGAGAATGCCGCCCAGAATCGCCGCCATCAGCAGGCGCACGGTAATCCGCGTCAATTGCGAAGCGTCGCCAACGTCGGCGAACTCCGCTTGCAGGGTTTCCCACACTTCATGCCACCACGCGTTCATCGTGCAGTCCTTGTTATTGGGTCTATAGAGGATGGACAGCGGCGACCATTAATCAGTTGCGCAGAACGATCAGCGTAGCGTGCGCCCTAACGTTGCAGACCTCCCTGAAAAAAGGACTGCCCCTATGCCTCTTCGAGTCGATGAATCCAACCCCGAGCAAAAAGTGTGTTTTTTCACCGTCGAGAATGGTGAAGAAATCCGCATTTGCGACACCTTGGAAGTGCGCACGGACAGTGACAAGGCCATGTCGTTCGTGGAAATAGAAGGCCGCCGCGTTTACATCACCGAGGCAGAAGCCGACGAATTGACCGTCGCAGGCGCCAAGGACGGCCGCAAGCATTTGAAGGCCGACGAGAGTGGTTCGGTGATTTGACTGACCTTGATCAACACCCCGCGCAAACGTCTGCGATAGGCGTTTGCGCCTTTACCTACGGGTTGCTTCAAGTTGTCGCAGGCATTGCGCAAAATCACATCTGATCCGCTTTTTATTGAAATACCTGAGTCTGTTATGCAAACAGATCGACGCTCATAGTGCTCTGGCCTGATGGAGGCTGATGAGCGAATAACCATGAGCGAACAAATCCCCGTCCGAACCGTAGAAGCATCCCCAACTATCAAAAGTGTGCCCGCACGCCCAATGAAGGCGACGGCCAAGTCCAGCGACAACCAGATCCACACCCGCAGCTTCACCGGCCTTTTCCGCACCCTGCGCATGAGCGGTGCGGGATTTCTGTTCGTGCTGTTTTTCGGCACCGTGTGGCTGAACTGGGGCGGACGTCAGGCAGTGCTCTGGGATCTTTCCGAAAGCAAATTTCACATCTTCGGCGCGACGTTCTGGCCGCAGGATTTCATTCTGCTTTCGGCGCTGCTGATCATCGCCGCGTTCGGCCTGTTCGCCATCACCGTGTTTGCCGGCCGGGTCTGGTGCGGCTACACCTGCCCGCAGAGTTCGTGGACATGGATTTTCATGTGGTGCGAGAAGATCACTGAAGGCGAGCGCAACCAACGCATCAAACTGCAAGCCGCGCCGTGGAGCCTGAACAAACTGGCCCGGCGCGCGGCCAAGCACACCTTGTGGCTGGCGATCAGCGTGCTGACTGGCCTGACTTTCGTTGGTTACTTCACGCCGATCCGGCCATTGGCCGAAGAACTGCTGACCCTGCAAATCGGTGGCGTCAGTCTGTTCTGGGTGCTGTTCTTCACTGCCGCCACCTACATCAACGCCGGCTGGCTGCGTGAGGCGGTGTGCATGCACATGTGCCCGTATGCGCGGTTCCAGAGCGTGATGTTCGACAAGGACACCCTGGCGATTTCCTACGATGTGGCCCGTGGCGAGAACCGTGGCCCGCGTAAACGCGATGTGAAACCGCTCGAGGCTGGCCTCGGTGATTGCATCGACTGTCAGTTGTGCGTGCAGGTCTGCCCGACCGGCATCGACATCCGCGATGGCTTGCAGATGGAGTGCATCGGTTGTGCCGCGTGTATCGACGCCTGCGATTCGATCATGGACAAAATGAACTACCCGCGCGGTTTGATCCGCTACAGTTCCGAGCGCGAATTGCAGGGCGGCAAGACCCACCTGCTGCGTCCGCGTTTGATCGGCTACAGCGTGGTGCTGGTGGCGATGATTGGCGCGCTGGCATGGGCGCTGGTTGAGCGGCCGATGGTCTCGCTGGACGTGACCAAGGATCGCGGCTTGTTCCGTGAAAACGGTCAGGGCCAGATCGAAAACATCTATAGCCTTAAAGTCATCAACAAGACCCAGCAACGCCAGGACTACAACCTGACACTGGTGGAGGGCGACGGTTTCCAGCTGCAAGGCAAGACCGAGCTGAGCCTGGCCCCGGGGGAAATTGTCGATGTGCCGGTGTCGGTGGCGATGACCACAGAGCGCCCGGCCAGCAGCTCGCAGACCTTGAGTTTCAAGATTGCCGACAGCGATGAGCCTGAGGTTTACAGCGTGGCGAAGAGCAGGTTTGTTGCGCCGATGAATCGCTGAGCCGTTAGAATCTTTTCCCCTCACCCCAGCCCTCTCCCGGGGGTAGAGGGGGCCGACCGAGGTGTCTGTCGCTATACATCGACCTGACAGACCGAGTCGATTATGGATTCAGCAAAACACTTTCAGGCGAGTCGATTATGGATTCAGCAAAGCATTCTCAGGCCGAGTCGATTGGGATTCAGCAAAACACTTTCAGGCCGAGTCGATTGTGGATTCAGCAAAGCACTTTCAGGTCGGTGTAGTTCACAAGCATCCCCCAATCAGTCCCCTCTCCCTCTGGGAGAGGGCTAGGGTGAGGGGCAGTTCTCCTGACACACCTCATCATCAACCAGCACCAAGGCTCCTCGATGAAACGCTACGAAAAATTCGCCGACGACATCGCTGAACTGATCCGCTCCGGCGTCCTTGGCCCCGGCCAGCGCGTGCCTTCGGTGCGTTACGCCAGCCAGACCTACGGCGTCAGCCCGTCCACGGTGTTCCAGGCCTATTACCTGCTCGAACGCCGTGGCCTGATCCGTGCTCGGCCGCGCTCCGGCTACTTCGTCAACACCCATGCGCCGAGCCCGTTTTCCGAACCGGTGATCAGCAGCCACGTCAACGACTCCACCGAAGTCGACGTCAGCGAACTGGTGTTCTCAGTACTCGATTCGATCAAAGACCCGAGCACCATCCCCTTCGGCTCGGCATTCCCCAGCCCGACCCTGTTTCCGCTGCAACGCCTGTCGCGCTCGCTGGCCAGCGCCGCCCGCGAGATGGACCCGCGCATGGTCGTCACCGACATGTCGCCGGGCAATCCGCAACTGCGCCGGCAAATCGCTCTGCGCTACATGGTCGGCGGCCTGATGCTGCCGATGGAAGAATTGCTGATCACCAACGGCGCCCTCGAAGCGCTGAACCTGTGCCTGCAAGCCGTGACCGAACCCGGTGACCTGGTGGCCATCGAAGCCCCGGCCTTCTACGCCAGCCTGCAAGTACTGGAACGGCTGAAACTCAAAGCCGTGGAAATTCCCGTGCACCCGCGCGATGGCATCGACCTCGGCGTGCTTGCGCAAACCCTGGAACGCCACCCGATCAAGGCCTGCTGGTGCATGACCAGTTTCCAGAACCCGATGGGCGCAACCATGCCCGAGGCGAAGAAACAGGAATTGGTCGAACTGCTGCGTCGCCATCAAGTGCCGCTGATCGAAGACGACGTTTACGCCGAGCTCTATTACGGCCAGCAGGCACCGAAACCGGCCAAGGCCTTCGACACCGAAGGCCTGGTGATGCATTGCGGCTCGTTCGCCAAGAGCCTGGCCCCCGGCTATCGCATCGGCTGGGTCGCCGCCGGGCGTTATGCGCAGAAAATCGAACGGCTGAAACTGATGACTTCGCTGTGTGCCTCGATGCCGGCGCAAGCGGCGATCGCCGATTATCTGCAACACGGCGGCTACGACCGGCACCTGCGCAAACTGCGCTACGCACTGGAAGAACAGCAGAGCGCGATGCTTGCTGCGATTGCCCGTTACTTTCCGGCGCAGACGCGGGTCAGCCAACCGGCCGGCGGCTACTTCCTGTGGCTGGAATTGCCACCGCAGATGGATTCGCTGAAGTTGTTTCAGATGGCACTGGCGCAAGGCATCAGCATCGCGCCGGGGCCGATTTTCTCGCCGACGCAGCGCTTCAGGAATTGTATTCGGTTGAACTATGGCAGCCCTTGGACTGAGGACTCGGAGAAGGCGATGGAGACGTTGGGGCGGATTGTGCGGTCGTTCTGACAGATTATTGCTGCCCCGTCAGAAGCTATCGCGAGCAGGCTCACTCCTACAGGGGAACGCATTCCAAATGTAGGAGTGAGCCTGCTCGCGATAGGGCCAGAGCGGCCACCGCTGAATTAACGCCCGCCACCCAAATCAACAAACGTCCCGGTCGCATACGACGCCTTGTCCGACAACAACCAGACAATCGCCTCCGCCACTTCATCCGGCCGGCCGCCACGGGCCATCGGAATCGCCGACTCCAGCTTGCTGACCCGATCCGGATCACCGCTCAAGGCATGGAAATCGGTATAGATGTAGCCTGGGCGCACGGCGTTGACCCGAATCCCCTCACCCGCCACTTCCTTGGACAAGCCAATGGTGAAGGTATCGAGTGCACCTTTGGACGCGGCGTAATCAACGTATTCGTTTGGCGAACCAAGACGCGAGGCCACCGACGACACATTGACGATACTGCCGCCCTGCCCGCCGTGCTTGGGCGACATGCGCAGGATCGCGTGCTTGGCGCAGAGAATTGGCGCCAGGACATTGGTTTTCATGATCTTGAGAATGCGAAATTCGGACATTTCGTCGACCCGCGACTTTTGCCCGACGGTGCCAGCATTGTTCACCAGGGCGGTGACGCGACCCAATTCAGTATCGACGCGATGGAACAGCGCGATGACTTCGTCTTCGATGCTGACGTCGGCGCGCACCGCGATGGCTTGTGCGCCTAGTGCGCGGACTTGCTCCAGCACGCTTTGCGCGGCTTGTTCATCCGACTGATAGTTGATGCAGATCCGATAGCCTTGCTCGGCAGCCAACAACGCCGTAGCGGCGCCAATCCCGCGGCCGCCACCGGTGATCACAATGACTTTATCCATGCTGGCCTTTCCCCCAAATGCACACGTAACAGTCGGGGGGAAGAATAACCGCCATTGGCGGGTTTTGCATGAGCTCTGTTGTGTCGGGCCGGACACCTTCGCGAGCAGGTCGAATCGTCGCACCGTCGCTCCCACAGGGGTATGCATTCCAAATGTGGGAGCGAGCCTGCTCGCGAAGAACGATAACGCAGTCGATCAGACCGCCGCTAACTGCTCACCACGCGCAATATCCTGCATGAATTTGTCCGCCGGCATCGGATGCCCCAACAGATAGCCCTGCAACGAATCACAGCCCAACTGCGTCAGAAATTCCTGCTGCACACCGGTTTCCACGCCTTCAGCGACAATGCGCAAACCGAGCGCCTGCCCCAACGCGACAATCGCCGAGACAATCGCCGCGTCGTCACTGTCATGTTCCAGATCGCGCACAAAGCCACGGTCAATCTTCAGCTCGTTGGCCGGCAAGCGCTTGAGGTACATCAGGCTGGAATAACCGGTGCCGAAGTCATCGATCGACAGATCGACGCCCATGTCCGACAACTCCTGCAATACCGTCATGCTCGCATCGGCATCGCTCATCGCCGTGGTTTCGGTGATTTCCAGGGTCAGGCTGTTCGCCGGCAAGTGGTGCGTAGCCAACGCCTTGGCCACGCTGCGCACCAGCCCGGTGTGGCAGAACTGCAGGGCTGACAGGTTCACCGCAATGCGCCAATCGGTGTAACCGAGCACGTACCATTCGCGCATCTGCCGGCAGGCTTCATTGAGCACCCATTCACCGATCGGAATGATCAGCCCGGATTTCTCCGCCAGTTCGATGAACTTGTCCGGCATCAGCATGCCGTGAATCGGGTGCTGCCAGCGCAACAGCGCTTCAGCGCCGACCGGTCGGCCATTGGCGGCGTCGAACTTCGGCTGGTAATACAGACTGAACTGGCTGTGCTCCAGCGCCGCGCGCAGGTCCTGCAACAACTGCAACTGCTTGCGCGCGTTGTTGTTCATCGACGCGTCGAAAAAGCTGTAACCGTTTTTGCCGCCGCCCTTGGCGTGGTACATCGCCGCGTCGGCGTTCATCAGCAACTCCTGCGCGTTCTGGCCATTGCCCGGATACAGGGCAATGCCGACGCTGGCGGAAATTTGCAAGTCGTGTTCGGCCACGCGGAAAGATTGCGCGATCAGGCCAACCTGACGTGCCGCCAGCCCCAGTGCGTCATTGGGTTCGGTCAGGCGCACCAGCAACACGAATTCATCGCCACCGATGCGCGCCAGTGTGTCCGGGCCGCGCAAATCTTCACGCAGACGCACCCCCACTTCGCGCAACAACTGGTCGCCCATATGGTGACCGAACGCATCGTTGACCGGTTTGAAGCCGTCCAGATCGATGAACATCAAGGCAAAACAGCCGCCCTGCTCATGAACCTTTTTCATCGCCTGATTGATCCGGTCGTCGAGCAACATGCGGTTCGGCAGGCCAGTCAGGGTGTCGTGCAGGGCCAATTGCGTGAGTTCGCGGTTGGCCACGGTCAGCGAGTGCGCCAGATCAGCGGTGC
Source organism: Pseudomonas sp. SCA2728.1_7 (assembly GCF_018138145.1). Lineage (NCBI taxonomy): Bacteria > Pseudomonadati > Pseudomonadota > Gammaproteobacteria > Pseudomonadales > Pseudomonadaceae > Pseudomonas > Pseudomonas sp. SCA2728.1_7. Next base: position 515,863 of record NZ_CP073104.1, on the reverse strand, counting down.
GCGCTTCGAGGCGTGCGTCGAGAATCGAGGTCAGCAAGGCAATCGACAGCACTGCCAACGTGGTGATCAACACCAGACTGTCGAGGCCGTTGCCCTTCAAGCCATTGACGGTGGCGCCACAGAAACTGCCATCAGGGAATTGCGCGGCGGCCATGCCGGTGTAATGCATGCCGACAATGGCGATGCCCATGATGATTGCTGCGCCGCCACGAATCAGCCGCACGTACGGCGAATGCTGACGCAGGCGAAAGGCGATCCACAGCGCCGCCGCCGACGCGCCGACCGCGATGAGCAGCGAGGCGCCAAACAGCGTCGGATCGTAGTCGATCCCCGGGGTCATGCGCATCGCCGCCATGCCGGTGTAATGCATGGCACTGATCCCGGCCCCCATGATCAGCGCGCCAAACGCCAGTTGCAGAATCGGCAGCTTCGGCTGGCTGACCAGCCACAAGGCAAACCCGCAGGACAAGACCGCGATCAGCAGTGACAGCGCGGTCAGGGTGATGTCGTAGCCGAGATCGATCGGCAGCTTGAAGGCGAGCATGCCAATGAAGTGCATCGACCAGACGCCGATGCCCATGGCAAACGCACCTCCGGCCGTCCAGAAATGAACAGCTCGGCCCTTGGCCGTGGCAATGCGACCGGTGAGATCGAGGGCGGTGTACGAGGCGAGAATCGCCACACACAACGAAATGAAAACCAGGGTGGAGGAATAACTACCGATGAGCATGGGAATTCTCGTGGCCACCCAACGCGGATTGCGTCCATTCTCGGTCGGGCAAATGCGGCGATTGTACTGATTGCACAGAAGAACGCACTGACAAAGTAAGCAATTGGCCATCAAGCCGATGAAACGCTCGTTTGATCGGCCGACGAGGCTCTGGCCCGGGCTTTTCTAAAGTTGGTGCGATCATTGTGGGAGCGAGCCTGCTCGCGAATAGGCTCTCTCATTCAAAGTAATCAGTGACTGCATTGACGCCTTCGCGAGCAGGCTCGCTCCCACATGATTTTCGCCACAGCCTGATTTATTGGGCGTCACTGACATCCAGTTGCCCGTCCCAGCCACCGCCCAGTGCCGCAATCAGTTGCACGCTGGCGATCAAACGGCTTTGCAGAATGTTCAGCACGCTGCGCTCGTTGCTCAGTGCCGTGGCTTGCACCACCACGACGTCGATGTAAGCAATCAACCCGGCCTTGTACTGATTTTCCGTCAGGCGCAGGGAGTCGCGGGCGGCATCGAGGGCTTCCTGGCGCACCGCCGCTTCATCCTCGTAGACCTTGAGCTGCACCAGGTAGTTTTCCACCTCGCGGAAACCGTCGAGCACGGTCTGGCGGTACTTGGCCACGGTCTGGTCGTATACCGCCTCGGTGCGGTCGACTTCTGCCGAACGTATGCCACCGTCGAACAGCGGCAACGCCAGTTTCGGCCCGACCGACCAGAAGCGGTTCGGCAGGCTGATCAGGTTCTGCGAGGTACTGCTGCTGTAGCCGCCGCTCAGACTCAAGCTCAGATCCGGGTAATACGCGGCTTTGGCCACGCCGATGTTGGCGTTGGCGGCGATCACCGAGCGCTCTGCCGAGGCGATGTCCGGGCGCCGTTCCAGCAACTGCGAGGGCAAGCTCAATGGCACCTGCGGCAACTTCGGAATGGTCTGCACTTCAGCAATGTTGAAATCCGCCGGCGCTTGACCGGTCAGCACGGCAATCGCATTTTCGAACTGCGCACGCTGCCAGATCAGGTCAACCAGATCGGCCTGGGTGCTTTTCAGTTGCGTCTGCGCCTGTGCTACCGCATCGCGCCCGGAAACGCCCGCGCGGTATTGGTTCTGGGTCATTTTCAGCGAGCGTTCGTAAGCAGCAACCGTGGCTTCGAGCAGACGTTTTTGCTGATCGATCACGCGCAATTGCAGGTAGTTCTGCACCAGCTCCGACTGCTGACTCAGGCGCATCGCCGCCAGATCGGCAAAACTGGCCTGGGCACTGGCCTCATCGGCTTCCAGTCCACGGCGCAACTTGCCCCACACATCGGCTTCCCAACTGACGCCCAGCTCAGCGTTGTAGGTGTCGCGGATACCGCTGGAGGAACTGCTCAGACTGGAACTGCTGCTGCCGGTGCCCTGGCTGGAGCGGGTTTTACCCAAGCTCAGATCGACACTCGGGTAAAACGCCCCGCGCGCGCTGCGCACCAACGCCTGCGCTTGTCGGTACTGGGCTTCCGACTGCGCGACGGTCTGGTTGGAATTGTTGAGTTTTTCGATCAAGCCGTTGAGCTGCTGATCGCCGTACAACTCCCACCACGCACCCCGGGCCAACGAATCACTCGGGTTGGCCTGAGTCCAGCCTTCGGCCTCCTTGTACTGGGCGATTTCCACGGTTTGCGGGCGCTGGTAGTCCGGGCCGACAGCGCAGGCACTGAGCATCGCCACGCACAGCGACAGGCTCAGCAGACGCGAGCCTCGTACAGTGGCCAGATTGATAAGCGAACGGTCAGTCATAGCGGAGTTTCCAGAGCGGCGTCAGTGCGCACGCCACGCCATTTGTTGAAACGATGGCGCAGCTTGTCGAGATAGAGGTAAACCACAGGGGTGGTGTAAAGCGTCAGCACCTGGCTGAAAATCAATCCGCCGATGATGGTCAAACCCAGCGGCTGGCGCATTTCCGCACCTTCGGCCCGGCTGAGCAGCAACGGCAAGGCGCCGAGAATCGCCGCCAGGGTGGTCATCAGAATCGGCCGCAAGCGTTGCAGACAGGCACTGCGAATCGACTCCAGCGGCGACAGGCCCTGATGCCGTTCCAGTTGCAGCGCGAGGTCGATCATCAGAATGGCGTTTTTCTTCACCACGCCAATCAGCAGAAACAACCCGAGCAACGAAATCAGGCTGAACTCGCCGCCCAGCGCATAGATCGACAGCAACGCACCGACACCGGCCGACGGCAGGGTCGACAGGATCGTCAGCGGATGGATGTAGCTTTCATACAGCACGCCCAACACCAGATACACCGCCAGCAGCGCGCCGAGAATCATGAACGGCTGGCTCTTCTGCGTCGCGGCAAAAGCGTCGGCGGTACCGGCCATTTTCGCGATGACATCTTCCGGCAGACCCAACTTGGCAATCGCCCGCTCGATCGCGGCACTGCCCTGCTCCACCGTCACGCCTTCGGCCATGTCGAAGGAAATGTCTTCCGAGGCGAACTGGCCTTCGTGGCTGACGCGGTCGTCTTCCAGGCTGCTCTCATAATGAGCGATCGTCGACAGCGGCACCCGCGCACCGTCAGCGGTGATCACCTGAACCTGCTTGAGCGTCACCGGGTCCTGGGCGTATTTCGGATTGACCTCCATCACCACCTGATACTGGTTGAGGCTGTCGTAGATCGTCGAAATCTGCCGCTGGCTGTAGGCGTTGTTCAACACTGAGGTAACCATGTCCATGTCGATCCCCAGGCGCTTGGCCTGATCGCGGTCGACGATCAACGTCACTTGCTGGGCACCCTTGCCTTCGCGCGCGTCGATCGCGGTCAGCTCAGGCAACGCCCTTAACGCGGCAACCACTTTTGGATACCACTTGCGTAACTCGCCCAGATCGCCACTTTGCAGGATGTAGCTGTACTGCGAGGTAGTCTGTTCGCGGCCGCCGCCAAACTGCAGATCCTGATCGGCCATCAGCATCAATTGTGCACCGGGGACCTTGGGCATTTCCTTGCGCAGGCGCTCGATGACTTTCTGTGCATTGAGCTGACGTTCCTTGATCGGCTTCAGACGCACCAGCATGAAAGCGTTATTGGTGCCGTTGGAGCCACCGATGAATCCGGCGACACTCTCTACCGCCTCGTCCTTGAGCACGGCACGGCGAAAGATTTCCATTTTCGGCTGCATCACGCTGAACGACAGACCGTCGTCACCGCGCACGAAACCGATCAACTGGCCGGTGTCCTGCTGCGGCATGAAGGTTTTCGGCACCACCACGTACAGCGCGACGTTGACGCCAACGGTGATCAGCAGACTGAGCAAGGTCAGACGACGATGGCGCAACACCCAGTCGAGGCTGGTGGCGTATTTGCCGACCATCCAGTCGTTGGTGCGGCGGCTCCAGCGTTGCAGACGGTTTTCCTGCCCCGGTGTGTGCGGTTTGAGCCAACGGGCGCAGAGCATCGGTGTCAGCGTCAGCGAGACCACCAGCGACACCACAATAGCCGCCGCCAAGGTGATGGAGAACTCGCGAAACAGGCTTTCGACAATCCCGCCCATGAACAGAATCGAGAGAAATACCGCCACCAGCGAGACGTTCATCGACAGCAAGGTGAAACCGACTTCCTTGGCCCCGAGGTACGCGGCCTGCATCGGTTTGACGCCTTCGTCGATGTGCCGGGAAATGTTCTCCAGCACCACAATGGCATCGTCCACCACCAGTCCGGTGGCCAGAATCAACGCCATCAGCGAAAGGTTGTTCAGCGAGAAGCCATAGAGGTACATCACCGCAAAGGTGCCGACCAGCGACACCGGCACCGCCAATGTCGGAATCAGCGAGGCGCGGAAGTTACCGAGGAACAGGAACACCACCAGAATCACCAGCGCCACGGCAATCAGCAGGGTCATCTCGGCTTCATGCAAAGTGGCCTTGATCACCGGCGAGCGGTCCATGGCCAGGTTCAATTTCACGCTGGCGGGCAGGACGGCTTGCAGGGCCGGCAACTGCGCTTTGATCTCGTTGACCGTCTCGATGATGTTGGCGCCGGCCTGGCGGTTGATCACCAGCAGCACGGCCGCGTCATCGTTGAAGAAGCCGCTGTTGTAGCGATCTTCGACGCCGTCGCTGACCTTGGCCACGTCCTTGAGGCGCAGCGCGGCACCGTCAGCGTAGTGGATGATCAGTGATTCGTAATCCTTGGCTTTTTCCAGCTGGTCGTTGGCCTGGATCTGCCATAGACGCTGACCGTCCTCGACCGAACCTTTTGGCCGGCGCACGTTGGCATCGGCGATGGTTTTGCGCACATCGTCGAGCGCCACGCCGTACTGGTTCAGCGCCTGCGGTTCGAGTTCGATGCGCACCGCCGGCAGCGAACTGCCGCCGATCTGCACTTCACCGACGCCCTGCACTTGCGACAGGCTCTGCGACAGAATGGTCGAGGCTAAATCGTAGAGCTGACCTTTCTCCAGTACATCGGAGGTCAGCGACAGCACCATGATCGGTGCCTGCGACGGGTTGACCTTTTTGTAGGTCGGCATGCTGCGCATACCGCTCGGCAACAGGTTGCGCGAGGCGTTGATCGCCGCCTGCACTTCCCGCGCGGCGCCGTTGATGTCGCGATCTAGGTCAAATTGCAGAATGACCCGGGTCGAGCCCTGACTGGAGCGGCTGCTCATGGTGTTGACGCCGGCAATCGCGCCGAATGAGCGCTCCAGCGGCGTGGCCACGGTGGACGCCATGACCTCCGGACTGGCGCCGGGCAGGCTTGCCTGTACGACGATCACCGGGAAATCCATTTGCGGCAGCGGCGCCACCGGCAGCAGACCGAAGCTGACACCGCCGAGCAGCATGATCGCCAGGCTGAGCAGCATCGTTGCTACTGGGCGCTTGATGAAAGGACCGGAGAGGTTCATTGACCACGATCCCCAACGTCACACCAATCCCCTGTAGGAGTGAGCCTGCTCGCGATAGCGGTGTGTCTGTTTACATTGATGTTGCAGGTGCCGGCCTCATCGCGAGCAGGCTCACTCCTACAGGGGTTATGTGTATGGACAGTCATACCGACACCTCCTCAGTGTCAGCATTGGTCTTGCCAAAGCGTCGCCCGAGGCGGTCGAAATACAGGTAGATCACTGGCGTGGTGAACAGCGTCAGCACCTGACTGACCAGCAGACCGCCGACCATCACCAGACCCAGCGGCTGACGCAATTCAGCACCTGATCCCGTGGCGAGCATCAACGGCACCGCGCCGAACAGCGCCGCCAGCGTGGTCATCAGAATCGGCCGGAAGCGCAGCAGCGCCGCCTGATAGATCGCCTGTTCCGGTGCCATGCCTTGGGTGCGTTCAGCATCGAGGGCGAAGTCGATCATCATGATCGCGTTCTTTTTCACGATACCGATCAGCAAAATGATGCCAATGATCGCGATCATGCCCAGGTCATTGCCACTGAGCAGCAATGCCAACAAAGCGCCGACCGCTGCCGACGGCAAAGTCGAAAGAATGGTGATCGGGTGAATGTAGCTCTCGTAAAGCACGCCCAGCACGATGTACATGGTCACCACCGCCGCCAGAATCAGCAGCAAGGTGCTCGACAGCGAAGCCTGGAACGCTTCGGCCGCGCCCTGGAACTGGGTCTGCACGCCGACGGGCATGCCGATGTCTTTCTGTACCTGCTCGATGATGTCGACCGCATGCCCCAGCGCCACACCGGGCGCGAGGTTGAACGACATCATTACCGCCGGGAACTGGCCGATATGGGTGATCGCCAGTTGCGCCTGACGCTCCTCGATATGCGCCAGACTCGACAGGCGTACCTGCGCGTCATCGGTGGTCTTGACGTGAATCTGGTCCAGCGCCTGCGGGCCGATCTTCTCTCCGGCCTGGGCTTGCAGCACCACGCGGTACTGGCTGGCCTGGGTGTAAATAGTCGAGATCTGCCGCTGGCCAAAAGCGTCATAGAGCGCATCGGTGATGTTCGCCACCGAAACGCCAAGGCGTGAGGCGGCATCGCGGTCGATCACCAGATAGACCTGTAAACCCTTGTCCTGCAAATCACTGGCAACGTCGGTCAATTCCGGCCGTTGGGCCAGCGCTTCGACCAGTCGCCCGCTCCACTGGCTGAGCAGTTCGGAATCCGGCGAGGACATGCTGAACTGATACTGGGTCCGGCTGACACGGTCTTCGATGGTCAGGTCCTGCACCGGCTGCATGAACAGGCGGATGCCGACCAGTTTGTCCAATTGCGGTTGCAGGCGCGCAATCACTTCAGTGGCGCTTAGATCGCGATCGCCATGGGGCTTGAGGTTGATCAGCAAGCGCCCGCTGTTGAGCGTGGCGTTATCGCCGTCGACACCGATGTAGGACGACAGGCTCTGCACCGCCGGATCTTCAAGAATGATTTTCGCCAGTTGCTGCTGACGCTCGCCCATCGCCGCGAAGGAAATCGACTGTGGTGCTTCGGAAATGCCCTGAATCACCCCGGTGTCCTGCACCGGGAAGAAGCCCTTCGGCACGACCATATAGAGAAACACGGTCAACCCGAGTGTAGCGATGGCCACCAGCAAGGTCAGTGGCTGGTGCTTGAGTACCCAGCGCAGCATCCGACCGTATTCGGCAATCATCCAGTCGATGACAGCACCGCTGGCACGGTAAAAACGGCCTTGCTCATGTTCTTCCGGCTCACGCTTGAGCAGACGCGCGCACATCATCGGCGTCAGGGTCAGTGAGACTACCAGCGAAATCAGGATCGCCACCGCCAGGGTGATGGCGAATTCGCGGAACAGGCGCCCGACCACATCGGCCATGAACAGCAGCGGGATCAGTACTGCAATCAGCGACAGGGTCAGGGAAATCAGGGTGAAGCCGATCTGTTTGGCACCCTTGAGCGCGGCCTGCATCGGGCTGTCGCCCTCTTCGATGAAGCGCGCGATGTTCTCCAGCATGACGATGGCATCGTCGACCACAAAACCGGTGGCAATGGTCAGCGCCATCAGGGTCAGGTTGTTGACCGAGAAACCGGCGAGGTACATCACGCCGAAGGTGCCGATCAGCGACAGCGGCACCGCCACTGAGGGAATGATCGTCGCACTGGCGCGGCGCAGGAACAGGAATGTCACCATCACCACCAGAGCGATGGCGATCAGCAGTTCGTGTTGCACGTCAGTGACCGAGGCGCGGATGGTTTGAGTGCGATCCGTCAGCACCGTCACTTCGAGGCCGGCCGGCAGGTTGTCGGTGATGCTCGGCAGCAACGCCTTGATGCGGTCGACCACCTCGATGACGTTGGCACCCGGCTGACGCTGGATGTTCAGCAATACCGCCTGATTCTGGTTGGCCCACGCAGCGAGGCGCTCGTTCTCGGCGCCATCGACGATTTCCGCCACGTCCTTGAGCCGCAGCGGCGCGCCGTTCTTGTAGGCGAGGATCAGGTTGGCGTAATCCTTGGGCGAAGTCAGCTGGTCGTTGGCGTCAAGCATCGACACCCGCGTCGGGCCGTCAAAGTTACCTTTCGGCTGGTTGACGTTGGAGGCGCTGATCAAGGTGCGCACGTCCGACAGGTTCAGACTGTTGGCGGCCAACGCTTCCGGGTTGACCTTGATCCGCACGGCCTGACGCTGACCGCCGGCAATGCTGACCATGCCGACGCCGCTGATCTGGGCGATTTTCTGCGCCATGCGCGTATCGACCAGGTCATTGAGTTTGGGCAGCAACATGGTTTTCGAGGTGATCGCCAGGGTCAGTACCGGGGTGTCCGCCGGGTTGACCTTGTTGTACACCGGTGGCGCGGGCAAATCGGTTGGCAGCAGATTGGTCGCGGCGTTGATCGCGGCCTGCACCTGCTGTTCGGCGACGTCCATGTTGATGTCGAGGCTGAAACGCAACGTCAGCACCGACGCACCGCCGGAACTGGTCGAGGCCATTTGCGTGAGGCCCGGCATCTGCCCGAACTGGCGCTCGAGCGGTGCGGTCACGGCACTGGTCATCACATCCGGGCTGGCGCCGGGATACAAGGTCATGACGCGGATAGTCGGGTAGTCGACCTGTGGCAGCGCAGAAACCGGCAGTAAGCGGTACGCGATCAGGCCGGCCAGGACGATGGCCAGCATGCTCAGGGTGGTGGCTACCGGTCGGAGGATGAACAGCCGCGAAATGTTCATGCGCCCTTCTTGGCCTTGTCGGTGACAGCAGCGTCAGTCGGGGTGGCGGCAGATTTGCCTTGCAGGTGTTCGGTCGGCGTGGTCGGCACTTGGTTGCTGTCGTTGACCACTTCCACTTCACTGCCTTCCTTCAGACGGTCGGTGCCTTCCAGCACCACGCGGTCGCCAGCAGTCAGGCCTTCAGTGATCACGGTGTTTTCGCCATCACTGGCGCCAATCTTCAGTTGGCGAATGGTGACTTTCTTGTCGCCGTCCAGCGCATAGACAAAGGTACCGTTGGTGCCAAACTGGATGGCCGCCGACGGTGCCAGGACCACGCCTTTCAGTGTGTCAGCCAGCAAGTGCACGTTGACGAACTGGTTGGGGAACAACGCCTGATCGCGGTTGTCGTAGCGGGCCTTGAACTTCAGAGTGCCGGTGGCGACATCGATCTGGTTGTCGAGGCTTTGCAGCACACCGGTGGCTTGCAGTTTGGTGTCTCCGCGATCCCACGCTTCGGCCGGCAGCTTGGCGCCGCTGCGATAACGCGCGAGTACGGTTTCGAGGCTGTTTTCCGGCAAGGTGAAAGCGACGCTGATCGGTTGCGTCTGGGTGATCACCGCGAGGAACGTGGTGTCGTTGGCGGTGACGAGGTTGCCGACGTCGACCTGACGCAGACCGACGCGACCGGCAATTGGCGCGCGGATTTTGGTGAATTCAAGATTGAGCTTGGCGTCATTGACCGCAGCCTGGTTGGTCTTGACCGTACCCAGATACTGGCCGACCAGTGCTTCGGCGGTGTCCAGCGTCTGTTTGGCGATGCTGTCCTCTTTGTACAGACCGCGATAACGCTCGACGTCGACCTGAGCGTTTTTCAGTTGTGCCTGATTCTGCAGCAACGTGCCTTCAGCCTGCAGCAAGGCATTCTGGTACGGGCGCGGGTCGATTTCGGCCAACAGGTCGCCAGCCTTGACCATCTGCCCTTCTTCGAAATTGATTTTCACCAGTTCGCCGCCCACCCGGCTGCGCACGTTGATGGTGTTGAGCGCGGTCACCGTGCCCAGTGCCTTGTAATACAGCGGGAAGTCGCCGGTGACCGCCGGCGCCACGCGCACCGGAATCGGTCCGGTGCCGCCACCGAAGCCCGGCCGCATCATCCCCGAACGCCCGGTGTGCCCGGCCGCCGCCTTGTCAGCGCCCTCTTTGTGGGCTGAACCGGCGGGCCAGAATTTCCAGCACAGGACGGCGATCACCAACAAGACAAGCAGGCTGATCAGCCAGCGACGGGAGTTACGAGGGGACGATTGCATGGAGTCATTAACCATTGGGCGCGAGGGCTTCTTTTACGGGAGGCTGAACGATAAGCACTGGTGGGGAATTAGCAAAGCAGCTTTACCGGCAATTTACTTACACCTTACGTTTCAAGGTGTGAGGCAAAACACTGATACACAAATGAAAACGGCCTGGACAGGGCCAGGCCGTTAACAATTGTAAAAGCGCTTACTTGAGAACGGACAGCGCCGCTTCGTAGTTAGGCTCTTCGGCGATTTCCTTGACCAGTTCGCTGTGCAGGACGTTGTCGTTTTCGTCCAGAACCACAACGGCGCGAGCGGTCAGGCCTTTCAGCGGGCCGTCAGCAATGGCCACACCGTAGTTCTCGATGAACTCGGCACCGCGCAGGGTCGACAGGTTCTGGACGTTTTCCAGACCTTCGGCGCCGCAGAAACGCGCTTGAGCGAACGGCAGGTCAGCGGAGATGCACAGCACTACGGTGTTGCTGATGTCGTTGGCCTGAGCGTTGAACTTGCGTACCGAAGTCGCGCAGGTCGGGGTGTCGACGCTTGGGAAGATGTTCAGCACTTTGCGCTTGCCGGCGAAGTCTTTCAGGGTGACGTCGGACAGATTGCCGGCAACCAGAGAAAAGGCTGGCGCCTTGGAACCGGCTTGTGGCAACTGGCCGTTGACTTGAACCGGATTGCCTTTAAGGGTGACTTGAGCCATGACTTGAGTCCTTCTGATGTTTTGATTGGAAAGCATGCAAGAGGCCGAAGTTAACCACGAAATTGTCCGACGACCTATGCCCTGACTGAAATTGTTAGGTGCCTGCGCAAAAAATTGTATACAAAACCACCGCCGTTCCTCTGTAGGAGTGAGCCTGCTCGCGATAGCGGTCTTTCATATACGCAAATGTTGACTGACACACCGCTATCGCGAGCAGGCTCACTCCTACAATGGATCTGCGGTGTGAAAAATTCTCCGCACTTTTACCTGAGACCTTGTCGATTCACCGCTGGCTCGTTCGACTAAACAACGAATCCCCACAATCCACGGAGTAACCGCCATGCGCTTCATGATCCTTGTAAAAGCCAGTGCCGATTCCGAAGCCGGCATCATGCCCAGTGAAGAGCTGATCACCGCGATGGGCAACTTCAACGAAGAACTGGTCAAGGCCGGCATCCTGATCGATTGCGATGGCCTGCACCCGAGCAGCAAAGGCGCTCGCGTGCATTTCTCCGGGGACAAACGCACGGTCACCGACGGGCCGTTCATCGAGACCAAAGAACTGGTAGCGGGTTACTGGATCTGGGAAGTGAAATCAAAAGAAGAAGCCATCGAATGGGTCAAGCGCTGCCCTAACCCAATGTCAGGCGATTCTGATATTGAAATCCGCCAGATATTCTCCGCCGAAGACTTCGGCGCCGAATTCACCCCCGAAGCGCGGGAGCAGGAAGAGCGGATCCGCGAACAAGCCAAGAAAAACAGCTAAACCGGCACTCGACAGCTACAGAATCGATCACTCGGGCGTAGAGCGGATCTTGATCATTCCCACGCTCTGGGTGGGAATGCCTCAAGGGACGCTCCGCGTTCCAGTTCGCGAATTTGACGCAGAGCGTCATGGGCTGCATTCCTTTGCTGCGCGTGGGAACGATCATTCAAGAGAGATCAGCTCTTGAGTTCGACGTGATCCAAGGCTTGATTCACCGCCAGTTCTCCCAACATGACAACCTGTGCGATCCCCAGTGCAGTCTTGCGCTGCGAGGTTTCCAGCGAGGCGGCGAAGTTGATCAGCATCTCGCTGGCCGAGCCGAGGGTTTCGCTGGCGTTGGCGAGCAGGGATTCGGTGTTGTACCTGGGATTGGCGAGGTACATGGGTTCCGGCTCGTTGACGCTGGACATGATGCCTGCGGCGGGATTGAGGTAGTAGTCGAGGGCGCGGTCGGCGGCTTCGTGGAGTTTTTTACTGTCGACTGAGGCGTAGGGGGATGTGCTGTCGGCGTCTGATTCTGGGGGATTGGGTGTTGGTTTTTTCATGGTGTAACTCCACTGGAAAGTTGGAGCTGCCCCATTCGGTTTCCGGACGAAGAGGTGGCAGCTGTACGCAGGTTGGAAACCCGGGCAGCGGCGACCCGGTCGACCCGAAGGTCTCCCGCGCACAGCCGCCATAACGGAGTGCACACATTCGAAGTGCGCAAGGATACGTTATGAAAAGCGTGTACGCGCCACTAATACCCGTCGGGGTTTCCAGTCCCGGTCGCTGATTTGGCAGCGACGAACACAGGCTAGAGCCCCGACGTCCGACGGACAACCTGAAAACCTTGTGGGAACGTTCCGCAAATTCAAAACAATGTTTAAACATCCCGAATTGAAATACGCACAGGTAGGAGCTGCCGAAGGCTCGGGCCGCGATCGGACGATCTTTTGATTTTGCATTTAAAAAACACGATCAAAAGATCGCAGCCTCGTTTCATTCGACAGCTCCTGTCGCCACTGCGCCGTCCCCTTGCAAGGTCAGTTGGCGGGTGATGCGCGGCGATGGCGGCAACCCGTATTTCCGCTGGTTCGTCGGCAAATAAACCACGGCTGAGGACTTTTCGACGCGAAACAGGTAGGGTGCGCAAAATCAAAGTGCCATCACTGGACCGCGTCGCAGGTTTTCATGGAGTTGTACACGCAATGAGTTGCTGGACCGTCCTTGGCCTCACGGCCGACGCCGATACGCGCAGTATCAAACGCCAATACGCTGCCCTGCTCAAACAGACCCGTCCGGACGAAGACGCCGAGGGCTTCCAGCGCCTGCGTGACGCCTACGAGCAAGCCCTGAATTACAAGGAATGGGCGCAGGCCAACGAAGACAACGAAGCGCAGGACGACACTTGGGACTTGACCGGCCTGACCGTGGTTGAAGTCGATGCCTTGCAACAGGCAACTCGCTCGCTGCACGGCACCAGCCTTGCGCAGTTGCAACAGCGCCATGCCCTCGCCGTTGAGCAGGGTTGCGCGCATATCCTCGAAGAGACCCTGCTGCAGCATTGCATCGAGAACCCGCAAACATCGGCGCTGATGGTCGATTGGGCGGTGCAGACCTATCACTGGTTCAGTGCCTGGCAGCGCCTGGAACTGGACGAGGAATCCATCGAACATTTGCTCGATCAGCAGCGCGAACGCATTACTCGACCGCTGCGGGATGCCCTCGAACGTGAGGACAGTGCGACCTTTTTGCAGGCCTACGCACAGTGCGCGCAATGCCTCTGGCTTGACGCTGAAGTACACCGACGGTGGTTCAACCTGTTCCTCAGTCGATTGCTGCTGGACAGCGAATACTGGTCCTGCGCTGTTTTCGAGCAGGTTTGTGCGGGCCAGGGCTGGCATTCCGGCCCTTCCAACCGTTGCCCGCAAGATGAATGGAAGCGTCTGACCGCGCGCCATGAGGCACCGATTTTTATCGCGCAACAGCGTCAACTCGCGCAAGAGCCGCCCGCCACTGCCGAACACCGCGCCGCGCGCCTGTTGCTCGGCAGCGGCCCGTTCAGCCAGCGTCGCGCATTGGCTCGGCGCCTGCGTGAGAAAGATTGGGAGCATTGCCGACATTTGAGTTCGGCGCTGTACGCCAATCATCCGAAAGTCTGCGCTGAGTTGCCCGGTGGCACCGCGTTCTTCTGGCGCGACTGGGAACTGAAACGCGGCGAATGGCCGACCTACGCTGGTGTGGTGCTGGCCTGTCTGATCGGTGCGTTTACTCATTTCATCCCGCTGGGGCTGCGCGTCACCGGGCTGATCAATATCGTCATGACTTCAACGATCGTGTTTGGCGTGATCGCTGCGGGCATCAACTGGCTGACTCACGAATTGGCGCACACCCATTGGCTGCTGGATGACCGCCTCAGCGCACGGTTGTGGCCGGGTTTCGCCAAGGACGCTGCGCCGTTCGGCGTACTGCGCGATCTGATTCCCTGCGCATTGATGGTGGCCGGGCTCACTTGGTTTTTCGGCCCCATTGCTGGCGTCGTCTATGCGGCCACGCTTGCCAGCGTGGGTTTGATCCGTCGCCGTCAGGTCAAGCCACACACGTCCTGGGAAAAGACCAACCTAGCGGTGAAGATCGGCCTGACGCTACTCGGGGTTGTCGCCCTGGTGCTGGTGCTGGGCGTGTTCAAAGTGGCCGCCAGCCAAGGCACGGTCAATCGCAATCAAGGCCTGCAACCCTGGGCCGAGCGTTTGTGTAGCCGGTTGCCGGCGAGTTCTTTCGATTGCGGCGCTCCGGCCACCCGTGAACAGTGGTATCCGGCGGAGGCACGACCATGACCTCAAGATTCATGTTTGTCAGCGGCGTCGTGGTGGTGCTGGTGGTGATGGGGTTGGCGAGCGCGACCCGACCGTTCCTGAAGCTCGACCTGTGGCTTGATCAGCGCGAATCCCCCGTGACCGCGCAGGCCAACGCGTTGAGCCCGATCATCGCCTGCGTCAACCGTGTCGATGTGCACTGGCGCAACGCCTACGACAAAAACCAACATCAGCGGCCAACCAGTGATGCGTTCGGAAAGTATATTTCCGAGCCACAGGATTTCGATAACAGCGATGCGTTCACTGTGCGTGACATCCAGGAGGATACCTGCCTGCGGGATATCAACGAAAAGCTCGAGCTGCTGGCCTACCAGCCAGCGCTGTCGCAGAAAGTCCGTGACTACGCGCAAGCACTGAAGTGGGCATCGGTGATTTCGCCACCGACTCGACTCGATAAAAGTGCGAGCTTCTTTGTCGTCCCGTTCAACCAGACACTGCAGCTGCTTGCGCAAATTCAGACCGCCAGCAATGCCTATATCAGCGCATCGACTGCCTTGAGGGATGAACTGCTGCCACTGGACATCGCGCAGCGACCCAAACAGCTCAAGCTCCTTGAGGAACGCGTAGGCAAGGAGATCCACTGGTCGCTGCTGGCGTACATGATTCAGGCCCGGGAGACCTTGGAGCGGCTGGAAGACGGGATGAAGCACCGTACTCTAACCCCACAAGCCGTGGCCGAAACCACCGCTGATCTGCAACAGGCGTGGAATCGCAGTGGGCCTTTCATCGGCCCGCGTGAGCCTGGTTTTCGTAACAAAGACGATGATGCGCGCGAGCTGTGGCGACACATACGTGAGCCTGCGCAGCACTATCTCGACGCGCTGAACACCCTGCACAAGGACTGGCAGAACCACGCCGAACCGCAACGCTTGAGCGACGATTACTACGCTGTCACCCGTGGCTACGACGCCCTGCTCAGCCATTACAACCGTCAGGCACGCGCCAATTTCTGAGGGTGTGCACAGGCCGGACGGTCCTCGCGGACAATCCGGCCTGGTGCGCTTACTTGGCTTTCTTGAGCTTCAGATACGACTGACGCAGGTCTGAGGCCCAGCCATCAATGACGGGTTTGACGTCGTTAGTGCTCATTGCCTGCGAATCATTTTCCAGTGGCTTGCCGGTGCCTTTGCGCACCACTTGCGCGACGACCTTGTTATTCGCGCCATCGAGGAACACCGCTTCGGTGGCCAACGTAGTTTCCTGATCGCGAATACCGCTGGCGGTGCTGACCGCAGCGGCAACCAACGCAATCGGAATCACCTCGTAAGCGTGCAGTCCTTCGGTGGAGCTGCTCACGGCGGTGATTGCCGCACGCACCACAATCACGCCAGGGCCTGGGCCGGTCGCCAACGGCAAGTCTTTGCCGATTTCACGCTTGAGCGCCTGATCGTAGTAGGAAGTGATGCCATTGAGGGTTTGCTGGGAGATCTTCGCGGTCGGTTGCGGTTTCGGGTAGAGCTGGGTTGGCTCGATATAAACGCTGGTGAATTTCCTGACGTCGACCTTCGGATCGATCCAGCGCATGACCTCGGCACCGGACGGCGATTTGGCCTCCTTGAGCTGGCTGTAGTCCTTGAGGAAGCCGGAGTACTCTTTCGGGTCGACGGTTTTGCTGGAACAACCTACCACTGCGAGGGTGGCAAAACACAGTGTGCCCATCATCACTGCTAGCTTCATGCTGTAACTCCTGTCAGAAGGCCGAAAACTTCGCCCGGGGGAGTTACAGGTATAGCTAAAACCTCAGTAATTGCGATTGCAAAGCACAATATTCACGCAACGCTGCGCGGCGGATCACAAGCGTCATTTGAAAGACGTCGAGCATCCGGCAACGCTGCATCGAGCTCTTGGCCATTTGTGAACTTCAAGAATCCGCTGCATTGGAGCAATCTGAGCCAGAACGCTGCAGATGCTGTTGCAGGGCTGGAAGAAGATGAACATGGGCGATCCGGCGCTTAAGTGACCGGCTGGAAATTGTCTTCCCTCACCCTAGCCCTCTCCCAGAGGTAGAGGGGACCGATTGGGGGATATTCAAGAATTCCGCCGACTTGAGCGATAGGCTTTGAATCCATAATCGACTCGGTCTTTCATGTCGGTGCAGGACGACAGCCAACTCGGTCAGTCCCCTCTTTCAGAGGTAGATAGAGGAGACTGATTGGCTTTGAATCCATAATCGACTCGGCCTTTCACGTCGGTGCAGGACGACATCCAACTCGGTCAGTCCCCTCTCTCAGAGGTAGATAGAGGGGACCGATCGGGGGAGATTCGAGAGATACACAGACGTGACCGGTTGGCTTTGAATCCATAATCGACTCGATCTTCCACGTCGGTGCAGGACGACAGACACCTCGGTCAGTCCCCTCTCCCTCCGGGAGAGGGTTAGGGTGAGGGGCTTCTAAGGGTTCACCCGATTACCAGGATGAAGTCTCACCACTACGCAACGCCATCTCCCGCCGACTGTTGATGTGCATCGCCTTGATCAACGACACCGTGCCCACCAGCAATATCGCCGCGCCCAACAGGAAGTCGATGTTGTACAGCTGGAAATCCTGCACCGGCCCGATCAGCAGCACCCGTACGATCGCCGCGCCCAGCAGCGTGGCGAGGAAGTCGATCCCCGGTTCATTACGGTAAAACACCAGCAACAACGGCAGGCACAGCACCAACAGCAGCAACAACACCACAACCTTGAACGAACCCTTGCGCTCGACACTGAACGCACATTCGTGCGGCCCGTAAGCCTTGTAATCCTCGTCACGAATCATCGAGGTTTTCTCGTTGATGTAGTCGACGCGGTTGTACTTCTGGATCGGCGTGAAGGTGTTGGACATCTCCATCAGCGTGGTGATGTTCTTGAAGCGCAGATCAATGCGTTCGCTGCCCTTGAGGTAATAAAGCACCGGTTTGTAGCCGTAGCGATAGGTGTCGAAAGGAAATTCGGTGACCTGACCCTGCACACCGATCGGGCGCGGTTCAAGTTCGGCATAGGCGCTTTTGTTGGTGGCCGACAGGTTGCGGCTCAGCGGCTGCACCTTGACCTGTTCAAGGAAGATCGGCGTGACGCCGTAGGACCATTGCAACGGCTCCAGACGCAGGCGCAATTCGTTGCGAGCGAGGTCATAGCGGTTGAAGGTGCGCTCCGAGACCACCAGCGAACCACTGAGCATGAACTCGCCGCGCAGGTTGTTGGTGACGCGCAAGGTCAGCTGGTCCTTGCCCAGCAACGCCGCTTCCGTGGACGGTGGCGTGCCGCACCACGTGGTGCTTTCGCCGACGCCGCCGAGTTGGCCGTCGCGGTTTTCCTTGAATACATAAAAGTAACTGGCCCACAGCGTCACCATTAACAACAACGCTGTAAGGCCGAGGATTTTTTTGCCCGGACTCACTGATCAGACTCCCTTCTTCGGTTCCATCGTCCAGCCGAAAACCCGCTGGCGACGGCGACTCTACCAAAAGGCCACCACTGACCCAAGGAGAAATGCCCGATTCATCAGGTTTCTAGGGGTTTCCCCGGTGTACATCGAAGATCAAAAGATCGTCCGAACGCGGCCCGAACCTTCGGCAGCTCCTACATGAGGTCAACTGTAGGAGCTGCCGCAGGCTGCGATCTTTTCAAGCGTCAGCGCCGACGGAACAGCGGACGTGGCTCGATCACCGAACGCCCATACAACACGCTCATGCCGGCCAACCCCTTCAGCGCATCCTCGGCAGACTTGTCCTCGCGCACCGCGAAACTGTCGAACCCGCACTGGCGCATGTGGCTGAGCTGATCGCGCAATACATCGCCAATCGCGCGCAACTCCCCTGCCCAGCCGAAACGGCTACGCAGCAGATACGCCTGGCTGTAAGCGCGGCCATCACGAAAACTCGGGAAGTCCAGCGCGATCAGTGGCAACGAGGCCAACCACGGCACCAGACTTTCAACCTCATCATCCGGGCCGAGCCACACCGCGTGAGTCGACGGCGATTCCAGCCAATGCGTCAGCGGCAGCATCAACAAACCATCAGGCCTTGGCGTCGATGGCTCGCGCACCAGCGTCCACGGATCGTCCGTCACAATCCGCGCGACACCCTGCTCCAGCCGCAACAAATTATTCATACCGTGGCCTCCAGCGTCTTCGGATAGACCCGCTCCTTGAACGGCTCCAGTCCGATCCGCGCCACGGTATCGACAAACAATTCCTCGTGCTCGCGATAGCGCACGAAGGTGCCGATGATCCGCTCGATCACCTGCGGCACCTCAGCGGCGCTGAACGACGGGCCGATGACTTTGCCCAACGCGCTGTTTTTACCTTGGGCGCCACCGAGGGTGATCTGATACCACTCGCTGCCGTTCTTATCGACGCCGAGGATGCCGATATTGCCGATGTGGTGGTGGCCGCAGGCGTTCATGCAGCCGGAGATGTTCAGGCTGATATCGCCCAGATCGTGCAGGTAATCGAGATTATCGAAACGCGCCTGAATCGCCTGGGCGATCGGGATCGATTTGGCGTTGGCCAACGCACAGAAATCGCCGCCGGGGCAGGCAATGATGTCGGTGAGCAGGCCGACGTTGGCACTGCCCAGATCGTGTTTGCACGCCAGTTGCCACAGCGCGTAGAGGTCGGTTTTCGCCACGTCGGGCAGGACGATGTTCTGCTCATGGGCGATACGAATCTCGCCAAAACCGAAACGCTGCGACCAGTCGGCCACCGCCAGCATCTGCACAGCGGTGACATCCCCCGGTGGCGAAGCCATACCCGGTTTGGTCGACAGCACCACACTGGTGTAACCCGGCACCTTGTGCGGTTGCACGTTGCGCGCGACCCAACGGGCAAACGCCGGGCTTTCCGCCAGGCGCGTGCCGAAGTCCAGATCGGTGTCGGCCAGGGTGTGATAAACCGGCGGCACGAACGCGCTGGCGACCCTCTGATATTCGGCCTCGGTCAACTGCGCCGGGCCGTCCTTGAGGTGTTGCCACTCCTCCTCGACTTCCTTGGCAAACGCCTCGATGCCCAACGCCTTGACCAGAATCTTGATCCGCGCCTTGTACTTGTTGTCGCGCCGACCGTGGCGGTTGTACACGCGCAAAACCGCTTCGACGTAGGACAGCAAATGCTGCCAGGGCAAGCCTTCACGAATCTGCAAACCGAGAATCGGCGTGCGCCCCAGACCTCCGCCGACGATCACTCGCAGCAACATCTGCCCGTCGCGACCGGGGTAAAGATACAGGCCGATGTCGTGCATCATGATCGCCGCGCGATCCTGCTTCGCCGAGCAAATGGCAATCTTGAATTTGCGCGGCAGAAAGAGGAATTCCGGATTGATCGTCGACCACTGCCGCAGAATCTCGGCCAGTGGACGCGGGTCGATCAACTCGTCCGCCGCGACCCCGGCGAACGCCTCGGTGGTGATGTTGCGCACACAGTTGCCGGAGGTCTGGATCGCATGCATGTTGACCTGCGCCAGACGTTCGAGAATATCCGGCACGTCGCTCAGTTCGATCCAGTTGAACTGCATGTTCTGCCGCGTGGTGAAGTGGCCGTAACCGCGATCATAGTCGCTGGCGATGCTCGCCAGCGTGCGCATCTGCTTGGCGTTCAACGTGCCGTAGGGAATCGCCACGCGCAGCATGTAGGCGTGCTTTTGCATGTACAGGCCGTTTTGCAGGCGCAGCGGCAAAAACTCCTCTTCGCTCAGTTCCCCGGCCATGAAGCGCTCGACCTGATCGCGAAACTGCGCAACGCGCTCGAACACCAGCGCCCGGTCGTAATCATCGTATTGATACATGCAACTGCCACCTCATCAGGACGCACACAATTCCTGTAGGCCTTCGCCTGCTCGCGATAGCGGTGTGTCAGGCAACTGAGATGTTGACTGACACACCGCTATCGCGAGCAGGCTCACTCCTACAGTTTTCTTCAGAGCACTATGACGAAGCAGCGCAGCACGTTACAGATTCACCTGAAGCGATAAAAACCATATCAGGGCGCGGCAGAACGCCGCAGTCAGCCCGTCAATCTGATCCGCACAAATCTAAGATTCCTGAGCCTGTTTTGTTTCTGGCGGGGTTTCTACAGTGCAGCTCATGCCAGACCGGGTGGCCTGGCAAGACTTTGCAACCGTGGATGAACTGACCATGAGCACAGCAACAATCGGACAGGCTTACAACTACAAGGTCGTCCGCCAATTCGTCATTGCAACGATCTTTTGGGGTGTGGTGGGCATGGCGATGGGGGTTTTTATCGCCTCGCAACTGGTGTGGCCAGAGATGAACCTGGACCTGCCATGGACCACCTTCGGCCGACTGCGACCGCTGCACACCAGCCTGGTGATTTTCGGATTCGCCGGCAGCGCGCAATTCGCCGCCAGTTACTACGCGGTGCAGCGCACCTGCCAGGTGCGGCTGTATTCAGACAAACTCGCCGCGTTCACCTTCTGGGGCTGGCAATCGGTGATCGTGATCATGCTGATCACCCTGCCAATGGGCTACACCACCACCAAGGAATACGCCGAGATCGAATTCTCCGGCGCGGTGTGGATGGCCGTGGTCTGGGTCGCCTACGCCGTGGTGTTTTTCACTACCGTGGTGCAGCGCAAGACCAAACACATCTACGTCGGCAACTGGTTTTTCGGCGCGTTCATTCTGGTGATCGCCATGCTCCATGTGGTCAACCACCTGTCGATTCCGGTGGACTGGTTCAAGTCCTATCCGGTGTATTCCGGCGCCACCGACGCCATGGTGCAGTGGTGGTATGGGCACAACGCGGTGGGTTTCTTCCTGACCACCGGGTTCCTCGGGATGATGTATTACTTCGTGCCGAAACAGGTCAATCGGCCGGTGTATTCGTATCGTTTGTCGATCGTGCACTTCTGGGCGCTGATCACCCTGTACATCTGGGCCGGCCCGCACCATTTGCACTACACCGCGCTGCCGGACTGGGCGCAGTCGCTGGGCATGGCCATGTCACTGATCCTGCTCGCGCCGAGCTGGGGCGGGATGATCAACGGCATGATGACCTTGTCCGGTGCCTGGCATAAGTTGCGCACCGACCCGATTTTGCGCTTCCTGGTGCTGTCGCTGGCGTTCTACGGTATGTCGACGTTTGAAGGACCGATGATGGCGATCAAAACCGTTAACGCCCTCTCCCACTACACCGACTGGACCATCGGCCACGTCCACGCCGGCGCCTTGGGCTGGGTGGCGATGATCACCTTCGGCGCGACCTATCACATGGTGCCGAAAGTGTTTGGCCGCGAGCAGATGTACAGCACGCCGCTGATCAACCTGCACTTCTGGTTGGCGACCATCGGCACGGTGTTGTACATCGCCTCCATGTGGGTCAACGGCATCACCCAAGGCCTGATGTGGCGGGCGATCAACGAGGACGGCACGCTGACCTATTCGTTTGTCGAAGCGCTGCAGGCCAGTCATCCGGGGTTCATCGTGCGCTTTGCCGGCGGGGTGTTCTTCCTCACCGGGATGTTGCTGATGGCTTATAACGTGTGGCGTACGGTGCGGGTTGCCGACGTGGCATTGGCCCACCGTGAAGCGCAGATCGCCTGAGGCAGGGAGCCGCTCGTGATGGAGATTTTCTTTGATGTGTTGGGCGTGGTGTTTCTGTGGCTGGCGGTCGAGTACTGCTTGCGGCGGGAGACGGCGGACAGCCTGGATGAAGCGAGCATGGTGCCGTTTGCTGATGATCCGGAGGTGGCGCGGCGGGTGGAGCTGGCCACCGGTAAAACCGTGAAAGCGGTGGCACCGGAGGTGGCGAAGCCGGGGTGGGTCAATCTCGATATGTGAGGGGTGTCAGATGGGCTGCCCTCACCCTAGCCCTCTCCCAGAGGGAGAGGGAACTGACCGCGTGGTTTGTTCGAGTGACGCCGACCTGAAATATCTCGGGTGAATGCAATCTCAAAAACAATGAAGATCGGCTCCCTTTCCCCTCTCACCCGGAGGGAGAGGGAACTGACCGAGTGGTTTGTTCGAGTTACGCCGACCTGAAATATCAAGTTGAACTCAAGTTTT
Source organism: Pseudomonas sp. SCA2728.1_7 (assembly GCF_018138145.1). NCBI lineage: Bacteria > Pseudomonadati > Pseudomonadota > Gammaproteobacteria > Pseudomonadales > Pseudomonadaceae > Pseudomonas > Pseudomonas sp. SCA2728.1_7. The sequence continues at coordinate 493,414 of NZ_CP073104.1, read as the reverse complement.
GATCAGCACTCGGTCTGCTCCCTTTCCCCCTTGGGAGAGAGCGAACTGATCAAAGTGTCTTTTCGGGTACACCGACCTGAAATATCCAGTCGAACTCAGGTTTTGGCCATCCCCCAATCGGCTCCCTTTCCCCCTTGGGAGAGAGCGAACTGATCAAAGTGTCTTTTCGGGTACACCGACCTGAAATATCCAGTCGAACTCAGGTTTTGGCCATCCCCCAATCGGCTCCCTTTCCCCCTCGCCCCCCTGGGGGAGAGGGCTGGGGTGAGGGGGTAAGCTCTTGATCTTAACTACGGTCGCGAGGAATCAGGCTTTGCAGTTGTTGGGCTAGGAAGTTGGCGTCGAAGGCAAACGTATCCGGATCCTTCAGCCCATTGGTCTTGCGCCACTGCCACTCACCGTTCGGCAGCCCTACCAACGAAATGCTGCCATAACGCGCCGCCGTCAGCCCCATCGCCGCCAATGAAATCTGCCCCGCGCTGCCCATCACATCCGGCACGAACTCCACCGGTTTGCCGGCAATCACAATGCTCAGCTTTTCCGTCTTGAAGGTCGAGGTTTCCACTGGCGTGCTTGGCCCGAACGCGACATAAGCCTCACGACTCACCTCCAGCAGATTCGGTGCCTGCACCGGTTCCAGCCATTGCTGAATATCGCCGAACAGCGCAGTAATCCGCGATGCCCATGCTGCCGATTGCGTCTCGAACAGTTGCTTCTTGTGCGCTTCGCTCTCGGCGTAATGACGAAGCATCTCGCCCAGTTGTTGTACGTCGTCCATAGCGGTGTTCCTCGGAAAGGAGCTGCAAAGGTCGATAGTGGCAGATACCAGCCCCGGCGTACGTTTAACCTGCACCAGCCCGATAAAGCACCATGACACTTGCGTGAAAGATCAGCAGTACAGTCACTTGTTACTGGCATCGAATGTTGAACAACAGGAAACTCCGGACACACCTGAACGCTCGACACTGTCATTTGCCTGAGGACATCCAATGCGCACCATCGGCCTGATCGGCGGCATGAGCTGGGAATCCAGCGCCGAATACTATCGACTCATCAATCAGCAAGTCCGGGATCGTCTCGGCCCGTTGCGTTCGGCGCAATTGCTGATGTACAGCGTCGACTTCGGCCCTGTCGAACAGGCCCAGCACGCCGGGCGCTGGGACGATGCGGCAGCGATTCTGGTCGATGCCGCGCGCAGGCTCGAAGCCGGCGGCGCGGAATGTGTGGTGCTGTGTACCAACACCATGCACAAGGTGGCCGAACAGATTCAGGCGGCGATCAGCATTGCGTTTCTGCATATTGCCGAACCGGCCGCACACGCTGCGCTGGAGATTGATGCTCGCACCGTCGGCTTGCTCGGCACGGCATTCACGATGGAACAGGACTTTCTCAAGCAACGTTTGATTGCTCAGGGTTTGACGGTATTGGTGCCGGACGAAGCCGAGCGCAAGGACGTGCACCGAATCATCTACGACGAACTCTGCGTCGGCGTGATCAGCGATCAGTCGCGACAAATCTATCAGCGAGTGATCGAATCCCTCACCGCGCGCGGCGCTCAGGCAATCATCCTCGGCTGCACGGAAATCGGCCTGTTGCTCAAACCCGAACACAGCACCCTGCCCCTGCTCGACACCACCGAGCTGCATGCGCAGTCGGCGGTGGCGTTCGCCTTGGGCGACTGATTCAGGTCTTCGGACGACTGCGCAGGCGGGCCATGCTCAGGGTGTCGACCCATTGCCCGTCGCGCACTGCGTAATCACGAAACAGGCCTTCGGTCTCGAAACCGAATTTGCGGTAGAGCGCGATGGCGGCCTCATTGTCGGCGTAAACCGAGAGTTCGACGCGGTGCAGATTCATCCAGTTGTCGGCGACGTCCAGCGCCGCCGCCAACAGCTTCGACCCCACGCCTTTGCCCTGCCACGCCACGGCGACTGCCATACCGACGCTGCCGGCGTGGCTGCGACGAATCCGCGAATAGTTTTCCAGCCCCAGATGGCCGATGACCTGGCCTTGATGCAGCGCGACCAGCTTCAACACCCGTTCATTTTCCGCCAGCAGCCGTTGGCGCCAGACGTCGACGGACTGAAACGGCATCTGCAACACCTGCCGGGTGACGGCCCGCTCGTTGTAAAGCGCAGTGACAGCCTCGAGGTGCGACTCGCCGAAGCGTTCGATGTGAATGGCGGCGTTGTGGTCGGGCATGGCGGATCCTTCCTGGATCGATGTGTGGCTGACCACTCTAAACCGCCGATTGTCTGTCTGGCGAGTGTAAATACTGTAGGAACGAGCCTGCTCGCGAAAGCGATCTTTCCTTCACCGTTTGCGTTATTTGACACAAACCTGCAACTCAGCCACTCATCTACCACCCGTCGGATTTCGGCCCGCACCTGTCAGATCTGACAGGTGCGCAAATCGCTATTTAGCCGTTCAATCGCTCCGTCACCTTCCCGACCGGAGTCGTTGCCATGTCCGCCCCCAACAAACCCGTGGCACTCAAGGAACTCGACATCCCCGGGCGGACCGGCCCGGTGTCGAACAATCCCATAATCTGGGGTATCAACATCGCCGCGGCGCAGGGCAACTTTCCGCTTCATGGCCTGCTGTGCCGGGCGGGGCCGTGGGGGAACATGGCGATTGGCGACACGCTGAGGATCTCTTGGGGCAGCTGGCAGAACGTCTGGGTAGAGACCGTCGACAAGACCGAGGTCAACACGCAACTGCAGATGTTCGTGCCTCTCGAGCACATGGTCGATGGCCGGTTCGCGGTGTCCTATGTCGTCAAGCCGTTGGGCGGCACAGATCAACCGTCCGACGTCATGCAGGTGCTGGTCAAGCTGACGCGCCCGGGCGGTGATTCCCCGCTGATCATGATCATTCCCCAAGCGATTCTTGACGGCGGCATCGACAAGGACAACGTCGCCGATGGCGTGCCGATCACCATTGGCAAAGCCGACGGCACACCGCCCTACTCCAACGCTGCGGCCGGTGATGTGTGTCGCGTGAGTTGGGGCGGGATCTATGTGTTCAGTGATCCGCTGACCCAGGAACAGGCCGAAGGCAAAGCGCCGATCATCATCACCATCATCGAAGCGGTCATCCGCGAGGCCGGTGATGCGGATTTTCCCGGCGTGGCCGTGGTGTTCGACGTGTTCGACAAGGTCTTCAACCGCTCTGAAGACTGGAGCGCCGAACAGCGTGTGGTGGTGGCTGTCGATGCGACCCGGCTGGTCGCGCCATTGCTCAAGGAAACGCAGAACAACGAGCTGGACGTCGACAAACTGGCCGACGCCGACGGCACCGTGCAAGTTATTGCTACCGATACGAGCAAGTTCAAAGTCGGAGACGAGGTATTCATCAGGATCAAGGGCACCCCCGTCGAGGGGCCGCCGATTGATTGGGAACCGTCAGCAGGTGTGAAGTTGGAAAGTGTGCCGAGCGTTATGGAAACCACGGCTCCCAACGCCGTGCTGCGCCAGTTGGCCAAGTCCCAGATCACCTTGTCCTACCGCCTGGAAAAAGCCGACGGCTCCGCCGATCTGCGCTCCAAAAGCCAGTTCATCCGCGCCATCGGCGAAGTCCAGCGGCTGGCCGCGCCGAAGGTGCTGGACGAGAACTCCGGAGCACTGGACCCCGCACTGGACAAGATACGCCTGGAGATTCGATTCGATAAATCCTTTGCCGAAGGCCAGGCTCTCAAGATATTCATGCTCGGCACCACGCCTGGCCTCGAACCCTACCTGCCTGACCTGGCTTTACGTCCCATCACCCACAACGAAATCGTCGCCGGACTACCGCTGGCATACAGCATCGATGGCAAACATCTGGCCACGGTCAACGGTGGTACGGTGGAGTTCTATTACCAGCAATGGCTCCCGGACTCGGTGCTCGCCACGCTGGATCTGTTCGAGGCCACTCACGCCATTCGCGAGTCGATCCACACCGACATCCTGCGAGTCGGCGAACCGCGCCTGGAACTGCCGGAACCGGAAGTGGCCGGCGTGGTGAACGGTGTGCTGCCCGCCGACACCGCCGGCACCACCGCGACGGTGACCTACACGAAAACGGTCAAAAACGATGAAGCGTTCATGTTCTGGAAGGGTTCAAAGACCGGCGAGTATACCGACTCGATCAAGCTGAACGAATTTACCGCCGGTCAGAGAGTACCGTTCCCGATCCCGGCGGCGGTGATCAAGGGCAATGAAGGCGGAACGGTGGAGGCCCGGTATCACATCGTGCGCGCGGCGGGCGGGACGAGTTATTCGGATACGTTGACGTTCAGTGTCGGCGTGGCGCTGGAAAACCCCTTGCCGTTGCCCCAAATGCCGCAAACGACAGGCAACGGCGCGAGTGTGACTTTGGCGCCACTCGACGCGCAAACAGGTGCCCGAGTTGTCGTGACCTTTACCGGTATGAACGAGACACACAGCATCAAACTGGTCATGACGGGCACTCCCGGTGCAGGATCACCAGATATTCCCGCCAAACCGGGCGTTATCAGCGGCGGAGTCGAGTTCCTGATTCCTGCCGAAGCCATTGCCGCCAACATTGGCAACACTGCGCAAACCTTCACACTCGAATACGAAGTGACCACAGGCACCGGTGAAATCCCCTCTGAAACACTGACCGTGACCGTTACACCGCTGCCCGCTGCTGAGCTGGACAAGCTGAACATCGTGGAGGCCGAGGGGGATGAACTGGATCTGAGCAAAGTCACGGCGGGGGCGACGTTCCGTGCGGGGGTCTGGGCATTCATCAAAAGTGGCCAGCCAGTGTGGGCGGAACTCAAAGGTAAAACGGCTCAAGGCGCAGCTCACAATCGCGCGATTTGGACAGTGCCAGGCTCATCGGTCAACCAGACCTGGATAAACGCCGGCAAATTTGATCGAGCCGTGCCTTTTAGCTATCTCAAAGTGCTAGGCCATGACACCTATCTTGAAATCGTTTTCAAAGTGGCATTGACCCTGAGCCAGGTTGAGGAAGAGGCCATTGCAGGACCGGTGAAACGCTACCGGGTCAAAGCCGTCGAGGATGTGGTGCCGATCATTGACTCTGTCAAAGGCTCGTCCAGCAATGAAGACATTCCCGCCGGCGACCAGACCGTAGAAACGGCGATTATCCTGTCGGGTACGGCCACTCCAGACACAAAAATCGATCTGGCCAATAACGGCACGCTGATGCCGAATACCGAAATTGAAGTAGATTCAAAGGGAGAATGGACTTTCATACTGACTGCTCTGATTGCCGGAACTACCTACAGCCTGAGCGCCAGACGCAAGGACGGCACACTTTCGAATACCTGGAATATTGTCGTGGTGGCATCGGTAGTGCCGACGCTGGACAGCGTGCAGGATGACAAAGGCATCGAGGTGCCTGATCGTCAATTCACCGTCAGCACCCAGTTGAAACTCAAGGGCACGGCAAGCTACGGCCAGAAGGTCGAGATTTTCGATGGTGACGAAGCAAGCGCGGTGTCCAAAGGCATCGCACCGGTAGATGATAAAGGTGAGTGGAACCGTGAAATCGAAGTTGCTGTCCAGGAGCTTGCACACCGACTGTATGCAAAGTCCCTGTATCACAGCGGTTCGGTGTATTCGAATGTGCGTTTTGTGACCGTGATTGAAGACATCGCCCCGACCATTGTTTCGGTCAAAGGCACAATAAGCGGTGAGGACATAACAGAAGGCGGCGACACAGTGGAAACAGCCGTTACGTTGAGCGGTAGAGCGGCCAAGGGACAGAACATAGAAGTGTTCGATGGTACGGAGTTCAGAGGTAAAGCCAGCGTGGATATGGCGTCAGGTATTTGGACGAAAGAAGTCGCTGACCTGCCCGTAGGATTGCGAAAGTTCAAAGCTAATGCGCTATACGGAAGTCAGCTGGAGTCTGACTCTTATAGTTTCAATGTCTTTCAGGGAGAAATGATAGAAGACTTCGAAAAAACCCCAATTCAAAGCATTTCGCTAAACCAAAGCATTGAAACACCTTTCATGAAAATCACTCTTATCGAAGACACTCAAAACGCCCAAATGGGAATTCAAGAGGTTAGCTTTTTTATTGGTCACGAGGTTGACGGTCACGCCATACGCACGCCCCTAAGTGGAAAATTCAGAATAAAACTTAAAGCAACATGTAAAGAAGTATCCTTTTATCATCGCTCACTTGACCTACCAGGCATAGACAACACAGTGACCGCATTCTCGGAGGACGATATTTTTTTAACTAGAGTGGAACTATCAAAAAGTTCTGATCGCCCGACTTATGCTGTAATTTCTGCGACAGGCATAAACCAGCTAGAATTTTCTACCACGGAACGCTTTTATTTAGATGCCTTTCATCTAACACCATAAGAAAAGGGGACGCATTTATTTACCAGCCCCTTCCTTTAAAGCAAACTTTTGACGCCCAGAGCGAACTCACGGCTACCGCAAGAAGCCTTCCAGTTTTTGCCAATGATTTAAACAGAGTGGTTTTAACCGTGAGTTTTCTACTGGCCAAAGCGGCCCCTTCGCGAGCAGGCTCACTCCTACAGGGAAACGCATTGCAAATGTGTGCGAGCCCGCTCGCGAAGAGGTTCGTGAGGTCAGCACAAAGTGCCTATTAAATGATGGTGTTTAAAAGACACCTTCAGACACGCCTTTCAGGCTACAAATTCTTGCGCCATTGCCTACAGCTACGCCAGAATCCGCCGGCTTGTGCGCCTTGGGAGCGGGTTCTATTGTGGTGCGGTCGCTGACGAATCAGCGATCGGGTTTAGCGACCTGAATCTTTGTAGGCGCACCAGCGCTCCAAACTCGACTGTGGATGCTTATCTACAATTTGCGTTATGGCGGCTGTGCGCGGGAGACCTTCGGGTCTGCCGGGCGCCTACACCCGGTTCGCTAACCTGCGTCCAGCCGCCACCTTACCTGTTTAGCGACGGGTTTTAGCGGCTCCACCTTGTAGGAGCTTCACCATGATCAAACCAACACCCAACCCACCCGAAACCGACCTCGCCTCCCCCTACGAATCCCTCGATTCAAAAAAGCTCAACGACGCCGCCGAACGCGCGCTCGACCATTACCTCTGCCCACCCGGCTCTACCCCGCCGCCACGTAAAACCCGCCGGATGTACGCTGTCACTGCCGACTTCAAAAACGAGGAACTGCTCGCCGATGCCAGCGAAACACTCGCTTGCGCCAGAACCATCGCCCATGACTTCGCCCACCTCATACCCGCGTCACAGCGACGGACGCTTTTAGGGATCGCGCAACTGATCATGCTCGGCGAACTGGCGGTGAATCGGGTGATGGATAATCTGGAGTTGCCGCAGTAGCGCCTCCTCCCGATGATCGCTCCCACGCGCAGAAGGAATGCCTCAACGGACGATCCGCGTTCGGCTTCGGAAGGAACGCAGAGCGTCCCGGGCTGCATTCCTTTGCTGCGCGTGGGGACGATCAATTTCTGTCGATCACACGGCTGCGTTTACACCGCCGAGTGTGTGGGAACGGGCTTGCTCGACAAGGCTGAATGACAGGCGCAGCAATCTTTAGACAAACGAAACCCGCCGTTCCTACTCATCGGGGCGGCGGGTTTTGTTTTTGTGTCGAATTTGTCGATGCGTTGGCTCGCATCGCTGGCATCGCTGGCAGTCGGATCATCGCACCGCTGCCGCCAACGGTTTAGGGGTATGGCCACCATTGGGCGGTGCCTGTGAAGTCGCCATCGCGAGCAGGCTCACTCCTACAGTTGAGCCGGGTGCATCAGCAAGAGATCGGTCGGCTCGCAGGCCGCCATCGCTGGCAAGCCAGCTCCCACAGGGGTCGAGGTGTGCCCACATCTCATCAGTGATGATAGTCATCGCCAGCAGGCTGGTTTCCAAGGGGGAATCTCGTTCAGGACTGAAACCATTCGTGACGTTCGTTGAAAGTATGGTGGATGAGGTCCGTGAGAGTCTGCACTTCAGCCACATTCTGCGACTCGGCATTAACGGCCAGCCATGCCTGCAATTGCATAGGCTCTTCGAACAACCCCGGCAGGGCGATCAGACCACGATCAAACCGGCTCATGTACGCCGGCAACAAACCGATGCAGGCGCTGCAACGAATCATCTCCAGCATCAACTCGTAAGACTGCATCTGCACCACCCCGGCCAACCGCTGTGCAACCAACTCATTCCACGGGCGGAAGCTGTCGATCTGCCGATCATGCTGCCATTGCACCAACATGAAGTCGGCGAGGTCATCAGGCGTGTCCGGGCGCGCGGTGACGCGGGAGTAGCGCTTGGCGATGTGCGGCAGGTAGTCGAGACGCGCCAGCGCTTGCGGTTCGCTGGTGGCGAAGGTCGGGCCGGGGTGTGGGGTTTCGCCGTGGGCAAGCCAGAGGACGATGTCGGCGCTGACCGCGCGCAGGGACAGTTCGCTGTCCAGCGCGATGATTTCCAGGCGCACGCTGGCGTTGCGGCGCAGCAGGGCGATGAGGTCGCGGCCGAGGATGTCGTGGAGGACCGATTCGGCGACGGCGAGGCGAATCAGTGGTTGTTCGATCACCGGGAGTTTGCGTTCGTTGGCCAGCGCCACCAGTTTGGCCTGCAGTTGCTGGCCTTCGCGGGTCAGGCTCAAGGCGCTGCCCTGAAAGCTGAACAGCGTGTGCTGAAGTTCTTGCTCAAGCTGCGCGAGTTGTTTGCGCAGCAAGGTCGAGCGCACGTTGAGGCTGCGTGCGGCTTGCATGAAGCAGCCGCAGCGGGCGCTGACCAGGAAGTATTGGGCGACGTCGGCGTCGATGGTCGCGGCGTGTGCGAGCCACGGTTCGCTGTTGTCGTGTGGCCAGCGGTAATCGCTGGTGCCCGGTCGTCCTGCGGGTTCGGTGAATGACATCGATGACTCCCTGTCGATCTTTGTATTTGTCGTTACGCAATTCCCCTGTAGGAGTGAGCCTGCTCGCGATAGCGGTGTGTCAGTCGACATTTCTTAACCTGACACACCGCTATCGCGAGCAGGCTCACTCCTACAGGGGGTTTGTGGTGAAACTGGGATTAGTGCTTTTCCTCGAGGACTTTGTTTAGTTCGGCACCGTCGATGCTCAATGTGGCGGTGTTGAGCATGCCGTCCAGATAGGCTTGGGCGATTTGTTCCTGGCGCTGCGTACGCAAGGCCTGGGTCAGTTGATCGCGCAGTTCGTCGAGGGTCGCCAGACGCGCCGGTTGTTGCTCGGTGAGTTTGATCACGTGGAACCCGGCGGCACTTTGAACGGGATCGGAAACCGCGCCGACCTTGAGCCGCGCCACGGCGCCACGCACTTCCGGCACCAGTTGCTGCAACGGTTGCAGGCCGCTATCGCCACCGCGTTCAGCGGTGACGCGATCCTGTGAATATTGAGTCGCCAATGCAGCAAATTCTGCCGGCGTCGCCTGGGCCTTTTTGCTCAGTTCGAGCGCCTGTTTGCGCACCGATTCAAGATTCTGCGGATCATTTACCCCAAGGAAAATCTGGCTGACCCGATACAACGCCGGCGTCTGCCAATTGGCTTTGCCCGCGTCATAAGCCTGCTGCAATTCAGCCGCACTCGGATAATCCGCCGGCACTTCACTGACCGAACGCAAGTAATCACGGAACACGATCTGTTCAGTCGCCGCGCGGGTCTGCCGCGCAACCTCGGGGCGCTGCGCCCAACCTTGAGCGTCGGCCTGTTCGAGTACGGCTTTTTCCGCCAGACGCGTGCGAATCCAGCGTTCCAGCGCCTCACGATTGCCGCGCAATTGTTCGCGGGTTTCCGCTGGCACCGTCGCCAGCAACGTTTGAAGTTCCGCAGGGCTTACCTGCTGATTGCCCAACCGCGCCACCGCCGGCCCCGTTGCAACCACCGTCACGGACGACGATTGCTGGGCGGCGACCGGGTCACTGCCCGGCCGCACCACCAGCGCCACGGCCACCACCAACAGCGCCACTGCCGCAGCGCTGATCACCATGGCAGGCTTTTTCACAGCGCGACTTCCTCTTGCCCGGCGACGGCGACTTTAGCGGTCTGCGCGGTGCCGTTCTGGGTGAAGTCACGCAGGTAGACGATGAATTCCTGCAGCAGGCGATCCCACAATTCCAGGTTGCCACGCAGGTGATCGTTGCTCACGCCCGCCGCCACGACCACGTCCATTTCCATCACCAGAAACTCTCCCTGCAACGACAACCGCGCAAAACGACGGCTGGCGTTCCACTGCTCGGCCACACCCTGTGGCAACTCACCCTGCACCCGCAGCGCACAGCTGAAGGTGAAATCAACGTAGCTGCCCTGCTCCACCGCCGGATTACCAAAACGCACGGCGTAACCGATGCCCTGGCTGGCGCTGAGCAACTGGACGATGCCGTTCTGTTCGGTCTGGTTCACGCGATAACCGGCGGCTTGCAGGACGTCGGTCAGGGATTGTGGCGATACGTGGCTGATCAATTGAGTCATTGTTTCTTCCTTGTCTATCAGTGCGAGAGCGCCGCTTGCGGCGCGTCGAATTGAGTCTTGTAAAGCTCGTCACCGAACCCCTGAGCCAGTTCATCGAACTTGACCCGGGCGCTGCCCGCAAAGGGCTGGCGGATCTTCATCACCTCGGCCACATCGATGTTTTCGTAGGCAGTGAGGATCTGCTTGGCGACGCCGTACATCTGCTGATTCTTGACTGAACATTGCTGCACTTGTGTGTCACGTTCAGCCAATTGCGCTTGAAGCTTAGACCGTTCTGCCTCTTTGGCACGGGCCATGACCAGCAACTCGTCATAGGCCTTTTTGAACTTGCCGGTCTGCTCGGCGCTGGCCGCCACTTGTGCCTGCGCCTGGCTGTGCAGGCTTTGTTGCTGTCCGGCCAGTTGCTCGGCGACGCCTTTGGCCTTGGCCAGCTCAGCACTCAATTGCTTGATTTGCGCCTGCGCAGCCTTGGCTTCGTTTTGCGCCGCCAGCTGCGCGGCGCTGGCCTGGGCCTGCTGACTTTGCAGGGCCTGCAACTGCTGCGTGGTGCTGCGCAATTGCGTACGCAGGCGTTCTTCCATGCCTTCGGCACTGGCCCCGGTGGCGATCAACAGCCCGAGCCCGAGCAACACAAAACGCGTTTTCATAACCCTCTCCCGGCGCCTTAGAAGCGCGTGTTGATCTCAAGCTGCAAGACGTCGATGTCGAACGGCGCGCCGTACACCGCTTCGGTGCTCATCCAGCGACCAGTGGCGTAAACGTTTTTCGCCAGACCGTAGTTGCCGCCAATGAAATAACCCTTGGCGTTGGTGCCGCCGAGGTGGAACGACGAGTCGTTGAAGCCATCAGGCAAGGCATCCGGCTGGATGTACTTGTAGCCAGCGAACATGTTCCAGTCGCCCTGCTTTTTCAGGTCCAGCGCGCTGCCGAGGGTGAATTGCACCATCCACGCATTGGCGCCGCTTTCGATGTCGCCGTTGCTGTCGAGGTTGTTGACGATCTGCCCGGCCGAACGCTTGCGCATGTCGCCTTCGTCGTAGGCGAGGTTGTGAATGTAGTTGCCTTGGCTGCGCAGCTTGAAGTCTTCCGGCAGGTCGGCATCCCACACCACGTTCAAGTCCAGCAGATTGAATTCCGAAGCAAGGCCAACGAACTGCGGCTGCGGCGTGGTGGTCGGGTTGAGCGGGTTCGGCGTGATGTCGCGCAGCAGGAACACGCTGTTGCCCTTCTGCATGAACGCCGCGCGGCTGCCGTCGCTGTCGCAGCCCGGTGCGCCGGCCCATGGCTCACAAGGGCTGGAGCGCTGGCCCTGAATGTCGTCGAAACGGTAGTAAGCCAGCGCACCTTTCAAGCGGTTGTTGCTGTTGATCGCCCATTTGGCGCCGATCTGTGCACCGTACAGCCACTTGTTGTCGCTCTCTTCCTTGTCGAAGCCGTTGCTGCTGGCGGTGTCGTTGGTGTAATCCACCGGGAACGCACCGACGGTGCCGAACACACCCCAATCGCGGTTGAGCTTGTGGTCGAAAATCGCTGCCACGCCGTCGAAATTCAGATCGTTGGAATAGAGCATGTCGGTGGACATGAACGGGTTGGCGAAGCGCCCGCCGGTCAGGGTCAATTCATCCGTAGGCTTCCAGTTCAGGTAGCCCTGATCGAGCCAGATGTCCTTCTTGGCGAAACCGCCGCCGAGGTTCTGCGTGGTCGACACCGGGTTGTTGTCCGAACCGGTGCCGATGCGAATGCCGGCGGTCCATTGCGGCGAGATCTCGGCTTTCATGCCCAACCGTGCGCGGATGCGAAATTGGTTGGTGCGGTCTTCGCGGGTGTTGAGCAGCGGCGGCAGATTGGTGCTGCTGTTGGGGTTTACGTCGTACGGGCCGTTGTTGTTGAGCTTGGCGAAGTCGACGATCTCGTTGCTGTTGCTGTCCGAGTAGTAGCGCGACTCGTCGCGCAGACGAATGTCGCCGTCGAAACTGATGCGCGCCGCCCATTCCGGGAAGCTGTTGGGCGCGGCCCAGTTTTCCTGTTTGGCGGTGGCCATGACTTCGGCTTTGACCTGATCGCGGATCTGGTCGCGCACCGCTGCCGGCACGTATTGCACGCGGACATCGCCCGGCGCCGCCACTGGCCCGGCCGCCACGGCGGTGGACGCCGCTGCTTGTTTGGCCTGGGCGGCTTCGTTCTGCGCCTGAGCGATCAGTGCGTCAGCCTTGTCCTGTTTCAGAATGCCCTGCTCGACCAGCAAGCGGATCAGATTGATCGTGGCGTTCTCCGAGGGCGCAGGCGCTGCCACGGCCTGACCGACCAAGGTCGCAATGACCATGCCGACCGCCAGGGACAATCGATTCACGTTGGAAATCATCTGCACACAACTCCTTTTGGCAAAGCGTAAATAAATGAATTAACCCGGACGCCGCCCTTGCAGGGACAGGCGCACAGGCAAAGTGATGGAGGCCGGTGGCCGTTCGCTGAGGGCCGGAGCACCACGCAGCGCCGCCAGCACCTGGGTATCAATTTCGGGATTGCCGCTGGACTTGATCAGCTCGACGCGGGTGATCTCGCCGACGCTGCTCAGCCAGACATCGGCCTGCAGCGAAAACGCGAGGTTGCGCAACTCGGGGTTCTCGCGCAGCAAACGCTGGAAGGTGAACGCCAGAAACTGGCTGTATGTCCCCGTGCCCAGACGCCCGCCGCCGGCACCGGCCATGCCGCCGCCCTTACCCGCGCCGATGTTGAAAGCGTCGTTGCCGGACTGCGCATCGCCGTCCATTTGCATCGGGTTGGCCAGATCGTCCGCCGGCGATGGCGGCGTTTCTTCCTCGGGCTTGACCTCTTCCGGCTCCGGGGTTGGCTCCGGCTCGACGACTTTTTCTTCGACCGGGGTTTCCGGTTCCGGCGGTTTTTCCGGCGGCGGAGGTGGCGGTGGCGGCAACGGAATGATCGTCGGCACCTTCGGCGCTTCGCGGCGGATGCCGCTCATGTCATTGGCCCACTGCCAGAGAAACCAAGCAGCGAGCACGCCGATGAGCAATCCGGCGCCCCACTTCGCATAACGCAGCGCTGGATTTTTCACCGGCAGCGGCTCGATCGGGAGTTGTGCGGTCATGACTCAGCCCTGACTCGGTTTGCCGGTGACGAGACCGACCTGGGACAGTTCGAGCCGGCGCAACAGATCCAGCACTTCGATGACTTTCTGGTACTGCACCGTCGCGTCGCCGCGCACGATCACCGGGAAATCCGGGCTCTGCGCTTTCTCGATGCGCAGGCGTTCTTCCAGCTCAGCCAATGTCACCGGATAGGCGTCGAGGAACACCTGGCCGCCGTCGTTGACCGAAATCGCCTTGGTCTTGGCCTCGGACAGCGACACCGAGGCGCTGGCCTTGGGCAGGTTGATCTGGATCCCGGAGACCTGCGCGGTGGCGGTGAGGATGAACATCACCAGCACCACCATCAGCACGTCGACCAGCGGGGTGATGTTGATGCTGTCTACCGCGGCATCTTCGTCATCGTCGTGGGAGGCATTTACGGACGCCATGTCAGTGCTCCTCAGGCCGGTACGGAGTGGTTGGCGTGATGGCCGCGATGCGCCGACTCACTGAACTGGCTCTCGCCGTGCATCTCCGCCAGACGGGTGATGAACTCGTCGACGAACACGCGCATGTCGGCGCTGACTTCCTTGTTGCGGGTGATCAGGCGGTTGTAGCCAAACAGCGCCGGGATCGCGACGAACAGGCCCATCGCGGTCGCGAGCAACGCGGCAGCCATACCCGGAGCGATGGCGTTGATGTTGACGTCGCCGGCCATTGCGGTGCCGAGGAACACCACCATGATCCCCAGCACCGTGCCGAGCAGGCCGATGTACGGGCCGCCGGCGATGGCGTTGGACAGGGTCGAGAGTTTCGAACTCAGTTGCTGGTTTTCGCGGGTACGCACGCCGTCCATGGAGCAGCGAATGGCTTCGATGGTCGCGGCGGAAACCGAGGAGGTATCGGCGCCCTGCTCGCGGCGGGTGCGGATCTCTTTCACCGCCACCAAGTACAGACGCCACAGCGACGAATGCTGCAAACGCTGCGCGAGTTGGGCGTCGTCGGCGAACATCTCCAGACGTGTGCCGACTTTGGCGAACTGCACGCGGAAGTCTTCGTTGGCGGCAGACACGCGACTGAGGCTGCGGTTCTTGCGCAGCATGATGATCCACGACTGGAACATCATCAGCACCAGCACGGCGATGATCACCCAGGCGTCGATTGGCACGGCGTTGAGCAGGAAGCCGAGGCTGCCGAAACCGAAACCGGACTGTTCTTCGTCGACACCGTAAGCGACCAGTTTCGACTCGGCGCCTTGCGAGGTCGCGTCGGCCAGCAACAGCGGCGCCGGGCGTGAAACTTTCGACAAGCGCAATTCATCGATAGCGCCCACGAACGGCTGGAACGGGCCTTCGTGCACGTCAGCGCCGATGGCCATGACCGAGTTGAATGCCGGCATCGCCTGGGCAAGTGTGGCGGCTTCGCGACCGTTGATGAACAGGGTGACTTTGGCGCCTTCAGCGGTGAGCGCGACGTGCTGCCATTGGCCCGGATTCAGCGCTTGCGTGGCGACAGCGCGTTGGCCATCGATTTCTACAAACGGTACGCCTTGATTGGCACCGACCAGCAGACTGTTGGCGCCTTCGCGACGGGCGAGAATCAGTTGTTCGCCATTGGCCTGATCCAGACGCAGCCAGGCACTGAAGGTGAACGCACTGCCGGCGTTGTGTTGCAGCGATGGACTGGCCGGCAGCAACAGCGGCTGGCCGCTGAACTGCAAGGCGCGCCCGACGACGCCGTCAATCGCCGCGCCAGTCGCGCTTTGTGCGGTATTACCGTAGGCCGTGGTGTCTTTGGCCGGGGTGCCGGTGGCACCGTCGAAGTGATAAAGCGCGGTGTAATTCGGATCGAAAGTCAGCTGGCCGTTGCCGGTCGCCGGGGCTTTCTGATTGCCGTAGTACATCCAGATGTCCTGGCGCTGACCGCCCTCGACATTCGGCACATCGACCCAGATCAGCGCCATGCCCATCAGTGCGTCAAAGCTTTCGATTTGATGATTGAGAACAGTCTTGTCATCGGCGGCGACGAAGCGCAGGTCCGAGCCGTCCTCCTTCACGCCGTCGAAGGTGAAGTTGCCGGTGTGCAGGCGCACCAGCAACGCGGTGCGACCGAGGGCCTGGTTGATCGCCGCACCTTGCGGCGTGGTGTCGACGGCGATCTGTTTGCGGTAATGCCAGTCGTCCTGCCACCAGGCCTGAGCCGTGGCCGGGAGCACGAAGCCCAGGCAGATCAACAACGAAAGGAAGAGGCGCTGCATGAACGTGCTCCTTTAAAAAGTGGCTTGAAGGTTGAAGTGCAGGCGCGATTCCTGCTTCGAGGTGTTCGGCCCTTCGAGTAGTGGGTAGCCCCAGTCGAGGCTGCCGGACAGCCATTTGCTCAGGCTGGCGCGGGTGCCGAGGCCGACGCTGGCCAGGGCGTAATTGGCGTCCTGATCCGGCAGTTCGTCGCGCAGATACAGTTGCGCGCCTTCGGCAAAGGCATAGAAGCGCCAGTCCTGCATCCACGTGCCGGCGTACTTGGCCAGCGATGGCGTGCGCAGTTCCTGGCTGAGCAGCACGCCGTCATCACCAGTGCGTTCGGCGGCCAGATAGCCGCGCACCGAGGTCGCGCCGCCGGCGGAGAATTGTTCGTTGGAAACCAGTGGCCCCGAGGCGAGTTGGAATGCGGCTTTGCTTGCGCTCTGCCAGTCGCTGTCGAAGGTCCAGGTGTAATTCGTATCGCCCTTGAGTACGGCGAAGCTCGGTTTGGCGCGGTAGCGTTTGTAGTCGAAGTCTTCGTCGGAACTGCCGTAACCGAAAATGCTGCGAGTGGCGGCGACCAGGCTCAGGCCGAGGCCGAGCTGGCTCTTCTCGGTGTAGCGATAGCCGTTGTAGGCGAAGGTAAACGGCGCGTATTGCAACGGGACTTTGTCGCTCTCGCCAGACAGGGTCAGGCGTTCGTCGAAGTCCTTGAAGTCGATGCCGGCGGACAGCGAGTTCGACCAGTTGCCGCTCGATGGCAACGTGTAAATCGCCGAGACACCATAGGAATGGCCCTTGCCGAGTACGTTGCTGCCACCGATGGTGGCGACGTTGCTGTCGGACTGGTAACCGGAGAACTGCACGCTCCAGCGCTCGGTCAGCGGCGCGGTGTACGAACCCGACCAGACTTTGGCGTTGTCGGTCTCTTGCGGTGCGGTAAAGAACGTCAGGTTGACGCTGTGGCCGAGTTGCCAAAGGTTGTTGTAGCCGAGGCTGGTGACGGCGCGCAGCTTTTCGGTGTCGGCGCTGTAGTCGTTGTTGAGGCCGACGCTGGCGGTCCACGGGTTTTGATCTTCGACCTGCAAATCGACGTCCATGGTGCCGGGGCGCTGACCTTCGCGCACCAGCGGCATCACCTGTCGGCCCGGGGTTTTGTTCAGCTGTGCCAGTTCGCCCTGGACCTTGGCAAAGTCCGGCACCTCGCCTTCTTTCAGCGCCGGAACGTCGTCGCGGATGTCCAGCGGCGAATAGTGTTTGGCGCCGACCACACGCACCCGGCCGACCTTGGTTTCGCTGACTTTCAGGTAGACGATGCCGTCGGCCACCGCTTGCTCCGGCAGCTCGACGAACACTGACTGATAGCCACGTTGCTGATAGGCCTTTTGCAACGCGTCCCGAGCACCTTCGATATCCGTGAGGGCTTTTTGCGGACCGAGAAACGGGTACACCGCCTCTTCGATCGCCCGCGCATCGAGCACGGTGTTGCCGCGCACGAAGTATTCGTTGACGTCGACCAGACGCTGCGCTGCTGCGTTTTGCGCAGCCTCTTCGGCCAACGCCGGCTGCGCGCCCGCCGTCACCAGCAGCCAGCCCCACAGCGCCAGCCGTGACTTGAAAATCGGTTCCACACTACCCCCTGAATTCGCGATGACCTGTTGGCGTTTCGAACGCCGCGTGTATGGCGTCAATTGCTGGCTGTCGAGGCGCAGGCGTGTTTGCCCAGCCACGTGTGCAAAAGCGCGAAGTTCAGCGAGAACTCGGGCATTTGCAGCAACGCGCCGCAGAACACTTCGCCAATGATTTTTTGAATGAGCAGCACCGCACGGGGCTCGTTGAGCAACGTGGCGATGTCGCGACTGAGGGCGTTGAAGCTCCAGACCTTCTGGTTCAGGCCGAGACCGACGAACCAGCGGAACAGCAGGTTGTAATTGAGCTGTTCGTAAAGCTGCTGCTCGCTGGGCACCGAATACAGCAGTTGCAGAAGCAGGATGTGCATCACGGTTTGCGCGGGGATCAGCATGCCGGGTTCGGCATTGAGGTCGTGCAGGAGCTCGCGGTGGGCGTCGAGCAAATCGTCGATCTGCGGGCGCAGCAACACCAGCGAATGGCCCGGCGGAATGTAGCTGGAAACCTCTTTCAAGGCGCCCTGCCAGTCATCCTGCGAGACGATCCAGACCCACGGCGCGCCGTAGCGATACACCGAAACCGGCTTCTTGCGCGCGGCTTCGACGATCTTCGACAGGCGTTGATCGAGTTCCTGCATGCCCACTTTCGAGTAGCGTTCCATAGTCCCCATTGCCTCACTCCCGGCGTCCCGCCTCGGCTTGTGAAAAGCGCCCCGTTGGGCCCCTCAAGCGCGTTACATAGGCATGACCGGACTGGCGATGTGCTACCGAACTTTTGTCATAAAAGCTTCATTACGGCGTATGGGTGTACACACATCCAATGTAGGAGTGAGCCTGCTCGCGATAGCGGTGTGTCAGCCAAATAAATATCAACTGACAGGGCGCTATCGCGAGCAGGCTCACTCCTACAGGGGATTTGTGGTGATTTGGGGTCAGGTGTAGACGGGCCAGGTGTCGACGATTTTGCCATTACGCACGGCCAGCAGATCGCCGAATTGCAGAAGCACGGCTTCAGTCTGGGCCGGGCGCAGGAAAACCTGATCTTCCACCGTCAGCCCCACGGCGTTGGAGCCATTGACCATCTCTTGATTGGAGCTGCGTCCGTAGACGCTGTTGCTCTGTAAACCCTTCGGCGATTCGAACTCGGCCATCCAGTTACCGCCATAGATGAAGAAGGTCTGACGTTGATTCTGATCCCACCACGAGAACAACTTCGACTTGTCATCCAGCGCCGGGATGTTCACCGCGCCGGTGCTCTTCAATACCGGCGTAGCGATGTAAGTCGCGGGCACATGCTCGGCCAGCGATGGCAAATCATAGTGCGTCGGTTTGAGCATCGCCGTGCCCACCGAAACTTCAGTGCTGAGCTTTTCGTTTTCGTGAATGCGATAACTCGGACTGCCGGCGGTGTTCAGGCACAACCCGTCGTGCCACAACCCCGGGAACTGCTGCCGGGTGAAATCGACGCAGTTCTGATAAATCACCATGACCTTGGCGAACAGTTCTTCCGGTGAACCGAGAATCCCCGGCACGCCCATGCCCACGAACGGGTCGTAACCCATGAATCCGGCGAATTCCAGATGTTGGGGGTTGGCGCTGATCAGCGTGAGCATCTGCCCAAGGACATTCACATCACTGACGCCGCCGCGATGCAGGCCGACGTCCAGTTCGATGTTGATGCGCATGCGCGTGCCCAAACCCTGCGCCAAGGCCAGGTATTGCTGCAAACGTTCGGGACCGTCGAGCAGCCATTGCAGTTGCTTCGCGGGATCAAACGGGCCTTTGTGGGATTTATAAAACAGCTCTGCCGAGCGTACTGGCAATGGTTTGCCGAGCAAAATATCCGAGTGCGGAAACACCTGCGCATCGTGATTGAGAAACGGCTGATGGAACGACATCAATTTTTGCGTCCCGGCACGTTGCGCGATGTAGCTCAACAGTCCCGGCGATGGCAGCGACTTCTCCACCAAACGCAATTGCTTGCCACCGCGTTTGACCGATTGCATCACCACATCGATGTTGTGATCGAGCCGATCCAGGTCGATGAGCAGCACCGGGCGCATTGGTCCGTGGTCCTTCAATTCTTTGTTCAGTGCACGGAAATAGTCGCTGTACGGCGCGCCGTGATCCCCCGGGCGCAACCACGCGCCAACACCGACCAAGAGAGCGCCGACACCCAACGTACCGAGAAGAAAGTTACGTCGATTGACCGCCATCAGCTCACCCCCAAAATCGACGACAAATGCGCATTGAGAAACCGCCCGCTCGGATCCAGCGCCTGGCGCACGTCGACAAATTCGCGCCAGCGCGGATACAGCGGTTGCAGGGTTCGCGCATTCAACGTGTGCAACTTGCCCCAATGCGGCCGGCCGTTGTACTTCCAGAAAATCGGCTCGACCGCTGCGAAGAAGTTGTGATGATCCATCTGATAATGCTGGTGCACCGAGATCGAACAGCTGTCGCGGCCCTCGAACATGCTCAGCGGGATATCGTCAGCCTTGACGTAGCGGTACTCGATGGGAAACCAGGTGCGCAGATCCTTGTCCTGAATCAGCTTGAGAATCTCGCGCAGGCACGCTGGGCCGTGTTCCGCCGGGACCGAATATTCCATTTCGTTGAAGCGCACCGTGCGCACGTTGGCGTAGATGTCGAAAGAGTCGCCGACGCGGTCATCGAAGCTCGCCAGATGACGCAGGCTATTTAGCAGCGTGCGGCGCAGGTCAGGGAAGTCGCTACCGTATTTGTCGATCTTCTCGATCAGGGTGACGAACTCGTTGCCACCCTCCTCTTCGGGCGGAATCGGTGGTGTGGCCGGGTCATCGGTTTCGTTGAGGGCGATGGACAAGGCGTAGTCGGAATGGGTGACGACGAGCATTTCCCAGTGCTGGTTTTCGCGGGTGTTCTTTTCGAGGTCTTCCAGCAGCTCTTCGGTCTTGGCGATCCATTGGCGCTCTCGCAAGCGGTATGCCGGACGGTTTTGCAGGCGGATTTTGGTGGCTACGCCGAGCGCACCGAGGGAGACGCGTGCGGCGTTGAACACTTCGGGATGGCGTTGGCTGTCGCAATCGAGTACTTCGCCATTGGCCGTCACCAGTTGCAGGCCGCAGACGTGTGCCGAGTAGGACTGGAAGTTTTTGCCGGTGCCGTGGGTGGAGGTCGAAATGGCTCCGGCGAGGGTCTGGTAGTCGATGTCGGCCATGTTCTGCAGGGCCTGGCCGATGTCTTTCAGCGGCTGGCCCATGCGTGACATCGGTGTGCCGGCAGCGAATTCGGCTTGCAGGGTTTTCGCATCGTGGTCGAGCAGACCATTGAAATAGCTCAGCGACAACAGCGTGCCATCGGTGGGCACCAGCGCGCTGAAGGAATGCGCCGAACCGACCGGGCGGATCTTGCCTTGCGCCTGCTGGATAGCGGCCACCAGCTCATCAAGATTCTTCGGCGCCAGTCGCGCCGCCGGCAGGCAACTCTGCCCGCCCGACCAGTTGCGCCACGGAATCAAACGCGGCGCACGCATCAATTGGCCCAGTGCCGGGTGGCTCGCCAACGCGCTGAACGCGCCAACGATACTTGCCCGTTGCAACAACTGACGCCGTGTCAGATCCATGGTCATGCCGGGCACCTTATTCTGGGAGCGGCTGGTCGGCCATGAAGCCGATCAGTTGCAGGAATTGTTCTTCGCTGCACTCGACGCACTGGCCCATCGGCGGCATGCCGTTGTAGCCGTTGATGGCGTGGTCGAGCAGCGTGTCGGCGCCCTGCCGGATGCGCGGTTCCCAGGCTTTGCGGTCACCGGTCAGTGGTGCGTTGGCGGCCGGGTTGGCGTGGCAGAGCTGGCAGCTGTTGGCGTAGATCTGCGCCAGTGCCGAGTCTTTGGGCATGGCGTTATGATCGGTGGTGGCAGGGGGTTTGGGGTCTTCGCCGCAGCCATGCAGCGCCATGGCCAACGCCAGCAGTAGAGTGAGTCGGATTGCCCGCATAACGGCCTCGCTTATTGTTGTGCTCACACCTTAAGGCAGGGTTTGCAGCAGGTTGAGGGCATTGCGGGACAGCGAGGGGGGCAAACGGGGCCAGTTGGGGTTCACAAGCGGGGCTAAAGAGGTCTAGGCTTGAAACACAATTCCAAGACATACCCTTCTTTCAATGTGGGAGCGAGCCTGCTCGCGAAAGCGCCGTGTCAGTCTCCGAAGTTTGACTGATGAACCGCTTTCGCGAGCAGGCTCGCTCCCACAGGTTTCTGTTTTCAACCTGCATACGATTTCCAATCACGGGGTAGCGACATGACCACAACAAACATCCTTGGCAACCTGTTCCCTTCTGTCAGCGACATCCCGGAAAAATACCGCCTCGACGCTCAGGTCGAGCAGCGCGAATACCTGGTCGACGGCCAGTTGCGCCGCTGGGACGGCCCGCTCGCCACCGTGCGCAGCCCGGTCTATCTGAAAGGTGACAACGGCGACGAACAAGTGATCCTCGGCAGCACGCCGCTGCTCGACGCCGACACCGCCCTCACCGCCCTCGACGCCGCCGTCCGCGCCTACGACCGTGGCCAGGGCCTGTGGCCGACTATGCGCGTGGCCGAACGCATTCAGCACGTCGAAGCCTTCCTCGGCCGCATGCGCCAACAGCGCGACGCGGTGGTGAAGCTGCTGATGTGGGAAATCGGCAAGAACCTCAAGGACTCGGAAAAAGAGTTCGACCGCACCTGCGACTACATCGTCGACACCATCAACGCGCTCAAGGAACTCGACCGCCGCTCCAGCCGTTTCGAGCTGGAGCAGGACACCCTCGGCCAGATCCGCCGCGTGCCGCTCGGCGTAGCGCTGTGCATGGGACCTTACAACTACCCGCTGAACGAGACCTTCACCACGCTGATTCCGGCGCTGATCATGGGTAACACCGTGGTGTTCAAACCGGCCAAGCTCGGTGTGTTGCTGATCCGTCCGTTGCTCGAAGCGTTCCGCGACAGCTTCCCCACCGGCGTGATCAACGTGATCTACGGCAGCGGCCGGGAAACCGTCAGCGCGCTGATGGCCAGCGGCAAGATCGACATTTTCGCCTTCATCGGCACCAACAAGGCCGCCAGCGACCTGAAGAAACTGCACCCGAAACCTCACCGTTTGCGCGCCGCACTGGGCCTGGATGCGAAAAACCCGGGCATCGTTTTGCCGGAAGTCGATCTCGACAACGCGGTCAGCGAGGCCGTGACCGGTTCACTTTCGTTCAATGGTCAGCGCTGCACCGCACTGAAAATCCTCTTCGTGCATGAAGACGTGGTCGACAGCTTCATCGAGAAATTCAACGCCAAACTGGCCACGCTGAAGCCGGGCATGCCGTGGGACAGCGGTGTTTCGCTGACGCCGCTGCCGGAATCAGGCAAGGTCGATTACCTGCATGGTCTGGTGGCGGATGCGCGCGCCAAGGGTGCCGAAGTGGTCAATCCCAATGGTGGCGAATCCCGCGAATCGTTCTTCTACCCGGCGGTGCTGTACCCGGTGAACCCGCAAATGCGCGTCTATCAGGAGGAGCAGTTCGGCCCGGTGGTGCCGATCGTGCCGTACCGTCATCTCGATACCGTGATCGACTATGTACTGGAGTCGGATTTCGGCCAGCAATTGAGCATCTTCGGCACCAACCCGGTGGCGGTCGGCCGTCTGGTTGACACCTTTGCCAACCAGGTCGGGCGGATCAACCTCAACGCGCAATGCCAGCGCGGCCCGGATACTTACCCGTTCAACGGCCGCAAGAATTCGGCGGAAGGTACGCTCTCGGTGCACGATGCGTTGCGGGTGTTCTCGATCCGTACGCTGGTGGCGACCAAGTTCCAGGACAGCAACAAGGACCTGATCAGCGAAATCATTCGCGGGCGTGATTCGAGCTTCCTGACCACCGATTACATCTTCTGATCGACTGTCAGCGGGATCGTGACCAAACAAAAAGGCGACGGCATCCGCTTCTGATCCAAAGTCGTCAAGCGCCCGGCAAATCAGTGTCTACACTGATGCCAGCACTGTGCTGGATGCCGGGAGCTTGACCATGCTGGATTACTTTGCGCTAGGGATTTTGGTGTTTGCCGGGCTTGTACTGTTTTACGGGATCATCGTGTTGCACGACATTCCCTATGAGATTGCTGTTCATCGTAAACACCCGCATCAGGATGCGATCCATGCCACTGGCTGGGTCAGTCTGTTCACATTGCATGCGCTCTGGCCTTTCCTGTGGATCTGGGCGATGGCCTATCGAGAAGATCGCGGCTGGGGGTTCGGTGACGGCAAATCTGTGCAAAACCATGTGGTTCACCTGGAGCAACAGGTGGTCGAACTGCAAGGTCGCATCGAACGACTCGAAGCACTGAGCGCCCCCGCCCCCCACAACAGGGAGGGCTGAACGCCATGGACCTGCTGCTTATCCTGACTTACGCCGCGTTCTGCGTCGCAGTATTCAAGATCTTCCGTATCCCGCTGAACAAATGGACGGTACCCACCGCCGTACTGGGCGGCATCCTGCTGATCGGCGCCTTGATTTTCACCATGAACTACAACCATCCCTACTCCGAGGTGGCGCGCACTTACTTCGTGTCTGTGCCGGTGATTCCAATCGTCAGCGGCCAGGTGATCGACGTGCCGGTGAAGGGTAACGAGCCGCTGGAAAAAGGCGATGTGCTGTTTCGCATCGACCCCACGCCTTTTGAAAACCGCTTGAAATCGCTAAAAGCACAACTGGTCGCCGCCAAGGGTGATCGCTATCGCATCACCGAACTGATCCGGCGCAACTTCGGCACCCAGCGTGAACTGGATGCCGCCATCGCCCGCACCGACGACCTGCAAGCGCAACTCGACAACGCCCAGTTCGAGCTGGACAACACCACCGTCCGCGCGCCGAGCAAAGGTTTCGTCACTCACGTGTCCTTGCGACCGGGGATGATGGCGAGCAAGTTGCCATTGCGCCCGTCGATGGTGTTCATTCCCGAGGAAGGCCAATACTTTGCCGCGTGGATGCGCCAGAACAGCCTGCTGCGTTTGACTGTCGGCGACGAGGCGGAAGTCGCGTTCGATGGCATTCCTGGCAAGGTGTTCGCCGGTCGGGTGAAGAATGTCATCGGGGTGATTGCCGAAGGCCAGGTGCAGCCTTCCGGCACACTGATCGGCTATACCGGTTCGCCACCAGCCGGGCGCGTGCCGGTGATCATTGAGATCACCGATCCGGACTTCGCCCAGTACAGCAAATTGATGCCGGGTGGTGCCTACGGACAGGCGGCGTTGTACAGCCAACACTTCCACCACATTGGCACGATGCGCAAAATCCTCCTGCGTATGGCAGCATGGATGAATTACATTTTCCCTTTCCATTGACCTGAAGCCCAATCACGAGAGGCCCGCACTGAGTACTTACAGCACCCATCGACTTCCGCCCTTGCTGCGCCGTGTCCTGCGTCCGTTGCTTGATCCTTATCGACGTTACCGGCACGCGCGGCTGATTCATGCGGTGCGCGTGGCCCTCGGCTTGCTGGCGACGATCCTGCTGACCACCGGCATCAACTTGCCTCACGGCGAATGGGCCTCGGTGACCATGCTGGTGGTGATCGGTGGTTTGCAGCACCACGGCAACATCGGCAAAAAAGCTGCCGAACGCGCCACCGGTACCTTGATCGGTGCCGGCGTCGGATTGCTGCTGGTGGCGCAGCAGGCATGGCTTGGCATGCCGTGGTTGACGTATTTTGCGATGGCGGTGGTCTGCGGTTTCTTCTCCTATCACGCCATCGGCAAGGGTGGCTACACCGCCCTGCTTTCGGCGATTACCGTGTTCATCGTCGCCGGGCATGGCGACAATCCGATCACCGACGGTTTGTGGCGCGGGGTCGACATCCTCATCGGTATCGCCCTCGCTCTGGCCTTCTCTTTCGCCCTGCCGCTCTACGCGGTGTATTCGTGGCGCTACAACCTCGCCGATGCCCTGCGTGATTGCGCCACGGTGTATGGACGCATCATCAGCGGCCAACCGGTCAGCGCCGACGAGCATTTGAAGTTGATGGGACGACTCGGCGCGGTGATGGTGCAATTGCGCTCGCTGATGCCGTCGGTGTCCAAGGAAGTGAAGATTTCCATGACCGAACTCGATGCGATTCAGCGCAACCTGCGCATGTGCATCAGCACATTGGAGATCCTTGGCAACACGCGACCGGATGCCAACGATCCAGAAGCCATGGCGCATTTGCAATCAGCGCTGAAGGCCGAGCACCGGCAGATTCGCGTGCAACTGATCGGCATGGCCCGAGCGTTGAAAACCGGCGCTTCGCAACGCCTGGACAAGCCGATCGAGTTGCCGGAAGCCAACCTCGATGCGCCGGTTTACAGCCCGCTGGATGGCTACCGACTGTTGACCCGGCAACTGGCGGCGAACATCGGCGAGATGCGCCAGCGCTTGGCGAAAACCGCAACGCACTGGAACATCTGAGGGTTACTGCGCAGCCAGCCGCCGGCGCTTCAGGCCCCAGCCCTGTTGCATACCGGCGGCGGCCAGCAGGATTGCCGCCACGCCGAGCCATTGCAGGGTTTCCAGGCGATGGCCGAACGCGAACCAGTCGACGAAGATCGCCGCAATCGGGTAGATGAATGACAGCGCGCCGGTCAATGCGGTCGGCAACTTCTGGATCGCGCCGTACAGCAGCACATACATCAAACCGGTGTGAACGATGCCCAAGGTGACCAGACTGGCCCAGGCACTCGGTGCTTGCGGCAGCGCACTGAAATGCGCGAACGGCGCCAGCAGCAAAATCCCGGTGCAGACCTGAATCAGCGCAATAAGATGCGGCGGCGTGCCGGTCAGGCGCTTGATGATCAGTGCGGCAATGGCATAGAGAAACGCCGCACCCAAGGCCAATGCAATGCCCATCAGATAGTCGTTGCCGCTCTCACCCTGAGTGCCATGGGCGCTGACGATCGCCAACATCCCCATAAACGAAATCGCCAGCCAGAACAGCTTTTGCAGAGTGATTTTTTCGCCCAGAAACAGCGCTGCCAAACCGACCAGCATGAACGGCTGCACGTTGTACACCGCTGTGCCGATGGCGATCGATGCGCGGGAATAGGAGGCAAACAACAGCACCCAGTTACCGACAATCGCCACCCCGCTCAACACCGCGAGCAGGAACGTGGTGCGGGTCAGGATACCCGGGCGCAGAAAGCCGAAAGCGGCACAGATCAACAACAAGGTGCCGGCACCGAAAACGCAGCGCCAGAACACCACGTCCAGCACCGGTTGCCCGGAGACCAGCACGAACCAGCCAATCGTCCCGGATATCAGCATGGCGGCGGTCATTTCAAATGAGCCGCGACGGATTGTGTTGTCCATCATCTATCTCCAGAGTTTGTGTGAAAAGTATGCCAAGCGAACATCCTGTCACTCCAGAGCAAAAGGCAGGCTAAACTGCTGATCTGCCTTTTTTATCAAGGGTGATTATTTGAAATCACCTAATTCTGGAGTTACGCCATGACCGACGATATCGACCAGATTCTTATCAGCGCCCTCATGGAAGATTCTCGGCGTTCACTCAAAGCACTGGCGCAGATCAGCGGATTGTCTTCACCGAGCGTGGCCGAGCGTTTACGCCGACTGGAGGAGCGCGGTGTGCTCAAGGGCTACACCGTCGAGATAGATCCGAAGTGCTTCGGTTATCAGTTGCAGGCAATCGTGCGGGTGCGGCCACTGCCAGGGCAGTTGCAGGAAGTCGAACGGCAGATTCAGGCAATTCCCGAATTCACCGAGTGCGACAAGGTCACCGGCGAGGACTGCTTTATCGCTCGCCTGCACGTGCGCTCGATGGAACAACTGGACACCCTGCTCGACCGACTCAATACCTTGGCCGAAACCAACACTGCAATCGTCAAGAAGACGCCGGTGAAGCGTCGTTTGCCGCCGATGGCCTAAGTGCATTTGCTGCACGTTCAGCGTAGATTGAGGTTTTTCCGGCGAAGGATTGGCGGTATGAAAGTTCAGGCGGCAATGATGCTGATGGCATTAGTGTTGAGTGGTTGCGGGACAGTGCAAACGGTCATGCGCGACGACCAGGTCGCCGTGGACGATTTGAGATCGAACAAATCCTATTGCGGGGCGGTGCCGAGGATCTACAGCGGTGTGATGTATGACTTTTGTAGCCTGCATGCGCCGATAGACGAAGGTAACAAGTACAACGCCGCCCTGCCCGGCTGGGCGATTGATGCTGTGGCGTCCGGGGTGCTCGACACCTTGTTGTTGCCCTACACCATTTACAAACAACAGACTGACGGCAGCATCGTGATCAACTGAATAGTCCCGGGCACGAGCCAGAACCGCATTCCTGCAGACAACAAAAAACCCGCCGTAGCGGGTTTTTTGTTATTTCACAGCCAGTAATCAGTCGTCGCGGCTCATGATGCCGAAGATCTGCAACAAGCTGATGAACAGGTTGTAGATCGATACATACAGGCTGATGGTCGCCATGATGTAGTTGCGCTCGCCGCCGTGGATGATGGCGCTGGTCTGGAACAGGATGCACACCGACGAGAACAGCACGAAACCTGCGCTGATCGCCAGTTGCAGGCCGCTGATCTGGAAGAAGAAGCTCGCCAGCGTTGCACCCAGCAACACGAAGAAACCAGCGGTGATGAAACCACCGAGGAAGCTCATGTCCTTGCGGGTGATCAGCACGTAGGCTGACAGACCACCGAACACCAGCGCGGTCATCGCGAACGCCGAGCTGACCACTTCAGCGCCGCCCTGCATGCCCAGGTAACGGTTGAGGATCGGGCCGAGCAGGAAACCCATGAAACCGGTCAGCGCAAAAGCGGACACCAGGCCCCACGCGGAATCACGGAGTTTGTTGGTGAGGAAGAACAGCCCGTAGAAGCCGATCAGCACCACGAAAATATTCGGGTAGCCAACACGCATCTGCTGTGCGACGAAAGCCATGACGCCGCTGAATGCGAGGGTCAGAGCCAGTAGGCCGTAAGTGTTGCGCAGGACGCGGCTAACCTCTAGCTGCTCAGCCTGCACGCTGTTATTAACTGCGTAATCCTGTTCGCGCATGGCGACACTCCTGTTGGTTTGAAACGTTCAGTCGCAAAGATCATAACAGACGCTCTGTAACAAGCCATGCAGAGAGTTTGACAGTGTGTTTCATTCAGGTATTATGGCGCCCGCAACGCAACGGAGGTGTGGCCGAGTGGTTTAAGGCAACGGTCTTGAAAACCGTCGACTGTAACAGGTCCATGAGTTCGAATCCCATCGCCTCCGCCATCTTATGTACGACAAAGCCCTGATTATTCAGGGCTTTGTCGTTTCTGGGGTTAGAGATTTCCGCCGTGCTAGCTGAAGCGTTACAAAACTTTTTGGTCCGCGTTACAAAACTTTCTGCTTGTTCTCACTTCTCCGGCGTCCTGCCAAGCCTAAAACACCCTTCATGTAACCAGGTGCTACGCTGGGCTCTTTCACGGAGGAACGCCCAATGCCAAATTCTGACCTGCTCCCTTCCCTGCTATTCAAGATCAACGAAAACCAGCTCGCCCTCGAGGCCGCCATCATGGAGCTGTCCAACTGGGTTGAGCAGCGCGGATCGGCCGATGTCGCCGAGAACGTTCGCGGTGCACTTTGGGCAATCGACAAGAACGAAGAATTCATCAAGATGACGCTCGCGGTACTTATGGCTCCCGAATGACTGAAGTCTGTCAAGACCGTCGCACTCGCCCCTAGCCCCCCCATGCTGGGGACTGAAGAAACCTAATCTGTTGTTTTAAACGATAAAAGCCATTTTCTTTCATGGCAAAAACAACCGATTTTTGTGCTCGTGCGAGCGGAAACGTCCGGCGTCCGGCGTAGGTTTTGAGCAGAATCCGTCTGCAAAAGCGTCCTACAAAATCTAGACCTAGATATCCTCAAGATGGGATAGCATCAACTGCCATCACAAGGAGGCTGAACATGTCTTGGGTAAACATAGCGGGGATCGTTTCAAAGCAATTTAAGTGCGGTTTCTGCAACAACACGGTAGCGAGTTCAAGAGGCTATTACTCGTCAGAGAATCAACACATCTATGTTTGCAGCCATTGCTCAAATCCGACGTACTGGGGAAATGGAAAGCCTCAGCTCCCCGGAATTTTGCCTGGCAACAACGTTGCTCACCTCCCCCAAGACCTAGAATCTCTTTATGACGAGGCTAGACAATGCGCGGCTGCTGGTGCATTTACCGGCTCTGTACTTCTGTGTCGGAAATTGCTCATGAACATAGGGGTTTCTCAGGGGGCGGCCGAGGGAGAGGCGTTCATCAGTTACGTGAACTTTCTTGCGGATGCAGGCTATATACCGCCGAATGGGCGTGGATGGGTCGACCACATCAGAAAAAAAGGAAATGAAGCTACGCACGAGATTGCACTTATGACCCAGGATGACGCACACGAACTCCTAGCGTTTGCAGAAATGCTGATGAAATTTATTTATGAATTCCCCAGCAAGGTTCCCTCCGCTTAACCGTGACTTTTGTGGGGTGGGCAAAAACTGCCAAACTTGGCCTTGTTAGTTGCTTTAGCCAGCATCACAACTTAAAAAACGGAGTAAATATGCTTTCAGGAAAGATCAAGGCGACATTTGAGGTTCCGAGTCCAGATGACGCAGAAGCAGGATCGCGCCCTTTCATTCAACTCTACACGCTGGATCTTGTTGACGCAGCAATCGAGCATGGCGTTCCGGATGATTCGCCTTTGACAAATCTCCTGCATGCTGCAGGTGGAGAGCTAGATGTACAGGAGTTGCTTGAGAACCATGTCATGTCTTATGTGCCTAGCAGTCGACCAGCTGCTGCGGACGAAGTCGCTGAATGGCTCGAAGCATTAGCCGCGATGTTCCGGAGCAGCAGCGAGCACCTTTCCTTAGACTTGAAGCCTAGGGTTTCGCATGGACCACGACAGTAAACCCCAGACGTCGGCTCCGAGGATGTAGTAGCTGGCGTTTTTGGTCTGGGGGTTTTAAAGGGCTTCAGGGGGTATTCAGCCCCCTAAAACCCCCTCGAAAACGCAGGAATGGTACGAAAAGTGGAATAAAACCACGCCATCAATTAGCGCCCAGTAGACTGCCGGCCGCGACCTGAATAATCTTCGCCATCGGTCTAATCAGAGGCGCAGGTAATGGCATTCCCAGAAAGTATTTTTGTACCCTTAGGTGTCGTTTCGGCAGCGCTGATTGCAGGAGCAATCGCCTATGCGGGATTCATTTCGACAAAGGAATCAAAAGTCTCAGAGTTTAGGCAGAACTGGATCAACGGGCTTAGGGAAGAAATATCTTTATATATTTCGTGTATAGACTCATTGATTGAGCATATAACTAGAGATAGCTTAAAAACCAGTAAGCCACCGTCCAGCAGTCTGCTCTGCAAGCTCGACCATAGCGATCTTTATACGACTCTACTCAAAGCAAAAACAAGTATCGTACTTAGAATCAACGACAAAGAGAAAGAAAGAGAAGACTTCGAAAGAAATGAGAAATTTCTCATGCTAATTGAGCTAACCCATAAGAACTTCGAGGTCGGAAAATTTGACGAAGCTTACAAAGCCATACAAAACTTAACTTCAACATCAAGAGAGTTACTTAAGCATGAATGGAATCGCGCTAGAGATGGTGAAAAAAAGTACCAAGAGGCAAAGGCGATATCTCAATGGGCCATGGGAACAGCTGGCGCATTTCTGATGGCGATTTTAATGGCAGTTGCATATGAGTCCCTCTCTTTCGCACTATCGACCACAATTAAATTTACTGAGTCCGCTCAAATATCCTGTGAAAAGTGAAATTCCGGCTTTACATCTGATCATCGCCTGATCTCTCGCACATATGCCTGGCACGCCTGCAACGCGATCATTCCACGGTCGCCTTCATCGGTAATGGCGACAATTCGTTGAGCATGCGCCGGGTCAAGTCGGGCTCGTACGGCTGCATGATCCACGCCGCCGGTGCCGGTGGCTTTTGACACGTCACAGCCACTGGCTGAATCCGCGTCGATGAGGACTGACAGCCGGAGATCAGCAGTGGCAAGGCGATCAGACAAGTGTTGCTGAGCTTTTTGCGCATCGGAAAGTTTCCTGTAGTGGCTTTCATCGTTGACTTTCAAGCGCCCTTCCAGAGCCAGGCGCTTGTCCTGCTCGATCACCAGCGCGCCCACCATCGCCTCGGCAGCTACCTTGGCCACGTCGGCGGACTGGCGCGCCTGCTCAGCCAGCGCGTTACCGTAACGCCAATCCTGAATCACCCAACTGCCGGTAGCGCCGGCGCCGGCGATCGACAGCAGTACCAGGGCAATCGCCCACGGACGCAACGGCGCCGGAATCAGATCGAGGATTGACATAACACCGCCTTGGCCTTGGCCCACAGATCGCGGCGATCGGCCAGACCGGCGCTGGCCACGTTGATTTTCCGGGTGATGCCGTCGAACAACCCCGCGTCGGCCAGATCGTTAAGGCCTCGATCCCACCAGTACCAGGCCGCCGACAGCGCGGCATATTCCGGCTGCTCCAGCAGCTCGGGCCGATCGAGCAACGGCAAGCCGAGCGCCTTGCCGCACAGGCGGTAGTTGTCGCGGCCGGTGATCTGGATCAGGCCGCGCCCGCGATAGCGGTAGCCATCGCCCGAGGCCTCGGGGCCGTTACCCATGCGAACGGCATAGACGCGGTTGGCCATCTTTTCCGAGTTGCGCAGGTAACCCCGCGCGTCCTCGATCTCGGCCGGATCCACCCGGCCGTTGCGGTTCAGGTCGAAACCGTACTTGAACAGCCGCGCGACCCGCTCGGCGTCCTTGTAGTAGAGGCTTTCCGACAACTTGGACAGGTGCTGCGACTCGTGCCCGCACTGCGCGATAAACGCCGCTTGGCGCGCTGGCGAGGTGATGCGGAACCGCGCCATGGCCGCCTCTAGCACGGACACAAAAACGCCCGCGACGGGGCGGGCGTTGGGGAGGATTTGCAGCAACTGCTGCTCAGTGATGGCCATACAAACTCCAGACATAAAAAAACCGCACTCAGGCGGCGATGGGATGCGGCTATTGCTTCTCGATGTTCACCACCTTGAGGGGTGGTTTTGGCCCTTTCTTTTTCTTGCCCTTGGATTTACCGGCTTTGCCGGCATTGCATTCGACCGTGGTGGACCAGCCGGACTGGGTGAACACCTGCTCGACCGAATCCGCCAGGTATTCGCCATCAAGCCCGACCTTGAAACCCTGGGCGAGAATCGGCCGCTCGGCGAAGATGTCCGTCCGGCCGGGCATTTCAAGCCGCACATCGGCGGTCGAGCGGTTGAACGCCGACAGACGTGCCTTTGCCGCCGCTTCAGCAGCGCCTTTATCTGGGTAGATATGGCGGTCGGTATGCACTGCCGGCAGGCCATCCGGCGCGTCATCGTTGTCGATGGTGACGACCGCGAGCTTGCCGTTCTTTTTATCCTGATGCTTGGTGGCCACCGCCTTGTGTGAATTGCGATCGCCGAGACTGAATTGCCAGCGACTGAGGTCGCGTCGGGTCAGCGTGATAGCGCCGAACGTCTTCCCGCTGGCTGTCTGGCCACCTTGGCGCGGCATCACC
Source organism: Pseudomonas sp. SCA2728.1_7 (assembly GCF_018138145.1). NCBI lineage: Bacteria > Pseudomonadati > Pseudomonadota > Gammaproteobacteria > Pseudomonadales > Pseudomonadaceae > Pseudomonas > Pseudomonas sp. SCA2728.1_7. The sequence continues at coordinate 460,451 of NZ_CP073104.1, read as the reverse complement.
AACAGCTTGCCGTCGGCGACCTTGGCTGTGCAGTCGTACTGCTTGGCCAGACGGGTGATGAAATTAAAGTCGGATTCGTTGAGCTGGTCGACACGGGCGACCTTGGTCGACACCGGACACACCGGCGTCCAACCATTGCGCGCGGCGACGTCAGCCACGATCTTCGACAACGGCACGCCTTCCCAGCTTCCGCTACGGATGGTTTTGCCACTGCCACGCACGTCGCTGGCCTTGCCCTTGATCACGATCGTGTCCGGCGGGCCTGACACCTCGACCGTGTCGACGGTGTAACTGCCCATACGCGTCAAGGTCGTTTCGGCATAGCCCAGGTAGATCTCGATTGAGCTGCCCCGCCGTGGCAATTGCACTTGCCCATCACGGTCGTCGATACGCAGCTCAAACTCGTCGGACTCCATGCCCGGCTTGTCAGAGGTGCGCAGCAACAACAGCCGATCGTTGATCTTCGCCGTGATGTCGGCCCCATCGGCGACAATGCGAAACATCGGAGTCATGGATTTTCCCCAATAAAAAACCCGCACAAGGCGGGCCAGAAAAACAAGGCGTGTTACGCGTGACGCGACGCGGCGCCGGCGAAGGTATCGCCCCGGGTCAATCCCACAAGCTAACGCCTTCATTGGTCGGGCTGGGCAGATCCGGCAGGACGATGATCACGCCCAACCGGAACGGCTGAGGCTCATCGGCCAGCCCCTGATTGGCATCGAGCACGGCCTCGACGCTGCCATTGAGATGGCCGTAAACGTTGTTGCAAATGACATCGAGCATGTCGCCGTCAGACGTCCTGCATGTCGTCGCCATAGCGCTCAAACTCCAGAGTGAAGCCCTGTTTGCGAGCAATCCCGCCGTGCAGCAGCGCGGACTGTTCCTCGTTGATGTTTTTCAGGCACCACGTCCCGATCACCTCGCCATAGCCCGTGGTCAGGGTCAGCGGTTGCAGCCTGGCCCCGATGGAACGCAGCGTGTCGAGCTGCTTTAAACCGCCTTTGAAGCCCGGATAGATCGTGCCCTTGAGCGTCAACTTTTCATCGCCCATACCGATGGCCTGCTTCGCCGGGCGGCGCGTCAGCCGCTCCTGCGAAGCCCAGCGGAATTCGGTCGAACGGCTCAGCTCGTCGAAAGCGGCCGTGTCCAGGTTGAAGTAATACGGCTCAATCTTCGGATCGCGCGGCTGAATGATCATCAGATGCGGGAACGGCTTCACCGCCTCCGGCGCCGGCGTGGCCTCCACGGCAAAGGAACTGGTGGGCACGATGTTGGCCAGCGACGGACTGACCTTTCCGGCGACGTTGTTGATCGCCGTGGCCGCCTTGCCCGCCTGTTCCTTCAACGTACCCAGCCGATCCTGCACTTCAGCCGCCGCCCGGGTAGCGCGGCCGTACACCGCCACCACCTGACCGACCTTGGCCTGAGCCGCGTCGACACCGCGCATCACTCGCTGAAGTTTGGCGCCGATGGCCGGACCAACAAACGGGATGTTTTCCAGCTCGGACGCGGCGCCGGTCAGTTCGCGGATCGCGCCATTGACCGGGGACAGCATGCCATCCGCGCTACGCCGCCCGGTTTCCGCTGCATCCACCAGATACTTCAGGCTCGATTGCATTTGCTCCATGTAAGCCATGAGGCCTCCTTACACATGGGGTTCGTCGTACAGCTTGGCGGCATTCTGCTTCGCAGCACCTTCCATCATTCGCTGCATGTGCGGCAGCAGATCCTGCGCCAATGTTTGCGGGTCTTTGACATCGCCCTGCACCGTGACCGGCATGTTCAGTGAATACTGAAACTGCTGATCCACCTTGGCCGGCTCCGGCTTCGCCGCCTCCTTGGGCTGGATGGCCATCGCCGCCGACTTGAGCGGCGCCGTCACTGCCATCGAGCGCGCGACATCCCCCAGCACCGGGCCTTGCTGCGCCGCTGACGCCATCATGAGCGGCGTGGTCGGCACCGGCGCCTTTGCCGTTTGCTCGGGCTTTTCATCCTCACCACCGAACAGCGACTTACCCAACGACCCGCCCAGCGCCGCACCGCCCTGACTGCCCAGGTAAGCACCGATCATGCCGCCGATCGCGGTGCCGATGATCGGCACAACCGAACCAATGGCGGCGCCTGCTGCTGCACCGGCCATGGTGCCGGCCAGGTTGCCGGCAGCCGAACCGTAACCTTCGGCTTTTTCGTCCTTGGTCTTGGCGTTTTGAAAGGTTTCAAGCGCCATCGCACCGGACTCCAGCAGCGTGCCGCCAGGAATGACCTTGGCCGCCTTGCTAACCTTACCGACGGTTTCTGCGACGACGCCGAGCTTGGACAATGCCCCACTTGGAACAGAAGGGACTGATGGCGCCGGGATCGAAACAGGGGGACGCGAAGCCGGAACGGGTGGCCGTGAAACCGGAACAGGTGGACGAGGCACAGATGGGCGAGGACCTCTCGAACTCGGCAACGACCGGCGCCGAGCGCTGCGCCTTGACCCACGTCCACGTCGGCGCGATTCGCCCGACGCATCCACACCGCCCCCCATAGCGCCGGCATTGACGACGAAAACCTTCTTGACGCCGTCGTTACCTGCACCATTTTCAGTACCAAGGCCACCGCCTGTTGCCGCGTCTTTCACCCGTGAAACAACATCCAGGCCAGTCGCTACCAGATCAAGTTCTCCGGGGTTTTTATTTGGGGCTTCGCTCCCATTCCTGCCACCGCGCGACCCACGCGCAAGGTTTAGCAGCCCCTTGCCGATCTTGATCGTGCTGAAGATACCCTTCAAGGCGATCAGCCCCGCCCCGACCGTGGCGACACCGGCAACTACCCCGGGCGCGCTATCAGTCAGCGACGTAATGCCTTTAGTAACCTTGGTCAACGACTCGGCCACGGTGTCCGTCACCGGGCGCAGCGCATCACCGATGCTGCGCATGGCGTCATCCATCGACTGGGCCATTTCCGCCCATTTCTGCGATGACGACTCGCGCCGCTCGGCGAGGTTCTTGTCGAGGATCCCGGTCGCGTCACGCGAATCGTTTTTGAGCTGGCTGTACAGCGCCTTGTTCTGCATGTAGGCCGACAGTGCGGCCTTGACCTGCATGTCGGCGAACAGGTCGCCGGTGCGCAGGGATTCTTCCAGCGAGGCCATCATGGCCTTGGCCTTCTCCGGGTCGGCTTCCTTGCTGATTTTTGACGTGGCTTCGGCCATGGCCGCCGCACGCTTCGGATCGGTCGCCTGAATGTATTTCTGAGCCAGCGCCATACTGGTTTCGAGCGTCGACATGCCGTTTTGCAAACCGGTCTGCATCGACCCCTTGTAATCAATACCGGCTTTTTCGTAGGCCTTGACCGTGTCGGTCGAGCCGATTTTGCCCATCCAGTTTTTCAGGTTGTTGGCCGCTTCGTCCGAACTGCCGGCCTGTTTCATCTGCACCTGCAGCATGGCACCCAGTTGGGTCACCGCATCCAAGCCGGTGATGCCGTTGCTGGCCATGTTGGCCAGCAGTTCCGGGAACCACTTGGCCATGTCAGCCGCTTCAAAGCTGCCCGCCTGACCTTGGTAGGCGATCGCTTCCAGCGCCTGCTGCATCTGCTTGGGGTCGGTGATCTTGGCGTTCTGCCCTAGGGCGTTGATCATCTTCGCCGTGTCGACGCCGCTGGATCCCTGCCCCACGACAAACTTGGCCGCGACAGGCGCGTATTCCAGCGCCTTGCTCAAGTCCATACCGGCGCCGACCAACTGATTGACCACGTCGGCCACATCGTTGCGCGCCATGCCGGTATCGCGTGACGTGTCGATGATCTTGCGCGACATCTCCTGCTCTTGCGGCTTGTTGGCAATGCCGGCCTTGATCGCGATGTCACGGACAATCGCGCCAAAATCAGCGCTGACCTTGGCCGGCACCGCCATGGCACCGACACCCACAACCGCAGCACCGACAGCGCCCTTCATGCCCTTTACGCCAGAATCAATCTGCTGATGACCCTTGGCTTTCAGCTCGGCTTTGTTGGCCGTCTGCCCCATCGAGCGATAGGCTTTTTCCAGTCGACCGACCTCGATCCCCTGCTTTTTCAAGCTGTCGAGGTTCGAGTTCAAACGGTTGAGTAATTTGGACGCACCGGCCGCGCCGGTGTCGTGAGCCTTCTTCCATTCTTCGCGCAGGCGGATGGTGTCGCCAATCGTGCGCTGCAGCACGCGCGCTTTGTTGCCTTCTGCCTCAAGGCGCTTGATGCGCCCGGTCACATCCTTGAACGCGGCGCCGACCGTTGAACTGACGGCACCGCCGATCACCAGCCCGAGGGCGAGTTTGTTTGCCATGTCGTGGCCCTCATGTGCCCAGCACTACCGATGGCGGCTCAATCCGTGAGCCACCACACCATATCCGCGAACGGCATCGACTGGATCTCAGCGGCGGAAAATCCGGTTTCCGCCGCCAGACGTTTCGCCGCCGACTTGATAACGCTGGGGTTAAAGCCCGTCGTCGTTGTCCATGCGAAAATAGCCGGCCTGCAAGCGGTTAAAATCCACCAGCTTCAGCCCCTCCAGATCCGCCACCGAAGCGCCGGACAACGCAGCAAACAACACCAGCTCGCGCTGCTCATCGTCGCCACCCACCTCACGGTTGGCCGCTCGCACGTCGCCCACAGTCGGCGAACGCAAGGCCAGCTTGTCGACGGTCACGCCATTGATTTCACTCGGACACGAAAGCGTTACCAGCACCTGATCGGTGGTCAGCGACAACCACGCCGGCATCGAGTCCGAATAATCGGTTTTCGGTGCCAAGTGCGAATACGCCGTTTGCACGCGGCGATAATCCGTCAGCTTGAGGCGTTCCAGATCTTTCAATCCGACTTCGGCCAGACCGGCGAACAGCATCATTTCGCGCTGTTCATCATCGCCGTTGGCAGCACGATCAGCCGCACGCACTTCACGCACGGTCGGGTTACGCAGGTTCAACGTCTCGACGTCGATGCTATTGGCTTGGCTTGGGCGGGTCAGCGTTACGACGGCACCGACTGCACTGAGCGACAGCCAGGCAGGCAGGGTTTTAGCGATTACTTGAGTCATCTGGATCTATTCCTTACATGCCGAGTGCTTGGCGCACTTCGAGCAGTTGGTCTTTGCCGTCGATCACCTGAATGCCGGCGACCATGTCGATCTCGTACATCAGGCGCCCGTCGATTTCGAGCTTGTAGTACGTGACCGAAACGGCGTGTTTGATCTCGGCCGCATCACCGGCTTTCCAGTCGCCGAGATCGACCTCTTTGAGGCGACCGCGCAGGGTGGCAACGACTGCTGTCACAGCGCCCTTTTGGCCCTTGAAGGCACCTCGGAACGTGGCGTTGAACGCCGTGCCGTCGGCCAGGCCGAAGTACTTCAGCGACTCGCGGCGCACGCCCTTGGTGACAAACGAGGCTTCCATTTTTTCAAGCCCCTGATCCATATCGATGGGGCCAGCCATGCCGCCGCCACGATATTCGTCGGTCTTGGTGGTCAGCTTGGGCAGCGTCAGGCTCGGCACGTCGCCGGAGAAGTTCACGCCGTCGACGAACAGGTTGGTGTTGTACAAAGTCTGAGGAATCATTTGCTACGCCCCCTTAGGCTGCTTCAAGCACTTCGGTCATCCACTGATCGGTGACTTCGAAAAGGAAATTCGGGTTTTCTGCCGGCGGCACGTCGGTGAAACGGATGCGCCAATACACCTTGCCCTGGGCGATCTGGCTGGCCGTGTTCAGTTCGGTGTCGGCGAACACTTCAAAGTTGATGATCGCGCCCTGGGCTTTCAGGTCGCGCATGAATGCATCCAGACCGTTGGTGACATCGGTCACGTAGGTCTTGGTGATCGAGCGGTCAACCGCCCACTTGTGCCCGGCCTGCACCGCGTCCATGAGGATGAACAGCGTGCGAACGCGGGTAACGAACGCCCACTTCGGATCGCTCGACAGCGTGCGGTTGCCCCACAGGCGGTAACCGTCGTCGCGAATGATCGTGGTGATATTGGCGTTGTTGAGCAGGTTGGCCCGGCAAGTCTCGTCGCCGTCCAGGTACTCGACCGCGCGACCGGTACCGGTGATGCCGGTCAACTCCTTGTTCGATGGCGAAGCCCAGAAGCCGTATTCAGCATCCGTCCACGCAAACAGGCCTGCAGCCCAAGCCGAGCCGGGCGCGTCGGCCGTAGCGCTGGTGACGGTGTCCCAATACTTGACGCCCGGGTCGACCATGAACAGGTTGCGACTGCCGAAGTTCTCGGCGTAGGCAATAGCGGCCTCGTCGGTCGTACCCGGGCCGTCGATGATGCCGATGGCGCGCAGCTTCTGCGCCACGCTGTCGAGCGCCGTAGCCACCGCCTGAGTCGCAGTGTGGCCCGGTGCGATCAACAACCGCGGCTGAGCGTTGAACAGGCTTTTACCGTCGAGCAGCGCCTGCAGGCCGGTACGCTGACCCGAGACCAGTTCACCGCCAATGATCGCAGAGGTTTGCAGCGCCGCGTCTTCCAGCTTGGGCACGCCGATGGCGACGATCACCGCCTTGGCTTTGACGTAGATCGCCTTACACGCCTTGGTGATTGCCGAATCGGCGCCGAAGGCGGCAATGGCTTCGCGCTCGGTAGTAATCAACTTCAGTTCGCCGGCCTTGGCCGTACCGCCGCCGAGCTGGCCCGGGGTAAAGGTGTCGCACAGACCGATAATCGACGAAGACGGCAGCGAGATGGTGCGCGCACCAGTGTCGACCGACGTGGTCGTGACGCCGTGGAAAAAACTCATAAGGGTCAGTCTCCAGAAACGAAAAAGCCCCGCATAAGCGAGGCTGTTAGGGTGTTCGTGTTACGCGTAACGGAAAAGAAAACGCCCCGTCAGTGCGGGGCGTTTAGTTGGGTTGTGCTGACAGCCAGGTCGGCGCCGGCGGTCGGTGTTCGGCGAGGGGGAATTGATCCCCTTGCGGCCAGTCGCGCAACTGCCGGCGGTACGCCTGCAGCTCCGCGTACTGGTCGGCCGTGAGCGAGGTTTCGCCCCCCTCCTCGATCTCGTCGCGGTGTCGGGAAACCAGCGGATCCGTCAGCGCCAACTGCCCATCACGCCAAGCGCGCTCAATAGCGGTCAGCGCCTCGGCATCCAGTGCCGGAGGATCAATCAAAACGGGCTGACCGTTGGACCGTGACGACATCATTTTTGGACTGGTCGACAGCTCATTGAGCAGCGATTGCCAAACGCTTTCCGAGACCTCGACCACGTCCGCCGGCATGTCCGCACCATGGATCTCAGGGCGATAAGCCCCACACATGGATGGGCTGAAATATACAATTTTGTCCATGTTCAATACCCCACAGCTCGCCAAAGAACACACCACCCAGCCGACGAAGCCCCCGCCGCATTTTGCACGCGAACCTTGCAACCGGTCTGCGTGTAGTTGGTATCCATGACCGCGTGCATCAAGGCCGACGAACCAAGGTGCGCTGGCATAACATTGCGCACCGTATTGGGGAACGGGATAGGGTAGGTAATATAAACGTACCCGTTCGCGTCCGTAACGCCTGAACCCCATTGCTCGATAAGACCATCGGGACGCTTTGCCCAGCCGTTACCCGATAGCAGGCTCGAAGCGAATGCTGCTGAGTGTCGCAACGCCACCGTTCCGTCGATCAGACGCCACTCATTGGAGACTCTGGTCAGCAGCGCTGTATCGCCCTGCCCGAGAACAACGGACACGGACACACCACTCACATTCGTTAAGAGGTCGCCACCTGATAGCTGCAAAGTGACCGCGCCAGAGCCTGCGCTCAGCACCATTATCATTGCGCCGTGCACCACAAGCCCAGTAGGCGGAAGGGTAAGGCTGATGGGTGTTGAAGACGCAGCGCTGACCGCGCCGCCGACGCTTGCAACACTTAGCACGGTACTGACGGATAGTGCATTGAAGTTCGACCACTCGACGCCCATTCGCTTTACGAATTCCGTCGTAGCCGGCGACTTGCCGCTATCGAACTGCGGCTGCGTGACGTAATAGGCACCACTCAACGTTCCAGCAAAGCGCAGCGCCGCCGTGCCACCGATCAGCCGCCACTGGTCTTGCAGGCGGATGAACTCAGCCGTGTCGCCCAAGGCCAACACCAACGGGCCGGACACACCGGTAGAGGTGTACACCACGTCAGCGCCGGCCGGGACGATTTTAAGCCCGCCATTACCCGCACAAACAAGCGTAATGGTTGCAGCCTGCGCGACACCTGCCGTCGGCGGCAAAGTGGCCTGAAGCTGCGTAGCACCGGAAAAGCTGTGAAGGCCACCGACGTGCGCGGCCGTCAAAGCCAAGTTTGCAGCGTTCGTGGAGAAGCCCGAGAACTCGACACCACTACGCTTTACAAACTCCGCCGTAGCGATCGACTTGCTGCCGTCGAATTGCGCCGGCGTCGGGGCCGTGGGATTGCCGGCAAAGCTTGGCGACAGCAGCCGGGCAAAGCCATCTGTAATGTCCTTGAACGTGAGCGCCGTGGTGCCCACGACAATCGGGCCATCGGTCACCAGTTGCCAGATCGTATCGGCCTGCGTTGCACCCACTTCGACCGCGACCGTCAGATTAGGCGTGACCTTCGCGTTGTTATCGGCATCCTTGGCCCGCGCCCAGGCCCCCACAGCCACCACATACGGGCCGTTATCCTTGGCGGCCGCCTGATTCTTCACCAGCACGCGGTCGCCGGCATTCAGCGAAACACCGTCCACGACCTGCAAACCGACCAGGGCGATATTGGCCGTGGTCGCCGCGCGCACTGACTGCTTAATGTCGAGCTTGCTCAGCTCTTCCAGAATGCGCGAATCGACATACTCACGCGTCGCAAGCACCACCGACGGGTCAATCTTGAGGCTGATCTGTGCCGTGCTGGAAACAATCAGGTTCATCCGCACCACTTGCGTGCGGCCCGACCCCTGCGATAGCAACGGCTTGAAGCTCGGCGCACAGTTGGCCACCGCCACCAGATCACCGTCAGCGTCATACAGCCCGACCTCACGAATCCAGCGCCCACCCTCGCCTTCCGGAATGACCTGCTCGGCAATGATCACCGCCGGGTTGACTGGATCGATGCGCAGTTGATTAAGCGGACGGCGCCGCCATTCGTTGATCAGTTTGGTTTGCTTGGCGCTGGGCTGCGGCTCGGTCTCGTTGGCATCGCCCAAGCCCATTTCCGTGATGTTCCAAGGCACGCCAAGCACATTGGCATTCGCCAGCTTGGCCGCCCCCACGTCCGTCAGGATCGCGAAAAACTTTGAGTTCGCATCAATCATTTAATAAATATCCATGATGTCTATGGAGTGTTCACGGCCGACCACGCCGAAGCTGCCGGTAACGTCGATGTCCTGCATTTCCGGCGGGAATATGTCGAGTTCATCGCCGTCGTAGAGCGTCACACCCACATTCAAATTGCCCTGTGTTTCCAGGCTGATCGCCAGCCCGGTCATGTGCCGGGTGACGGGCTTGGCGTCGTCAATCAGGCGTTCAAGCTCCTGATACATTTCCTCGGTGATACCGGTATCGAGAACGCCAATCTTCAGCGCGAAGGTGCCCGGCACGCCCTCGGGCACGGTCTTGAACCACTCGACAATCTCAATCAGATAGCCCAGCGGCTCGACCACGCGACGTATCGCGCCGATCGTGCCCTTGTGCTTGTGGATGTAGAAAGACGCCTTGATGGCCGCGCGCTTGGTCGCCTCAGACCATCGGTAGTCCCAGCGATCGACCGACCACGCCCACGCCAGATGCGGCAGCAGATGCACCGGACAGGTGTCGGGGTTGTAGAGGTCGCGCAGTGGGACAATCGTCTTTTCGAAAAACGCGGCCTCCATGGCCCGTTCCAGTTGCGTGCTATTGAGCGGCAGTAGACTTTTCATATCAGCCCGCCAGCCTCACGTTGTAGCGCGTGCAGAACGCCGCTTGAGCCTTGGTCGGGGCCAGATCCTGCCACCCGACCAACTCAACCCGGGCAACGCCGGCAACGTGCAACTGAGCGTCAATAGCGGAGCGTGCGACCTCGACGCCCAGCCGCTTGCGTGGGTTGATCCAACCGGCCAATCGGCTTTTCGCTTCGGCCAAACTGGCATCCGCTTCCGGGCCGGCGCCGGCCATATGCAAGATGGCGTCAATCTCGTAGCGGATCACCTGCGCGCTCTGCACGGTCACACGATCACCGACCGGGCGCACGTCATCGTCATCCAGCGCAGCGGCCACCGTCGCCAGCAGCTCCGGCGGCGCTTCACCCTCCCCATCAAACCCCAGCACCGTTACCGTAACGTAGCAAGGCGCCGGGCTTTCGGCCGTGGCGTCTGCCACCAGCCCAGAAGCGTTACGCGCATGCAGGATGTAGCTGTTGCGCGGGCCGGCCGTGGTCAAACCCTCATAGGCCAACTGGATGCGTTCGCGAAACGGGTCGTCGTCTTCCATGACCTTGGGCACCGGCGGCACTGCCAGCAGATCCTCGGCCTGAATGACCAGGCGCTGCAGATTGACGTTGGCCCCCAAGTGATCGAGGTCGCCGCGAATGGCGTGGGCCAGCAATAGCGCCTTGCCGGCGTCATTGACCCGGGCGCGGTTGCCGACCTTGTTGTAGGCCCCGACCTCAAGCACTTTGACCACTGGATCGCTTTCCAGCGCGGCCGTCCAGTTGCCACCCATGTACCCGCGAAAGACGCCTAAACCATCCTGATAAACCTCTTCGAAGTCCAGAGGCTCCAGCACGGTCGGCGCCGGCAGCGACGACAAATCAACGGTACTCATGCAGCCACCTCCAACGTGACGCCGTCACCCAGGTGCTTCCCGACAATTTGCAGATTGATTTGCCCACCAATGACGGAGAGGACACGCACCTGGTCGAGCTTCAAACGTGGCTCCCAGCGCCCCAAAGCGCGGGCGACCTCAGCCTGTACGGCGCTTTTCCAGCCATCGTTAACGGGCAAATCGACAAACCGCCGTAGCTTGCTGCCGTATTCCATACGGTGCCGGCGACTGCCCAGCGGCGTGCTCAAGATGTCGGCAATGGATTGCCGCAGGTGCGCGATGCCGGAAATGGGTAGGCCGGTCTGGCGATCCATTCCGATCATCGATGTCACTCCTTGAACGGCTCGTATTCTTCGCTGGCTTTCAGGAACTTGACCGCCTCGATGTCGGAGGCAGGCACCACGACCGCCGCCTTCTCCACCAGGTAGGAACGGTCGGTACCGGGCACGATCACCAGTCGCGACGTGTAGAGCTTGTCGCGGAATTTCAAGGACTCAGGCGATGAGTAAGTTGAGGATGACAATGCCGGTTCCGAGGACGTTTGCGCATCGGTTGAGGTCATATCGATCTTGGCCATGTGGTTCTCCAGGCATGAAAAAGCCCGCACTGGGCGGGCTGGATGAATGTTTGGGTTAATGCTTGTGGTGGTTGTCGCTGTTGCCGACGGCCATGATGTTGCCAGCGCCGTCGATGTTGCCCGTTACGGATAACGCGCCGTCGATATTGACAGGCCCTTTGATATTCACGGTCGCTTCAAGATCAATCGTTCCCGACTTCACCGTTACCGCGTTATCCGTAACGACGACGTCCGTGCCGCCGACCTTGATCGCCACCGTGCCACTCGGCAGGGTGATGCTGTAGCTCTTGGCCTGCCAGTCGTAGATCAGCGAGCCGCCATCATCAAAACGCCAGACCTCGACGTGGTCGCGGTTATCTGGCGGCGGTCCGGCATTGCCATACAAGCCCGGGATAAATGTGCCTTGTGACACGTCACCGCTGGGACTGATCAAACTGCCCTGCTCGCCCAAAGACGGCGCCCGCCAGTGCCTGGCCTTGCCGGCGGCGATGCTGTGCCACCGCACCCAGGCGCTGACCCATTCACTGCCATCCGACACGCGACATACCGGCGGCGAAGCGGACAGATCCACCGCGACCACGTAGCAAGCCTTGACCACGCCGGCGAGCATCCGGTCGTGCTGGGCGCTCGCGTAGCCACTCACACATCCTCCGCAGGGACAAAGTCCTCTTTGGCGTCGTTGTTGAATCCAATGAGCAACGTGCCCGGCGGCTCGTCAGGCCAGAGCCATTCCTCTGGGCCGAGATAGACTTGCTGAGTCCACTCCACTAGCCACACGGTGTATCCATCCAGGTGCGGCTGGGTAAAGTCCTGCAGCGATTGCACAAACTCGGCGGGTTCAACTGCTAGCCCCCACGTTTGCGAACGCAGCAACACCGCCAACTGGGCCGCCAATTGCACGGCCTGTTGATGATGGTGCGGCAAGATCGGGTCAACAATGATCCGAGCCTCAAACTTGCAGACCAGCGAGGTTTCGCCGGTGCCGATATCGGAACCCGGCTCGATCTCGGCCACCTCCAGAAAAACCGCTGGCAGCAACACGCGATCCTTAATATTTGGCCAGGCTGTAACGGCCTGCACGCCAGCCAAGTGGGTACGCAGATGCTGTTCTACCGCCCGATAAAGCTGGTCCAGGCTGAACGGTTCTTCAGACATTGCCGATCCTCTTAAGGTATTTCTGCAGCTCAAAGTTGAGTTCTTGTTTGAGAATCGCCAACAGGATCTCGTCTGCCTTTTTGACCCAGCTGTCGAAATGCGGCCGGGCTTGCTCCAGCGACACCTTGGCCTTGGCCAGCGGGAAACGACTTCCGTTTTCGGCGACCCAACCCGAACTCGGCCCGCGACCGGGGGACACCGTGCTGTCCGGGTAGTCGTCCGCGTTGAAATGCTTGGAGGCTGTGCGGATCCAGATGTCGGGCTTGTTGCCGTAGACCTTCTTGAGAAAGGCACCTTCGTAACGCCGCCCCGCCACCGACACACCGCTCCCGGTCTGCCGCGCCCGGCCGATCCGGCTGGATTCGATGGTGTTCAACCCGAACCACAGTTTGCCGCTCGCGGCCGCGCCGGAAACTGGATAGCTGCGCAACCGCTGACGCACCGCTGCTACGGCAATGCGCTCTGACCGGCTGACGGCTCGGGCGATGTGCGTGCGCAACCTTCCCAACGTCTTGTTGATCGCGCGCCGATGCGCCGCAGCAGCCGCTTTCGGCACCACCTTGGCAAAGTCCTGGAACGCCTGAAAATCTGCGGCCGAGGACTGGATAGAGATCATCCCGCCCCCGGCCGAGGGTTTGAAATAGCTGCCGACGCTCATGGCCGCAACCTCAGAATCAGGGCGACCAGCCCGTCACCGCTCGGTTCGAGCTGGATCAGGTCGTAGTCACCGCCGCCGTCCAAGGCAGGCAAGTCAACGCTGACCAGCATGCCCTGTTCCAGACCTTGCGAATCGCTGACGCGGATCTCAAAGCGAGGCTCACGCAACCCGGTGTTGAGCTTGCCGAACTTGGGTTGCAGCCAGGGCGCGGCAAACATGCCGAGCACTGGCTCTTCGCGACCCTCGATCCGTGCGGTGTCGCCCAGCGTTTCGAACACCACCGCGTCGACTTCGGCGATCAGATCGCGAAAGCCCATGGTCAGAGTTCCATCAGGATCTGGGCGCGCGGTCGAGTGCACAGGTGCAGCGGATTGGACTGTGCTTCACCGGCCATACCTTTGTTGAAGGGCAGCGGCTCGATCATGCTGTAGTACGGGATGCCCTGGGTGTTGACCGTTTCCATGTAGTCGGCCGGTGCAAACACGGAGATGTACAGATCGGGCACGCCTTCCGGAACCAGCAGCGCCTTGTCGTCATGGACAAAAGACACGCCGGCGACCTTGCCACGGTAACGCTCCCAGATGATGCCGCCGAACTCGAAGCTTTCCCGGGCGTCGCCACGCAGCGCTGCCGCTTGCTGACTGTTGAGGTAGGTCTCTTTGACCGACTTGTGAACGATCAGCTTGTTCCAGAAGTTCTTGCCGCAGAAAGCGCGCGAACCGGTACTGGTTACGCTGCCCAGCGCATCCTCCTGCATGTCCAGCGCCTCACCGCACTTAACCCGCAGCTCGGTACCGGCTTCAGTCAGCCCCATGGACATCTTCTGACGCTGCACACCGAAGCGCTCGTACAAGTCCAGCAGCACCGTCGAACCATCAGCGTCGAGGATCTGGCCGTTGAGTGCGCCCATGCGCTGGAATTCGTGGGTGGCGTCCAACTGACGACGTGCCTTAGCCAGCCGCGCATTGACCACGTCCTGCACCGCCTGCAGCTCAGTGCGAGTGCCGAAGGCGCGGATGCCTTGGATCTCATCCGCCTTGATGGTGAAACGCTCCGGCAGGTGCACGGTGTTGAACGGGATAAGGTTGCGCTTGCTCGCAGCAACCACCAGGCCAGAACCACCGCGCTCACCGGCCGGCACCAGTGCCAGGGTGTCACCGTCCTTTTCAATCTGCACGGTCAGGGTGGTAATGCCTTCCTCGCGGAACAGGCCCAGGGCGCTGATGCGGCCCGGCAGGTAGGGTTGATCATTGAGTGCAGCGGTCAGCGAGGTAACGGTAAACGCTTCGTCTTCAAAAATGGCGATATCGGCCATGGGTACTCTCCAGAAACGAAAAATCCCGCACGCGGCGGGATGCATATGAAAGAAGGAAACGTCTTAGCGGACGATCAGGAAATGAGCGGCCAGATCTTTTTCGGCTTCAGGATCCAGCCCTGTCAGATGCGCTTCGCTGACCTCAGCCATGCGCGCCACCGCGCGACCACGGCGCACGATGTCCGACTCGCCCAACGGCCCGTAAAGGATCGCGACAGCAGATTGGGTGCCGTCTTCGGCGGCCGGATCATACGGCGCAAACTCGCCCGTGGCCGTCACCAGACCGAGGACTTGGCCCGAATTCAGTGCCGGGCCGGCGGCGACATTGATCGTTTCCCGCGAAATGTTTCCGGCGCCTTCGGACAGCAGGAATTCACCTGCGTGCATCGGTTCCTTTTTGATGGTCATGCTCGTGCTCCTTTCGCGCTTTGCGCGGTTCCAGTTTGGGCCGCTTGGCGAGCAGCCCAAATCGAGTTGGGGTCAGGTTGTTTGGCCAGCACCTTGGGCGCTAGATCGTCCGCCAGCGGCAGACTGTTGTCGATTTCAAAGCCCTTACCGCTGGTGACAATCTTGTCGAACAGACGCGCCCGCACCGCCGGCGCATCCAGACCTGCCGCGACATACTCGGCGCTGAATTCAGGCAGCCGCGCGGCCACGCAGAGGTCGTTAATCGCCTTGGCGCATGCCAGACCCGCCAAAACGATCTCTTCACTTTCAAGCTGGGTGGACTTGAGCAGCGGCTCGATCAGGTTGCTGATGCCCGCCGCCGTGCAGCGCTGAGTGACCATCAATGCCAACTTGGCCGAGTCTACGACGGGCGGCACCGGCGGCGGATCGACAGGATCAAGATCCGGTTCCGGTTCGGGTGCCTCGTCGAGCTGGGCCAACAAATCAGCCGGTGCGTTCTGGAATCGTTGCAGCACCGCGCCTTGACCGAGACAGGCTTTGACCTTGACGCCGTCGCCCACCTCATCGGCCAGCCCCAATGCCACCGCTTCGTTGGCGGTCAGCCAGGTTTCAGCCGCCACCAAACGCCGCAGCTCCACCTCATCAATGTCGGGCGCTTTGGCCTTGTAGGCCGCGATGATCGCTTCCATGGTCTGGTCGAGAACGTCGGCCACCTTGCGGAAGTCCTCCGCATCACCGGCGGCGTAAGTCCATGGGTTATGGATCATCAACATCGCGTTGGAAGCGATGACCACGCGGTGGGCACCGCACACAGCCACACTGGCGGCACTCGCTGCCAGTGCATCGATCCGGCCGGTGCAGCGCTCGCCCAGCCGCGACAGCGCGTTGTGCATGGCCAGCCCGTCGAACAGGTCACCTCCGATACTGTTGAACGCGGCGACCACCGGCGACACACCATCATCCATGGCGCGCAGATCCTGCACGAACTGGTTGGCAGTGATGCCCCACGCGCCGATCTCGCCATAGACAAAGACTTCGATCACTCGCTCGGTGGACTCGCCGCTGGCATGAACGGCGTACCAGGTCTTGTCCTTGACCTCGACGCGTTTGCCGGCGCGGTTGTAAATACGCGGTTTCGCGCTCTTGCTCATGATTGCTCCTTGTCGTCGGTGTCTTCGACGGCATCCAGGGTGTTGTAGTTGAGGCCCAGCTCTGTGGCCCGCTTCAGATCGGCGGCGTTTTCCAGATCGACCGTTTCGGCGTCGTAGCCGGTACGCAGGACCATCTCGCTGCGCGACGAAAAACCGGCTCTCACCTCCATCGCTCTTGCTTGCACGTCCTGAACCGGCTGGATATAGGCCCAGCCTTGCGGTACCCAGCGAGTGCGAAGGTACTGGCGGCGCTTCTGTGCGTAATCGTCCAGCACCAGGACACCCGACAGCACCGCCATGTCCATCCACGCGGCCCGCACCGGGCGGCAAAGTTGATGGACGTACACGCTGAATTGCAGTTGTTCCAGGCGGCGCCGAAACTCGTTGAGCACCACCCGTAATGCTCGGTCGTTGATTCCGCGCATGTCGCCGGTGAGGATCTCGTAAGGCGTACCGCTACCCGCCGCTGCAGCCATCAACTGCTGACGCATGAAGTCCGGGTAGTTGTTGCCCGCGTCCGGCGGTTTGGAAAATTCCACCTCTTCGCCCGGACCGAGTTCCTGCATGGTGCCGGGTTCGAGCGCGACCATCGGCGTAAAACCATCGCGATCCGTAACCAGCGGCGCACCTGTAACCGGGTCGCGCGGCATGGGTCCCGATTCCGGCGGGGGGCGAGTGATGAAGCCGGCAAACAGGTTGGCCACCTCCTGACGGAACAGCACCGCGTCGTCGTAGTTGTCCAAACTACGTAGCCGTTTCAGAACCGGCGACAAGCGCGGCACACCGCGCAACTGGCCAGGTTCGACCGGTTCGAAGATGTGCAGCACCTGCGTGGCCGGGACGCGCACTAGCTGGTTGTAGCCGGCGTTCAACGATGCCGCATCACGCGGGTGCGACAGGTACATCCAATAAGCTACCCGCTTGCCGCCGGGCGTGAACTCGATGCCGGCGCGGATGACGTTGCCGTTCTTGGCGCTCTCGAATTTGTCGTGCGGCACGAACTCCGGCGCCAGGATCTGCAACTGCAGCGGAACCGCCAAACCTTCGTCCCGACTGCGAGGACGCAAGCGAACAAAGCATTCACCCGATGTTTCCACCGTGCGCGCCACCAGCGCCTGCTGGCCGTAAAAGTCGGTGCGGTCATCCGCATCAGATTCATCAACCCAATCGCTCCACAGCTCCTGCAGCAGCTTGCGCAGGACATCATCATCGGTCGCTGGCCGAGGGGTGATGCCGGTGCCGATCAGGTTGCTGACGCGCTTGTCGATGACGTTGAAGGCATACGGGTCATTGCGAACCGCTGCCCGGGAGCGCGACCGCAAATTGCGCAGTGCCGGGGTGTTGATGCTGTTGATCCCGTTGTCGGGAGCGTCCCAGTTAGCGGATCGGCGGCCTTCACCAGCGCCTTCGTAACTGGCCTTGATGTTGGACGGCAGCACAAAGCCGTTACGGGTCAACGTCGGAAAATGTCGGGCCATTAAAGTCCCCTGCCCCCGTGATAAAGGCGAACCACGCGCGAACGTGGCCCGGCGGCGCTGGCCAGCGACGAGCGTATTTCTTCGCGCGCCTTGAGCAGCTCATCAACCGTGCGGTATTCAACGGTACGGTCGGTGTAGCGCACAGTTTTTTCACCGCGAGCAATGGCCGCCTCAACCGCGTCGAGGTGCTTTTTCGTAAATGACATATCAGCGTCTCTTCAGGTAGCCACTGGTGGAACTGCGGCGTTGTGGGGGAGTGGCTGCCGGACGTGATTTCACGGCTGGTTGCGGCGCCTGCGGTGCTGCCGGTGTTACGACTGGCCGGCTGAGCCGTTCGCTCTGAACGGGTTGGCTGCTATCGCCCGAAACCGACTCGTTGACCGCCTGCCGAATCCGCGCCCAATCGTGATCTTGGTAGCGGTTGATGCCGAGGTAATGGGCCATGGCCAGGTTGTAAACCAACAGATCGAGCGCTTCGTTACGCTCGGATTTGCCCTTGGTCCATTCGATACGTTTATGCCCCCTGACGTAACGGGTGACTTTGCGCTCAGCCACGCACTGGGCGAAAAAGTCATCCGGCAGGTCGTTGGCAAAGTGCAGCGCTCCCGGGCCGGTGTCGAATACATAGCGGTTATAGATCCAGTCCTTCGCCGTGTCGGTACCGACAATCCAAAGCTCGGCGCCATGCCGTTCAGTCAGGCCCTTCCATGTCACGTCGACCATCGAAGGTCGCTGCGCGATCACCGGCCGGCCCCGCTTGCTCGCCCCCTTGATGGCGAACACGCTGCGCCAGCGGCGCATACGACAGAACTGATAGACCTCATCCGTATGGTTACCACCGGAGTCGACCGCAGTAGCCATGATCATCAGCTCAGCACCACAAGGGTGTCGGTAACGGGCCTTGAGTAACTCGTCCAGCGCCGCCCAGGTGCGCTCATCGGCGGGGTCGCCGGAGATCACTTGAAAGTCGACCACCCAGCGCTCCATGCCAGCGCCCCAACCCATCACCATCAGTTCCAGGCGGTTGGCTTGGGTGTCAACAGAAGCGGTCAGCATCAACACGCCGTCGGGCATTGAGCCAAGCCCGCAGCTTTCCAGTCGCGCCCGATCCATCAGCACACCGGCTGAGGTTTGCTCCTGAGCGCTATCCCAGACCTTGGCCAGACGGGTGTTGTAAAACACCTGCATCGGCTCCAGATCGCCTTTGGCCTGAGCCTTTTTAGCCTTCTCGAATTGCTTGGCCAACGAGGCCCAACCAGTCCAGCCGGGCGGCGAGTACAACGCATTCAAGTTAAAACCAATGGTTTCGCCATCGCCCTGGGTGTGTGCTCGCCACTCCCCTTTCGCCAGCATCTCGCCCTTATAGCGTTCCTCGATCAGTACGTCGCAGTCGGGGCCGGCACACTGGTAATGCACAACCTGAAAATCCGCCGAGTAATGCAAACGCTCCCACTCCAGAACCTGCATGTGTTCACAGGTTGGGCACGGCACGTAGTAGTAACGCTGATCGCTGACCTCAAACAGATCAGCGATCCGGGACGCCCCCCTGACCGTCGGCGAACTGGAAAAGTAAAATTTTGCGTTACGGCCGAAAGTACTACCGCGAGTCTCGGCCAGTTCGACCGGGTCGCCCTCTTCGCCCACGTCCACACTCCAGCGATCAACCTCGTCGCCGTAGATGTAGCGTGCGGAAAGCTCCGCTAGGTTGGCCGCAGAACCGGCCGTGGTGATGTACAGCGAACCACCCTCGAACTCCTTAGTGTCCATGGTGTTGCGCGCATCTCGCGAGCGGTTGGACGCCACGCGCTCACGCAGAACCGGCGTAGCCTTGATGGTTTTACCAATCCGCGACGATACCCGCTTGGCCAACCCCAGACTGGGCAACAACGTCAGGATGTTGGACGGGGCCATATGGATCAGGCCGCCGATCCAGTTCAAGGCGATCTGCGTCTTCATCAACTGCGAAGCCACCATGGTTACCACCCGCTTGCAAGGGTGGGCAGGTGACAGACAGCGCATCGGCTCACGCGCATAAGGGGTGCGCGAAGTGTGGTATTGACCAGGCTCGGCCGCACCCGTGTCGCGCGGGATGCGCATGTACTCATCGGCCCACTGATCAATCCAGACATCTGGCTCTGGTCGCTGCCCACGGAAATACGCTTCGCGGTACACCGTCGCACCGTTCGACATTTCTAAGGACATAGGTTTAGCTCGGGGTAATGGCTTGTTGTAGATCTGCTGCTGACAGCCGCTCAGCATCTTCCAGTGTTTGTCGCAAAGCCGACGTCAGACGCTTTTCGATTTGCCATGGATCAGACAGCGAGGCCAGTTCCGGCGATAGCTGTGGCGCCATTCCAAGCAAAAGATCACGCAGTAAGCGACCAGCGTTATAGGCCGCATCTTCGACCGCTTTGCGCTCTACCAAGGTGCCTCGGGCTTTAAGGAAGTTGTCTTTTTCCTGAAGCGATAGGTAGTGCTCACGAAGAGCGCGTGACTTTTGAAAGTCGGGTACCTGACCAGAGGGGTCATCTACAAAGTCTGCGATGACTATTTCCAGCGGTGGCTGATCACTCCGCTTCGGGCGATTGCGCTCATGTCGAGCGGCGACGGCGGCCTTGCTCGGGTCGCTCGTCATGGCCAGAAGCTGCTCGCTGGCCTCCACATCAATCTGCCCGGCAGCGTTCAGAACCAGTCGTTGATTCTTGACCAGCTTGCCGACGTACTGCCTCGACCACCCCTTCAGCTCGCAGTACTCCTTGCGAGTTACAAAAGCCATGCGGCCTCCATCGTAGTGGCTTGTTAAGCCTGTCAACTAACCCGGCTTAGTTGACAAGCCTTCTGGCCATTGCACACGGGCTGCTGTTCAAGAAATTGAACAGGCATGAAAACGCCTACAGCCCAATAGAACCGGGGGGGGACTTCACTAAAAACCTTTGTTTGGATCACGAAAATTCTGTCGCTGAAAACCCGGTATTCCTTGTCAACCTGTCAACCGCTGTCAACTAACTTTCCAGCCCTGTGGCTAACGCTTTCCCGCGGGTTTCCCACCCCGTATCCTTTGAATATCCCCAGGGACCCCGGCGGTTTTCGACGCCAAAACGGTGCAACGCTGCTCGTGTGGCCGAGATTGGCGCCGCACCAGAACCACTTCATTTATCGCTCATTTTGGAATCTGATGCTGGAGAGCTGACCCCCGCCTTCCTTGCCAAAAATTGCGTGTAGAGGCCTCCCGCGACATCTGCCCCAATCACCGCAATCACGATGCCCAGTCCCGCGGCCAAATACAGGTTATTCCAGACCGCCATTGCGAGCAGCAAAGTTGCCATTCCCAAAAGGCCGGAAGCGAGAAAACGTAAAGCTACGCGTTGAAGGATCTGTTGTAGGCCCAAGTCGCTACCTGACGCTCTCAGCATTTCTCCCGACAGGCCCGCCATGCTCAACAATATCAACAGCCAAAGGGGTACGTCCGCGAGAGCTTGTTGCTCCGTGCTCATCTGTAGTCCTCAAATAGGTTCGGCCTCCATGTCACTGCCATCCGCGAGAGCAAAGAGGCAGGCATGGGGCCGAAAACGAAAAAGCCCCGCTCAATGGCGGGGCTTGTAAGTAGGTACAAAAAACCCGAGTCATTAGCCGGGTTTTTGAAAGCGTCTGGCTGCGTTCACAGCAATTCACGCTGCAATAAAAACAGATCTATTCCGCGCGGAAAAGTATTTATGAAGATTTCTTTTTTGCCGCCTCTCGAAGCTCTTGTAGAAACTCTAGGTAGTTCACACGAAAACGAGTGTAACTGTGGCCCCAACCGTAATGATTTTCAGACCAAGTTTTGGCATCCCATCCCGACTCAATCAGATCAGATGCCGAAAACACAAATTCGAGCGTATCTGTCAGAAAAGGAACATACGGCTCCACCTTCTCAAAATCTAAATCACCAGCACTACCATGCACGTAATAATTCCGAATTTTAACTGCCACATTTGCAACAAAATTCAGCTCAGGGAAAACGGTAGCCATTTCCTTGTCGATTATAGATACGCGATGAGATACCTTTTTCGGAAGCGAAGGTTTACCAATTCGACCAAGAGCATTGAGAACACTATTCCTATCAATGCTATCCGAATGTCTCTTAAGCTTAACCCTAAATTCCGCTATAGTGTCTGAGAACTCAACCTCAGGTTCCGACTTCATAGGAACCGCGTCTTCCGGAAGAAGATCAAACATATTAGCCGCAGCAACCAAACGGTCGACGTTATATTTATTAGACTTACCAAGACAAACCAAGTTTCTTACTCGTGCCCGCTGCCACTTTTCATGTTTTTCAACCCAAGCACGAAGAACGGTTTCAAACTCAGCTCGCCTTCTGACTGGATCAAGCGGAACATCACCCACCACTGGCTTATGGCTATCAATCTTATCTTTCCCTTTCCAACGGTAGCTCTCATAAACCTGAAGTACTGTTGGAAAGCCAGTTATTGATTTTTCGGTAGTAATTTCAACATCATTAATACCTTGTACACGACCGGCCAAAACGGACAAGAAATTTGCGATCTTGTATACCTGAGACATCGCAACAGAAAAGGATACTGGCCCCAATGGTTCAATACTAACTACTATTTTATTTTCTATCGATACGCCTTTCGGGCCTCCGAGACCGTAAGTAGGTCGGTGATGCACTGATATTTTACCAATCACCGTATCTACTTCAGTAACACAACTTTTTCCAGTGTAGTAAAAAACTTCTGGATTATCCCCAACCTCAATCTCACGCGATTCTCTTTTACCTTGGAGAACCGCATCTATTACCGCGCCTGAATCTATTACATGACCAAAAGCATCAAAATCATGAAACAGGTAGAATAAATCGTTGGTAGTAAAATGGATCGCACTGACGCTTTCACTTTCAGGATCTAAAAACTCAGTACCCTTTATCACATAATGTGGAAATATATCCGTCCTATGACCTTGCTTTTTGCTCGAAAAGTAAGTGGTACTATTGCCGGCGCCCCGACAATCAACCAGCGTTAAACGCTCCCCGCCATACCCCAAACCTTGGATAGTATCTGCCTTTTCAAAAGATATCAGATACTCATCGGAATGCAGCGATAGCAAAGTTTTAGCTCCATTCAACTTAAGTTCTCCGACAATATCTTCGTCTTTGCCGGTGGAATAAACACCCAAAAAACTTTTCTTTACTTTAGATTTCTTGGCCATGCTCGCTCCCTACTTAAACAGTAAATTTCCCTTAACCCTTGAAACATACCACATGCGAAACTTGCACGGTCAACAGTAATCGACTCCACCTTGAGGAGCCGAAAACGGTTGAATGGTTGTTCAGGCTGCAGTGCGAAAACTAGTGACTGCGCAATCAATCCATGCCGCTCCAGCACGAGCCAACTCTCTCGCCTTACTCTCCCCAATGCCGTAGTGTTTCCCGACGCGAACCATTGGCCATTTTGCACCGAAGTACAGCCAGACTATGTCGCCCATCTGTTGATCTCGAAGAGATAACCGGGCAACCGCACTGTCAATCGCGATCGCCCATTCATCGGTGATGCAATAATTTTTTCCGGTTGACGGATTCGCCACCGCCTGACGCATCAGCGACAACGTGGGGGAAGTGTAACCGGGAGCCCCCATCCCATCCATTCGCCACCAACCCCACTGTTCGAGCAGATACTCGGTGTCTCCCAACGGCCGTCCTGCCGGTTTACGAATCATCATTCCTTCAATCCCCTGTGTAATTTGTGCCGCCCGCCCCCAGGCGGTTCGATCGTTCGTATTGGCTTTGTAATTCGCTCATCAGTGACGAACCTTTTAGCGCTGAAATTTCACGCTGAGCATGCTGCAATTTGAAACTCAATTGAGTGACCAACTCGTCGGAAGAAAGCACCAACTTGCTTCCCCAAACAACCCAACCTGAACCGTTGCAATCGGTACAAACCAGCTCATAAAACAACCCTTTTACTACCGCTTTTCCCTCGCAGATCGAGCAAGACTCCAGCTCGATCCGTTCGCGCTTAAAGCCATGCGCTCGCCCTTTTTGCATGATTTGAAACCTCGCCTATGGTTGTTTCTTCAATGGCCTTGCAGGCCTTATGGTCTGTGGCTTGCAGCGAATTACCGGAATCTTCAAATCTAAAGCCGGTCAATCCATGAATCGCTGCAAAGCCTTTCTGATCTAGATGCGCGTGCCACTGCTCGAGGGCATCACGCTTGCGGCTCATCACGTCCGACTGGATGTAAACCTTCACGTTGTGGCCCATCGCGTGGTTGATCAGCAGCTCACCAATCAGGTGATCGATGCCAAGGTCTGCCCAACCGGTGCGCGCCACCTTGCGCAGGTCGTGGCTGGTCCAATCGCCCTGCCCCAGTCGACGAAACACTGCGCAGCCCTGAGCCTCGCCCAGCGCCTTGCCATTACGTGCCGGGAACAGGCACTGGCCCTCATAGCCTCGAGCGTATTGGCCTTCTCGATACCGGGTCAGCAGCGTGCATACTTGCTCGGTCAGAGGCAGGTGATGCTCGACACCGGTTTTCGTGTTCTCGGCCGGGATGAACCATTCGCGTTCGGCCAGGCTGATGTGCGACCAGCGCGCCATCCGGGTTTCACCGATCCGCGTGCCATGGCAGAGCATCATCAGTGCGAGCATCGAATCCAGCGGCGCGGTGCTCATGACTTCGGCCAGTTGCCCGAGCAGGCCTTCCAACTGAACGCCGCGAAGACGGGACGGCTTGATGCCGACCTTTGCCTTAGAGAAGTCGTTGAACCGGATCGCTGCCATCGGGTTGGGCGTGATCAACCCCAACTTGGCCGCCTGCCGGAATGACAAGGCCAACAGCTGGAACGCGGAACGCACGTAGTCGATGGAAACCGTCTCCTGCAGCGGCCACATCAACAGGGTGTCGAGTGCGGCCTTGTCAACGCCGATCAGGGGCAGCTCACCGAGACGCGGCTTCAGGTGGCACTTGATGATCGAGGCGCCGGTGTTTTTGCGCTTGGTCGACAGATTGCGATCGCGCGACATGCGATCAGCGAACCAGTCCAGCAGTTCGCCAACAGCGTTCCACTTCGACAGGCTCGCGCCCTCCCCGGCGGCCAGACGCAGCCGAAGCGACGGCAGCGCCGCTACAACCTGTTTGTGAGTCAGCTCGGGGAAGGTGCCGATGGGATTCCACTTGCCCTTCAACACCAGGTACCACGAACCACCGGTTCGAGCCTTGTTGAAACGCAGGTACAGGCCCTTATTCTCAATGTCGCGTACGTCCTGTACGGTGCCGGCCACTTGGCGTTTGATCTCAGCTTCGGTGATCTTCACCGCGGCGGTACTCATGCGGCCCCCTTCACGGTGAGAATTCCAGCCATGATCAGGGCTTCGTGGGTTTCGGCGATGGCGCGCGGCACGTCCTGCCAGTCGATCTCGCCGGCGGCGCGGCCGTCGATCACGTCGTGGCAAGCGCTGCACGCGTACACCGCCACGGTGTCAAAGCCTTTCATGCCCATACCCTTCTTCCCGCAAGGCAGATGCGCGAGGACGGTGGTTTCTGGATTGTGATTGCAGATGCCTGGCATCCGGACGGTGCACTCTTGGCCATCGGCCGAGGCGCGAAGCTTCTTCGAGCTCACTCGCATGCAGGCTTCCCCGTCACGACGTCGACGACTTCGTAGGTCCCAGGCCACATCCACGAGCCATAACGCTTGGCCATGGCCTCGTCGGCAAACAGCGCCAGCGCGTGATCAGGCGGCGAACTCAAATCAACCTTGAACGAGCAGCAGAACACTGCGAATCGATAGGTATCGATTTCGGGTACAGCAAGGCGACGGTCACACACGTTCTGCCCTCCCCGCACGCATCGCGCGCAAGTTGGCCAAAGCGGTGTTACCCACTTCGGGGTTGCGATCAAGCTTAGGCGCAGCAAGTTCAGCAATAGGAATAGAGCCTAGGGGTTCACCCTTCCAGATCTTCCTGCACTGGGCCAAGTAGTGACGCTCGAAGCTCGCCAAACCAAGTTCACGCGAGAGCAATGGCAGGCCATGAAAACCAGCGGCCGCAGTAGCGTGGTAGACCGCAGCGTGCATCCACTTGGCCGAATCACGCATAGCGGGATGGCAGTTGCGAAGACCCTGGGCGTACGCCTTTTCGACGCTCGGCAATCCCAGCCCTTCAGGGGCAAAGCACCAGCTAACGAAAACGCCAGGCGCCGGAACAAATGCCGACTTACTTGCACTCAGGACGCGCATGCCGTGGTCGATTTGCTCCATGCGGTTGATCCCGGAGCGCATGAACTCGCCGAGCCATTCAAGCTTCGAGGCGTTCATCACGGCCTCAGTCGGCCAAGACTGGCGCCATGCGCCACAGGCACCGCGAAGACGCAGGAACAAATCGTCGATGACAGCTTTGGTCGATGGATCAACCTCGGCCACTACTGGGTCGGACGTCGGCTTGTAGGTAGGGTCGGTTCGCCGTTCGGCAATAAGATCGCGTGCAGATTTCATACCCGAACCCCCTTGGCAGTCCAGTCACCGGTCGCATCCATCTGTTCCTCAATGTCGCCGGACTTCACTGCGCGATCACGCTTGACCCACTTGGCAAGGCGGTGGCACCAGCCGGCGGCGTTGTCACGGGTATCGGGTTTGGCGATGAAGAAACCTTTGAACGAGTTAATCAACTCATCGGTAGCCGATGAGATCGGCAAGCACATCAGGCGAAGCTGGTCTTCCAACTGTTTAGTGCTGAACTCCCAGTTGGCAAACATCGAAAAGCGCTGGCGAGGATCTTCGAGAGCTTGTCGATCCTGATCATCGACCACGCAAGAAAACTCGCGCTGCAGCTGCTGTTCGGTTATCTGATGGTTAATTGACGTATTGGGTGCAGCCGCTGCACCCCGTTCTGTCGTAGATTGCACCCCGTTCTGTTGTGGATTGCACCCCGTGCCGTCATTTGCACCCCGTTCCGAACGGGGTGCAGCATTTGCACCCCGCAATATTTGAAGGTCGTAAACGACTGGGCGGCGGTCATGGCGATCAATGTGAACAGCAGCAATCGCCTGATTGCCCTGCTTGATCAGTCCCGACTTCTCCAGGTCATCTAACTTGTAACGCACGGTGCGCTCGGATAGACCGGTGTCCTGAGCCAGGGTGGAAGCTGACGGAAACGCGCCAGTGCCGTTCGATCCGGCATAGTTGGCTAGGCACAGCAGAACGTGCCGTGCGCTAGCATCCTTGAGAACTTGCGTGGGCAAAGACAGCGCCCATGACATTGCTTGAACGCTCACAGCGAGGCTCCGATATTCAATTCGGCAAAACGAGATGACGTGTGTCGCGACACTTTTTGCGATTGACCAAAACGTGTCGCAAGAATGGAGGGATTACAGGGGGTGACGTTCATATTCATAATGGCCCCTCAGTTTTTTGCGTTTTGAAGAAACTGGGTTGCAGCCCGGCTTTTTTGTGCCTGAAACTCAAGCTGCCTTCACCGAGCTTTCGAGCAAATGAAGGCTTTCGCGTACATGTCCGATCTCAGTGAGAATGTCGGTCTTCTCGCCGGATGAAACGTGCTGGTCATCTAAAGCCTCGTGCACAGCGATGGTCAGATCAGCTACTTCCTTGCCGACATGTACCAGCGAGGCAGTCAGCTCTTTGGGTGCCGGCGCAACCTTCGGAACGAGCTCGAAACCGAACTGATCTGCCAACGCTTTCAACGGGCGCATGTCTTCGGTATGCAGCAAAATCCCAAAAAGATGTTCAATGGTCAGGTGATGCGCGGCGTTGTCCGGATTCGAGCGTTGCAGCAAGCTCACGTGAGCCATACACATTTTCCCGGCCAGTTCCTCTGCCCCGCTCTCCTTGACGGTGGTGTGGCAAGCCCTCAAGAAATCTTCCATTCGTAAACCCTCAAATTTGTTTCCGTGGCGAGTAGCCACCAAAAGCAGCAAAATATTCTTCATCGACTACGCAGCACTGACCGCCGCTTTTGGCTGAGCGCAAAGCTCGCGAGCGGTAATCAATCCATTAGTGAGCTCTTCCGCTTTGAACGCCGTTTTCGCACTCATGGAATAGGCTCCGGTTACCCAGTAAGAAACCGCGGCCTGAGTAACCCCCAACGCAAGAGCCGTTTTGGTCTGCCCGCCGAAATGCTCGACGAGCCTTTCGATAGGGGTCATAAAGAGCCCTCCTAATAAGCACGCTTATATCGTATTAAGAAGCAGGCTTATTTGCAAGAGCATAAGGGAACTTATAAATTACGGACATGACGACACTAGCTGAACGCATGAAGCTCGCACGCAAGCATGCGAACCTGACCCAGAAAGCTCTTGCCGAAAAGGCCGGAGTAGAGCAGCCCGTAATCTCGCAGTTGGAGACTGGAAAGAACCAGCAAAGCGTCCATCTCGCGAAATTTGCCCACCTTTGCGGTGTCAGTGCGATATGGCTTTCCGACGGGATTGGATCGATGACAGATAAGCTCTCGGGTGACTCCAATGTGAGAATGGCGACTCAACCCGAGCAGCTTTATCGCTATCCAGTGATCAGTTGGGTCTCCGCTGGCTCATGGGAAGAGGCGGTGCAGCCATACCCTGACGGATTCTCCGATCGTTATGAGCTCTCCGATTACGACTCCAAAGGCCCGGCATTTTGGCTTGAGGTTAAAGGCGACTCGATGACAGCGCCGTCAGGGGTCAGCGTTCCTGAAGGGATGATGATTCTGGTTGATACAGAAGCTGACGTTAAGCCAGGTAAATTGGTGATTGCGAAGCTTCCGGCCAGCAACGAAGCGACATTTAAAAAGCTCGTAGAGGACGGAGGGGTTCGGTATCTAAAGCCGCTTAACCCCGCCTACAGAATGGTCGAAATGGACAAAGACTGCCGGATCATCGGTGTAGCCGTGCGAATGACAGGCAGGCTCTGATCATTAACACACTTTAAAATTAGCCCGCCATTTGGTGGGTTTTTTTTCGCTTGGCCACCGAAAGAGTACAAATGCACTCCTTATGCATTGCCGTTTACCCAGTGATCGAATACTGTTTATCCATACAGCATTAGCAAGGTATAGGCATGAATCAGTACTATCAAAACGTCGCTGGCCCCAATAGCTGCTATGAGCAAGTAGGCCGGCGGTTTCAGAGAATGGTGTCAGATCCGAAGGTACAGAAGTACCAAGCAGTAACCATAACTAGGCGCTACGATGAACCGCTTGAAGCTTGGAATCGCATTCTGCAAGAACTTGACGACACGGATGGAATAACAGTGGAACGGACATGCCCCAATAGCGTTCGGATCGGATGGAAGAGATACCCGGACTGCTAAGAGAAGCCCGCGCAATGCGGGCTTTTTATCGTCTCGGTAAATTTTTATAAGCATGCTTATTGACGACCACTGATAAGCAGGCTTATATTTAGCGCAGGCCGAGAAGTACGGCCAGCAGCGAAAGCAGCGCCGTTCTTTAACAGTTAGAAATCTTCGTGGATCGATCCCCGGCAACGGGCACAGCGCGAAACACAAATTTCGATCCCCATGCCAGCTCTGGAACTGGCCGGGCTCCCTCATGAGAGCACGCAAAGTTGCACAGCCACCCGATGTGACGCCAGTAGCGGCAGCGGGTAGAGAGAGGACTCCGGCAGACGTGCAACGAGATATCAATCATCACTGAAGCACCTTCTTGCGAGGGTGCTTTGGGATGACCAAGAGGAGCATCTAAATGCAGCATTCAGTGGACAGCAACGCAAAGTTACCGCGAGTTGAAGCTCCATCACTTGCCTCTCGAATAGGGCCGCGCTTATGACGGTGGCTCAGCAAGGCTGAGCCTGGGCTTCGCACGAAAATTACTTTGATGCAACGATCAAAGAACTCGACGCGGCGAGCTGCCTCAAGTACGCAACGATCGTTACCAGTCGGACAATAGTTGCTTCATTACGAGCTTTGCCTCTTCCGGTGACTGAGACGATTTCGAAAGAGTTAGACGAATATCTGTCTTCAGAATTCGAATGTCCGTAACGCCGTGCCAGAAGCCGTTATCAACAAGAATGGCATCACCAACCTTTATCGGCTCGGCGCTTTCGTAGTACTTCGGGCACGAATCGTCGGAGTCATTCAGGTACTTCAGTTTGAATTTGCGCATAGCAAGTTCGCCCTCCTTTGCAAGCTGCGTTGTGTGAGAGCGCTCAGCCTAGCGTAAAGCCCGTCACTTGGGCAGTGGTGAGTAGGCCGGGGCTGTCCGGCACCTATCCTTTTACATCGGCGGGCGCTTCTACCCGTCATCCGCCAGCACAAACCCCGGAGTTGCAATGACTGACACCACACAAGACAGGCGTGGATTTCTATTTGGTATTAGGGTGGGCGAAAAAAACAAAACCTACACGCTGAGCGTGGATGCTGCCTCCCCCTCTTACGCGATAACGGCTTTAAAGACCGCACTGATGAAGCTGGAGGAGGGAGAAAGCCGCTTTGCTGAAGGCGAAAACAACGTGATGATGATTGGTAGTGTGGCTGCAACCTCCCGGTATAAATTACACCAATGACCCGCTATTCCGACACTCGTTGCCCAACCAATGTTGGGAGAGGAATCAATATCTCCCAAAGTGGCTCATCCGCTAATTTATGAGGTGATTCCTCACTGGACCAGTAAAGGTGTGCCCGCTGATACAGTTCCAATACAGAGCAATCAGTGCCTAACAGATTCATATCACCGCGATGAACCGCGCTCTCGGTAATTACCTCATATATTGAAGCTGATTCTATCTCTTGTTCATTTTTCTCTTTCGCGAGTAACTCCCTAAATCGCTTTGCGTCACTAAAATGTTCGCAAGCAAATAGCGACTGATAGCGGGATGGCTTTTCCGGGAAATAGCTACGGCGCACCAGCTCAAATATCAGCCCCACTAACAGAGAGTTACTCGCCCCAGTTAAACTGTTCATTACTACTTCAGGATTGTAGAGATAATTGTAGCCGTGTTTGGACAAGCCTTCAGGGTGTATTTGGTTGAGGAAATCAGTCTTCACAGGCGTATCGGGCGTGTAAGAGCCTAGAGATATTTGACAATAAGGAGCCAAACTTCGCGCGGAATCAACAGTGTAATACTTTGCATTGTTACTCATATGCTTATCTCGTGTAGTACTGCTTGGTCGAACCTGCAGTCTACGGCAGGACCCGTCACCTGGGCAGTGGTGAGTAGGCCGGGGCTGTCCGGCACCTACCCTTCCCCACCTCTACTCGTCAGCACTTTCCCCTGCGCCCAATGGCAACCAGCAGGCGGCGCAAAGTGCTGACGAGTACACGCAATCCCACCACCGAAGGATCAGCCATGCAAATGCACCCACTGATGCAACAGCGCGTCGATGTTCTGCGCGTCCTGATAATTCGCACCCAGGCAGCGCGCGAGACGTTCGCTCGACTTGCCGGACTGGTGATGCCGGAGAAGAAGGTTCGCTACCAGGTGAAGACGGTCGGCAAGGCCTACCACATCGTCGAGCTGACCACCGACAAGGTTCGCGGCTTCCGCTTCAGCTACAAGGAGGCGGTCAACTTCGCTCAGACCCTCGAAGCGCGTGCCGACCGCAACAAGACCACGGTGCCGGGTGAGCTGAAATGATCGGTGTACCGCAACCCAGCCCGCGAGACCAACTGATCGACAGCCTGAACCAGCAGCTGGATCAGTTCTTCGGCTCTGGTAAAACGGTCGAGCAAGTCGCCGCCGGGGTCAGTGGTGAGCGCGAAGCGATGTTCGGAAGTGCTCACGCTTCTAGGCTGCGAGCCGAGCGCGACAAGTTGGCGCCGCGCATGAAGGAACTGGTCAAGGCCGGTAAGACAGTGATCGAAGCTGCGACCGAAATGGGCATAGCGTCGAAGCGCGCCCGGTTGATCGCCCGTGAAAACCGCATCACCTTCCCGGACCGCCTTGAGAAGTTTCAGCAGACAGGTGCAGCATAGAAATCAAGGCAAGGAGTTCTTAATTTCAGTGAAAACATCGCTAATAACTTTTGGCAAAACACCTTTAGCAGCCAGTTTTTTTCTAGTATCCGAAACGCTTCTACCCATTGAAAGCTCTTTCAGCACCATACCTTTAACAACCTCATGAGTCTCGTCCCTAGAATACAACTTACTGATCTTATCCAGACCACTATCAGTCAAAGGCAAATCACTCGCCAAAGCACTTCTTACTGACGTAATCACGTCACCAGCCGTATCCTCGGTATATACCGAAGTAATATATGGAAAGAAAGTCCCATCAGGTTGCGCTATGAGAATTTTAAGCTGACCATTTTCCGCTAAAACTCTAAAAGTCGAGCCCGAAAACAAATTACGACTATTAATGTAATTAAGAATATTACGACTTACATGCCCATCAAGCTCTTTAGCCCTTTTAACTTCATCCGAATTATTTAAAAAACTTTCATGCTCAGAAGGTAGCGAGTTATTTTTAACCTCGTTGTAAGCAGCCAAGAAATCCGCCCCTTCATCTACCAACTCATTTTTTTCCAATGAAATAACTTCCTCACTATCCTGAGGCGGAGAGCTAACTGGAACTTTCGCGAATTCGTCGACTTTTTGTTGTAGCTCTGAGACCAGCTCTTTCAATCTCGAGTTTTCGGATATTTTTGAGTCGATTTCACTTTCATACTTAAGCTGACTTTCCAACGCCTCCCTTCTGATTTTTCTAGCCTGCTCTTTAGAAAGTGGACTTTCATCATCAATAGACTGTTGAATTTCCTTCAATCGCCTCTGCTGAATTTTTACGTGCCTATAGATATACTCAGCTGGTATTGGATACAAAAATATAAGAAAAAGACACGTAATCAGCGGCAGAACCGCTCCATGCATGACAACACTCCACATACTTGGGAATATATTCATATCTATATAAACAATTTTCTCATGACTCGACATGCCGGATAAAACAACCAATAAAAATTTGTAGTTCCATCCGCACCACGATAATGCAAAAGAGCTTAGCAGCGGAGAACTCACTCTTTCATATAACTGTGCTTTTACAGCCGTAGTGAAATCCTCAATCAAAGTAGCCGCTCCCATTTTTCATCGAATTTTTCAATATTATACTTGTGACGCGAATTTTAGTCGGAACCATCAAATTCGAGTATAGGTTCAGATCTTCCCACAAAAAACCTTCAATTCTGTCTGCGTACTCAAACGCCTCACTTCTGCGACAAATAGCGAAATCCAGCACTGCTTTTGCACGCGCCCTCCTAGTTGGGTAGTGCGCCTGTATCCAAACAGCACCCAACGAGCTTAGGGCGCCGATCGCCAAGCCGATGAGGCCTGCTACTGCAGCATCCAAAGAGTTCTCCTTGATCAGGCTCTATGCCGGGCCGAACACAAATACCGCAACGGGGGGGGCAATACGCCAGATCAGACAACGCTGTGCGGCTCTACGATTCGATGTCCCGACTCCATGTACCTGGCCAGGTCGATCACCTCCCGAAGGAACACGACCACCTCAAGCTTCACTGCGTCGTCCGGCAGCCCTATCCGTTTCAGCATGGCCTTGGCGTCCTCTTCGATAGCCGCTAGCGCATCTACATCGCTCTGCAACCTCATGTCGGCCTCCTGCCAGTGTGAACTAAGAGCATACATACAACATCCGGTGACTTGCCAGCCAGCGGAATTGAAGAGGTAGGCCATGGCCGAAGAACAGGAACTGACGGTGGAAGAGCCGCAACCGACGGCGGAAGCCATCAAGCAGCGCAGGAAGCGCGAGAAGTCAGCAGCAAAGGACGCTGCATTGGGCGTCGAGAAATTTACGGTTGAGGTGGCTGGGGTGTTCAAGCCAGACCTCAAGCGGGTCATGGCCGCCCACGGCTTCAACAACCAGCAGGAGGTGTATCAGAACCTGCTGCGGAACCTGATCGCCGCCGACTTTGAAACCCAGACCAAGATGCTCCGATGTGTCACGACACCTTTTGTTGTTAGCGAAAAGGTGTCGATAGCATTTATTGAGCAAAGCGTGCTAATTATTCAGCAGGATCCTGAGGATGAGTTGATTTCCCCGCCACTCAGCTGAAGTGGACTACAGCCGCCTCATTTCACAAGTTTTGCATTTTCAGTGCAGAAGTTGTACCAGTCGTTTGATGCCTGCGTGGATTCGGCATTTAGTGTTTGATAATCCTCGACAGCGCCCGGCGCAGAAAGGCTTGGATCTGCGGCCCGAAATCGCCTCGCTACTTCCAAGTGCTTGTTAAACTTGTCCTCAAGAGCAATTGCTCGCCGAACATACTCGTCTCGTGTCACTGAAATCCCCTTGATCCGGCTCCATGCCGGTCACCCGTAATACCCCACCCTCAGCCAGATAGGTACAAAGTGGGGTCTGATTAAGGAATTAATAGCCGCGGCCCGTTCATTGGAACGGGTTGCTATGACTGCTAAGCAGGAGAGATATCCATCGTAGCCGGATACCACTTCCCTTGACGAATTGTCTCGTGCGCCTCTGCAAGCGAAACGTTACTGAGAAGTCTTTCTTTGATATCGGCCAGAACCGCATCATCTACCTCGTCCAGAACGATGTGAAGGTTCGTTTCATCAAGACGGGAAGGCTTAACCGACGATGGGCGTTCTGCCACAATCAACTTGTGAAACTCGGTACGGCCTGGATCATTAATCTCGCCCTTTTGGACGAACACATCAAAAATCCAAGCCAGGTTAGCGTTTTCAATCTGGTTTACTGTGAGTTTCATGTCGCTCCTTGATCCGGCCCCATGCCGGTCACCCGTAATAACCCAACCCAAACCAAATTGCCACCACCGGTCACGGAGGGCGGCGCCTGACTGGAGAAATCATGAGACACAACTGCGCATACGTCCGGCAGCACTATCAGGTGCCTGCCGAAATCGGCCGCCGCGTCATCGCCTACGGGAAGCCCGGCGTCATGCTTGCCGATCGCGGTCATTACATCGGCGTGGTGCTGGACGAAGACCCGAAGAAGCGGATCAGCAACTACCACCTCACTCACGAAAAGCAGTACGGCGAAATGGCCAAGACGCTGCCTCTGAAAGAATGGCTGGTCCTGCCGTTCAAGCATGACTGGGATGATCTCGACTGGAACCGGGAAGCCCGCGAAGATCTAGTCAGGGTCTGGGCCGCCACTCGAAGTCAGGCTAAATACAAGGCTCACCAGCGGCTTCAAGATTACTGCAACAGCATCAAGGCGATGCTCCATTTCAAGGTCCAGCGAGTCTGATACGGGCTCAGTTATTGCGCTGATGATTTTCCGATGGGCAGTAAGTCACCAAACCCCCAGACCAGCGATCCCACCAATACTATGAAAACCGCCACGCGACCGCAGAGTACGATCTGATCAAAGTACTTTTCTTTGATTGGCTGGAAGGATTTGTCGACCCAACCACTGGGTTTTAGAACACCCATCATTTCGTCGGATTTGAGGTGAGCAAGGAAGGCGATGGCGGCCATGACGGCGCCGGAGCGAGAGATCCACATGCTGGGCTTATCAAGCGCCCAAACAATCATGATGACCGCCACAGGAACTGCAACTGCGAGAGCGGTCCAGAAAAGAAACCATATTCTGGCCTGCAATATTGGTTGTTCGTAGTAACTGCCTTCTGTTTCCGACATCTCATATACCTTCCGGCTCCATGCCGGGCAGAGCACAAATACCCCACTTCTACGAATAACGCCAGCCTGCGAGGCATATTAATTACAACAAAGAGTCGCCATAATCAAAAATCAAATAACGTCTTCTTTAACGTCCTCGCCTTCCTCACCGATGAATATTTTAGCTATTTCAATCTCATAATAATCACGCATTTCGGAAACAGTATTATAATCCATCAATGAAATTATTTCTGACAACCCGATTAATTTCAAAATCACTACGCGAAGCTCTTCGTTATTTTTTGCAAGTTTTTTCGTTTGTTCTAGGGTGGCAGAACTATTTCCTGCAGAAACCCAATCTCCAATCCTAGCCAGACCTTCGGTAG
This sequence comes from Pseudomonas sp. SCA2728.1_7, assembly GCF_018138145.1. Lineage (NCBI taxonomy): Bacteria > Pseudomonadati > Pseudomonadota > Gammaproteobacteria > Pseudomonadales > Pseudomonadaceae > Pseudomonas > Pseudomonas sp. SCA2728.1_7. The sequence continues at coordinate 425,021 of NZ_CP073104.1, read as the reverse complement.
TTCTGTCCTGTTTCTTTTCGACAAGTTGGATATATCGATCGATCATTCCTAAGATCGCAAGCCTTGCCTTCTCCATCGTATCGCTTGCAGCTTGCTCGGAAGCGCTTTTTATTTGTTCCTGCTGAGCCTCAAAAGCTTTAGCTTGATTCGACTGCATTTCCTCAAACTCTATTCTCTGCGTGTCAAGCAACTCTCTCTGTAGGTAAACAGTCTTAAGTACAGCAAGCAAAGTAATGAATGAGACAAGCGGCCCAAATATTCCGCCAATATAGCTTCCGAAATTTGACCAATCGCTGGATTGCCCAGATAAGCCCCCATCAAACTTTGAAAGGTAAGCTCCAACAGCGATACAGAACGCAATCACAATAGATATGCATGACCAAAACCAAAAACTTGTTACTGCTTTAAGTGCCTTATTTGTTCCAGTAGACATACGTTACCCACCTAGTTTTTCATTCACTGTGCCTGATCCCAACCATCTCCACCGCCCGGGCATGCCCCGGCATAGGATGCCCATGTCCACAGAAAAAGATGGACATCTCTCGATGTGGTCCGATGGAGCTTACAATTGCTCAAACCTCAGACCTGGATATCTATCATCTGGTAACACCGTGATGTTAAACATGCATACTCCAGGAGTGAAATCCGCATCAAGATACGTCACCGTAAGCTTATCCCCAACTCCGTCCCCGCGCCCTTCAACGTTCAACTTAAAGCGTGCAATATCTTTATTTTCCATCAAGTGCCTGGTCTGACCAATAAATACAAATTGATCAGAGAAATCGAAATTTACACTTGTAACTGGAGAACCCAAATTTTGAACAGAAAATTCTAACTCATGAGCTGACCCCATGTGAGACCCGCCATTGCCAGAAATAACAAAAAGCGGCCGAATTGATTTCGCCCGTTGCTCGCGAGCACTTTGAATACTTTCAATCTCGGTCTTAACTTGCTCACGTGAGATGGCGACAAGTTCTTTCTGTTGTTCAACAGAATTCTGGAGCTCTTGAGCCTGTAACTGTAAAGCAGCTGAGCTTAGTTTTAATTCGCGCCCTTGCTGGATGTAGCCTAAGACCAACCACAAGAACGCTACCGGTCCAAACACGCCAGCAGCGAGATCTCCTATTTCATTCAGTTTCAACGCGATCAGCTCATCAAATTTTGCCCCCATGATGGTGATCGCACCACCGATATACAACGCAGTCAGGTGCGCTGCCCACCACTCCAAGCTTCGGCTGCACCACCATTTCGCCTGATCTGTCCAATACGTTCGAAAACGACCCACGATTTCTTCCTTAAAAAATTTATAACACCATTTTAGCAAGGAAAGGCCACGTAAGGCCTGAACACGATAGCTCCCTCCCCCTTCAAAGTCAGCCGCTATAGCGGCAAGGACGAAGTCATGTCTGAAGAAAACCAAATTCGCCTCAACAGCGCAGCGCGGGACGTCATGGCCGAACGGCAACGCCAAGTGTCCCTCGAGGGCTTTTCGCTGTATCGCGATGACCTTTACGTCAATGGCGAACTTGCCGAAGCGGCGTCCACCTATGCAAGCCTCGCCGGTAAGCCGCGTAGCCTGAGCACGGCCTGGCCCCGTGTATTCGGAGAGTTCAAGCCGAGTGCAGATCGGCGCCGCGACCTTGTGAAGGCGGCAGCCCTGCTGCTTGCAGAGATTGAGCGCGTCGATCGCGTTGGACTTATCAAACACTGGCCGGTAAAGCGGGATGAAAACGGCATGTTCTGGCATCCGGATCTGCCGTCTTTCGATGAGGGTGACGGCGACAAGTGCAAGAAATGGCTCGACGAACAGGGTTTAGTTGTGAAGATGTCCAGCATTGAAGACGCCCCGGACGAGATATCGGAGCGCTACTTTGACTCCCAAAATCCAGACTGCGGCTATTGGGAACCGGATCGTCCAAATGGCGAAGGCTGGTTCTGCCTTTCGATTCACGACACTGATGATGGCCCGGTCTGTTGGTGGGCGCGACGCGAGGTGACGCCATGATCTTCGCCCCGCTCTACATGGCCTCCCTGATCTGCAGGGGGCTGTGGCGATGAAGGTTGTCCCACACACCGGCTGGGTTAGGCGTCGGCTCGAATCCGCAATCATCCTCTTAGCAGCCTGGATCATCGACGGTCGCAACGTTAAGCGATCGGGCGTCGTCTCCCGCCGCGATAACAATGACATGCGGTACATGGCGGAAAAGCTCGAAGGCATCGCCGATCGCATAAAACGCCAGTACCCGTAATCGCTCCCCCAACTCAACAGCCTGCCAGTGTATGGCGGGCGAGGAATCCTCATGCCCGAATTAACGTACGACCAGAAGCTGGTGGATTACGCAACGGCACCGAAAGCATCGGCCGGCACCATCTGTCAGATCGAGAACGGCGATTTCGTGAAGCACTGGTGCGGGAAGCTGCGCGGCAAGTTCATTCAGGTCGGCCCCACCTGGAAGGCCGCGACAAAGCAGCAAGCAATCGAAAAGGCTCGGGAGTTTCGCGAGCAGTGCCGGGCAGAAGCAAAAGCGAAAGGTTTGTTGCCCGCATAACCCATCACCAACTTCTAACGCCAGGCGCGGCATGGAGCATCACAATGGAAACTGAAATTCTCTCCGACGAGGAACTGGCCGCACTCACCGGCTACAAGGCCCGGGCCTACCAGCGCCGCTGGCTGATTGATCGCCAGTGGGTGTTCGTCGAAAGCCGTGGCAAGCGTCCGCTGGTGGGCCGCATGTATGCCCGCATGAAGCTGGGCATGATCAGCCCTACGATCGCCGATACGAACCCGCCGCCGGCTGCACCGGTATGGACACCAGACTACTCGCGAGTGAACTGATATGCGCCCCCGCAAGGCCGACACACGCAGCTTGCCGCCTCGGATGTACAAGTGGACACGAACACGAAAAAGCGGAAAGGTTTGGATCGCCTATTACTATCTGGATATGACAGGTAAGGCGATCCCGCTGGGCAAGGATCTGGACTTGGCCAGGGTCAAATGGGCGGAGCTGGAGGCGAAGGAAAAGCCGCTTGATCTGCGCACTATGAAAGGCATCTTCGACCGATATATCCGCGACATCGTATCGAAGAAAGCGGCACGGACGCAGAAGGACAATTTGTCGGAGATCAAGCAGCTTCGGCCGATGTTCGACAGCGCTCCCATCGACTCAATCACCCCAGCAACTATCGCAGGGTACCGCGACGCGCGGACCGCCAAAGTTCGGGCGAATCGCGAGATTGCCACCCTCTCCCACGTTTTCAACATTGCTCGAGAATGGGGACTGACGACCAAAGAAAATCCCTGCCAGGGCGTGCGAAAAAACAAAGAAACACCGAGGGACTATTACGCAAATGATACGGTTTGGGATGCTGTTTACATGAAGGCAGCTCAAGAGCTGAAAGACGCGATGGACTTAGCCTATCTGACCGGGCAAAGACCGGCAGATGTCCTGGTCATGAGGAAGGACGATGTCGAAGGAAATTACTTGGGTGTGCAGCAGAACAAGACACACAAAAAGCTGCGTATCCAGATGACTGATGGTGATGAGCCAAACAGTCTAGGCCTGTTGATCGGGAAAATGGCTGAGCGCAATGCTCAGCACATTTGCAGCTATTTGATCGTGAGCGCACGCGGCAAGCGGATGACCGCGAAGATGCTTCGCGATCGATGGGACGACGCCAGAGAAAGGGCCAAGAAAGAAGCTGAAGAAAAAGGCGATGTTCAGCTGGCTGAGAAAATCGGAGGCTTCCAGTTCAGAGACATCAGGCCGAAAGCGGCGTCGGAAATCCTCGACGTGGGCGATGCGAGCCTACTCTTGGGACACACCAAAGGAGACATTACCGAGCGCGTCTATCGACGAATTGGCGCCATTGCCAAGCCATCGAAATAGCCCCAAAAACCGTTACAAAACTCAAAATCTGCCCCTTGTAGAATGCGGGCTGTAGAGGTGTCAAAAAATAAACGTATCGTAACGAAAAGCGGCTACAGGCCCCGGTTTCATTGGCTTTGCATATCGGTCTTGAAAACCGTCGACTGTAACAGGTCCATGAGTTCGAATCCCATCGCCTCCGCCATCTTATGTACGACAAAGCCCTGATTATTCAGGGCTTTGTCGTTTCTGGCATTCAGAAATCTTGCTCCTCTTTTTGTGGATCGTTTCCGCATCTTTTCAGCAATTTCCGCAACCCTTCTTTCCAGTCCGCCCTCATCCCGTCAATTTCAGTTGCCAGATTTAATGCGACAGACGAGTTTTTAATTGAGCAGTAGGCTGCTTTTGGCCAATAGCGCTTAGTCAATAATGTGCTCTGAAAGCCACGAAATGGCACGACTGATCAGCCGTGTCACTTCCTCAAAACCACTACTCATTTGAGTTTCGGATATCTGATGTTCACGGTTAGTGGATACCGAAGGAATGATGAATGACGCAGCATAGCTGCTCGTCGCGTGACGCCATTCTTATCTGCTCAGGAATTCTCATGGTGCTTTCGTTCAGCTATGGCAACAACCTTTCAAGCGCTCAAATTGCAGCCCGCCGTACGTGTGTCTGCATGACCAAGGAGGGCCGAGCATGAATACTCATCTTCATGCGTTGGTCGTTGGAGCCAGCGGCATCATCGGTAATGCGGTGGTGGAGACCTTGGTGGCAGATCCCCAATGGAGTGTCCGCGCCCTACGCCGCAGTCTGAACCCGGATGTCGATTCCATCGAGTGCGACCTCACAGATGCAGCAGCTACCAAGGCCGCACTGCGGGATGTCAGCGATATCACCCACGTTTTTTTCGCGGCTTACCAGCCCAATGGCAATGCTCTCATTGAGGCACAGACCAATGCGGCGATGTTGCGCAACGTCCTCGACGGGTTGAAAGCCGCTGGAGCCAACGTTCACCGGGTCGTGCTGTACCAGGGCGCGAAAGTCTACGGCGGCCACTTGGGCGGGCCGGTTCCTACGCCGTTTTACGAAGATGCGTCTCGGCATCTGGCGGCGAATTTGTATTTCGCTCAGGAAGACGTCCTGCGTGAACGCCAGCTCGCCGGCGAGTTAGAATGGTCAATTCTGCGGCCGGATGCCGTATTGGGCGACATCGCTGGCAATCCTTTCAATATCTCCATGGTCATCGGTGCTTACGCGGCACTGTGCCGCGAATCCGGCGTGCCACTCAAATTCCCCGGTTCGCCACATACCTATCGTGGCATTTACGCTCAATTAACAGATGCCCGCTGGCTTGGACGCGCAAGCCTATGGGCCGCAACTGCCGATAGTGCGCGCAATGAGGCCTTTAACTTAGTGGGTGAACCGTTCCGCTGGAATCACCTGTGGAAGAAGCTGGGTGAAGCCCTTGACTTGCCGATCGATGAGCCACAACCGATGTCGATGAGCACACACATGGCTGATCAGGCAGATGTTTGGCAGCACCTCGCAGAGAAACACGACTTGCAACCCATACCATTTGCACAGTTAGTGAACTGGGGGTTCGGAGACTTTGTGTTCAACTTCCAACAGGACCTGTTATCTGACATGGGTAAGATTCGCCGTGCCGGTTTCACAGAGCCTATGCACACCGAAGTCGCGTTGCTCGAAATGATTGCTAGCTTGCGAGCAAAACGCTTTTTGCCGTGATTTGTTTGGTATCCACACTGACGTTAAAAAACTCTTCCACACAACTACGCCAAGACGTTGAGATCTTGGCGACTAACCTTACCTCGCCAGCAACACTTACTCTCCCTGCTATTGGAAAGTGTTCAAGCCCCGCTGAACGGCGGGCCTTGCTTCGATGGCGTGAAACCATTCTGCCAGTCGAGGATGGCTTTTCCAGTCCAAACGGTCGCGAACAGATGAAGCGATCGTAAATGCAGAAATATCTGCCATAGAGAAACGATCTCCGGCCATAAATCCCTGTGTCAGAAAACCCTCTGCAAAAATGAGCTGCTCGATGACACGCTCGCCCATCACTGCGGCGGCATCGTCCAATCCCGCTTGGCGTAGGAAGAATGCGGCGTGGCTAGGAGCAATAACGTCAGTCACGAAAAAGAAGTAGCGATCATAAACTCTGACAGTTTCTGGGCCGGGCCAAATTGGCGCGAGCTGACCTGGAACTTTGGCATCGGCGTATTGGATGATCGCGTTCGACTGATTGATGATCAGCACTGGCGTCTCCGAATGGTCGACCAGAGTAGGAACTTTACCGGCAGGATTGAGAGCCTTGTAGGGTACGTCGCGCTGTTCATGTGCCCACAGATCCACTTTTCTGGCAGCGTAGGCAATACCCGCTTCTTCCAACGCAATTGCAGCCCGAAAACTGTTTCCTGTGTTTGCGCCATACAGCTCTATCAAATTGTTCATAAGACACTCTTATGGAGTTCAGAGTCCAAGCAGTGAATCAATCGTTATGGCGTGACCAGAACGCGGTGGCGACGGCCAAACCCTGAGCCAGGAACTGGTTGGTAGCGGTGTCGTTTACACTGCCATCCGCATTGCGTGTGTAGGTGTCGATGAGCCTCTGAAACAGTTCGGTGTTCTGGCTGCCGCCCGACTTGATACCGGCGTAGTACTCATCAAGCGATAGGCTGCCATCACCAGACTTGTCGAAGGTCTTGAACATGATTTGGGCGTTGGCGTCGCTGACTCCAGCGCGATTTAGCTGCTTCACGAAACGGCTGCGATCGAGATCCTTGCCGCCGCCTGCTTGAACGAAAAGCTGTGGCGCCCAAGCCTCGCTAAGCGGCATGGAGCTTTTGTCTACTCCAACTTTGATGATGCCGAGACGCACGCCCTCATTCCCTTCCTCAACGGTAAGAGTGATGTTTTTCTCACCTCGGGCGTAAGCGGCAAGCCCCGGAAATTTCTCTGCATCAACCTGTGAGGCAGGATTCTTCGCCGCCTCGCTAAGAGTCACTACAGTGGATGGAGATGGTTCGTTGACGACGTCGGCTGGACGGTCAGTATTTGTAGTTACATCGGTTGTCTGGGGTGTCGGCCTGGAAGTAAACAAGGCTTGTTGAGAGTATGTACCGGCTGCATTGCTGACGCTTGATACTGACATGCTGGAAGGCCCCACCATTGAGCTTACGTTGGACTACCAACAACATTGATAGCGATCGCCATCATTAAAGAGAATCTAACAGCTCAATGAAAAAATCAGCAACGTTTTTTTCTTTTTGGGGAGCGGAATATCGGATTCACGCGATTGAATAGAGCAGCATCCAGTAAGGCCTACAAGCTTTACAGCTCAACCCAGCTTGTTGCCACTCAAAGCGACAGCACCTCTGAAAGAAACTCCGTGAAAAGCCGTACTTTTTGCGAAGGTACCCGTCCGGCAGGGTAAACGGCGTTGACCTCAATTGAATCCAGCGACCAGTCCGGCAACACAGAAATCAGTTGCCCAGAGTCCAACTCAGCTTCACATATCCAAGCAGACGCAATGGTCAATCCTAGCCCCGAACATGCGCTGGCCAAGGCAGCCTCTGCCGAAGCGACACGGATACGCGGTGACATCTTCACCACCGTCGATACGCCATCACGGCTGAAATTCCAGCCCGGACTTGCTGACCCGCCAGGCCCTGCAATGCAGTGAAAATTCACCAGATCCGATGGATGCTGAGGAGTGCCCACGGCATCCAAAAACGATGGCGAGGCAACCAGCAACCTGTGCTCAATTGCTAGCCGCTTGAAACCAAATGACGAGTCTTCCAATTCACCAAAACGGATCGCCATATCAGCGCCTTCAGCTACTAAATCATGCATTCTGTCCAACGTCAGAAGCTCCAGTTTCAGCTCAGGATGAATTGCCAAAAATCTCGGCAACTGGGGGATGACGATCCTTCCCGCCAGGATGGAGGGCAGCGCCACTCGCAGTACACCTTTCAGGCTGTCCATCCCCATCGCGACGTGGTCGGCCTCCTCCAAATCAAACAGAATTTGCCGTGCTTTTTGCAAAAAAACCTGTCCGGCCTCCGTTGGTACAATTCGACGGGTACTACGCAGCAATAGCCGCGTATTTAATCTTGATTCGAGTTCAGAAATTATTCGAGAGATGGAGGGCTGAGATAATCCAAGCTCCCGGGCTGCTGCCGAAAAGCTCGCTGTCTCAGCCGCTCTCACGAACACCTTTAACTCTTGGAAACGATCACTCATTTTTATCTCGGATAGGTGATATTCATAATCAGCCGATAGTCTCCATTTTGCGAATACCGCACCATTCTTCAACACGCTCTGCGCCGCGCTGTGATGCACAGCGTGGTGAGCTAAAACGCCACCACAGAGGATTGAAGATGAAAGTATTTGTCACTGGAGCATCGGGTTACTTAGGCGGTTCCATCAGCCACCGCTTGGTCGAAAACGGACATGAGGTTATCGGCTTGGTAAGGACGGCTGCACAAGCTGAATGGCTGGAAGCACGGAACATTGCTGCGCAGATCGGAACGCTTGATGACGCCGATTTGCTTCAAGAGATCGCGCGCTCCGCCGACGCCACTATCAATGCCGCGAACTCAGATCATTACTTCTCCATTCGAGCATTGATCACTGCGTTGGCCGGTACTGGGAAAACGCTCATCCATACCAGCGGAGCCAGCATCGTCTGTGACGACGCGATGGGAGGTGAACCTAGTCAGGCCATTTACGGAGATGATCAGCCTTTCACACCCATGCTGCACCGCGTGCCCCGAATTGAAATCGATCGCATGGTCAGGACTGCGGGCGTCAACCAAGGTTTGCGCGCGTTTGTAATCAGCCCGTCGACGGTTTACGGCAACGGCCTAGGCATGAAAGTCGTGAGTGACCAATTACCCAAAATCGTCGCGAAATCCAAAGAACTGGGTGCCGGGGTTTACATCGGCAGCGGCAAAACGATCTGGTCCAACGTCAACATCAACGACCTTGTGGATCTTTACCTTTCAGCCTTGGAACGCGCGCCATCCGGAGCATTTTTCTTTGCAGAGAATGGTGAAAGCACCTTCGAATCAATCGCGCGCGCAGTGAGCAAGTCCCTTGGCTTCGAAGGCAAAACCCTAAGTTGGGACATAAATGATGCGATGTCTGAACTAGGTGGTTTCGCTCGGATTGCGCTGGCGACAAACGCACGTGTACGCGCCATCAACGCGCGCAAGCTTTTGGATTGGCAACCTAGTGGTCCGTCGCTTGAGCAAGCAGTTGAACAAGGGCTCTGATTAACAAACCGTCTCAGCGATGCAAATCGCTGAGACTTAGGGGCCTGATCAACCTTTATCGCTATCCCAGCCTCCTCCCAGTGCTTTGTAGATCGCAACGATCGCACGGTATTGATCGGTTTCGCCGAGCGCCTGAGCATCCTCGGCGTTGAGGCGCTCACGCTGTGCGTCCAATAACACCAGATAATCCACGGTCCCTTCTTTGTATTGGATGGCTGCCAGATCAGCTGCTGCACGGCTCGACTCACTCTGCCGGATCAGCGATAGCAGCCGTTGTTGGCGTTTTCCGTAATCACTGAATGCGTTCTCCGACTCTTCCAGAGCCAGCAACACTTGTTGCTCGTAGGTGGCCAAGGCGCCTTCAGCGTCGGCGTCGGCGCCACGAATGCGTGCGCGAACGCTGCCCAAGTCAAATGCCGCCCAGGTAATGCTTGGTCCGAGCCCCCAGGCTCTGGCAGCACTGGAGCCAATCTGCGAACCTCGGCCGGCGGTGAAACCCAGAAAGCCGCTCAAGCTCACCCTCGGGAACAGGTCTGCGGTGGCCACGCCGATATCCGCAGTGGCGGATGCCAGTCTGCGTTCGGCAGCGAGCACGTCCGGACGTCGGCGCAGCAACTCGGCTGGATCACCTACTGGCAGCGCTTTCGCGATGGCCGGCAAGTCCGCAGGGGCCAACGATACGCTCAGTTTATCCGGGCGCTCACCCAACAGCGTGGCGATTCGGTTTTGCTGCCGCACCTGCTCCGCTTGTAGCTGCGGAACAGTTGCCTCGACAGCAGCCAGACGCGCATCGGCGCGCACTACATCGAGTTCATTACCGACTCCGGCATCGCGCAGACTAACTGTCACGGTGCGCGAGTCCTGTTGGTTCTTCAGGTTCGCCAAGGCGATTTTTTCTCGCAGTTGGGCGCCGCGCAGTTGTCCGTAGGCGTCCACCAATTCGGCAATCATCGTCACGCGCAGTTGGTATAGATCGGCCGCTGCTGCGCCCTCCTGCGCATTACTGGACTCCAGTTGACGCTGGATACGCCCAAACAGATCGACTTCCCAAGCCATGTCCAAACCAAGATCGTAACGTTCCTGATTGACTCGGCGTTCCGTTTGGCCCGGCACTTGAGCCCGCCCTTGCTCGCTACTAATACGGCTTGTGACCACCGGCAAATTGTCATTGCTGACGTCATCGCGTATCGCCCGTGCCGCTTTCCAGCGAGCGAACGCAACACGAAGATCGCGGTTGCCTTGCAGGGATTTGCTCACTAACTGATTGAGCGTGGGGTCATCGAACTGTTGCCACCATACCGTTTCAAATCGCGACTGATCGTACTGGCTGGTGTGCGCTGCCGCGATCGTCGCGGGAGCGGTATCGGGTGCCTTGTAGTCCGGACCTACCGTGCAGGCTGCGAGGGCTAGAACCAGAAGGCTGGGTAAAAAAAGCTTAAGAGTGTTCATCAGTGTGCCTCCGGATTCGAAGCGTGGGTTTGCTCAGCCTTGCCAACCTTGCGGGCGTTTTTGCGTTCGATGTAGCGGCGGATCAACACGAAGAACACGGGTGTCAGTAGCAAGCCGAAGAAGGTCACGCCGAGCATCCCGGAGAACACCGCAACGCCCATGGCACGGCGCATTTCCGATCCGGCACCGGTCGATGTCACGAGCGGAATCACACCCATGATGAACGCAAACGAAGTCATCAGAATCGGGCGCAGACGCATACGGCAGGCTTCAAGCACCGCGTCCAGTGGCGACAGCCCTTGATCCTGTTTGTCCTTGGCGAACTCGACGATCAGGATCGCGTTTTTGCACGCCAGGCCCACCAGTACGATCAGGCCAATCTGGGTGAAGATATTGTTGTCGCCCTTGGAGATGATTACCCCCGCAATCGCCGATAACAGGGTCATCGGTACAATCAGGATCACCGCTAACGGCAGGCTCCAGCTTTCGTACAGTGCCGCCAATACCAGGAACGCCAACAGTACGCAGAGCGGGAACACCAGCAACGCGGTGTCGCCGGACAAAATCTGCTGGAAGGTCAGGTCGGTCCATTCGTAGGTCATGCCGTTGGGCAGTTCCTCCTTGAGCAGTTTTTCTATCGCTGCCTGAGCCTGGCCGGAGCTATAGCCCGGTGCCGCGCCGCCGTTGATTTCCGCTGTGATAAAGCCGTTGTAGTGCATCACCCGATCCGGGCCGGAGGTCGGCGTGACCTTGACGAAGGTCGCCAGCGGGATCATCTCGCCACGGTCGTTGCGCACCTTCAACTGGCCGATCTGTTCAGGCTCCTGGCGGAACTGCTGTTCAGCCTGGACGTTGACCTGATATGTGCGGCCAAATCGATTGAAGTCGTTGGCGTACAGCGAGCCGAGATAGACCTGCAAGGTGTCGAAAATATCGCTAATCGCCACGCCGTGAGTCTTGGCTTTCTCGCGATCGATGTTTGCTTCGACCTGCGGCACGTTGACCGTGTAGCTGGTGAACAGGTTGGCCAATTCCGGTACCGAACGGCTTTTGGTGATGATGTTCATGGTTTCCTTGTACAGCTCGTCGTAGCCCAAGTTGCCCCGGTCCTCGATCTGCAAACGGAAACCACCGATGGTACCCAGGCCTTGTACCGGTGGTGGCGGGAACACCGCGATGTAGGCGTCCTGGATGCCGCCGAACTTGGCGTTCAGCGATGCGGAAATCCCCATCGCCGAAAGGCTCGGGTCGGTGCGTTCTTCGAAGTTGCTCAACCCGATGAACGCGATACCGGCGTTCGGGCTGTTAGTGAAGCCGTTGATCGACAGGCCCGGAAACGCCACGGCGCTGTCGAAGCCCGGTTCGTTCATGGCGATGGTGCTCATGCGACGGATTACATTCTCAGTACGATCCAGGCTGGCGGCGTCTGGCAATTGGGCGAAGGTCACCAGGTACTTCTTGTCTTGCGTCGGCACGAACCCGGTTGGGGTGGTGCTGAAGCCCATGTAGGTCATCGCGATCAGGCCAGCGTAAATCAGCAACGCAACGCTACTGCCCCGAATGATCTTGGCTACTGCCACCACATAACCGTGGCTGGCCTTTTCGAAGAAACGGTTGAAAGGTTTGAACAACCAGCCACCTAGCAAACGATCGAGCACTTTCGAGAAGCGATCCTTCGGCGCGCCGTGGGCCTTGAGCAATACCGCCGCCAGTGCCGGCGAAAGGGTCAGCGAGTTGAATGCCGAAATGACCGTCGAGATGGCAATGGTTAACGCGAATTGCTTATAGAACTGCCCGGTAAGGCCAGAGATGAACGCCGCCGGTACGAATACCGCACAGAGCACCAATGCCGTGGCGATGATTGGCCCCGTCACTTCGCCCATGGCTTTCTTGGTCGCTTCGATCGGCTCCAGCCCGCCCTCGATATTTCGCTCGACGTTCTCCACCACCACGATCGCATCGTCGACCACGATACCGATGGCCAATACCAGTCCGAACAGCGACAAGGCGTTAAGCGAGAATCCGAGCAGGTGCATCACGGCAAAGGTACCGATCAGCGAAACAGGTACCGCGACCAGGGGAATGATCGAGGCGCGCCAGGTTTGCAGGAACAGGATTACCACCAGCACCACGAGAATAAGGGCTTCGAACAGGGTGTGGACCACCGCCTCAATGGAGCTACGAACGAAGATAGTCGGGTCGTAAACGATCTCGAAATCCATGCCTTCCGGAAAGTTTTTCTTCAGCTCGGCCATTTTCGCCCGCACCTGGTTAGAGATGTCGATGGCGTTGGAACCGGGGCGCTGGAAAATCGGCATCGCTACCGCTTCCTGGTTGTTCAGCAAGGCGCGCAAAGCGTACTGGTTTGAGCCGAGTTCAACTCGGGCGATGTCCTTCAGGCGCGTTATTTCGCCGTTGGCACCGCTGCGAATGATCACGTTTTCAAACTCTTCTTCAGTGACCAGCCGTCCCTGGGAGTTGATCGACATTTGGAAACTGGTGGCATTCGGCGCCGGTGGCGCACCGAGTTGCCCAGCAGCGACCTGACGGTTTTGCTCACGTACCGCGCTGACTACATCAGTTGCGGTCAGATTGCGCGAAGCGGTCTTGTTTGGGTCGAGCCAAATGCGCAGCGAGTAGTCGCCCATACCGAACAACTGCACGTCGCCGATACCGTTCAGGCGGGCCAATTCATCCTTTACATTGAGGATTGCGTAGTTCGACAGGTAGAGCATGTCGTAGCGCTTGTCCGGCGACACCAAATGCACCAGCAACGTCAGTTCAGGCGAGGCTTTGTCGACGGTAATACCGATGCGCGTCACTTCTTCCGGCAGCTTTGGCTCGGTGCGGGTCACGCGGTTTTGCACCTGAACTTGGGCGTTGTCGAGATCGGTGCCGAGGGCGAAGGTCACTGTCAGAGTCAGGCGACCGTCAGCGGTTGATTGCGAGGACATGTACAGCATGTTCTCTACGCCAGTAATGGCTTGCTCCAGTGGAGCAGCCACCGTTTCCCCAATAACTTTTGGGTTGGCACCCGGATAGTTGGCGTGGACCACCACGGTCGGAGGAACCACCTCGGGGTATTCGCTGATGGGCAATTGGAACAGCGAGATAGTGCCAGCAATTAAAATCAGCAGAGACAGTACGGCGGCGAAAATTGGCCGCGTAATGAAGAACTGGGAAAATTTCATGTCAGATCTCCATTAACCGCGAGGCGAAATCGCAGTTTCCGTCTTCACCAGTTCGGGTGATTTGACAGAGACGGGCGACTGGATGACGGGACGATTACTGGCTTCAATTGCCTGACGCTGGCTCGCCAGTGTGGCAACCGTTTCCGGGCTAGCCATTGGCGCATCCTGCGGATCAATCACCGCGCCAGGACGAACGCGTTGAAGGCCGTTGATGACAATGCGATCTTCTTTCTGCAAACCACTGCGAACGATGCGCAGCCCCTCAAGCTTTGGTCCCAGATCGACGCTGCGATAGACAGCTTTGTTGTCTTTATCGACGACCAGCACAAACTTCTTGCCGAGGTCAGTCCCCACCGCTTCGTCTTTGATCAGCAAGCCGGGGTAGGCAGCGCTGCCGACTAACTTCAAACGGGCATACAGTCCGGGGGTGTACTGACCGTCAGCGTTATCGAATACCGCGCGGCCGCGAATAGTGCCGGTTTTCGAGTTGACCTGGTTGTCGACAAAGTTCATCTGCCCAACGTGGCTGTTGCCCTCCTCGTTTGACAGGCCCATGTACACCGGAGTGGCTTGACCGCGCTGTCCTTGGCGGGAAAGCAGACTGTATTTAAGGAACATGCGCTCGTCAGCATCGAAATAGGCGTAGACCTTATCGGTGGAGACAACGCTGGTAAGCGGCGTGGTGTCAGCGGTGACGATGTTGCCGGCGGTGATTTCCGCCCGACTGACTCGACCGGTGATCGGTGCGGTAACGCGGGTGAAACTGAGGTTCAAGCGTGCGAGATCCAGCTGCGCCTGAATGGCATCGACACCGGCCCGCGCTTCTTGTGCAGTGGTAGTGCGAGTGTCGGCTAACTCTGCGGAAATCGCGTTGCTGCTTAACAAGCGCTGGCCGCGCTGAGCTTCATTGCCTGTGCGAACCAAAGTTGCTCGGGCTTGTTGCAGCTGCGCTTCGATGCGATGGACTTCATGTTCGAACGGACGTGCATCAATCTGAAACAGCAAATCACCTCTTTTTACCAGCGCACCATCGGTGAAGGCCACACGGTCGATCTGACCCGAAACCCGAGGACGAACCTCGACGGTTTCTGGCGCCTCCAGTCGAGCGGTGACTTCATCCCACTCGGTGATGCGCTGTTCGAGCACCTTGGCAACGGTGACGTGTGGCGCTGCTGAAGCCAACGCTGCATCAGGTGTGCGGTCACACGCTGCCAGAACTGTCAGGGCCAACGCAGCAAGAGGATAACGCAAAGGTTTTAGTGACTGTTCCATGGGATGTGTCCGCCAGACGGGTTTAGGGATTTGTGGATTCTCGGCCTCACGCGAGGCCTCGACGAATTGAACGGAGTGAACTTAGGTATCACTATTAATGATAGGCATCATGTTTAAAGCCGAAAGAAGAATTGGCCCTGTTCAACCCTTGGTATCCGCAAGAGCAACACAAACAGAATCAAGCGCCGGGCCCAGCATTTGCGCTGCACTTAAAGCTCTAGGCGTTGGCACCATTGTGCGACCATTGCGCTCAAACAATGGGTCGTTGAACAGCCTACGAAGTCGGATCAACGCAGCGCTCACCGCTGGCTGGCCGAGCGATAGCCTCTTACCTGCACGAGTTAAGTTACATTCCTGGATGAGCGTTTCGAAGACAACGAGCAGGTTCAAATCGATACTGCGCAGCTCATTACGTTTCATGGGACAGATCCCCGTATAGATTTTGACTAGAGTCGCAGACTCGGGACACGCCTAGCATCGCGGAGGCCCGATAGACGTTCGTCTACGACGTTATATGATCACCGTAATCAATGCTAGCATCGTAGCAAACCGGTCCAAGCAGGTTCGCCTGTCCTAGAGGAACACCTCATGAAAGTCACGAAAGAACAAGCGGCGGCGAATAAGGAGGCGATCCTCACCGCTGCATCCCGCCTATACCGCGAAAAAGGTATAGATGGAATTGGCATTGGTGAACTCTCACGATCAGTGGGTCTGACCCATGGCGGATTTTACGGACAGTTTCCTGGCGGAAAGGAACAGCTAGCATCGGAAGCCGTCAGCAGAACCTTCGAGTCAAACATCCAGGAGTGGCAGAGCGCAAAATCCATCTCGGAACTCATACAGGGTTACTTGACGCAAGCGCATCTGGATAACTGGATGGAGGGCTGCCCCATCCCCGCTTTAGGTGCAGACGTCGCTCGCACTGGCGGTGCAGTCAGCAGTGCGTTTACCAAAGGTATTGAGGACTTGATTGAAACGCTGATGGCGCTGGTCAAAGGCGAAACTCATGACGAGAAGTACCGGGAATCTCTTCGCATACTTTCCTCAATCGCTGGTGCAATGCTGATTGCCAGAGCGCTGGACAGCCCTCAATTATCTGAGCAGTTCTTGCAGTCGGTCATCAGTGGCTGGCCTGCCGCGCCTGAAAAAAAGAGCGGGCTGTAAAGCGCCGCTCAAAGGATGAAAACTAAACCCCGAAGAACATCATATGAGTCTTCCTGGGCTTATCAGGTATGGAACGGCACCCACATCATCTTCACTTCGACATTCAGTAGGCCTGACTTAACCGTTGGATCGTCAGTGCCGATCTTGATGGCTTCTTCGAGGTCAGCGGCCTTGAAGATCGTCATGCCACCGTCTGCCAGCACACCGTTGAGGCCACCGGCTTTCTCCATGAACGGCCCGCTGAGCACGGTGAGACCTTTCTCCTGCATTTCGATCATGTAGCCCACGTGATCCATGAACCCAGGCTGTTCGTTGTACTTAACGCCTTGAACCCAGTTCGGGCCCGGCGATTGGAAGGCGACAAAGTAGTGCGGGCCGTTTTCGTCAATCATGATTGTTACTCCAAAAGGAAAATGGGGGATTCAAAAGCGATGTGCTGTCAGGTATGGAATGGGACCCACATCATTTTGACTTCGAGGTTTAGGAAGCCGGACTTGACCGTTGGATCGTCGCCGGCGATTTTTTTTGCGTCTTCAAAATCAGCGGCCTTGAAAATCGACATGCCGCCGTTTGCCAACACTCCATTGAGCCCGCCCGCCTTTTCCATGAAAGGGCCGCTGAGCACAATCAGCCCCTTCTGATGCAGTTCGATCATGTAATTCACATGAGTCATAAATTCAGGTTGTTCGTTGTATTTCACGCCCGGTACCCATTTCGGCCCTGGGGTGTGAAAGGCTACAAAATAGTGTGGCCCGTTTTCGTCAATCATCGTTTTGCACTCCAGAAGGATAGTTTGTTTAGAAAGAATGATTATTGAGGGAGTAAGAAGTCGTGCCCGGCCAGAGGGCCGCCGGCCTGTTGCATTTTTCCACCCTCTTTGAGTTCCCCGAGATCGACGGTGCGAAAGCCAATCTTGTGAATAAACTCGGTCACGAATTCTTTGGCTTCGCTGTCATCGCCTGACACGAACAGCACCCTTCGGCCTTGGTTGTGGACGGGGCCAGCATTGAAGTTAGCCATTTCAAGATTGTTGAACGCCTTAACCACCCTCGCTCCCGGTGCCAGTTCGGCAACAATTTCACTCGCGCCACGCCCTCCAAGGTCGTCAAACACCCACTCGGGCGTTGTCTCCAAAAACGGGTTAGTAGCATCAATTAGGATTCGGCTGTTCCAAGCTGGCAGTCCGTTGAGAACTGTCTTGATAGTTGTCCAAGGCGTAGCTAGCAGCACCACTGGTGCTGCGGCGGCTTCGGCGAGCGTGACGACGGAAGCCTTAGGCCCCAACTGCGACAGTGCATCGCCCAATTTAGTCGCTCCGCTGCGATTACTCAGCAAGACCTCATGGCCCTGATCAATCGCGTGCTTAGCAATGGACAGCGCCACAGTGCCCGAGCCCAACATCCCAATTTTCATAAAAGCGACCTCATAAGCGATGCGTTAAATCGGGGGAAAAGTTTTTTGGAGCGATCACTCCGATATGCAATACTATGGCGATGGAAATCCCCTCGTCAAGGAATATTGGAGTGATTGAACCAAAATTATCTGAACCCAAAAAACGTGGTCGCGGGCGGCCATCGAATTTCGACCGGGCGATTGCCGTACACCAAGCAATGAAATTGTTTTGGGAGTCGGGCTACGAAGGCACATCCTTCGAAAGCCTGATTGCGGTTATGGGAATCAGTGCGTCGAGCTTTTACAACTCGTTTGGGGGTAAAGAGCAGCTCTACGCAGAGGCGACTAATGCCTATCTGGCAGCGTCAGGTGAGTGGTTTCTCGGCATCTTGAATGATGCGACTGACACGCGAACCGCCTTCAGACGATTGATGGAGGCGACCGCTACCGAGTTCACCCGAGACGATCTACCCTCCGGCTGCATGATTTCCGTAGCATGCGTTCACGTTCCTCCAGCGTTGCATTCGGTTCGCGAAATGATGACCGAGCACAGATCGATGGCACGCCATGCAATGGAGGCGAGGATTCAGCGCGGCATCGATGAAGGTGACGTGTCCGCCGACACCAATGTCAAAGCATTAGCCGCCTACTTCAATGTGCTGGCCCGAGGATTGGCTGTGCAAGCCAGAGATGGTGCAACTTCTGACCAACTTCTGGAGATCGTGCAGATCGCCATGCAAGCGTTTCCAGCTGGCCCAGAGCTTTAGTCTGGCCCTCTAAGCCACGGATTGTTCTGGAACTCTTCCACTAGGAAATCCACCATCACGCGGGTCTTCTGTGGGATCCAGGATGAGGCAGGCATCACCGCATAGATGGGAACGAAAGCGGCGTCGTAATCTGTCAGGAGCCTAACCAATCTACCGGCCTCCAGATCCTCGCCGCAGGCCGACAATGGCGCTCTCAAAACTCCAAGCCCTGCGATCGCGGCTTCGCAAAGCGCTTCAAACACGTTCACCCGATAGGATCCCTGAACTTCAACCGACACTATCTCACCGTTGACATCGCTGAACGTCCACTCGAAAGGCGTCGGGTTGCGCAGGTAAATCAGGCACGGTACGCGAGCCAAATCGCGAGGATGAAGAATCGCTGGATGGTCCTCCAGGAACGCCGGCGAGGCTACGGTGACCGGTTGCAGAGCACCAAGTTTTCGCGCTTGGTGAGAGCTATCTTTCATTTCGCCAACGCGGATAGACACGTCTACGCCATCGCGAATCAGATCTGTCGCCGAATCACTCAGGAAATGCTCCAACACAATGTCGGGGTAGCGCTGGAAAAAGCGCGGCAGTAACGGAGTCAATTGCTTTCGCCCGAGCAGAATTGGTGTAGCGATACGTAAGGTGCCTGAAGGCGTCTGACGGGTATTGAATACATCTCCTAAAGCCATGGCGTATTGCTCAAGAATAAGCTTCGCCTGCTCATAAAACCGCTCACCGGCATCGGTCAAAAACAACCGGCGGGTGGTACGTGAAAATAGCTTCGCCTGTAACTGTTTTTCCAAATCGGTAATTTGCTTGCTGACCGTAGATTGACTGATCGACAGCTCAATCGCCGTGCGCGAAAAGCTGCCGATCTCGACAACCCTCACGAAGATTTCTAACGCCGAAAATCTGTCCACACCGCCCCTCTACCGCTGTCATACCCGGCCTGCATATATATATTCCGGCCGGCGATAAATTTTATCGCCGGCCAACCAATTATCACTTTTGAACCGCTCTATTAGTCTGGCTCTGCGCAACGCCCTTAACATTCAGTTTTATGGAGTCAGTCATGACCATCAGCATCTACGGCGACAGTGGTTCCGGCAGTTTTCGCCGCGTATGGACCGCTGCAAAACACATGGGCATTCAGTTCGAACATATCCCGGTCGACTTGTTGAAAGGCGAAAGCCAAGCGCCGGAATTTCTGGCGATCAGCCCGGTCGGTCGCGTACCGGTCTTGGTCGATGGCGATATCGTCATCTCCGAAGCTTCGGCCATCAACCTCTACTTGGCGGAGAAGTTCGACTCGCCGCTGTTGCCCAAGGGCACCGCCCGGTATGAAACCTTGCAGTGGATGTTCTGGTCCGCTGAACACTGGCGCGTATTTTCGTCCTACCTTTTCAACGAACGCATCGGCAAACGCGTGATGGGCGTGGCGGAAGACCCGACTATGGTCGAGTTCATCTTCACCAACATCCGCAGCAACGCCGCCATGCTCGACAAACACCTCGAAGGCAAAAAATACATCGTCGGTGACCAGGTGACGCTGGCGGACTTCGATATCGCAGCACCGTTCTCGCAGATGGCCAGAACCAAAACGCCGTACGATGAATTCCCGAACATCATGGCTTGGCAGCAACGCCTGCTGGATGAAGTTCCGGCCTGGAAAGAAACCAAAGAGCTGCTGGACGACCGCATGGACCGAGCGTTTTCCGCGTTCGGTATCACGTTCTGATCTGACTGTGCGGGGGCGCCGAACATCGGCGCCTCCTCAACCAAACCGTCAGTGAGCCCCGTTGATCTCTAACAACACCTTGCCGCCTTTTTGAGTGTGGACGATGGCGTCCTTAAAGGCTGCCAGCGGATACACCTTTGCAACCGGTACTTGCAGACTTCCGGATCTGATCAACTCGACCGCTTCATGCAATATTTCAGGCACTTTCACCCTGAATGCGGGTTTGTTCTGATAAAAGTTGTGCATCGTGATGCTCTTTCTCATCAGCGGCCTGAGATCTCCCGGTGCAGACATGTCGCCGCTCATTTGTGCGTAGTTGACCAACGATCCCCCAGCCGATAACGCGCTAACCAATCGCGCAGTCGCCACTCCGCTGATGCCGCAGAGCGCCAAGCGCACTGCACCGTCACCGACCATGTCTTGAACGCGCTCAGTCGCATCATTTTCATCCACCAAAACAATGTCTCCACCAGCCGCTTCCACCTCAGCGACTTGCTCCTGTCGCCGCACAAAATTGACCGTCCGTAACCCGCGCCCCTTGGCGATGGCGATCACCGCCCTACCCACCCCGGAGTTCGCGCAATTCTGCACCACCCAATCGCCGGGTTTTAGGTCAACGAATTCACTCAGCAAAAGTGCCGCTGTGGGCGGATTGATACGCAACATGGCGAGCTGCTGAATATCCGCGTCCACGGGCAAAGCGAAGAGATCTGCGGCAGGAATGACCATCCGCTCGCGCCAGGTAAAGCTATAGAGCGGTGGCGTCACGCGATCCCCGACCTTTACATTGTCCACGCCCGCTCCAACGACCAACACGATACCAACGCCTTCGTTGCCGACAACACTCGGTAATGGCGGATGCACCGGAAACTTACCGCCAAACAACAGTAAATCGTTGTGGTTAACTGGGGCGAACTCTAGACCGATCAGCACCTCGCCCGATCCGGGTGGCGGTGGCTCAGCGATGTCGACCAACTCCAGACTTTCGAGGGGGTTGCCGTAAGCGTTGATCTGGATCGCTTTCATGTGGGAGTACCTGCGTGAGGGTTTAAATGTCCATGCCGGACACCTATCATAGTGATCGCCCGCAAAAGTATCCATTCTATTGGAAGCGATCACAATGAATGGATCAGTGTAGTTCAGGAGTGATGCGTGAAGGTTTCAAAAGAACAAAATGCTTACAACCGTGAAGCGCTCACTGCTGCGGCTTCCAGCCTGTTCCAGACGCAGGGCTTCGCCGCCACTGGCGTCGCGCAAATCAGCGAGGAGGCGGGACTGACCCAGGGTGGTTTTTACGGACATTTTAAATCTAAGAGCCGGTTGGTCGAAGCTGCTTGCCGGAAAGCTATGGCCAACGGTCGCGACTCATGGCGCGCCATGATGGGCACGGCTGCGAACGACTTGGAAACGCTAATTGACGCCTATGTGTCCCCCGAGCACGTCGAGGCCGTCGCTGAGGGCTGTCCGATGGCTGCTTATACATGCGAAATCAAAAGTCAGGATGAAGCCATCCAAAACACTTTCACCCACGGTTTTGAGGACATGGTCGCAATCCTCCAGGAAGTGCTGGCTCGGGATTTCGCGGATGAAACTGCTCGTCGCGAAGCATTGTTTTTCATGTGCAGTATGGTCGGCAGTGTCGCCATCGCGCGGGCGACCAAAACCACGAACCCTCTGCTTGCTGATGAAATCATTACGGCAACTAGACAGAATCTGAAGGCGGTTGCCAACTCAGCCGGTTCCTAAGCATCTGACAGCTCGGCGTGAGTCAGATGAGTTACCGCTGTCTCCAAAATTTCAGCTGACAGCGCCGAGCGCGATGCCATTCTCGACAAGGTGAGCGCCCCCATCATCGTGCACATCGCGACGAGTGCACGAGCGCGTTCCGACTCGCCTTTCTCAGATTTGGACCGAGCGACCAATAACTCGATGATCCTTTCCAGACCTTGGGTCGCGACCTGCTTTACCTGCTCGTTGCTCCGGACCAGTTCGCTCCCAAGCGCCGCATAGGGGCAGCTTTGCTCCAAGGCATCCCGGTGTAGAGGCGAAAGGTAATGGCCCACGATTGCATCAAAGCCTCCGTCGTCAGCGACCTTCTCCAGCTCTGACATTAGTCCGTCAACTGCTGCGCCGCATGCCTCTGCCACGACCTGATCCTTGGATTGA
Source organism: Pseudomonas sp. SCA2728.1_7 (assembly GCF_018138145.1). Lineage (NCBI taxonomy): Bacteria > Pseudomonadati > Pseudomonadota > Gammaproteobacteria > Pseudomonadales > Pseudomonadaceae > Pseudomonas > Pseudomonas sp. SCA2728.1_7. The sequence continues at coordinate 402,731 of NZ_CP073104.1, read as the reverse complement.
AAGTGGCGGTAGAAGCCGCCGTGCGTCAGGCCCGCCGCAGACATCAAACCAGAAAGTCCCGTCCCGCCAATACCGTTCTTGCGAAACTCGACGCTGGCAGCATCAACGATTCGTTGCCGGGTCTCGCTGGTTTCCTGCCGTGATTTGCGCATGCCAAAAATCCTGATCAATGGTGTTTGACTTAGATGTTACTTAACATCTATATTTATGACGAGCGTAATATTTAACCTTTCGCACCATAACCTGAGGCTACCAACATGACGCAAGCTACCATTCTCGTAACAGGCGCTACTGGTTACACCGGTCGTAGAACCGTCGAAATCCTTACCTCTAAAGGTGTTTCGGTTAGAGCCCTGGTGCACAAGGAAGATGAACGTTCGGCAGAGCTTCGTGCAATGGGCGCCGAAGTGGTGCTCGGTGATCTGCTGGACCTGAATGCCGTGCGCAGCGCACTCGAAGGTATTCGCACCGCCTACTTCGTGTACCCGATTACTCCGGGTTTGATTGATGCGACCGCTCGTTTCGCTCAAGCAGCGAAGGAAGCCGGCGTCGAAGCCGTCGTCAACATGTCGCAGATTTCCGCGAGACGCGAAGCCAAGAGCAATGCGGCGCTTGATCATTGGACGGCAGAGCGGGTTTTCGATTGGTCAGGACTGGCAATGACTCACCTACGCCCAACCTATTTTGCACAGTGGCTGATCTATCCCCATTTCCGCTCGCACATCCTGGAAAAAGGTGAGATCCGCCTACCGTTTGGTGAAGGCCGGCACGCCCCAATCGCCGCTGAGGATCAAGCTCGTCTGATTGCCGCCATTCTCGAAAATCCGAGCCAGCATGAAGGCCAAACCTACACCCTGCATGGCCCTACCGAGTTGAACCAGCAAGGTGTCGCCGACGCTATCGGCGAAGTGCTGGGGCGCAAAATCGCCTATCAGCAAATCAGCCTTGAAGAATACAAACACGAACTGCTTGAAGCAGGTTTACCTCCATTCGTCGTTCAACATCTGGTCGAAGTAGCGTTGGATTACCAGCATGGTGTGTTCGAAGGCGAAGACAAAATCATTCGAGAAGTCACCGGACAAGCGCCAATGACCGTGCAAGAGTTCGTCACTCTTCACAAAGATCTGTTCGACGTATGAAGACGGTGAGTTGAGCCTGTGTCATGCGCGGGCTCATCCTCTCTGAAAAACTTCGCGCTTGATCACGTTGATCGCGGGGCGCCCCGATGACGACGTTCTGCCTTGACACATTCATAGTGACCGCCTTCAATAAATCATGAAGGCTATTGCTCGTTATCTGTTGCTGAGCAATCGCAGGTGCTGCTGGATTTCCATTGAACTGGAAACCCATTCCCAAGTGGCTGATTTGCACGGGAACAAAACGGGGAAGAAAAATGAAAAGCCTCAAGCGCAGTGAGTTGTCACGCCGCGACGTACTCAAGCAATCCATGCTCTTGGCCGCAGCAATGGCGGCGATCAATCATGGCTCCGCTTGGGCAGCCACTTCAGAGTCGCCGGCACCTCCCAGTAACCCAAAACTCGCATCAGGTTTCACTGAAAAAATCGTATTGAGGGACAACCATCGAATCTACGTTCGCGACTATCCCGGCAAAGAACCTGCTTATGTCCTTCTGCATGGCTTTCCCGATAACTGTCGTATCTATGAAGACTTGGCCCCACGTCTGAGCGCCGCTGGCAGACGCGTCATCGCTTTCGATTTTCTTGGCTTCGGCGCGTCCGACAAACCAACAAACTTCCGCTACGACTTTGAACAGCAATTGGCCGACTTCAACGCTGTAGTCAATGATCTAAAATTGAATTCAGTCATCCCGGTCGGGCACGACGCAGGGGGGCCGGCAGCGGTCAACTTCGCACTGGATAATCAGGATCGCGTGGACTCGCTTGTTCTGCTCAATTGTTATTACGCCAACGCCTCAGTGCTGGCCTTTCCCGACTTCATTGAACTGTGCTGCAATCCGAAAACCAAACTTTTGGCCCACGCGATGATGACGGACCCTAAGCAAGCAGCTTACCTCTTCAATTTTCAGCAGGGCCTACTGATGGCCAACATGACGCCGGCAATGAGGACGCGCTTCGAAACGGTGTTGCAACCTATCATTGCGCACAACTTCACCCAGCAGCCGAGTGCAATGCCCGCTTTCCTGGCCATGACCGGGAATGCGTACGCAAACCTTGCGGCAAATGACCGGCGCCGTCCTGAACTGGCTAAATTCAATAAGCCGGTCAAACTGATCTGGGGTGGTCTGGACAAATACCTCAACACGGCCGTCGCTAAAGATATCGCCAGCCATTGCCCTCACGCGACGCTGACGACACTCGATGCAGAACATTGGCCGCAGTTCGATCTGCCTGACGAGGTCGCCAAGCACATGCTGGCCTGACATAACCGGCCGTGTTCATGTCATGTTGATTTATTCCGCCTATCGATAGGTTTTATCGTGGCTCGGGCAATTATCACCCGCCCTTCTCCCGGTTATTTTTGGCTCAAGACTCATCAACGAAAGTCTTCAGCCATTACGGGATTCAGCATGACAAAATTATTTACCGGCAAAGTCGCCTTGGTAACTGGCGGGTCGCGTGGCTTAGGCGCAGCGACCGCCAAGGCCCTCGCCGAGCAAGGCGCCGACGTAGCCATCAGTTACGTGTTCGCCGAAGAGCAGGCACTCAACGTGATCGAGTACGTGACCGCTCAAGGCGTGCGAGGCGAAGCATTTCAAGCGGATCAGGCGGACGTCGACGCCGCGCAATCGCTTATTGATCGAGTAATGGCCAAGTTCGGCCGTATCGACATCCTCATCAACAACGCCTCCATCGATCAGCTGGGCAGAGTCGATGATCCCGCCCGCGACGCCGAAGCATTCGATCGCTTCTGGGCCGTTACGCTTTCGGGGTTCATGGCGACTGTGCGCGCGGCGTCCAAAGTACTCAGCGACCAAGGCCGAATCGTGATGATCGGCTCTAACCTAGGTAACCGACCTGGCATGTCGGGTATCGCCGATCTCGCGGCATTGCGTGCAGCCATCGATGGCTATTCCAGGGGGGTCGCCCGTGACCTGGCCGAGCGCAACATTACCGTCAACGTGGTGCACGCTGGGTTTATGAAAACCGACCTCAACGCACATCTGCGGGACGCTTTGGCGCCTTTGGTAGAGCGCTTGTGTTTCCCGCGATTTGGCCGACTGGAAGAAGTCGTTGCACCCATTCTCTTTCTAGCCAGCCCTGCCGCGTCCTACATTACTGGCACGATCATCGATGCCGATGGCGGCTACAACATCTAGTCGCCGCAGCACGCGGATGACTCGGCTGAAATTACTGGGGAATACAGCATGAAAAAACTTGAAGGGAAAATTGCACTCGTCACCGGTGGCACCTCTGGCATTGGTTTGGCGACAGCACGCTTGCTGGTCGAAGAAGGCGCGCACGTATTCATCACGGGTCGTCGTCAGGCTAATCTGGATGAAGCTGTCCGTTCGATTGGTCGCAATGTGACGGGGGTCCAGGGCGACACGAGTAATCTTGATGACGTGGATCGGTTGTTCAAACTCATCACCGAAGAGAAAGGCCGGCTCGACATGGTATTTGCCAATGCGGCAGCTCAAGCCAGCGCGCCGTTGGGTGCGATAGACATCGAGCAGTACAACCGCGTTTTTGACGTGAATGTGCGCGGCACTTTGTTTACCGTACAGGGCGCTTTACCGTTGTTGTCTGACGGCGCTTCCGTTCTGCTGATGGCATCCGTCGCTGGGTCAAAAGGCAACCCCGGTCGCAGCATCTACGGAGCTTCGAAGGCGGCGGTTCGATCATTTGCACGGTCTTGGGCCAATGACCTCAAGTCTCGTAATATCCGTGTTAACGCAATTAGTCCTGGCCCCACTGATACTCCCGCATTCGATTCACCGGGAGGAGCCGAGCAGACCGCTCAGATCAAGACCCGGATTGCATCGACTATTCCACTAGGTCGAATGGCCCGTTCTGAAGAAATCGCCAAAGCAGCCGTGTTCCTACTTTCCGACGACAGTAGCTTCAACACGGGCTCGGAAATGTTCGTGGATGGCGGCTTCACCCAGATCTAGAGTGCTATCGGCCAATCCCCGTTATACGCTTGGCAAATACCTAATTTAGAACAGTAGAAGGCTTGGAGGCGCCGTTTCAACAGCGGCTGCTTCCACCAAGTTGCCTTCAGACTCCTAGGTTTTCAGCGACCTTTCAGATCCTGTCCCACCTCTCGCACTAGTTACTGGAGTATCAGGGACGGATCGCTCGCCCTTATAAGAAAGAATTTCGGCAATAAAGTCCCGCTCGGGCCATTAACGGGATTGCTTTCAATCAAACCAAGCCACCTGGCAGTTCTTTTTCTAATCTCCAAGTGAAAATTTAAGGGGTACCTATGCTTTCAGAATGGCTCTCCAACCTCCTCGCGCGACGAGGTTCCCACTATGCCTGGGCCATGATCGCCGTAACATTTATGGCTGCCCTGGTAAGTGCAGCAGCGGTAGGTGCGCCCGGCATTTTCATCGTACCCATGCAGATGGAATTTGGCTGGAACACTACGGACATCTCATCAGCACTTTCGATTCGATTTGTCTTGTTTGGACTGACGGCTCCGTTCGCTGCTGCATTAATGAGCAAATATGGGCCGCGCAATGTCACGGTTGTAGCTATCACCTTGATAATGACCTGCCTTCTTGTGTCGCTCAATATGACGCAGGTCTGGCAGTTAATTGCATTATGGGGAGTGGGTGTTGGTGTAGGCGCAGGCATGACCGCCTTGGTACTAGGGGCTGTCGTGTCATCGCGTTGGTTCGACCAGCGCCGAGGTCTTGTGATCGGTGTGTTGACCGCGAGTAACGCCACAGGTCAACTTGTATTCATGCCGCTGCTCGCAAGCGTTACCGAACATTATGGCTGGCGTTGGGCGCTCGTTTTGCTCTCTACGCTGCTTGCGCTGGCGGCGTTCGCAGTGCTCATGTTCATGCGCGACCGTCCGAGCGATCTAGGACTGCGACCATACGGCAACACGAACACAGGTCCAATCGTCGAGCCCGTCGCAAGTGGCGAGTTAGTGTTTATGGCGACTTTGCATACACTGCGTGATGCATCCAGAACACGTGTCTTCTGGGTTCTATTCGCCACCTTTTTTATCTGTGGCGCGAGTACCGCTGGCTTGGTCCAAGTGCACCTGATTCCGCTGTGCGGTGACTTCGGTATTAACCAGATCCAAGCTTCGGGGCTGCTAGCAGCCATGGGTGTTTTTGATCTGATTGGCACTGTTCTCTCAGGCTGGCTTTCAGACCGTTACGACAGCCGGCACCTGCTGTTTTGGTACTACGGATTGCGCGGCCTATCGCTGATCGCGCTACCGTATTCAGACTTTACGATCTTCGGTTTGTCGGTCTTCTCAATATTCTACGGACTCGACTGGATTGCCACCGTGCCACCCACAGTTCGCCTCGCCGTCAACAAGTTCGGGCCAGAGCGTGCTGGCTTGGTGTTCGGATGGGTATTCGCCGGCCATCAGATTGGTGCTGCGGTAGCCGCTTACGGAGCTGGGTGGTCCCGAGTAAATCTGCTTAGCTACCTGCCAGCGTTTTTCACGGCAGGTGTACTGTGCTTGTTTGCTGCAGCTATCATCATGACCATTAGACAGAAGAAACCTGTGTCTGAATTCGCTACCACTTGAGATTTGCTAGAGACGGGTGCCCGCTCAGCGAATGCGATTTTCGTTGAGCTGGCCAACCATCGGGCAGTGCGATTCAACTGCATTCTGCGAGCCGAAGTCATTTTGTTGCATGACGCGATTCCCGCGCCATCGGATTTCAGATCCAACTGCCGATCTTAATACAGCTTTCGAAAAGTGAATAAGTCTCGATGAAGAATGAGACGCCAGAACGTCCACTTCTTGCCGAAAGCGAGCGGTGCTAAACGATCATTCCGGACGAATAAGATCGGCACATCATCAGCAATCGTCCAATGCTAATCCAAAGTCGTCGCTGGACACCTGAGCCGCCTCGTTGAGCCGCTGGCGCAGCGCGGCGGTTAGCTGCCGCTCTACTTCCCATGGATCAGATAGGGCAGCTAACAGCGGTGCCAATTGGGGCGACAGGCTCATCAACGAATGATTGAGCGAACGCGCCGTTTCAAAAGCGGCTTTCTGCACAAAGCTGATTTCCACCAGTTCCCCCTGCGCCTTGCGAAACTCCATCTCCGCCATCCGCGCCAGGTAATGCTCGCGATGCGCTCGTGCTTTCTGAAAGTCTGGGGTCTGCCCTTGCGCAGGATCAGCGGGCGGCGGCGCAGCCATGTTAGTCGGTTCGGATTGTGCAGCGACGTGGCTGTACACATCACGCTGAAGCCGCTCCTGTTGGTGGCGAGCAGCGACGGCAGCCTTGCTCGGATCAGCGGTATCGCGGATCAATGCTTCGGTGGCCAGAACGTCGACCTGCTTGCCATTTGGAGACAGGACCAGTCGGCCGTTTTCCTTGAGCCAGGTGATGTAGCTCGGTGATCGGCCGATGTGCGCAGCGAAGGCGCTCTTTGACAGGTATGTAGCTGTGCTCATAAGCCCTCCTTTTCAGCTGCTTTTCAATGAATCTTTTCAAGATTTCAGTGGATTGAAATTTCAGTAAGCTGGTGGGCCTCCCACTAACAAGATCCCGCGGGTTTCCGACCCCGTGTCCTTTGAAAGTCCTCAGGGTCCCCGGCGACTTTTCGGTGGCCTGGGCTGCAGATCCGCCTCGCTCGACTAGCATCAGTGGACGATCCATCAGAGGGAGAGATGTCATGGACATGATTGCCGTGCGTTCCAGTGCGATGACCGCCGTTGGCTACGACCCAGCAACGAGACGAATGAGGATCCGCTTTGAACAGGGTCACTCTTACGATTTCTGCGGCGTCCCATCGGCCATACACAATGGCTTGATGGCCGCGGTGTCCAAAGGCGCCTACTACAACCAGCACATCCGTGATCGTTATCAGTGCTGAGACCCCTCTTCCACTTGGAAAGACGGACATCCCTGCAAAGGTTTCAGCTAGAGAGATCTCGCGAGTTCGATAACCCGTGTAGGGGGCGGCCTTCGGGGAGGACCCGTAAAAATCGGCGCCCTGCCCAGCCTGCCCGGCTTATGCCTTCGGCTCGGCCTCGCTCAGGTCCAGCCGCTTGGCAACCCAGCGTTCGTACAAGCCGATGGCGACATCGGCGCCGGCCATCGCGGTCAGGCAACCCAAGGCGCCCGCTGTCCAGATCGACAGGCCCGCACCGAACAGCAACATCATCGCTGACACGCCGCACACGATGCAGGCACCGGACCGAAGTGCGAGGCGGCGCAGTAACGCCCAGCCTCGCGCCCCGTCCTTGTCGGCGCGCCACATCTCGCCGGACACACCGCCCACCAATGACAGGGCAATCACCAACCAGATCGGCATCTCTGCCAGTGCCTGTTGCTCGTTCGTCATTGCCCTGCCCCTTAAACAAAAAGACCCGGCGCAATGGCCGGGTCAGGTGGTGGGTGGCCTGCCGCGCTTTGCGGTCGCACCCATCGAAGATGGCCCCTTTTTACAGGTCGATTCTGGTGGCAGCAAGACCGTTTTAATGCCATCCGGTGAATGTGTGGGTGACGCCCGGTGAACGGCAGGCGAATGTCGGTGAATATCTATCCCGGCTGTCTTTTGCTTTTCTGGCGTCCCATGCGTCCCACCTCTCTAAAACAAGGTGGGACGTCTGAAAGCCCGGCAAATTGGGGCTTTGCCCCACCGTCCTACTTTTAACTCTCCTTTCTCGTGTATAGAGAGAATATTTAAAAACACGCGTGCGCGTGAACACGCGCATTGATGCCCGCTACGCATACACGGGCGGGAGGCATGAAAAAGGTGGGACGGTGGGACAGCCCAACAACGACGGGGCCTGCGCCCGTCCCACCACCGCAAAAAGCCGTGGGACGGAGGCAGGCCAGTGGGACGGCGTGAGCCAGAGTAATGCCCACGATCAAGCCGCTTCCCCCAGGAGGAAGTGCTCAACCACGATGTGAGCGTCATGCAAGCGCTGGTAGTAGAGGTTGCGTGTGCAGCCACTCTCAGCCAGACGCGCAGTCAAAGGCGCATCAGGCTGGAAGTAATGCACCTGGACCACCGTCATCAGCTCGGGATCGAGGCGTTTCTTCACGATGCGCTCAATGTCCAGCGAAGCTTCCAGCGGCACCCTGCTTCCGCGCCTGCCGCGCACCAGTTGACCACCGCTCTCCATCATCATCGCGACCATGTTGCCGCCTGAGTAACCGGCGGCGACCCCATCGCTGTGCAGCTCCTGCGCCCATTGTTTGAGAGCCATATCGATCGCTTTAATCATCGAAGCACGGCTCCTCGAACTCAGGTTGTTCCAGAGCAGGCGCCCTGCCCCAACCCTCCGGTTTCTTGTACGCCCATGGCCGCTGGCCGCTCTTGCTCAAGGCGCCCAAACGGAAACGTCGCCAGCCCAGTCGATGCAAGATCGCACCCACGCGCATCTGCTCCGGTTTGCCCCAGTGACCGGGATCGAGCTTGAGCGCCTGACTCATCACCTCGCTGCCGGTGGTGGTCTCGCCGATCTGCGACTCTTCGAGCCAGGTCAGGATGGGCGTTTCCCATTCGTCCACCACGAAGCGTTCGTCCTGTTCCTCGCTGAACATTGGTGCTTCCTCTCGCGTTACCCACCAGAGGTCCCCGGCCTCAAAGCAGAACATCGCTTCGGCCCAGAGCTGGTCGCGGATCTCGCGCAGCAACGCCACGTCGACCTTGGTACAGGCCACCGGCCAATAGCGGCGGTTGCCAGTGGCGTCTTTGAGGTACTCGTCCTGGTTGGTGGTACCGACGAAGACACACTGGCGTGGCACGTCCAGCGTTCTGCGGCCATAGCTTTCGCGGTAGGTGTCGGTGGACGCGGAGAAGAACTGCTTGGCCTTGGTGCTCTCGGCCTTGTTGAAGCTGTCCAGTTCGCCCAGCTCGACGATCCACTTGCCGCGGATCGCCTGAAAGCCGTCCTTGTCACCGAGAGCAAACGGCGTATCCATGAACCACTCACCGCCGAGCACGCTCATGGCGGTCGACTTACCGGCACCTTGTACGCCTTCGAGGATCATCACCGAGTCGGCCTTGCAGCCCGGCTTCATCACCCGCGCCACGGCGGAGATCATCCAGCGTTTGCCGACCTTGGAGGTGTAATCCGTTGCCTTCACCCCCATGACATCCGTCAGCCAACGTTCCAGACGCGGTACACGATCCCATTCGAGTTTTTTCAGATACTCACGCACCGGGTGAAAGGCGTGGTCGTGCGCCACGACGCTGACGGCCTCAATCACGTGCGAGGACTTCACGCGCAGGTTGTACTGCTGCGCGAGCCACTTCATGACGCGCACATCATCGATGTCAGCCCACTCGCCAGTACCACCGCCATAAGGGGCGGCGCGTAACTTGACGATCTTCGAGCTGAAGGCGCAGTAGCTGATCACCCCGGCCCAGCGTTCGTCATGAGCCAGGATCAGTTCGACGTTCTGCATGTGCGCGATCAAGGCGCCGCTTTCACTGCGGGCGAGTTGATCTTTCCAGCCACCAGCAGCGGGTGGGCGCACCACAGCGAGGACTTGCCGGCGCACCGCGTCGAGGCCCTCGGCGACGTGCAGGTCGTTGAAGTCGGTCCACTTGTCGTGACGCTCGACCGAGAAGATCGGCGCAACGACCTGGGCACCGACGATGAGGGCGGCGTTGCTGGCCTTCTCCTCACCCGGGTTCCACGCATCGCCGTTGGGCTTGGTGGTCTTCCAGTCGTCATCGCGGCAGATGATCAGCGGGCAGCCGGCAAAGCGCTCGCGCATGACCTTGCACACGGCCAGCAGGTTGCCCGCATCGAAGGCCACCGCTACGGCAAGCGACGTCGCCATGTGCAGGCTGGCGCCGGTGGCGTAACCCTCACAGACCAGCACCGGTTCGCCCGGTACCGGATGCGGACCGAGCAGATGAAAGGTGCCCTCCTTTGCCATCCCGTAAGGCCAGTAGGATTTGTCGCGGCCGGTGTCTTCTTGCTTGTTCGGGAAGATCACCTGCAGGCCCATGATCTGATCACGAGCATTGTTCATCGGGACCAGTACCGCACCGGTGCGCGGCGCGTAACGCACCTTGATACCGACGATCTGCTTGCGGTCCAGGTATTCGCTGCGCCCGGTGGTCGGCATGCGCTCAAACAAACCCTGCGCCCTTTTCGCGGCCCGCCGCGCAGCGTTACTCGCGATTTCGGCAGCGCGGCGCTTGGCTTCTTCCTGGCGGGCTCGCATCACTTCGCGCTCTTCCGGCGACATGCGACCGGCCTTGACCTTGATCTTCTGCGTCTCGCCAGAACGCCAGTCACCGAAAGCACCGAAGATCAGGGTGTCGCCCTTCTCCGTGCGCTGCTCGTGCACCACGAACCAGCCGTTCTTTTCTTTGCCCTTGTCCTGCGAAGTCTTGCAGCGGGTCAGCTTGCCGAACACCAGCGGTTGCGCTGGCTCCAGACCGTAATCGGCGAATTGCCCCAACACTTCATCGAGCATGCTGAATCCCCCGCTCAGAGAGGGATTGGCAGCTGATGCACTGCGAGCAACCCGGTGAGGCCAGGCGACGGGCTTCCGGAATCGGATCGTCACAGGCTTCACAGAACAGCAAGGAATGAGCAGCGCTTTCGGCTTTGGCAGCGCTGCGCGCGGCCATGGCCTGATCGATACGTTCCTGCACCAGATCATTGGCGAAATCGGCAATATCAGCCACGGTCAGCACCTCGCGTCGTCTGGTTGACGTAGGTGGCGCGGTTGAACAAACCCAGCAGTCCTTGAATACCGCGGAACACCTGCAGGCGAATCGCCGCCAGTTCCTGATCAGTCACCACACCGTCGCCGATGCTCTTGGCCCAGGTCTCGGCCAGATCAGCGACCTGGCGGAAGTATTCGGCGATACCCGTGGTCAAGGTTTCGGGCATGTCGTTGGTGTAGGTGTCCGCCAGCTCCTGCCAGATCGTGTCACCGACCAGCGCATGCACCGCATCGAGAATGCGGCGATCCTTAGTCAGTTCGAGGATCTCACCGAATTCCTGAATGTTGATGGAGTGACTCGGGTGAGTTGGCGATAGCTTGTGCTGCAGCGTGGTCGGGTTGCGGCCCGTAGTCGCGGCGATGGCAGCGGCGCCGCCCGGGTAATCGCGAGCGGCGTGGTACAGCGCTAAATCGAGCGGCAGGATTTCCCGCTGCGCCCGTTCCAGAGAACTGAGAGCAATTCGGCTCATGGCATTAATCCTAAAAGTTGCCAGTGCCGCGCGACAGAAGTTGGTGATACATTTGCCGCGTGGCTTGGTATGGCCCAAACGCCGGGAACCCTTGCAGGGGATAACCGGCACCGTGCCGGGGCGAACAATCCGTTGTTCACCCCTGGCGCAACAGCTGCCAGCTCTGTGGTAAGAACGGCAGCAACACCAAGGCTTCCGAGCCTTGGAAACGCGATGAAGGTCGGCGGCATGTGGTGCTCGCCTTCTGGCATCGCGACCCGACAGCATTGTGGTGATGCTGTCGGGAGAAACTGGGCGACCCTTGGGTCGCCTTTTTTCTATGCGGCTTGGGACTCTTCCATTTCCGGAGGAAATACGTCATCAAGACTGCACGGCGCTCCTAGCTTATTGAGCGCTCTGACTATGGCTCTGCACTCCGTAAGCCCTGCGATTCGACGTCCTGCTTCGTAATTGCTTATACGTGCCTGAGTCCATCCAAGAGCTACAACGAGTTCCTTTTGCTTGATCCCAGCTTTCTCTCGATGTTCAGCGATCAGATTCATGATGCCCTCCAATTAGCCGCAGCCATCTTAATCACGAATCGTAGATATCTCAACACGAAAAGTGATGATAAATAATTTCAGAGCGTGGTAAAAAAAGCACATGAACACACTCGGCGAACGTATTAAGCAATACCGCAAAGCCAAGGGCATGAGCCAACAAGCCCTTGCTTTCGCTTGCGGTTGGGAATCTCAGTCTCGGATAGGCAATTACGAGAAAGGGGCTCGTCAGCCCAATCTCCACGACTTGCAAAAGATAGCGACAGCACTGGGAGTATCTTTTCCAGACTTGGTAGCAGGAAAAAATCGTTCCGACGTTGAGTCGTACTCAGACGCCATTCAAGGTCGGATTCGGTCTGAAGACCGTCTTGTGAGGGACTACGGAAGATCGAAAGACAAAGACCAACCTGTTAGCAGCCTTGTAGGCTGGGCTAAGGATGGAAAGGTCCCTGTGCTATCAAACGCGCAGCTTGGGAATGAGGGCTTCTTCGACACGGTAGAACCGCCACCAGGGCAAGGTGAAGGCTACCTAAACATACATAGCGATGACCCAGATGCCTATGGCATAAGAGTCATGGGCGATAGCCTGATGCCCCGCATAAAAAATGGCGAGTTCGTTCTTATAGAGCCGAACAAACGCTTCATTAGCGGTGACGAGGTCATAGTTCGAACGTCCTCCGGCAAAGCGATGATCAAAGAGTTTATCTATCTCCGAGACGGAATGTACCGGTTGGATAGCGTCAATACCGAGCACGAAACTCTTCACATTGCAGAACAAGAGGTGGAAGAAATTCATCTCGTAGGCGGAATATTGAAGTCATCACGCTTTCTACACAGTGCTGCGCTATTTTAATCACACTATGTGTTGACACGTATAAGCACATTGCGTGATATTTGCCTCACTCTTTACCACAGAGCGAGGCAATACCAATGCGTACCACCGCAACCTTGCATGTCCATCCGGCATGCGTCAGCAATCGCAAACTGATCGAACAGCTGCAGCTCACCACGGGCTGTCTGGTCATCATTCATAACAGCAAACCCAAGCTTGTCGCCAAGTCCTACCAGCCCTCTCCTATCGATCCGAACGGTGGAGGGCACGCGGCATGATCAAGTACAAGATCGACAACCGCACCCTGCAGTTGCTTAACGCCCAGGTCAACCTGACCGAGACCTTCAACCACGTCCTGCGCACAGCACCGAAGCGTGAATGCCTGGCATTCCGTCTCAAGGCTGAGCGCGGCGCAGTGGAAAGCACTTTTGTCGTGGAGCTGGGCAGCGAACGCCACACGCTGACCCTGCAGAACGACAAGAAGATGCACCTCAAACTGGCCGACTTTATTGAAGAGATTGCCAACGCTCCGTTCGACTCGAGCAACTCCAGCGATCTGGTGCATCTCCCGCATGCCGATCGTCAATACGGCCGTTTTGATGTCCAGGACAAGCAACGCGTGTTCGAACTGGTGCACACCGGCGGCGTGCTGAGCCTCGACATGAGTTTTGAACTTCCCCTGCATGTGGCGGTGCATCGCACTCATACACGCCGCGGCGTCACCGTCATCTTGAGCATCGGCAACAAGAGTCCGCATACGCGCTGCTTCACCTTGTACGACCCCGATGCCGAGATCTACGCAAGGCTCATTGAGTCCATCAACCACCTTGCTGCAGCGGCCACTCCTGCTGCGCACGCGGCATGAGGAGGACGATATGGAACGCACCCTCGCCCAAGCAGCCACACAACTCGGCCTCACTCGCCCCAAACTGATCGCTCTCATGCGGGAAAAAGGTTTGCTCAAGGGAAACCTGCCGGCGGACCCGAAGCGCGACAAAGCGTACCTGCGTGTCAAGGACAGCCCCTGGTATGACGAAAAATGCGGAATGCAGTACAGCCAGTCGACCCGCGTCATGCAAGCCGGCATCCGCTGGCTGGCCGAGCAGTTGGACATCGATCTTCCTGCCATCCCGGCAGATCGCCGTGACGTGGCCTAGGGAGTACGCCCGCCAGATCGTTGCCATGCGCACACGCGAGGAGCGCAACGCCGCGCTCCTCGAAGTGCCCGAACATCTGCGCGAGCTGACCAGACGCCACTGCCTGAACGCCTGGAACCACCCAGCACGACAACAACGCAAGGAGGCTCGACAAGTCCATGAGTAACGCTGCACAGAACCCGCTTCGCCTTCATCCGGCGCCTGAATCGGCCACCGTCGAACTGCTCTATCGAATCTTCGGTGACGTCCTGATCCCGCTGGAAAAAGTCCGCGAGCAGTACTTTCGCAATCTCAACGAGCAGTCGTTCGTGACGGAGATCAACAGCGGCCGGATCCAGCTTCCCATAACCACGCTGGACACCAGCCGCAAGGCCCTCAAGTACGCCCACATCCGGCACGTCGCCTCGCTGATCGACATCCGCGCCTACAAAGCCGACGAGAGCATGCAACGCCAACAGGGCGAACCCATACAAGCAGAAGCGAATTTAGAAAGGGATAAACATGGAAATTCATAGCGAAACTCTTGCCGAGGACGAGCTGGTCGCAATCACCGGATATCAACGACCTTCATTGCAGCTGGACTGGCTCAATCGAAATGGCTGGAAATACGTACTTACAGGTGCAAGACGACCCGTTGTTGGTCGCGTGTACGCCCGAATGAAACTGTCCGGTGTGAAGCCTTCATCTGACAATATTGCGGCTGAAGCCTGGTCGCTAGATCTTTCACGCGTGGGGTAAAAATGCGACCAAGAAAGGCTGCAAATCGGGATCTGCCACCTCGAATGATTAGGCGGGTCAGGTCAATGAAAAACGGCTCAGAGTGGGTCGGGTATTACTACGACGGGAGAGATGATCAGGGGAAGAGGAAGGAAATTCCGTTGGGTGGCGACTTGGATGTCGCCAAGGCGGAATGGGCGAAACTCGATTGCAAGCCAATTCCGCAAAAGAACACCCTTCTGGGAAAAGTTTTCGACCGATACGAAGCCGAGATCATTCCGGCGAAAAAGCCTAGAACCCAAAAGGACAACTTGCTTTCACTGACGCAACTCAGGAAAGCATTCAGCGAAGCGCCGATCAATGCGGTGACACCACAGGTGATAGCCCAGTACCGCGACAAACGGACCGGGAAGGTTCGGGCAAATCGCGAGATCTCACTGCTCTCGCACATCTATAACATTGCCAGGGAATGGGGTATCACTGACAAGGAAAATCCCGCCTCCGGTGTGCGAAAAAACAAAGAGACACCACGTGACTTTTACGCTGATGCCAGGATCTGGAATGCCGTCTATGGTGTTGCCGTGCCAGAACTCAAAGACGCCATGGACCTGGCCTATCTTACGGGCCAGCGCCCTGCTGATGTCCTATCCATGCGCACTACGGATGTAACCAACAGCTTTCTGCTGGTTGCGCAGGGCAAGACCTCGAAAAAGCTCCGCATCCGGCTCGATGCAGGCGAGATCATTAACGGTTTAGGTGAGCTGATAGAAAAGCTGCTCGTACAGCGGAAGGCGCGCGCAGTACGAAACCCGTATTTGATCATTACGGAGGATGGTCGCCGCGTGACCGCGCCAATGCTTCGCCTACGATTCGACGATGCACGCAATGTTGCTATCGCGAAAGCTCTAGAGGACGAAGATGCGCAACTAGCTTCAAGCATTCGACAGTTTCAGTTCAGGGATATCCGGCCGAAGGCAGCCAGTGAGATTGACGATCTTGGTCATGCCAGCCGACTGCTTGGGCATACCGATAAACGCATAACAGAAACAGTTTATCGACGCGTCGGCGAGATCGTGAAACCCACACGATGAACCCAACATAATTGGTTAAATTCGCTCAGGAGTGCTCTAACCGTTCACCTCGAACTTTAGAGCTGCTCTCCGCGACATGGAGCTCTCGGCCATTAGCTGCCAGTTGTATCCGGCAGCAACCGGCCAGAAATCGACGCTCGCTCAGTTAACTCCAAACACCCATCGATAGTGCGCCACAGTACGTAGCGGTGCGGCACCGATAACTTGGGTGATCATGAAACCGAAGCCGGCTCCCATAAACGAACAGCCCGCAAGAATCCATGGTAAGCGCCTATTTACACAGAAACTCAGCATCCAAGCTGAAACACTTGTGCCGACGACCATCCCCGGGACAGAAAATAAATGACCCAGCTCAACGAGACCACCATCACGCCCCGAGCTGGATACGATCGCCATGTAGACAGAAGAGTGACAACCGATAACATCGGAGCAGATTCGATCTGCGCCACATACCGTGACATTCATGGGAATCTATTAGTGTTCGAACAACGAAAACCAAGCACAACAACCATTAACGCCAACTAAAGAGCAAAAAAACAAAAAAACTTACTACACCCTGCGACACCCCCAACTCTATAGAGTCAAGCGAAATAAAAGACCTACTTATTTCGCCTGACACAACAAACTAATCACGAAAAATAAAATCAATCTATTTCACCACAAGAGTATTTAAATCATAAATTCATCAATATCAATTATATCTCCATGCCATCCAGCAGCACCCATCATTTCATTTACGGCCTGATCCTCAGAGCTCATTATCTCAATAAGACTTTTCTTAGCACCCTTCACTCCCTTCGCCACTTCTCTGATGGCAATAGCAAATTTAATAATTGAAGACTGCTTACATACATCCAAATCAAGCAGCATATATACAGGAGACTCTTCCGGCAATTCATACCCGCGCCAGTACCAAGTCCACACATCTAAAATGATAAGTAAGGCAGCAAATTCCAAATCATCGCGTGAAGCTTGCTTTGACATCAAGCGCTCTTTAAGAGCTAACACTGCACCATGACTAAATATTGAGTCAAGAACTCCAGGAACAGGCCCCTTGAATGAAGACTTGAGAGCCTCCACCCAAAGTCCAGTCATTTTCACACCAGAACTAGCCTCAAGCGCTCTGAAAACACTAGCCATGAATCCTTCTGATGTTCTTAACGACTCCCAGTAACTGCCCGGGGCATCATCTATATTCTCAGCGAAACTCCCCTGAAAATACATAATAAAACTCCCGAACTCATCAGAATCAATTCTATTAGAGCCAAGAACCTTCTTAGGCAAACCTATACCGACAGCAAATTTTAAAAGTTTATTTCTTATAATATCATGGGATATACTGCTTGATGTTTTCCCTAAGACAAACTTAGAGATCACTGTCGCCAGCGGCTTGATATCACGCCTGGCTTTCCGCGGATCTTCCCGTTCCATCGCATATGACATTGCTTTCTTAACAGCAGGATGAATATCTGTTACACCAGACGCCAAAGCAATAAAATTCATCCCATTGTCACTATATGGACCATAACCCGTCATTGCAAGGAGCGCCAACTCTCTTACGAGTAACTTTCTGCAGGTGTGTTTTTTATCCAATAGTAAAGAAATACAAAAAATCACTACTGAAACAGCATTTGAATCAGGACTGTACGTTGACCACACATTTGAAATGGCGACAAGTCTCTTTGCGATCGAGTATGCCGCTTTATCTTGTTCGCCTTCCAAAATAAGTGATCTTAACAGTACAAAATCGTTTTCATTCGTTTTCATCTGTGGAAGCGTATGATGTTTCATTTCGAGATGGTCCACCTCTAGGGCCACTCGTATAAGCATCAACTTAAGCCTTAACTCTGGATCACCATAATCGAACGCCAGTTTCCAAGCATCAGATAGAGCTTTGCTGTTTTCTTTCGACCTAAGTACCCAAGCATGAACTGAACCAATAATCATGCTAGTATCATTCAGTTTAACTGTAACGGCTAAAACCTGAATAGCTCGCCCTAAAATATCCTCAGAGCGAATCTCCGCGGGCTCAATCGAATCCCGGAGCAAACCAAGAAGCAACATAATATTATCGCGCTGCCTAACAACGCTGGTATCTTCCAAAAGTTTTTCTACGAAATACTCCTGAGTCGAAGTCGAACGAAGGCTTGCTACCAGAAGCCTAACCACTTCTCTCCACTTTGGATTCTGGATATCACCTTTTAGTTCTGCCCAGATCGACCGAGCTCCATCTTTTTCGCCAAACGTTGCTAGATACGTTGCCGACAAGTACTCTTGAAACGTCAAATGAATAAAGCTGTAAACACCGTCACCTGCCTCTACCAATAGTCCTGCGGTGTTTTTAATGAAACTCACAAAGCTCTCCGCTTGATCCTCTGCAAGTTCATCATGCTCGCGTAAAGGCTCTTTATCAGAGATAAACTTCGTGAGAAAACCTACTAATTCCTCCTTAGTAACAACGGCTCTACCCTTTTCTTTTATGCTTTTTCTATGCATCCAATAGGCAATCGATTCGATACGCAGTCGGTTACGACGCTCAATACGACCTTTGCTCGTCTCCTCATCATGTCGCTTAGCTTTGTACCAAGTATTCAGTAAAGTTTCAGTACACTTTTGATATAGAACAACGCGCTCATCTGGGAGGACAGCATCTATTCGATGCACAAGCGCTACTATCGTCAGTAGCAACGGATTTCTTGCCAAAGCTCTAATTGAGTCGCTATCAGGGAGATTTATTATTTTCTTTAGATCATTTACATTTCGTTCTTTCTCGACTTGATCCTCAATACGAACCGAGTACCAATCGTAAATAAATCTCTCAATTTCATTCAATCGCAACTTAGCAACTCGAAAGTGCCCATAACTTTCATCGAATCTTATCTCAGCTTCATAACCAATAACCCTTGACGTAACCACAACTGTATTGATAGGGTAATTTTGTGTAAATGAATCTATCCTTTGCCTTATGACACTTTTAAAATCTCTACTTGGAAGTTCATCAAGACCATCAAAAAGTACAATAGCTTGCCCACTTTCTACATAATAACTGAAAAAATCCAAATTAATATCTGGCATATTGAAGTCGGCACGAACAACTTCACAAACATACTCGAGCAGTGATAGGTTTCTTCTAACTTTCAGCTCATCTGCATATCGTCGTAATGTCACAACCACTGGAAGCCTAGGATCTTCACAAAAACCACAGCGCTCTTGAAGTTCTTTATTGATCCCTACCAAGGCCAGGAAACTTGTAAGAGTTGATTTCCCGGCACCTGGATCGCCCAATATTATTGTTTTCGAACCAGGACTCAAAAATGATATTGGATTCACTCTCGGAGTGTCATCGTCCTCCTCTTCAGATTTCTCTTGAACCAAAGATAGAGGTATATAGATATCCTCTAAAGGAATACGCCTCGATGCACCCTCCTTATAAACTGACATGCCGACGAACTCAATGCGACCATGACGCCTGCGCATGTTCTCATTATATTGAGCCCTTAGCTCTTGTATCGTCTTCCTTCGCTCAACCCCATGCACTACCAATGAAGGGTAATAGTACAAACATAATTGCTGCGACTCTAGGAAGAATGAAATAATCTTACTGTGCCCAATGTGTTCTAGCTCAACCTGATCACTATATTCGTCTCTAAGAGCTTCGAACCATGCGAAGTCTCCTCCCCCCTCTCTCTGGGCTGGATTTTTGAAGTCATCGGGTGTAACCAAAACCCACTTTATTAGCTTTTTCTTATCGGACCGATTTAGCGCATGTTTCAAGGACTTCTTTATTTCTTGGCGATGTGCATTACTCAAAGGGCTGGGAAAAAACTTATATTGATACCCTACAATCTCCTTTGCTCTTGCCCTTCTAGAAAAACCATCCAACCCCTCATAATCTCCAGAAGCATCATCAAACAAAGAAAACTCTAATTCATTATTACGGGCATCTTTAAATAACAATAACCCGACTACTCTCGCAAACTCTTTGCCGCCTTCCGTTCCAGAAGGCAGCATAGTTGAGAGACTAGGAACAGCAGGTAATCGAGGATTTTTTGGCAATTTAGATATCCCTTCACAATTTTTGACCTTTTAACGATCCTAGCTTAATAGAATAATTAAAGTCCAGTTGCATATCTACATTTCTCTTACGACTGAACACAGGAGGCAACCGTGCTCAGCTACCGCTTACGTACGCAGCTTATTAGCTATGTGCTATTGCGGAACAAGTACTTAGCACTCTTACGCTGCGTACGAAAAAAACCGCAAAGTGGGATTTTTTTACATCCTTATACACATTCCGACGACTCCTTTTGGCCATTAGCGGTTGCTGATGAACGTCCGCTTCTGGCCGATTGCTGTCCGCTGCGAAGGGCGCCAGTCGCCCCGTAGAGGACAATCGCCTGTGTGAACTCAGACGCCAAGTCTTCGGGCTCCCGGCATAGTTCATCACAGATTCCGCCCCATTCCCCCAGTAGGTCGCGTCCACAGTTCGTGTCCGTGGCTTGAATGGATTCATCAAATTCAGATCGGCAGAGCTCAACAAATAGCAAAGGGCCCTGACACTTGGCTTGGTGACAATGGCTTTCTGACTTCAGTCCGACTACGCTCACGCGTATCAGGAAGGAGGCGCGATGAGCCAATACCTTTTGAGTTTTGCAAGGCAGAATCTTGAAGGACGCAGTGACGCTTACCTCGTGCTGCTCTGGTGCATGTACCAAGCGAACCAAGGCAAGGGCCGCTATTCTGACCACATCAAAACGCACATCACAGCGGCAGCTGACCAGTTGCTGGGGCGCAACTATCAGCGGATCGCCGCACGCTTCAAAAAGGTGCTCGACAGTAAGCCCGAATTGGATCGCATACCGCCCTCCGGACTCGGTACGTTGGACTACCTTCGCGTAAAAAACTTCCGAGGCTTCGGAGAATTTGGCCCAGACGACACAGGCACCTTTATTCGCTTCGGTAAACTGAAGAATATCTTCTACGCACCCAATGGCGGAGGCAAATCATCGTTGTGCGAGGCGTTGGAAATCGGCACCACTGGCGATATCAAAGAAGCGGCCAGGCGCAAGACTAAGGTCAATCAGTACATCGCCCGGGGAGAGGTGAAGCCCAGGCTCATGCTGATGGGAACAGACAAGTTGCCAGTCAAGCGAAGCATCAGTTGGTCGGGCTGTTTCATTGATCGGAACCGTCTTCAAGAGTTTTCGTTGCTGGGCTCCAAGGATACTGGCAGTGCCGAGAGTGATGTCTTGGCCACCTTGTTTGGTTTGGAGGAACTCCAGGAGGTCATTTCTCGGTTCGTCCGGCCTGAAAGTTTCTCGCTCAAAGCCTTCATGCGTGCTGATCAAGCCGACGCACTGGACATCCTGGAACGTGCCAGGGTAAGCCTGGGCCAGCTGCGGCGTAATCACAGAGCAGACCTTCATGCATCGATTTCCGAGAGTTGTAGGCTGCTGGGGCTGAGAGCCGACCAAGACTTCGATGTGCGCCGAAAGGTCTTGCGGTTGCGCGACACGGTTGAAATGCATATTCGTGGCGCTGAGCGCCTGCGAGCTGCCAAGGCCCCGTTCGCTATATCTCTAAAGCAAGTCAGGCATATCTGTGCCATCGCTCAGCGCTTGCTCCAACGCAGAGTCGATATCGAGAAGGTGTTTCTGCAGAGAGCCAGCGAGATCAATTATCGCGCCGTATATGAGGCATTGGTGGCCATCGAACAGCTACAGGTCGGGGAAGCTTGCCCCGCATGCCTGACGCCCCTCAATCAGGTGGTGATGAACCCGTTTGAGAGGGCGCGGGAGCAGATCAAGGCATTGGGTGCACTAGAGTCCCTCAAGCAATCCAAGCAGAGAAATGACGCCCGAATCGCGCTCTGGGCTTCACGAGTAGCGACCGGAATCGGCGAGGTGAAAGGCAATGAACACGCTGATGTTCCCTGTCCACTGAACATGGACGAATTGGAGGTGGAGCTTGCAAAGTTCCATGCCGCTACCGATCGCTCGGAAGTGGCGCCGTCCGTTCTCGACTCGTTTCTGAAGCTTTGTGCGCGGAGTGCAGATCAGCTCGAGGACTACTTGCGCAACTGTGAGCGCAAGCTTGGGGAGGTTGGCCAGGCAGACGCCCAGGCAGCTCGCCTCGAAGAACGGGTGACGCAGTTGAAAGAAATTGACGAATTGCTGAAGCATCAGTTCGACAGAAAAAAACTGGCGATAAGCGAGTTCAAGGTCGCCAACGACCAGATGGCAGACCTGATAAAGCAAAAAGCGGCATTGCTCAACGATGCAGTCGACAATAGCCACTTCAACCAGTTGCTCAAGGATCTGGAAGCTGAGTACCGAACGCTGTACCGCGACTTGCTGGATTACAAGCTTGAGCTAGAGAAAGCGCGAATCACCGGGATCGAAGCCAAGGCTGCGGAGTACTACCGCGCGATCAACAACCACGACGATGACCATGAGCAGATCGCGTCGTTGACCTTCGACCGCCAGGGGGATAGCTATCGGATCAAGATCACCAGCGTGGACGGATCATTCCTTGATGCGTTTGCGGTGCTTAGTGAAGGGCATCTGCGAGCGTTGGGTTTGTCCATCCTCTTGGCGATGGCTGAGAAGAACAACTTCCCGCTCATCGTATTCGATGACGTCGTCAATGCGATCGACACCGATCACCGATCGAACATCATCGACCTGTTCTTCAGCGACGCTTACCTGCGTCGGATCCAAATGGTCGTCACCACCCATGACCGTCTTTTCTGGGAGCGTTTCTGTATCATTGCCCAGCGTCACGCGCAACAGGTTCAGTACACCAGTAATGTTCTCAGCTATACGAACAAAGGCATTCTAGTCATTGATCACGTGGGCAGCTTCCAGGAAAAAATTCTTGCCGCGCTTTCCGTATTCGATGTGCGTCAAGCGCTGCTCTATTGTCGTATCTGGTTCGAATCCATGGTGCTTGAGTTCTGCATAGAAAATGAAGTCAAAGTAACCGCGCACTTTAATAAATCACAGCTCAAGAAGAGCATGTACCTGCAGGTCAGCCTGGAACACACCTTTTCGCTGGTGGAACCGTTCATTGACTATGACCTGTCATACTTCAATTTCATCAAGAATGACCTGGTCAACTGGGGTGGGTAGAACCAGGAGCACCATGCCTTCGACGAGGGCAGCCTGAACTTCGTGCACTCAAAGACTAGCAGTGAGGTCGTTAAAATCTACGACGCCATCCGCTATTTGGAGTGCCAGCTATTTGCAGCTAAGAAGAGAGAATCAGGCGTCAAATGTCTTGCCGACCTGAACGGTGATATCGCGTGGAGGCAACGCAAGCTTGCAAGGCTCGCCAAGGCGCCATTAGAGGTTCAGAAGGAGCACCAGTCGGCGTTGAAAGCTCTGGAAAAGCGCGCGGTAGAACTCGACCAAGAGCTTCAGTTCATCGAACAGTGTCTCGCCAGCGTCGCTCAGCGCGAGCAAGCTCAAGAATTGCCATGACCTCTGTTCCGCTTGGAGCAGATCTGGCTGTTTTGGGTTCATATTCTGCGAGGACTCAACGGCCGCTTTTGACCGTGTCCTGCCTGTTACGGCTGACCAGGTTGGCTGCAAAATCTCACTTCAGATGAAAGTCGCTTTCCCTCAAGCGCAGTCTCTCAATTGCAGCTTGAAGTCTAGGGCGATCATGAGCCTACCCAGAACGCCAAAAAACCGGCCAACTTCGTTTCCGCAAATAAGTGTCCACCCCTTGATTTCAGAGGCCTCCAGAGCATCAATGAATAGTGCCTAGCGGAAACGAACACAAGTTAAGGCATTGATATATAAGGATTAATCTTCGGACTTGAAAACCGTCGACTGTAACAGGTCCATGAGTTCGAATCCCATCGCCTCCGCCATATTTGATACGACAAAGCCCTGATTATTCAGGGCTTTGTCGCTTCTGGGGTTTGAGGTTTCCACCGCGTTCCGTGAAGCGTTACAAAACTTTTTGAGACGCGTTACAAAAATTTCTGCTTTTTCTCCCTTCTCCAGCTTCCTGCCAAACGTAAAACACTCTTCATGTAACACGGTGCTACGCTGGGTTTTTCACGGAGGAAACCCCATGCCGAATTCAGATCTGCTCCCTTCCCTGCTTTACAAAATCAATGAGAACCAACTCGCTCTCGAAGCCGCCATCATGGAGCTTTCGAACTGGGTTGAGCAGCGCGGGTCGGCCGATGTCGCCGAGAACGTGCGCGACGCGCTCCGAGTGATCGACAAGAACGAAGAGTTCATCAAGATGACGCTTGCAGTGCTGATGACGCCGGACTGACGAATAGTCGGCCAGAAATATCGTTCGGAGATATCCAGGAACACGACTAGGAGGCGTGAGGGCCAAATGGACTTCATTTTCGATTCGATAGCTCATCGTGTTGGCGTCTACGTGCTGAGCTTCTTGAGTGGCGGCCGCTTCGAGGGAGAAAGTGGTTTTGCCTGGGGCTGGGCAGTTGTCGTCGGCGGGCTGATTCTGCTCTCTCCATTCGCTGCATTCATAGCCTTGCTCATCTATACCGGCGGCCCGTGAATTGATGTCTCGCATGGGTCGATAACTGCACTTTGCGACAAGCGCCAATCGACCAATAGCGGCCATCCTCCACCGTTAGGTATCGACCCATTGCGGCCATTCGCAGGAGCCACCAGAATCGGACGACTGTTGGTGGTGAGGTTACGCATAGTGAGGATTGAAGTATCAGAAGAAGCCGACTGGAAGCTTTTCGAGGACGTGGCCCGGGTTATTGAGCAAGGGCTGGGCGGTTGCTGGAAAGAGAGGCTCGATGGCCCGGACCAGCGCTATTGGGATCTGTTGGTGGATGAACACATGCTTACCCTGCACCTTGAACACTATTTAGGCATTTCAGTGGTCATTCCCGATAGCGCAGATGACATCGCTCGAAGAGTATGCGCGTTGCTCAAGCAGCCTCCTTGCGGATAAGCCCGCTCTAACAAAGATCCCAACTGATCTAGAAGGCAGCTGTGAGTCGATTTCTGCCGTTGCTACCGTCAGCTTTGGCCGAAAGCACTCCTATTGCTACTGTTCGTCGCTTCCCCCCGGCGACCTGATTGCTGTACACGAATACAGCATTTATACAGCGAAACCCGCAGCATGCCTTTCGCTGCCCGACCTGCGACGGCAAAGGTTTTGTGACGAAGCCGGCACCAATGAATTGGCGCTGAAAGCTCAGGCATACGATAGGCGCGAAGTAGCCGGGATTTTGGCTGGCGGCGTAAAGGCCTTCACGTAATTCCTGATCCTCCCGCCTCGTAAGCGCAGAAATGGTGCAAAATTTGATGCGAGTTTTAAGCATCTGAGCCTGAATGCTCTCGTTTAAAGAGCCGCGAGTGCAGCTTTGAGATACCTGTGAAGAAATGTTGTTTTTCCCTCACACATAACGATCAATGAACTCGTCTTATGACTCTGAAAATTACGGACATGGTCATTGTAAATGTCGGCGAAGTTTTCCTTGGGAACCTGTTCGTCAAACTCCTCGTCATCGGCATCGTTTAGGACACTTTCATAAGGCTCGTTCTCGACCAAGTATCGACCGGCTAACATCATTGCAGTCAGTTCCACGACCTGCTCATGCTTGAGCTCATTGAATGCATCCCAGAGCGCTTTTTCTTCAGGGCTATGGGGTCCGAGGATGCTGTCTAATACTTGTTCCTTGGTTCGATCTTGAGGAATCGCCGAAAATCGTGCTTCCGATAGAATGATGATTTCGCGTACTTTCTCAGTGGACAGATGCAGCATCACGGTTACTCGCTTTCAAGGTAAAGGGCGAATAATACACGGAGCATGCAGCCCTGCTCCATCGTCAAGATTTAGTATTTAGATAGCGATCTGACCTACGCCTGGCATGCCTGAAGCGCAATCAATCCCCGGTCGCCCTCGTGGGTGATGGCGATAATTTGTTGAGCATGCGCTGGGTCAAGCTGGACTTGTACGTCTGCATGATCCACGCCGCCGGCGCCGGAGGTGGCTGGCACACCGCAGCCTTTGGCAACGTCGGTTGCGTCGATGAGGACTGACATGCTCTGGGGCAGCCCGAAGAAGTCCAGGCCGCTAATGATGGTCAACGTCAGGCCGCCGAAAATGGCGCCTTCCACCAGCATCTGGCGACGAGTACCGCCACCGTAAGTGATCCGCAACACGGCCATAGCTCAAGACAGCGCAGCCGCATAGAGGATCGGCGGATGCTGGCTCAACCATGCAAGCGCTATCGCCCATGTGTCTGGTTTGTCTGGCATGTTTGGCATCTCGGGTTCCTCCCCAATCAGGGAGCCATGAACGAAAAAGCCCCAGCAGGTGCCGAGGCTTGAAATAGGTTTGCGTGTCTTTCCACGCCGTCCGCCAAAGGCCTGCTCAGCACATGCCTAAGCAACATCAATAGCTATCGACACACCCACTGGCGACACTCGTAGCTCCCAGTAATTGGCGTATGAGACGCCTAGTCATTCCGCTCTTAATTCGGCATAGGGGATAACAAGGCCCGCGTCAGCCCAACCTTCAGGCATGATTTTCTCATCCGAATGCGCGCTCAGGATTATCTTGTTATTTACCACCGTGCAGGTAAAGCAACGGCCTGATTGAGTTGGCTCATGCTTAAACACCTTCACTATTAGTCTGATTAGTTCATAGCGTCGGTCATCAATCGCCGGATAGCCTTGAGGGCTCTTCTTACCTGAGGATTCGGAAGTATTGAACCAAATTAAGCCAAGGCCGACCACGAATTGATTTGCCTTGGTTTTACTGACGAACCAATCGCGGAATTTCGTGAGCGCCGTTTCACTCCATGACAATGAAGCCCCATGGAAATCCGCGCAATTCATCGTGTCGTAATGAGCAATAGCCATTTCTCCATTGGAACTGTTGAAGCCAACAACGGCAATGCAGTTAGCAAGGCCAGCGGTACCCACCAATCCGCTGACAGGGGTCAACCTGGACAGTTTATTAAAACCGGCTGCTTCCATTGCACATATCCTCCATTGATTTGGGAATCAAGCATAGACGCAGAAAAGGCATAGCGAGGCATGGGTCTCCAGTTGAGATGGACAAAGCATGCGTTCCGCAAGCTGGCATCCTCAGACCAATAAACTTATTGGCATGCAAGTCTGCCCACACTGCCAGCACTACCGAGCACAGTGGTCGCCTCTTAGTGGCGCAATATCCGGCTATCGACGTCCAGGCCTTCCCGAAGGCTGTCCCTGGTTACAGGTAAATCTGGGACATAAAAAAGCCCAGCTCTATGGCTGGGCTAGGTAATGAAATGTCCTGTTGGATCTATCGGCTGTTACGCCGGTACAAATAGGTGAGCCCAATAGGCGCCAGAAAAATCGAGACACACCAGCAAATCATAATGGTGAGAATTTGCAGGTACATCATCAGCGAAGAGTTCAAGCCAAACTCTTTATTTCCAACAAGGAATTCGAAGGCTCTTTCGTAAACGAATCGAGAGTATGGGTATACGAGGGTGCTAATTACACACAGGACTATAAATGCGGGCTTATCCATAAGACTGAAGGAGCTGCTAGCTACGACGGACAGAATCATGAGCGGAGGCAGCGAACCGAAAAAAAGCTGGCGTAGGTAGTAACTCACGCTTAAGCCACCGAAAGCTTTAGAAAAAAATAATTGCGTACGATCCATTCGTTTTGCCAATTCCTGATCTCCACTGCCAATCAGCACCAATCTATATGAAAGTGGCCATTCGGGAGCAATAAAAACCCGGCGCTTGGCCGGGCGGTGTGAAGAGTATGCTTTGGATAGAGCCTATTTCGCGCCGCCATTCTCACGGCCCGCCTGGGCGTCTTGGTCAGAGCCAGGGTTTCCAGGTGGTGGATTCCAATCTTCTGGCCTCTCGTCGGCGCCCTGCTTTGGCTCGGACTCAGCCTGCTCAAGTCCGGAATCATGACCTTCGCCAGAGTCTGGTGCTTTCTCGTCGGGCCCCGGGTATGGCGCTTCAGGGCCGTTGTTGTCTTCAATCATAATTTTCTCCCGTCGGGGCGCAGGGACTGCGCATACTATTGAGAGAAGGATCGACGGCAGGGAGTGCGGTTTCTTCGACGAGCGGGCGAAAAAAACCCCGCACAATGGCGAGGCTTCGAATTCTAAATCCCTAACGCGTAAAATCGTCAGGATGAATAAAACTCTCTCACTTTCTCACTCATTGCAATGGCTTTTTGCTACGCGGCGCGACTTTCGATTAAACCCTCTGCGTCTAGTAGCTCCTGAGCGGCGGTGAGCGCCTCATTTACCTGATCGTCCAGAGCCTTGCGGATCGACGAGCGCCACCGATAACGGGTCGATTCCGGCTTGCCGTCGTTACCCCAGTTGGTGATGTCATACCAGGCGGCCGGCAGTACGGAGGCAGAGCGCTTCCCCTCAGTGCCGGCAACTTGAGGAATCGCCCAAGTAAGCACTGCACACTCCCGGAAGCGCTTTGGCGCTGGCGTCTTCACCGAATTGAGCAACTAGAATGGCGCCATTTTTCCGCTCTTCGTGGGTAGAGTATTTCGCCACGAGCGCACGCCAGTGCGCCGGGGATAGCGCCTTATGCAGCCGACCGAACACTCAACAGTCCTGAAGGAGCGCCGCCTCCTTGCCAACGATCTCCCGCTTCTGTTTGGCGCACTGCACCTTAGGCTCAAAATCGCAGCCACCGGTGGAGCTAATTGTCTCGGCGGCCAAGGCTCGGACTACAGCGGAAATCACATTGCGATAAGTCATGCAGCGGCCCTCTTAAGTTCGCGGGTCTTGGCTCGATAGTCGGCCTTGACGATTTTAATTTCTTCGACGGTGTGCTTGCAGGGTTCATGAGCCCCTTCCAGCCAATCAACCTTTTCCGGGCCGATCAGTTGCAGGAGCGAAAGTCGGTAATTCACCAGGTTGCCGGACAAGTAGGTGTTGCACGGCGCGCATTGTTTCCAAACGTTGAGCGGTTCAAATCGCAGCTCGGGGTTCGCTCCCATAGAGCGATAGTGCCCAGCGCGGTATTGGCCTTCATGGTGGCGACCGCAGCTCACGCATGGGCGATCGGCATCACGCCGGCGGATCCACTCGTTGAACGCGGCCAGGGCTTCGCGCATGTGCTCCGCCCTACTCTTCAGCTTCTCCTAGCGGACTTTGATCTCGCGGCGCTCGCATTGGTCGATCGCTTTGCGAGCTTTCTCTTGATGACGCGGGGCATCAATTGCCGCACAAGCCGGACTGCATACGGCCTGCCCCAGGCGCGAAGGGATGAAAGATTTCCCACACGATACGACACAGCATTTCTTCGACTTTGGCTGCTTCCTTGCGATCGTCATGCAGCCTCCTGGCTCAGCAGATCATCGAAGTGCACGCCCTGATGGGCGAATCGCGCGACGATGCTGGTGAGCGGCGCCGAGAAGGTGATCTTCGTCTGCTCCGACGGCACTGAAGAAAACTTCGTTTCTATGGAATACACGCCGGTATCGGGGCCGTCCGCGACACTCGTCGCAGGCTGGAAACAGTTCCAAGCCGATCTGCAGGGCTTCACTCCCGCTGAGGTGATGCCGGAAGCCGTAGGCAAAACGCCGGAGTCATTGCCAGCGCTGCGCATCGAAGTCACCGGCATGGTAATCGCCAGCAACCTGGAGCAATTCAAAGCCCACTCGCTGGCCGTCTTCAACTCGATCAATACCGAACTGGAAACGGATCAGCACTTCGCCGACGCCGAGAAAGCAGTGAAGTGGTGCGGCGATGTCGAGGAGCGTCTGGAAGCTGCAAACCAGCATGCGCTGAGCCAAACTGAAAGCATCGACGCGCTGTTCCGCACCATCGACGAGATCAGCGCCGTGGCCCGCGCCATGCGTCTGATGCTCGACAAACTGGTGAAAGCCCGCAAGCTCAGCATCCGTGAAGACATCGTCATGGATGCTGCGAAGGCGCTGTAGGTCCACATCGACCAGAACCACGCTTCACTGGGCGGCAAAACGCGTATGCCGGCAGTGCCTGCAGATTTCGCCGGAGCCATCAAAGGCAAAAAGACGATCAGCAGCCTGCGCGATTCTGCCGATTCCGAACTGGCCCGGGCAAAGATTGCCGCCAGCCAGGTCGGCGACAGCATCCGGAACAACTTGGCCACCCTGGACGAGCGCGCAGACGATTACATGTTCCTGTTTAACGACGTTCAGCAACTGGTGATGAAAGCGAACGACGACCTGGTCGCGCTGATCAAGGTGCGGATATCCGAACACCAGAAGGCCGAGGAGCAGAAAGCCGAAGCGCAGCGTGAACAGATCCGTCAGGAGGAGATGAAGCGAATCGCGGACGAGGCCCAAGCCAACGCACCGGTTGAGCCTGCAACAGTCGCCAGCCCGGCGCCGGTTAGAGTTTCCTCACCAATTCAGCCTGCGTCGAAGCCAGCGACCACTACCGCGGTGCCGATGCACCTGCAAGCTGAGGTGTTCGATCTGGAAGCGCTAATCCATGCCGTCGCTGGCGGCCATGCGCCTATTTCGGTACTGACTGTGGACTGGGAGAAACTCGACGCGATGGTCGTGGTCCAGGACGACAAGCTCAGCATGGCCGGCGTGAGGCTGGTCAAGGTGGCAGCGTGATCTGCCTCAAGCCTTGGTCGATTGAGTGAACATCCAGCTCAAAAAAATCGTCATGACAATCGGCTGAATCAGATCTGTGGTAGGTGCCATGCCAGACCAGATTCTCAGACCTGAAACTACGAAAACCACCACCGCGGCGATGACACCCAGTCCGGAAATCCAGCGAAAATACCTTGGAAACATTGTGTAACTCCCTTATGAAGGGGCGGCATCGTAATCGCGTTTTGCCATCACATCAATCTAAGTTGTCATACGGATCTCGGACTTTTGAACTTAACCGTTACAGAGCTGGCTGGACTTGCCGGCCAGTGGAATTGAAGAGGTAGGCCATGGCCAAGAGTGGACAGGAGCGATCGGCGAAGGCTGCGCTGAAACGGATCGAGTTAGACGAGAAGGAGCTGCGGCACCGGTGCCGGCTCGGAACACGGCAAAAGCTGGAAGAGCTGATGGATTGGAGCGAAGACACCGAACAGGCCTCAGTGATTGAAGGCTGTCTGCGCTACGTTCATTCGCTCGGTCGTGAAGGTGCGCGGGAGGCTTTGAAAGCGCGCCACGAATTCGTGATTAGCGAAAGCGTAGCGCGGGTATTTCGGAATGAAAGCCTGGCTGAACTGAGGCGTGATCCGGGTGACGAGATAATTGATCCAGGGCCTAGCGCTTAAATCCGGTGATGAAGTCGGGAACCGTAATGCACCAGCCGAAATTAACTGTGCATAGAAGCAAGACCGTCCAAATCCCCATGAGGGATAAACCAAGCTTGATAGGCACTTTACTAACCGAATACTTCTTAAGGATCAGAGCGCGAATGGTCAGGCTCTCCGTGCCAACTTCTAGCCGAGATTGAACATCGTTTTTGATCTGTTCTCGGCTCTTTGAAAACAGTTTAACAGCTGTCCGCTCATCGCTGACCGGTAAGAGTCCGAGGAGTCGAATCTCCGCTGCCTTGAGCTCATGCTCCCAGTGTTCTTGCCAGTACTTCGCGCCAGCGGCAATTTGAGTTTGGAACCAGGACACAACAATCCCAGTCAGGCAGGCCATGAATGACACGACAGGGAATGTTCCGGATGACTGGACCAGCCCGGCGAATAGGACACCCTGAAAGATCATCAAAAAGTTGTTTCGATTGGCCAACTGGCTGATCTCAAAATTTCGAATCTCAAGACATTGCTCGTAAAGCCGCTTAGCGGCCATCAAAGGCTCATTTTCGTTTGCCTTCAGCGCTTCCTCACACATCGCTCCTCCTGATCAGGCGTCATGCCGAGCAGTAGCAAACACCATTTAATTCTATTTTGCCACTAGTCAATGCCGCCCCGGCGAGACTGCTGGCTATAAGGAGCCATCATGAATCCCTACCTGATCACCGGCCCGGCCCAGATCGGCATCAACGGTGGTCGCACCAGTGGGCACATGATCTACAAGATCCTCGAAGCACACGGCGGCGCGCTGCAACCAGACGTGCACCTGTTCTTTCAGAACACCGGCAAAGAGCGCGAGGAAACGCTGGTCTTCATCGACCAGATCGGCAAGCGCTGGAAAGTGAACATTGTTTGGATGGAATGGTGCCGCGAGTACGGCCAGCCGGATGACGCTCCATGGTACAGGCTGGTGGACTTCGTAACTGCCAGCCGCAACGGCGAACCCTTCACCATGATGCTCGAGTATTACGCCGCATACCGGAAGGCTGAAAAGAACCTGCCTCCGGTGCTGCCAAACTTCTCGAACAACATGTGCACCGCTTACCTGAAGGTGAAGATCGGCGAGAAGCACATGCGCGCCCTGGGCTACACCGAGTGGGATTGCGTCGTGGGCATCCGGCACGACGAACCGAAGCGCTTCCACCGCATGATGGCCGCCAATGATCGAGGCGGCACCCGATGGGACAACATCTGCCTGTCCTACACCGCTGGTGTCACCAAGGAGGATGTCGGTGCGTTCTGGGCGGCCCAGCCCCTCGATCTGGGAATGCATTCCGACTCCGGCAACTGCGACCTGTGCTGTAAGAAGAACGCAGGCAAGCTGATAAAAACCATCATCGATGATCCCTCGCGGGTTATCTGGTGGTCAGCCACCGAGGAGCGGTTCGGCCAGGTGTTCCGACAGGATCGCGCCGACTACAACACGATGGGTTGGTCTGCCGAGCAACGATCCCGGCAGACTACTTTGATTTCGAATATCTCTCAGAAGACATTGACTGCTTTTGTGGCAATTAGCTTAAAGAGCCCCTTCCGACTCCCGCATCATCTCAGATTCCAAATGCTCTTCGTGAAGAATTCGGCAATAGCTGCGTACATATTCTTCAATTTCTTGCATTCCAAAAAAGTTCGGCGGAAGCTCCATATAGCTTGGGCCAAAATCATTGAAGTAAGGATATACCCCATGAATGAATACACGCTGCGGAAGTGGCCATCTGTAATCATCCCATACATATCTTCTGTAAACTTCGGCATCATCGAATGCTAGGGGCTCAAAATTCGGCCGTTTCATCTCACTTACTTGCGTTGCCAATTGCGCCTGAGACAACTCTGGCGATTCCACTCCCAGTGGCACTGGCAGCCGAGATCTGATAACTCCAACGAGATCACGTTTTGTCCGTAGTACACGAACAACATCCGGCCGAGAATACCCTCCAGCGCGCATCCATTCAGGTATCTGTGCTGCCACGAAAGAGCCAAACTCTACGGCATCTTTGACGTAGCTTAGGTCTCTCGCTAACTGTGGAGTCAGCTCGGATACTGGTATTTGCGAAAGCTGGTCTGTGAGAGCCTGCCAATCTCGACCTCGATGAAAAGTTTCGTATCTCATCATCTCTTTCTTTTCGCGATGTGGACAAGCGAAGGCGCTTGCCAGCAAGTGGAGAGACTCAGTAGCGTCATCAGACAGGACACGAAGTATTTCTGCCAAAGACTGGTGTCTGCGCTGGAGCTCTTTTCGCCCGTGCCAAACTGGAAAGTAAGCGGCCACAATTATCGCCGCTACCGAACCGAAGGCCTGGACCCAGCTAGCGATCTCAGAGCTATTTAACGCGTATGTTTTTATCGTTAATCCGACGACAAAAACCAGAGCGAGTACCAGCGTCACGTTTTGAACGGAACACCACGGTTTGAACAAGCTCTTCCCGTAATCATTGAGCATTCCTATCGCACTCCCCCGAATTCAACTGCCAAATATACCCGGCGAGGATCACCTATGTCTGCACAACAGATCGACGATAAGAAACTCGAGCGCGCGATCCGCAAGATCAAGCACTGCCTAGCACTGGCACAGAGCGCCAACGAGAACGAAGCTGCCACGGCGTTGCGTCAGGCCCAGGCACTGATGCGCGAGTACCGGCTGACCGAAATGGATGTAAAGTTGAGCGACGTCGGTGAAGTCGAGTCGCAATTTTCGCGAGCTGAACGTCTTCCCGCGTGGGAGCGGAGCCTGCGCGGTGCAGTTGCCCATGTGGTCGGGTGCACTTCGCTGAGTTGCAGCGATGAACCGATGCTTACTTCAGCCCTTGACAGCAACAATCCACCGGAATCGCAAATGACTATTGCTTTTCGAGCAATGCCGTTGTGCTCGTCGTTCGGCCAACTGCCTTCGGCCTTTGCATTTTTACCGCGGGATTCGATTCTCGTTCCTGCGTGAAAACGGCAGCATGGCGCTAAAGTCTTATCTCTCCGTCGGTATCTACACGAGTGGCAAATGAATCTGAACTCAGTACAACAAACAGCCGTTGAACGCATTGTGGAATCGTATCTGAGCGGGAGCAGGCTCGCCTTGATCCAAATGGCTCAAGGTACAGGGAAGACCTTAGTCGCCCGAGCCGCGTTGAAAAGGATAGCGGCGAAGAAACAAACGCTGTCGGTTGCGTGGATCTATGAGCGTGATGCCGAATTGAGTTACCAACTCGCGGACTCCAATAAAGCGCCAGAGCCACTCAAGGTCACTTACTTAAAATATTCACAACTGATTTCAGGCATTGCTTCGGCAACGATTTCATACGACGCCTTCGATGTGCTGCTATTTATTGAGCCAACCCGTGTGGCCGAGGATCTTGAAAAGGTCACCGCCTATTTTTCCGGTTTCAAGCTGCTGTTCAGCTCTGTTCTTTCAACCCCCCCATTCTTCTCAGCGAATCAACAACACCTCATCTTCAGCTATACCTTTGATCATGCATTGGCAGATGGCCTAACACTCAGCTTGGCGCTGCAGTCGAAACTCAGTGATTTAAGTAATCGACTAGACAATGACTTCGCCACGGAGGAAGTGTCGGAAGGTTTAAAACGTGCGCAAGAGGACAGCCGGGCATTAAATGAAGTGTTGACGATGTTGCTTGAAGGCAAGGTAAGCGTCGACGACATCCGCGGCATGCAAGAAAAAAGAACCCAACTGAAGACATTTCAACGCTTATTGAACGACGCGTCCTTTTTCAGAAGCAGGATTGAAGGCGGCGCGGGGCCGGAGAGTGTTTGGCAGAAATTTTTTCAGGAAAACCAGTGGATTTTTGGCTTTGGTCTCAATTACCTGTTCAACACTCCACTGCAGGACGGCAGACTTGAGCAAGTGGTTGCAGGGCATAGCGTCAAGGGTGCCGGCAAACGAGTTGATGCCCTTCTCAGTTCAAATGGAATGATCAGCTCGCTGTGCTTCGCCGAAATCAAGACCCATGAAAAGCCTTTACTTCGTCAGGTAAGTACATCTTACCGTCCTGGTGCCTGGGCGATATCCGATGAACTGGCGGGCGGTATCGCGCAACTCCAGCGCACGGTTCAGGTATCGATGGAAAACCTGAAGACAAGCCTCACCGTCAAGGACGACGAGGGATTCGACTGCGGTGAAAAGCTCTACATGTACAAACCAAAGTCGTTTCTTGTCATTGGAACGCTGGCTGAGTTTACCAACCAAAACGGCAGTATCCATGAAGACAGATTCAGTTCCTTTCAGATGTTCAGAAACGCGTTATCAGATGTTCAAGTCATCACATTCGACGAGTTGTACGAAAGAGCCAAAGGCCTGATCGGTCCTGCTGCGGAGCTCTCGAGCTAGTTCGCGCGGTCGAGGGGTCATTCGCAGCTCATAGTGCAGCAAGCCCGGATGCAGGTCCTCCATTCACATTGTGGTTATTTCATTGCAGGCGGCAGTTGCGGAATGTTTCTCGCATCGGGGTCCTCAGCGGCATCCCACTGCCACCATCCCGATCGCTTTGAGTACTCAGTCTGGTAGTGAATGATTTTGGCCGCTTTGCGCTGCAGATAATCTGCAGTGTTCATACCAAACACTTCCATTGGATATTCATCCTTGAGGTCATTCAACCAGAAGTCGGGAAGGGTTTGTTCATCTGCGTCAAATCGCAGCGGCTTGGAGAATTTACGTTTTTGCTCACGCAGCATCGTCTCGACGACGCCTTCAAGACTCGAATCCAATGGAATGAGCATGTCACTCACGCGCATCAGTGCGACCTCGAGAACATCGTAGTACTTGCTGTTTTGACGAAGGTTAAAAAAAGCGATGGCGATGGTCTTCGCACCTTTTTTCCAGGCTGCAACCTCTCGAGCAAAACTTTTCTGTGCATCTGGCCAGACCTGCCCATTGAGGTACAGCTTTGGTATACCCGCGCTGTTCATCAGCGACAGCGCGGGCATCTGATCCACGATGTCTTCAACCGCGCCGGCAAAAGGTTCAAGCACTCCAACGGCGAGCAGCCGGTAGTTATGCTTCTTGGCCGTATCCAGCACTGAGACGTTACGCTTTGCGTCCATCGAGCTTCTTTGCGCAGGAGTCAAAAGCACTCGATCCAGGGTCATACGATGGGTTTTGATGTTCTCCGCCGTTTTTTTGAGCTGCCACTCAAGGATTGCATCCTTGCGTTTACCTTCCATCGCAGGAACCCAGGCATGCAGATTGCTGCGTGTCCAAAGCAGATGCAGCAGCCCCAAAAGCGTCATCACACGCTGCGTTCTTCGCAGTTTACGGGGATTGAGCGCAAGGACAGGCTGAGGATCATCGCCATCGTTATTCGCCCTGATTTGAATAGCGTGTGATAGACGGACGCTGACATCGTTGTCGCCCCCCTCCAGCACAACGCCTTCAACATAGGCGCGCAGTCCGGAACGAGACTCTGCTTCACTAAAAAAACGACAATCGAACGCGTGCTCCGACCCGGTGTTCGCGCACTTGGCGAGAAAGTAATGATCACTGCCTTTGAGGTAACGGATATTGAGAAGCTTGGCGCCCTGCCCGCGGCATAAACACTTGGCCTGCTTGCCATGTGCATTTTTCAACAGCCACTGCCATCGCTTGGCTTTGTCCTTTTCCGTCTGGTATTCCTTCGAGCACGGAAACTGCGCACCTGGCACTTCTACTTCGAAAATTTCGAACATGTCATCCCGTTCTTATGCTGACTGGGGTCCTGCACAGCCGCCGTCTTCGGTACTGAGTCTTCGGATTCGCCCCTTAATAAGCAATCGTAGTCACCACCCGCTTCAAAGCGTCAAGGGCGTTATGACCTTTTCCGGTTTTTTCGCCCTCATCGTTTTCGCGGATTCGTGCGCCCGTACGTGTTAAAAATGAAACTTCAGAGTTTCCTGGCGAGACGATCCTCGAATGCCGAAGCAAGAACCAACCCATAAAGAACCCGCAACCGCCGCAGAGATCGAACGCTCGATCCAGACGCTGAACAAAATGGCCGAGCGCCTCTGGGGCGAAGGTCGCGAAGCCGAGGCCAAAGCGCTGCTCGATGCCCTCGATGCGTTGAACCGGGCGCTCGACCGCATCAGGATTGGCGAGAGTCGCCGAGCGGCGACGCTCCATTGAATCGCGGGCCTACGGTTTGAGAATCAGCACCGGCTCGCCCTTTTTGACGATGTAAGTCGCCAGCTCCGAGCCTTTGTCTGCGCCAACATTCTTCGCAACATGCGCCACCCCTTGCGGGATAAACAACGAATCCCCCGCCTTCAACGTCACCGGCGCCCTGCCCTCCAGTTGATATTCGAAAGTACCGCTGATCACATACGCGACCTCAACACCGGGATGCGCGTGTCTTGGCGACGTCACGCCCGGTTCGAAATCGACACGAGCCTGGATCACCTCACGCTCGGCCGTACCGAGATCCTGGCGAACCAGGTCCGTGCGGCTCAAGCCTTGTTGCCAGCTCTTGGCCGGTGCGTCAGCCGCGTGGACGATGCCGATCATTGAAGCGAGTAGCGCGGCGCTGGCCAGTAACAGTGGACGATGCATGGTGGAGCCCTCTCAAACGTAGTGGTGGGTGACCTCTACTGTGGGAGTCGCCTGTATCGTTGATGTGTCGTAAACCCTGACTTTATTGTGCGCATGTGTCTGCGCGACAGCTTGATACACGCTTATACAAAGGTGTCTGCGTCCGCCAGCAACGCCAGCAGCCATGTCCTGAATGCCACGATTTTTTTCGATTGCGCCGTTTCATCGGGCGTCACCAGATAGAAGCCCAGTTCATCTTTCAAGCGCAGACCAAAGGGTGCGACCAAACGCCCGGCCCGCAAATCGTCCTCGACATAGGTCGAACGGCCAATGCATACGCCCTGTCCGTCAACAGCGGCCTGTACCGCCATCATCGCCAGGTCGAAGGTCATGCGCGGACCTTCTGCGAGTTGTAGCGGTTGGCCCGCTGCGCGTAGCCAGGCGCCCCAGTCACCGGCCGTCACGCCGCTGACTTGCAGTAACGTGTGATTGGCCAGATCCGCCGGCGCGCGCAACGTCTTCGTCAGTGCAGGACTGCACACCGGAAAGACCTCATCGGACATCAAAAAATCGGCACGCAGCCCTTTCCAGTCACCCCGCCCGTAACGGATCGCGGCATCAATCGCGTCTTTGCGAAAGTCGACCCGCTCAGTGGACGCGCTGATGCGCACATCGATAGCAGGAAACGCCTGCTGAAAGGACGGCAAACGCGGCAACAGCCACTTCGACGCAAAGGACACCAAGGTGCTGATGGTCAGTACGCTTTTATCGCGCGATTCGAGCAACTGTTCAGTGGAATAACGCAGCGCTTGAAACGCTGCACGCCCCCCCGGCAAGTAGGCCTGCCCGTCTTCACTCAGCGCCAAACCACCGTTGAGCCGCAGAAAAAGAGCCACACCCAGTTCGGCTTCGAGTCGGCGAATCTGATGACTGACAGCGGTTTGGGTGACGTTGAGTTCCTCGGCAGCCTTGGTAAAACTCATGTATCGGCAGACCGCTTCAAAAGCACGCAATCCATTAAGTGAAGGAAGTCGGACGGACATGGGATGATGATTGCTCATGAGATTTTGTCATACGCTAACACCCGAAATGACCTTTGCGAAAGCCACCACGGCAATGGAATCTGGCGCCTTCTCTCTCCAAGGAAGTGCCATGAAACTGTATTTCGCCCCGCTGACCTGTTCGCTGTCTCCGCACATTGTGCTGCGGGAACTGGGTATGCCGTTTGAACTGGTTCGCGTCAATAACCAGAGCAAGCGCACGGCTGACGGGCAAGACTTTCGCGACATCAACCCCAAAGGCTACGTCGCAGCGCTGCTCCTGGATAACGGCGAAGTGCTGACCGAAGGCCCGGCGATCTTGCAGTACCTCGCCGATCAGGTCCCCGAACGCGCACTGGCGCCGGCACTTGGCAGTTGGGCGCGGACACGGTTGCAGGAGGATCTGAATTTCATCAGCACGGAGATTCACGGCGGCTGCGCACCGCTGTTCGATGGGCAGATTCCACAGGCGACCAAAGCGATTTTCACCCACAAACTGTTCAAGCGCCTCGACTACCTGAACCGCAAACTGGTCGATCAGGACTATTTGCTGGGCACGTTCAGTATCGCCGATGCCTACCTGTTTACCGTGCTGACGTGGCTGCCCAACTTCAATATCGACCTGCAGGACTGGCCGTCGCTGGCCGCCCACTCCCAGCGGGTCGCCGCCCGCCCCAGCGTCCTTGCGGCGATCGCGGCAGAAGCGGCGACGCAACCGGTTTGATCGCCCTCTACGCTTTCACTGCGGTGGCGGCTGATCATTTGTCCGTTAGCCGTGAATCTGTAAACTGGCGCGATTTACTCGCTCAGACAAGGGATCCGCATGGCTAACCAAGACATCACCTTTACCCCCGATCCGGACGCAGACTCGATTTCGTCGGACGTCACCACGTTCAACGGGATCATGATGTCCACGCAAATCCCGACCCGTGCCGACGGCAGCCTGGAACTGGGCGATATCACCCTGCAAAGCGAATGCACCCTGCAAGCGTTGAAAGTTGCGCTGGAACGCGCCGGCAGCTCGATGGACCGGGTCATGCACCTGACCATTTACCTGACCGACATGGCTGATCGCGCGGCATTCAACGAGGTGTACAAGCGCTACTTCGCCAAGCCTTGGCCGGTGCGTGCGGCGGTAGGTGTGGCGTCGTTGGCGGTTGAAGGGATGCGCGTGGAAGTGACTGCGATGGCCGCCAAGGCCTGACTTCACACCGCCAAGCCCTGTGGGAGCGAGCCTGCTCGCGAAGGCTTCAGTTCATGCGCCATTGATGCTGAATGTGCTGGCCCCTTCGCGAGCAGGCTCGCTCCCACCGGGGGTTGTGCAGTGTCAGCTGCCATCGGGCAGCACGGGCGTGCCGGGCGCGCGTTTCACGGGTAGAATGCGCGCCTAACCGTGACAGCCTGACTAAAAAAACTATGTCCTTGCCCAAGCATCACCTGGAATTGCTCAGCCCTGCCCGCGATGTCGCCATCGCCCGTGAGGCGATCCTGCACGGCGCCGACGCCGTGTACATCGGCGGCCCGAGCTTCGGCGCGCGCCACAACGCCTGCAACGAAGTTGGCGAAATCGCTGAACTGGTGGAATTTGCCCGCAAGTATCACGCGCGCATTTTCACCACCATCAACACCATCCTGCACGACAACGAACTGGAGCCGGCGCGCAAGCTGATCCATCAGTTGTACGACGCTGGTGTCGACGCGCTGATCGTTCAGGATCTGGGCGTGATGGAGCTGGACATTCCGCCGATCGAGCTGCACGCCTCGACGCAAACCGACATTCGTACGCTGGAGCGAGCGAAGTTCCTTGATCAGGCAGGCTTCTCGCAACTTGTTCTGGCCCGAGAGCTGAACCTGCAGGAAATCCGCTCGATCGCCGACGAAACCGACGCCGCCATCGAATTCTTCATCCATGGCGCGTTGTGCGTGGCCTTCTCCGGCCAGTGCAACATTTCCCACGCGCAGACCGGGCGCAGCGCCAACCGTGGCGACTGCTCGCAAGCCTGCCGTTTGCCGTACACCCTCAAAGATGAAAAGGGTGGCGTGATCGCCTACGAAAAACACCTGCTGTCGATGAAAGACAACAACCAGAGCGCCAACATCCGCGCATTGGTTGAAGCCGGTGTGCGTTCGTTCAAGATCGAAGGTCGCTACAAGGACATGGGTTATGTGAAGAACATCACCGCCTATTACCGCCAGCGACTCGACGACGTACTCGAAGACCGCCCGGACCTGGCCCGCGCCTCCAGCGGCCGCACCGCGCACTTCTTCCTGCCCGATCCGGAAAAGACCTTCCACCGTGGCAGCACCGACTACTTCGTCACCGATCGCAAGATCGACATCGGCGCCTTCGACTCGCCGACCTTCACCGGTCTGCCGGTCGGCACCGTCGAGAAAGTCGGCAAACGTGACATGCAGGTCGTGACCCACGAGCCGCTGTCCAATGGCGATGGCTTGAACGTGCTGGTGAAGCGCGAAGTGGTCGGTTTCCGCGCCAACATCGCTGAAGCCAAAGGCGAGTTCGAAGAAGACGGCGAGAAGCGCTACCGCTATCGCGTCGAGCCGAACGAAATGCCCGAAGGCCTGTACAAGTTGCGCCCCAATCATCCGTTGAATCGCAACCTCGATCACAACTGGCAACAGGCGCTGCAGAAGACTTCGTCAGAACGTCGCGTCGCCCTGAGCTGGTTCGCTCGTTTGCGTGAAGAACAGCTGGAAGTGACCGCCACCAGCGAAGAAGGCATCAGTGCCAGCGTCACCCTGCCCGGTCCGTTCGGTGTGGCCAACAAGCCTGAGCAAGCGCTGGAACAGTTGCGCGATCTGCTCGGCCAGCTCGGCACCACGCAGTACCACGCCACCGACATCAAGCTGGATGCGCCTCAGGCGTTCTTCATCCCTAACTCGCAGCTCA
This sequence comes from Pseudomonas sp. SCA2728.1_7, assembly GCF_018138145.1. Classification (NCBI taxonomy): domain Bacteria; kingdom Pseudomonadati; phylum Pseudomonadota; class Gammaproteobacteria; order Pseudomonadales; family Pseudomonadaceae; genus Pseudomonas; species Pseudomonas sp. SCA2728.1_7. Next base: position 361,355 of record NZ_CP073104.1, on the reverse strand, counting down.
AGTCGCTGCGCCGTGAAGTGATCGAAGCCCTGACTGCCGCCCGTGTCGCTGCGCACCCGCGTGGCGGCCGTAAAGCCGAAACCAGCCCGCCGCCGGTGTACCCGGATTCACACCTGACCTTCCTCGCCAACGTCTACAACCAGAAGGCGCGCGACTTCTACCACCGTCACGGCGTGAAGCTGATCGACGCGGCGTACGAAGCACACGAAGAGCCGGGCGAAGTGCCGGTGATGATCACCAAGCACTGCCTGCGCTTCTCCTTCAACCTGTGCCCGAAACAGGCGAAAGGCGTAACCGGCGTGCGCACCAAAGTCGCGCCGATGCAGTTGATCCACGGCGATGAAGTGCTGACGCTGAAGTTCGATTGCAAGCCGTGCGAAATGCACATCATCGGCAAGATGAAAGGCCACATCCTCAACCTGCCGCAACCGGGCAGCGTGGTCGGCCACATCAGCCCCGAAGACCTGATGAAAACCATTCCGCGCGCACCGCATTGAGTGGTTGGCGTGCGCGGTGCTTCGGCGCCGCGCACGCCTGCTGTACCAAACCAGGCCAAATCGCAGGCATAAAAAAACGCCAACTTCTTGCGAAGTTGGCGTTTTTTTTGAATATGGCAGGGGCGGCTGGATTCGAACCAACGCATGGCAGGATCAAAACCTGCTGCCTTACCGCTTGGCGACGCCCCTACTGCTCTTTCCAGCTACTTCGTTAGGTTCGCTGTGAGAACGGGGCGCAATTTACCAAGGTTTTTTGGCTTTGGGAAGCGCGAAGTGAAATATTTTTTGTTTTAAAACAGCGACTTATTATTTTGGCTTGAATAAGGTCCGTGGTGAGTCGGTTTCGCTGCCGTGTATCACACTGTGTACGAACCCCACCGCGACACATCGACTTTCGATAAAGCCGTTCTTCGACACAGGCCAGATACCTCTCCGCGCTCAAATGCACTCAAGGTTTCAGGTGTTCATTCAGAACCCTTGGCCAAAGGCTCGCAAAGGAGACGTCACCATGAAGATGGCACTGCACACCCGCAAAACCGCGTTCGGTTTGTCGATTCTGGCTTTGTCGTTGTTCAGCGCTTTTGGCTCTACTCAAGCGCAAACCAATGAGCCTGCGGCCGTCAGCTATTCCGCGCCCTCGCCTTTCGGCCCGCTCAAGCATGTGAAGGCCGGCGTGCTCGACGTCGCCTACGCCGAAACCGGTCCCGCCGACGGCCCGGTGGTGATCCTGTTGCACGGCTGGCCCTACGACATTCACAGCTACGACCAAGTCGCACCGTTGCTGGCGGCCAAGGGTTATCGGGTGTTGATGCCGTATGCGCGGGGTTATGGCGATACGCAGTTCCTTTCCAAAGACACCCTGCGTAACGGTCAACCGGCGGCGCTGGCCAGTGATGTGATCGACTTCATGGATGCGCTGAAGATCAAGCAAGCGGTGCTCGGCGGTTATGACTGGGGCGCGCGTTCGGCGGACATCGTCTCGGCGCTGTGGCCAGAGCGGGTGAAGGCTCTGGTGTCGGTCAGCGGTTATCTGATCGGCAATCAGGCCGCCGGGCAAAACCCGCTGCCGCCCAAGGCTGAGTTGCAGTGGTGGTACCAGTTCTACTTCGCGACGGACCGTGGCCGTGCCGGGTATGAGAAGAACACCCATGATTTCGCCAAGCTGATCTGGCAGACCGCTTCGCCGCAGTGGAAATTCGACGACGCCACGTTCGACCGCAGCGCCAAAGCGCTGGAGAACCCTGATCACGTCGACATCACCGTGTTCAATTACCGCTGGCGTCTGGGCCTGGTTCAGGGTGAAGCGAAATACGCCGCGCTGGAGCAGAAACTCGCCACCGCGCCGTCGATCAGCGTGCCGACCATCACCCTTGAAGGCGATGCCAACGGTGCGCCGCACCCGGCGCCGGAGGATTACGCCAAGCGCTTTACCGGCAAATATCAGTTCCGCTTGATCAATGGCGGGATCGGGCACAACCTGCCGCAGGAAGATCCGCAGGCGTTTGCCAAAGCGGTGATTGATGCGGATCAGCTGTAGAAACAAAAAGGCAGTCAGCCGCTCAGGCTGACTGCTTGATTATTTGAGGGTGGAGGGATGGTCACCTTTTGCAGATGCTTTGCCTGAACGGACGCCATCGCGAGCAGGCTCACTCCTACATTTGAAATGCGTTCCCCTTGTAGGAGTGAGCCTGCTCGCGATCACGCCCGACCAGACACCCTCAACCCCGACTAACGTGCACGATCACTCGGTTGGCACAACCAGATCCAACGCTTTGTTCACCGCCAACTCCCCCAACATGACCACTTGCGCAATGCCCAGCAGCGTATGACGATTTGCGCCCTCCAGCATCCCGGCAAAATTGCCGAGCATCACCGAGGCGGACGCCAGGGATCCGCAAGCGTTGGTCAGCAACGCCTCGGTGTCGGCTTGCGGGTTGGCCATGAACAGAGCGTTTGGCGTATAGGGTGTGGCCATGATCGCGGCAGGCAAAAGGTAATGGTCGAGCGCCCGTTCTGCCGCTTCGTGCAGTTTTCTTGAATTGGGCGATGCGTACGGGGACACCAGGTCGGTGACCGGTGGTTCGGGTGGCTGAGACATCAACTGAAACTCCAGACAAGAACCGCTACAGGTTCTTTTGATAGAAGGCGTGAAGCGCCGCGTTCGCGGACGCTTCTGTGCAAATGAGGGGGGCACGCCCCCTCACCCATCCGCATCGCGACTAGTGCGGCAAGCGCTGGTTATCCAGAACTCGGCCGACCACCAGCTCGCTGAGCATGATCACCTGTTGCAGGATCAGCATCTTTTTGCGCTGTGAAGGGTCAATCGAATCGGCGAGTTCCCGGGCCATGTCAGTGGCGGAGGACAATGTTTCAGTGGCTTCGACGAGCAGGGTTTCGTTATCTACTGTGGGGTCGATCAGGTAGATCTTGCCGGTCTTGCGGGTGGGTATTGAAGTCTTCAGCGCGGAAGGATTGAGGTAGAAGTTGATCGCGCGGTCGGTGGCCTCTTTGATGTTTTGAGGCTCGAGCGCGGCGTCGTAGGGGATTGGATCGGTTTCTGGCGGGTTTGGCGTAATTTTGAACATAGATGACACTCGCTTAGCAAAAAATAAGGAGCCATCACTCACGCTACCAAACGAGGTGGTGACCATTGCGCAGGTTGGTAGACCGGTCTAAGCGAGTAAACCCCGGCGCTCCCGAAGGAGCCCCACGCATGGCCACCATAAAAAACCGAGCCCCGAAAAGAGACTGCATATAGCGGCGCATAACGCTTAGAAAACGGGCTACCAAACCCGATCACTGTTTTGCAGTGACAGGGAAACGATACAGCCCGCCTCAAGGCGCGTAAGCCGGCGGATTCTGGCGTACGCGTAGGCAACGGCGCAAGGTGTTGTAGCCGTTATGGCGTAACAGTGCGTGTAAGTTAAACGTGTGTGGGTGATGGCGTTTAAAAGCCCCTCACCCTAGCCCTCTCCCAGAGGGAGAGGGGACTGACCGTGGTGTTTGGGAGAGGTACGCCGACGTGGGATACCGAGGTGAACTCAGGTGAGGAAACAATTGGGGACCACTGCAACCAATTCCCTCACCCTAGCCCTCTCCCAGAGGGAGAGGGGACTGACCGGGGTGTTTGGGGGAGGTACGCCGACGTGGGATTTCGAGGTGAATTCAGGTGGGTAACGGCTTGGGTTACTTGACCAGCCGTTTTTCTTTGGAAGGTCTGTAGCCGAAATATGAGCTGTAGCATTTGCTGAAATGGCTTGGGGAAACGAAGCCGCACGCGACCAGCACTTCCACTTGTGAAAGCTCGGTGTGTTGCAGCAACCGTCGTGCTTCGGTGATGCGCAGTTCCAGGTAATAGCGCTGCGGCGTGGTGCCCAGTTGTTCCTTGAACAAGCGCTCCAACTGGCGACGTGACCGTCCGGCGTACACCGCCAGTTGCTCCAGCTCCAGCGGTTCCTCCAGATTGGCATCCATCAGCTTCACCACTTCACGCAACGGCGCACTGACGCAGATGTTTTCATCCGGTTTGATTCGCCGGTAGCGCGATTCCTCAAAAGCCAGAATATCTTCGATGCCCTCGACCAAGGCTTTGCCGTGCAAGCCCTTGATCCAGTCCAATGCCATGTGGAAGGCGCCGGACGGGCTCGACGCCGTCAGGCGGTCGCGATCAATCACATAGGGCTCACTGCTGACGTGGGTGGCTTTGGCGATCTCGGTCAGCGCCGGGCGGTGCTCCGGGTGGATCGCGCAGCGGTAGCCATCGAGCAACCCGGCGCGGCCGAGAAACCACGAGCCATTCCATAACCCGGCGAGCGAGATGCCGCGCTCCGCTGCCGATCTGAGCAAGCCGATGAACTCATCACTCGCGCGCAGTTCGGTGCGATACCCGCCACACACCACCAGCAGATCCAGTTGCTGAAGCGCAGCCAGATCCAGTCGTGCATCAGGACGAATAACCAGCCCCAGATCACTGATGACTTCGCCGTCGCCCAGGCCAAACGTGCGCGAAGAAAACAACCCCGGACGCAGCAGATTAGTGGTGACAACCGTATCCAGTGCCTGGGTAAAGGCCGGCAGTGAAAAGTGTTCGAGCAGCAGAAAACCGGTGCGGGTCAGGCGCGTGTCATCCGCGCCTTGCTCATTCAGATAGCGGAGGTTTTTCCCCTTCATGCCTCCGCTGAATTGGCGTCGTTCGATCAAGTTGTGGTCCATCGGTCATGTTGTTGTGCGCCGATAGTTGGCTTGATCCGCCAAAGAGTCAATCACGCCTGTGGTTGATGGCTGGTGACGCAGTGAATTCCACCGCCACCGGCGGCGATTGCATCAATGTTGAGCTGGACGATTTCGCGATCCGGATACAGTTGCGACAACAGATCGAAAGCCTTTTTGTCTGCCGCTTTATCGCCGAACTCCGGGGCGATGATCGCGCCGTTGATCACGAAGTAATTGATGTAACCGGCGGCAAAGTCCGAGTTGTTCTGGTTGAACTTGCTTTTGCGCGGTTTCAGCGGCGGCGACATCGTGTGGACCTGCAGCTTGCGGCCGTCGGCATCGGTGGCGTTCTTGAGGATTTCCAGGTGCGCCTGGGTGACCTTGTGATCGTAGGATTCAGGGTCGGTGTCGAGGTTGGCAATCACCACGCCGGGCTTGATGAAACGCGCGTAGAAATCGACGTGAGCGTCGGTGATGTCCTTGCCCTTGATCCCCGGCAGCCAAATGATTTTGCGCAGGCCCAGACGCTCCTTCAGTTCAGCTTCGACATCGGCCTTGCTCCAGTCCGGATTGCGGTTGCGGTTGATCCAGCTGCTCTCGGTCATGATCCCGGTGCCGTGACCGTCGACCTCGATGCCACCGCCCTCGCCCACCAGATCGGTGCGGATGTACGTGGCTTGCGCGTCGTCGGCGACCAGTGCGGCGATCTTCGAGTCTTTACCGTGCTGCTGTTTGCCACCCCAACCGTTGAAGTTGAAGTCCACCGCGCCCAGGCCACCCTTGTCGTCGATGACGAAGTTGGCGCCGATGTCGCGCATCCAGATGTCATCCAGCCCGGCAGTGACGTAAGTGATATTGCGCGTACCGCAAAATTCTTCGGCGATGCTGCGCTCGTTCTTGCGGCAGAACACGGTAACCGGCTCGAACCGGGCGATGGCGCGGGCGATACGACCGAGCGCTTCCTGGACGTCTTCGGTGAAGTCTTCCCAAATCGCGTCCTGCGCGCCGAAAGCGATGTAGGCGCGCTCATGTTTATCGCCCTCGTCGGGCATGAACCAGCGACCTTGGGCAGCGGCGAATACTTTGCCCGGCGACAGGCCAAGACCCATAAATGCCGCGCCGACACCGGCGGCGACCGTGACTTGTTTGATGAACTCACGACGAGTCGACATCTTGCTATTCCTGTAAATAAGGGCCGGCGAACGCGCCGGCCATTGATCATTGGCCAGTGGCAGTCTTGAATTTGGTCCAGGTGCGCATGCGCGCGCGCATGTCGGCCTGAGGAATATCCTTGCCCGGAATCAATCGAGCATAGGTCGCCTCGTCGAGGTAGATATCCGGGTTGTCGCGCATGCTTTCATCAACACTCGCCCGCGCCTTGGCGTTGGAAGTCGGGTAACCGGTGAAATTGCTGATCGCTGCCATGTTCTGCGGGCGCATGACGAAGTTGATGAACGCGTAGGCGTATTCCGGGTGTTTGGCGTCGACCGGAATGGCCATGGTGTCCATCCACACCGTGGTGCCTTCGCGCGGTACGCGGTACTGAAACTTCGTGCGCTTACCAGCACTGTCCGAAGTGCGCTGGGCCTGGGTCATGTCGCCGCTGTAGCCGAGCGACAGACACAGGTTGCCATTGACCAGATCGGTCACCGGTTGCGACTGGAACTTGCGGATGTACGGCCGCAACTTCATCAGCAACTCGCTGGCTGCTGCCAGATCTTCCGCTTTGCCACTGCGCGGATCGCGACCGAGGTAATTGAGCACCACCGCCAAGGCTTCATCCGGCGAGTCGATCATCGAGATGCCGCAATCGGCGAATTTTGCCGCCAGCTCCGGTTTGAACAGCATATCGAGGCTGTTGACCGGTGCATCGGCCATGCGTTTTTTGATCTGCTCTTCGTTGTAGGTCAGGCCGATGGTGCCCCAAGTGTAAGGCACCGTGGCTTTGCTGGAGTGCTCGTAATGGCCGCGCAGCTTCTGCAAACCGGGTTCGATGTCAGCCAGTTCGGTCAGTTTCGCTTGATCCAGCGGCATCAGGCTGCCGGCGCGCATCAAGCGCTCGGCCACGGTGTCGCCGGGGAAGATCAGGTCGTAGCCGCTGCCGCCGGAGAGCATCTTCGCCTCCAGTGTTTCGCTGCCGTCCATGACGTCGTAGATCACCTTGATCCCGGTTTCGGCGGTGAAGCGACTCAGGGTGTCTTCGGCAAAATAGTCGGCCCAGTTGTACAGCCGCAGGGTTTTGTCTTCGGCGTGCAGCGACGGCATCAAGCAGATCAGCGCCAGGCCGATCGCGCCGCGCAAGCGTTTGTGATGGGTAGCCATGTCAAACCCCTTGGGTGTTCCAGCGTGCATGAAGGTGGCGACCGTCCTGACTGAGCAACGGCCCGTACATGTCCGGCCGACGATCGCGATAGATGCCCCAGCTCAAACGCTCTTCGCGCATGGCCGCCAGATCGAGGCGCTGCACCAGCACACCGCTGCTGTCGCGGTCAGCGCTGGCGAGCAATTGGCCTTTGTGGTCGCTGATGAACGACGAACCGTAGAAGCTCATTTGCAGGTTCGAATCGGTGGTCGCGGTTTCTCGACCGACCCGATTCGACGCCACCACCGGCAGCAGATTGGCAGCGGCATGGCCGCGCATGGTCATCTGCCAGTGATCGCGGGAATCCAGCGCCGCGCAGCCCGGCTCGGAGCCGATCGCCGTCGGGTACAGCAGCACTTCAGCGCCCATCAGCGCCAGGCAACGGGCAGTTTCCGGGAACCACTGATCCCAACAGATGCCGACGCCCAGGCGGCCGAATGCGGTGTCCCAGACTTTGAAACCGGTGTCGCCGGGGCTGAAATATTCCTTCTCTTGATAGCCGATGGCGTTGGGAATATGGGTCTTGCGATACACACCCAACAGGCGCCCGTCAGCATCGGCCACACTCAGCGAATTGAAGTAGGCGTTGCCGGCCTTTTCGAACCAGCTCAGCGGCAATACCACGCCCAACTCGCGGGCCAGTGCGGCGAAGCGCGCGAGCACACGGCTGTCGCGATATTCCTCGGCCAACGCCATGTGTTTATGGCTTTGTTCGATGCAGAAGTATGGAGTGGCGAAGAGCTCCTGCAACAGGATCACTTGCGCGCCCTGCTGCGCTGCGTAACGGACGAGTTGCTCGGCGCGATCAAGGTTGCCGGGTAAATCCCAGGTACACGGCATCTGGGTGGTCGCGATGGTCAGAATGCTCATGCGTTCAACCTCTCAGCGGCCAGGCCGGCTGCTGTTGCGTGATGCAATGCACCCCGCCACCGCCATGGGCCAAATGATTGATCCGCACCGGCACCACTTCGCGGCCGGGGAAGGCTTGCTCCAGCACTTTGGCGGCGACGTTGTCAGCCTCGATGCCATACGCCGGCATGATGATCGCGCCGTTGGCGATGTAGAAATTGGTGTACGAGGCGCAGAACACTTCGGCTTCGGTGTCGACCGCATCGGTGGCTTCGAACAGTTCGATCAGCTCGAATTTACGCCCGTTGGCATCGGTGGCCAGTTCCAGCGCACGGCGGTTTTCTCGGGCTACTTCGGCGTAGACCGACGACTTGTCGTGGGTGGCGTCAACCAGCAGCACACCCGGGCGGGCGAAGGCGCAGACGCCATCGACGTGGCCGTCAGTCATGTCGCCAGTGACGTAATCCGGATCGCCCGGCAACCAGATGGTTTTCTTCACGCCGAGCAAGCGGCTGAAGATTTCTTCCATCTCGGCTTTGCCGATGCCGGGGTTGCGATTGGGGTTGAGCAGCACCGATTCGGTGGTGATCAGCGTCCCTTCGCCGTCAACGTGAATCGCCCCGCCCTCGTTGCTCAGCGGCGTGCCGAAGCATTCCAGGCCGAGGTGATTGAGCGCACGACGCGCCAGGCCTTCGTCCAGATCATGCGCCGACTTGCCGCCCCAGGCGTTGAAGCGCCAGCTCACACCGGCCAGCCCTTGTTGCGGATGACAGACAAAGGTCGGGCCGGAATCACGGCACCAACTGTCATTGACCGCCAGCGGGATCAGCTCGATGTTCGGCCCGCACAGTGCTTTGGCGCTGGCGACCGCCGACGGATCGACCACCAGTTTCACTGGTTCGAAATGGGCGATGGCGTTGGCAACACGCGCGAAATCTTCTTGTACCTGCGCCAGGGTCACGCGCCAACCGGATTCCCACAACGTCTGGTTGTGCGGCCAGACCATCCACGTCGCGGCGTGGGTCACCCACTCTGCCGGCATCATCCAGGCGCTGTTTTTATTGTCGTTGTGCTGCATGATAAGCCTCGTTAGTTAAGCCAATGTGTTCACACCGACCATGCTACGGACGCGCAAACAGGCAAACAAACGATGGATTTTGCGGACAACTGATTAGAGGAACTTATCGATATGCTTAAGCACTGGCCGCCACTCAGTTCTCTGCGAGGCTTCGAAGCCGCCGCCCGGCTCGGCAGTTTTCACAAGGCAGCCGAGGAGTTGAACCTCACGCAGTCGGCGATCAGTCAGCAGATCCGCAGCCTTGAGGCGTATCTGGAACAGCCGCTGTTTTTCCGCAGCGGTCGCAGCGTGACATTGACCGATGCCGGCCACGATTTGCTCAGCACCACGCAAGCGATGCTGCAGCAATTGGCGGTGGGGATTCGGCGTCTGGGCCAGTATCAGAAACCCAATCAACTGGTGCTCAACACCACGCCAGCGTTTGCCCGGCATTGGTTGTTGCCACGCTTGGCGGGCTTTCGCACACAGCATCCCGAGGTCGATCTGTGGATTTACAGCACCGATGAAGTGCCAGACATGGCCACGCAGACGATTGATCTGGCGGTGCGCGACGACATCAGTTCACAGGCGGAATGCAGCTTTAAAGTGCTGCATGCTGATCGACTCTATCCAGCCTGTCACCCGAGGGTTTTAGCGTTGCCGGCGGCACACCGAACCACATTGCATGGCGAGCGGGAAATGGACTGGAGTCATTGGGCGGTTGAAGCCGGGATCGACGTCGGTCAGCAGGATCAGGGATTGAATTTCTCCGATCCTGGGCTGCTGCTCGACGCCACTTGTTCAGGGCTTGGCATTGCCCTGGTCAGTCAACTGCTCAGCCGTCAGGCGCGGGCTGACGGTTTGTTGCAACCGCTGGTGGAGGACACCATTCGCGGGCCCAACTGGGCGTTGCTGACTCATCGCGACAGCGAAAACGACCCGATGGCGCGCAGTTTCAGCGAATGGCTGATGAATAACCTGGGCGATCAATGACCGGTGCATGCTGCGCCATCACCTCGACAATCCAGTCGATGAACACTCGCAGTTTCAGGCTGACATGGCGGTTCGGTGGATACGCGATGTAGAGCGGCATCGACTCGAGTTTCCAGTCCTCGAACAGCGGCACCAGTTCGCCGCGCGCCTCGTGGGCGGCAGACATGTATTTGGGCAGCCACAGCACGCCCAAGCCCGCCAGACCTGCCGCGAGGTAGGCATTACCATCATCGACGGCGAGCACATGGCGCCCTTTGATTTGCAGGTTTTCGCTGGCGTTGTGCAAGGCATACGGCACCGGTTTGCCGGTGCGTGCCCAGAGGAAACCGACCACCCGATGATGGCTGTCTTCCAGTTCCCGTGGATGCGCAGGTGTGCCCGCGCGCGCCAGATATTGCGGTGCGGCAAATACACCCAATTCCAGATCGGCGACCTTGCGCGCCATCAGCGACAAGTCCATAAGCTCGCCACCGCGCACCACGCAGTCGACATTCTCATCAATGATGTCGACGATGCGGTCGCTGACGCCCATGTCGATCTGGATATCCGGATAACGCGCGTGAAACTCAGGCAGGGCCGGCACCAGAATCAACCGCGCCAGCGGGCTCGGCACGTCCACGCGCAGTCGACCCTTGGGCAACGCGGCCGCGCCGGGCAGGCTGGTTTCGGCGTCATCCATATCCGCCAGCAACTTGATCACTCGCTCGTAGTAAACGGCGCCGTCGGTGGTGACGTTGACCTTGCGCGTGGTGCGGTTGAGCAGTTTGACTCGCAGCCGTGCCTCCAACTGCTGAACCAGTTGGGTCACGGTGGTCTTGCTCATGTGCAAGGTTTCCGCCGCTTTGGTGAAACTCCCCGCCTCGACCACCCGGGCGAAGGCCTGCATTGCGTCAAAACGGTCCAAGGTGAGCCCTCGATTGTTTGGATTTCACAAACAGTGAGCGCCAAGCTTGCGCGTTTATCGCCCGCCTGCAAATACCTACAGTGGCTCCATCAACTCAAATGAAGGAGACACCCCCATGACTCAGCGCGATGTTGTTTTCCCACCCGCACGCCGCACGCTTTACGAACGCCATCGCTACTCGCCAGCCATTCGCTCCAACGGTTTTCTGTTTGTCTCGGGACAGGTCGGCAGCACCGAGAACGGCACGCCAGAGCCGGATCTGAAAAACCAGGTGCGTCAGGCTTTCACTAACCTCAATGCAATCCTTGAGGAGGCCGGTGCCAGCTTCGATAACGTGGTTGATGTCACCGTATTCATCGTTGATCCCCAGTCGAAATTCGAGACGATCTGGGATGTGGTGCTGACCGAGTTCTGGGGCGAGGCGCCGCATCCGACCGTGACGGCGGTTGGTGTGACGTGGCTGTATGGCTTTGATTTCGAGATCAAGGTGATTGCCAAACTACCGTAAATATCCGGACACACCCATTCGTTTGCCATTTCAGAGGTCGTCTGTTTGCATGCTGTCCCACATCAGCATTCAGATCAGGGAGACGATCGATGAACATTTTGGTGGTCGGTGCCAGCAAGGGCTTGGGCAAGGCTTTGATCGAAGGTTTGGGCAACGCGGGAGACACGCTGATCGGCGTTTCCCGCACGCGCCCCGAGGACTTGATCGTCGATGCCGAGCGCAACGTACGCTGGGTAGAAGCCGACCTGATGTTTCCGGCAAAAGCGGCGCACGCCATCGAGCAGGCGGTCATCGATGACGGACTGGATACACTGATCTACAACCTCGGCATCTGGGAAACCTTGGCCTTCGATCCAGCCTATGCGCTTCTCGATTCCCCGGACGAGGAAGTGCAAGCCATCGTCAGTTGCAACATCACCTCAACAATCCTGCTGATCAAACGTCTGCTCCCTCTGCTGCTGAAAAGCGCCCAACCCAGAATCATCCTTACCGGGTCAACCTCGGGCCTGCCACAAAGCGGGCGCCCGGAAGTCGCTTTCGGTGCCTCGAAATTCGCTCTGCGCGGGATTGCCGATTCATTGCGCGAAGGCTACCGACACCAGCGTCTGTCGGTGACCTGCCTGAACCTTGGGTATCTGAATACAGAGGATCCACTGAGCACCCCGCTAGATCTGGCGGCGCAGCGTGGCGAGGGTCAGCTGATTCCTGTTCACGACGTCGTCCAGGTGGTGCGTATGATCTTGAGTCTGTCTGCGGGCAGCTATGTCAAGGAACTCACCCTCCCAGCAATTCTCGACGAGCGATTTTGACTGCGCTATCCCCATGGCGCTGGCCTTTGCGCGTGTGAGTACGTATAACCTCGCCGATTCGTCTACCCTCACGTAGCGCCCTATTTCAGCTCTTCACACCTTTTGACACCCCTGAAACGGAGATTTCCATGTTCAAGCGAACCCTGGCACTGACCGCCGGCCTGGCCCTGTCCTTTTCTGCCCTGATGACGCAAGCCGCCGACGTTTTGCGGGTCAGCGCGATTCCCGATGAAGCGCCGACCGAATTGCTGCGCAAGTTCGAACCGTTGGGTGCCTATCTGGAACAGCAACTGGGCATGAAAGTGCAGTTCGTGCCGGTGGCCGATTACCCGGCAGTGGTTGAAGCCCTGGCGACCGATCGCCTCGACATGGCCTGGCTCGGCGGCTTCACCTTTGTGCAGGCGCGCTTGAAGACCGACGCGACCACACCGGTGATCCCGCTGGTGCAGCGTGAACAGGATGCGCAATTCACCAGCAAATTCATCACCGCCGACCCGAATGTGCACAGCCTCGCCGACCTGAAAGGCAAGACCTTCGCCTTCGGTTCGGTGTCGTCCACCTCCGGCAGCCTGATGCCGCGTTACTTCATGCTGAAAAACGACAACATCAAGCCTGAGGCGTATTTCAGCCGTGTCGCCTACTCCGGCGCCCACGACGCCACCGTGGCCTGGGTGCAGGCCGGCAAGGTCGACGCCGGCGTGCTGAACGCCAGTGTCTGGCAGAAACTGGTGGATGCCGGCAAGGTCGACACCACCAAGGTCAAAGTCTTCGCCACCACGCCGACCTACTTCGATTACAACTGGACCGTGCGCGGCACCCTCGACCCGACACTGGCGGCGAAGATCAAAAAAGCCTTCCTTGATCTGGACCCGGCCAACCCGGAGCAGAAAAAGATTCTTGATCTGCAAGCGGCCAGCCGTTTCATCGACACCAAGCCCGAGAACTACAAGGGCATCGAGGAAGCCGCCCGCGCCGCCGAACTGCTGAAATGATCCTGAGCCTCAAACAGGGCGGCCTGCGCCACGTCACTGGAGTCGACGCCCTGCGCGGTGTCGACTTGCAGATTGGCGTCGGCGAACAGGTCGCCATCATTGGCCCGTCCGGTGCCGGTAAATCGAGTTTGCTCAACTTGTTGGCCACGGCACTGCGGCCCAGCAGCGGCGAGATCGAAGTGCTCGGCGAACGCGCCTGGCACTTGTCCGCCCGCCAGCGCCAACGCCTGCGTGCGCGAATCGGTCTGGTGCATCAGGCGCCGCCGCTACCACCGCGTCAGCGCGTGGTCACGGCAGTGCTGGCCGGCAAACTCGGCCAATGGAGTCTGGGTAAAAGTCTTTTGAACCTGCTGCATCCACTGGATGTGGCCGGCGCGCGCGCGGCGCTGGCGCGACTGGATCTGGGCGAAAAACTGTTCGCCCATTGCCAGCAATTGTCCGGCGGCCAGTTGCAACGTGTCGGCATCGCCCGCGTGTTGTATCAGGCGCCGGAAATTCTCTTGGCCGACGAGCCGGTGTCGGCGATGGACCCGGTCATGGCCGGGCACACCTTGTCGATCCTCTCGCGGCATGCCCGTGAACACAACGTCACGCTGGTAGCGAGCCTGCATGCGGTGGATCTGGCGCTGTCGCACTTCCCACGGATCATCGGCCTGCGCGACGGGCAGGTTCTGTTCGACTGCGCCTCCGGGCAAGTCAGCCACGAGATGCTCGACGCGCTGTACGCCAACGAAAAACTGCAATCGCCGACCGCTGCAGTGGCGCCTCTGACTGTGCAGATTCCCCGATGCTGAAAGCTGATTCACGGGACCCGGCGGCGTGGCCACGACTGCTGCTGACGCTGTTGGCGATTGCCTTGCTGTGGCCGGGCGTCCAGCTCAGCGAGCTGAATCTGGTTGTATTGCTGCCCGACAGCCAGAATGAAATGGGCCGTTTTGTCGCGCAATTCTGGCCTCCGGCGCACGACGAAGCGTTTCTCCAGCTACTGCTCAAAGCCACCCTGCAAACCCTGGCCATCGCCACCGCCGGCATGGCCTTGGCGCTGTTGTTGGCGATACCGGCCGGCCTGCTTGCCAGTCGCGCGCTGTCGCTGTCCGCCGCCTCGCACGGTGGCGTGCCCAGCCGACTGGGACGTCTACTGCGCTGGCCGGTACGTGGTTTGCTGATTTTTTTGCGCAGCGTGCCGGAAATCGTCTGGGCGCTGTTGTTTGTCCGCGCTGTTGGACTTGGCCCGGCGGCGGGTGTACTGGCGATCGCCATCACCTACAGCGGCATGCTCGGCAAGGTCTACGCGGAGATTTTCGAATCCACCGACCAGCGCCCGGCGCACGCGTTGTTACAGGCTGGCAGCGGCCGGCTGGCGGCGTTTGCCTACGGCACGTTGCCCAATGTCGCGTCGGAACTGCTGTCGTATACGGTCTATCGCTGGGAATGCGCGATCCGCGCATCAGTGGTGATGGGGTTTGTCGGCGCCGGGGGCCTGGGTCAGCAGATCGATCTGTCGATCCGCATGTTCGCCGGCGGTGAAGTCGCCAGTATTCTGCTGTGCTTCCTGATTCTCGTCTTGGCCGCCGACCAACTCAGCCGCTTGTTGCGCTGGAGGCTGACATGAATCGCTTGATCAACCTGCTGCTGATCGCCGGCATTGCGCTGGCGGTGATCGCTTCCTTCGTTTATCTGGGGCTGGATCTTGGCGAACTCGGCAGCGCCACCAGCCTCAGGCAGATGGGTGCTTACGTGCAGCGCTTTCTCAGCCCGGACCTGAGCGCCGATTACCTCAAGGCAATCTTCCACGGCTCGCTGGAAACCTTGGCCATGTCGGCCCTCGGCACGCTACTCGCGGCGGTGTTCGGCATCGTCCTTGCGTTGCCCGCCGCCGGGCGTTTCGGCTGGCCGCTGCAAAGTGCCTCGCGCCTGCTGCTCAATGCCTTGCGGGCGATTCCGGAACTGGTCTGGGCGGCGCTGATGGTGCTTGCCGCCGGTCTCGGCCCGAACGCCGGCACCCTCGCCCTCGCCCTGCACACCACCGGCGTGCTTGGCCGCTTGTTCGCCGAAGCTCTGGAAAATACGCCGCCGCAACCGGCCGAAGCCATTCGTTTGCAGGGCGGCAATCCGCTCCTTGCCTTCTGTTACGGCACGCTGCCGAACCTTGCGCCGCAACTGCTCGCCTACATTCTGTACCGCTGGGAAAACAACATCCGCATGGCCAGCGTGCTGGGTTTTGTCGGTGCCGGCGGGCTTGGGCAGATGCTCTATGTGAGCCTCAGCCTGTTTCAGGAAGCGCAAGCGAGTACGGTGATTCTGGCAATGCTGGTGCTGGTGTTTGTGGTCGACTGGCTGAGTGCGTGGAGTCGTCAGCGCTGGGTCAAGGCGTAGTAGGCAGGCCGGCGGCTGGATATCTGGCAGAAGCTGATTATGCTTCAGGAAAGCTTGCACAAATGCACGATGGCGACACTGTGCAAGCTTCACGCGACAGCGCTTCCGGCATATGCCACAAGGCCAGAGTGAGACGAGCAATAACGGGGGACTCCGGCCTACAACAATAAGCACGACGGAGAACACCCATGGCCACAACCTACACAACGTCCACCGGCAGTCCACCGCGCAGCGGCGGCATCACCAAGGAAGAGCGCAAGGTCATCTTCGCTTCGTCCCTGGGCACGGTTTTCGAGTGGTACGACTTTTACCTCTACGGTTCACTGGCGGCGATCATCGCCAAGCACTTCTTCGCCGGTGTCAACGAAACCACCGCGTTTATCTTCGCCCTGCTCGCCTTCGCCGCCGGGTTTGCCGTGCGGCCGTTCGGTGCCATTGTGTTTGGCCGGCTCGGCGACATGATCGGGCGCAAGCACACATTCCTGATCACCATCGTGATCATGGGTGTATCGACGGCGATTGTCGGCTTGTTGCCCGGTTACGCGACCATCGGCGTCGCCGCGCCGGTCATCCTGATCACCCTGCGCTTGCTGCAAGGCCTGGCGCTCGGCGGCGAGTATGGCGGCGCAGCGACGTATGTGGCTGAGCATGCGCCACGCAACAGGCGTGGTTTCTTCACCTCGTGGATTCAAACCACTGCGACGCTTGGTCTGTTCCTTTCATTGCTGGTGATCCTCGCCTGCCGCACTGCGCTGGGCACTGAAGCGTTCGAAGCGTGGGGCTGGCGGATTCCGTTTCTGCTGTCGATCCTGCTGCTGATCGTCTCGGTATACATCCGCCTGCAACTGAGCGAATCACCGGTATTCCAGAAGATGAAGGCCGAAGGCAAGGCATCGAAAGCACCGCTGACCGAATCCTTTGCACGCTGGGACAACCTCAAAGTGGTGATCATGTCGCTGCTTGGCGGCACGGCCGGGCAAGCGGTGGTCTGGTACACCGGGCAGTTCTACGCGTTGTTCTTCCTGCTGCAGACATTGAAGATCGACCCGCAGACCGCCAACCTGCTGATTGCCGGTTCACTGCTGATCGGCACGCCGTTCTTCGTCATTTTCGGCAGCCTCTCCGACCGCATCGGGCGCAAGCCGATCATCATGGTCGGCTGTATTCTGGCGGCGCTGACCTACTTCCCGATCTTCCACGCGCTGACCCAGTACGGTAATCCCGACGTGTTCATCGCTCAGGAGAAAAACCCGGTCAAAGTGATCGCCAACCCGGACCACTGTTCGTTCCAGTTCGACCCGGTGGGAAAAGCCAAATTCACCAGTTCCTGCGACCTGGCGAAGACCCTGCTGGCAAAACGGGCGATCCCGTATGAGAACGTGATCGCCGAACCGGGCACCGTCGCGCAAGTGCGCATTGGCGACAAAGTCGTCGAGAGTTTCGAAGGCAGCGCGCTGCCGGCAGCCGACTTCAAGACCCGCAACGATGCGTTCACCGCGACCCTCGGCACCGCGCTCAAGGAGGCCGGTTATCCGGAAAAAGCCGACCCGGCGAAAACCAACTACCCGATGGTGCTGCTCCTGCTCACCGTGCTGGTGATCTACGTGACCATGGTTTATGGCCCGATCGCGGCGTGGCTGGTCGAGCTGTTCCCGACCCGCATCCGCTACACCTCGATGTCACTGCCCTATCACATCGGCAACGGCTGGTTCGGCGGCTTCCTGCCGACGGTGGCGTTCGCCATGGTCGCCGCGACCGGGGATATCTACTACGGGCTGTGGTATCCGATCGTGATCGCGGTGATGACGGCGGTACTCGGCACGTTCTTCCTGCCGGAAACCAAGGATCGCGACATTCTCAAAGACTGAAAACCGTCAGCGCGCCCTCTCCACCGCGGGAGGGCGCCATTCGGCACAACCCGGCAAAAATATCGAACGCCTGCCGCACTGCCTGCCTCCAATGTTTACACCACTGGAGGTCACCCACATGAACAGCAACGATAAAACCCCGAACGCCCCGCCAACCGACACGTCCGGCAAACCGGTGAATGTGGTCGAGCGCGATCTTGCAGACCGGGACGATGACAGCGAAGCTGTGGATGAGGTCATCACGCCTTCGTCCACCCGAGTGAAGGAGCAGGACGCCGAGACGCTGCAGCGCAAGATCGATGAAATCGAACGCAAAGTGGCCGATGGTAATTAGTGTTTTTGCAGGCGATCGCGACAGTCTGCTGGATCTACCCCCTCACCCCAGCCCTCTCCCCCAAGGGGGCGAGGGGGAAAGGGAGCCGATTTGTATGCTTTTCAGATCTTGCGTTCAACTCGGTATTTCAAGTCGGCGCACCACTTCGGTCAGTCACCTCTCCCCCCGAGAGAGGGAAAAAGGGAGCCGATTTGTGCGCTTTTCAAATCTTGCGTTCAACTCGGTATTTCAAGTCGGCGTAACTTGCGCGAGCAACGCGGTCAGTCCCCTCTCCCTCTGGGAGAGGGGAAAGGGCGCCGATTTGTGCGCTTTTCAAATCTTGCGTTCAGCTCGGTCTTTCAAGTCGGCGTAACTTGCGCGAGCAACGCGGTCAGTCCCCTCTCCCTCTGGGAGAGGGTTAGGGTGAGGGCTCCTCAGCGCACATTGCGATACAGCATCAGCCGCGCACTTTCATGCAGCCCCCGCGTCAGCTCCACCAGCCGCTGAAACTCCTGCGGGTGTTGCTCGGCGACGTTGTCTCGCGGTGTCGCCGAGCGCAGGTCATGCAGGGTCGGCGCGCTGCCGTCGTGTTGCATTTGCAGCAGATGATGCTGGGTCACGCCGCCAATCAACGGGAACGTGCCTTCGCGCAATACCAGCGGCACCACGCGTTCGCCTTCCGGCGCGGGCTGCTGAATATCGCGGCCCATCGCGCCGTTGCTGAACGGGATGCCAGCCATGCCTGCCACCGTCGGCAGCAAATCCACCAACCCCACCGCCTCATCGATCACCTTGGCTTTGAGCATGCCCGGCGCATGGATCAGCATCGGCACATGGTTGCTTTCCAGCCCCAATTGTTCGAAGGCCGGCGGCATGTGCGGGATCTGGCTGATGCGGGTGTTGTGGTCGCCGAAGAACACGAAAATCGTGTTGTCGTAGTAGCCGCCGGCCTTGGCCAGTTCCATCAGCTTGCCGATGTTGAAATCCAGCAGGCGCACAGCGTTGTATTGCTCGACGCTGCGCGAGCCGGCGGCTTGCACTTGTTCCAGCGACAGATGACTGACCTGGAAGCCGTCATTGTCCTTGGGAATGGTGAACGGCCGGTGGTTGCCCGAGGTTTGCACATAAGCAAAGAACGGTCGGTCCTTGGGCAGATCGCGCAGGATGCGGTCGCTTTCCTTGAACAGATCCAGGTCAGAAATGCCCCAGACATCCACCAGCGGCGAACGCCAGTCGCTCTCCTGATACAGCTTTACGCCCTCGATGCTTTGCTGGATCAGCGCATTGATATTCGCCCAGCCGGCATTGCCGCCGATCATGTAGAGCTTTTGATAGTCGGTGAACGCGTTGATCAGCGTGTGCTGGCGGGTGATCAGCGGATGGCGGGTGGCGGTCTCCTGACGGGTCACGTCCGGGACCCCGGTGATGCTCGCCCAGACGGTTTTAGCGGTACCGGTGACCGGCACGTAGAAGTGTCGGAAGAACCAGCTCTCGGTGGCCAGTTGATCAAGGTTCGGCGTCGGGTTCAGCGGGTTACCATAAGCGCCCACCGCACTGGTGCCCAACGATTCGAGCATGACGAACATCACGTTCGGTGCACCGGCGACCCGGTACGGTTGCACCGCTTGCTGTCGCTCGAATGTCAGGGTTTGCGCGTCCGCTTGTTCCACGCCCAGATAACGCGCAATCAGCGGGTAATGCTGGCGCACCTGGGCTTCATCGAACTGTGCCTGCCCGGCCTTGAGCGTGTCGTAGAAGAACAGCACCGGGTTGAGGCCTACGGCGGCGATTTGCGCATTGCCGGAGAAAAACGCATCGCTCCAGCGCAGCGGCACCGGGTTTTCCAGGTTGAGATTTTCGACACGAGCGAGCAACGCCAGCAGCACGGCGACCAGGCCGAAAGCGCTGCCCACGACCAGCGAGGTACGGCGGATGGCGCGAGGTTCCCGCGTCAGTGTTGCGCGCTCCAGACGCACGAATCCGTAGAACCACACGCCCAGCACCGCCAGCCAGCCGAGGGCAATCCATAGCACTGGATAGCTTTCCCGGACCATTTGCTGCGAGATCTGCGCATCCTCCAGATAACGCAGCACCGTGGCGTTGATGCGCACGCCGAGGTAGGCGTAATGGCCGAAGTCGATGATGTAGACCAGGCCGACCACGCCCAGCACCAGCAACCAGTAACCCCGCGCGACTTGGCGCAGCAACGGCAGGCGCGTCAGGTTCCAGCGTGGCAACCATGCCAGAACGGCCAGCGGCAACATCAGCAACACTGCCAGACGCAGGTCGAAACGCAGACCAATGCCGAGGGTTTCGCGCAGTTGCGGGTCGTTGGCAAATGCGCTGATGTCGAGACCGGAAAAACCCAGCACGAACACCAGCCGCAGCAGGGCCAACAGTAAAAACGCCAAACCTGCCGCGCCGACGCCGTAGCGCAGGCGCCGCGATTGCAACCAACCCATCGTAAACCTCTGTGTGGTGATCAGATTGAAGACGTCGGCACGGCCGGGACCGGCCGCAACAGGCGCCAGACTTCGCGCACGCACAGCGCGGCACCGGCCACCAGGCAGTAACCCACCAGCAGCGGATCGATCAGGTAATCCCAATAGTTTTCCGAGGCTTTGAGGCGTAGCGCGAAGGCCAGCGTGCCGAGCGCCAACATCGCTACGCCCAAGCCGTTGCGCAGCCACAACAGGGCCAATGTGCTCAGCCCGATCAGCACAATCATCGGCCGTGGATTAAAGCCCCAGCGGTACGGATCGACGTAAGTCAGGCCCATCGTTGCCGGATACAGAATCAGCGCCAACACGGTAAACAGCACTAGCACCTGAACGCGCTTGACCGTTGGCGACGGCTGGACCACGCCCAGGCGCAGCAGACAGACCCAGCCCAGCAACACCAGCGTGGTGATCGCCAGATCGTCGGTAAAGCTGCGCACATAGGCTGCCAGCGGCAGATCGTTGACCGGGATAAAACCGGCCAGCGCCAACAGCGGCAACAGCCACGGGCGCCATGGCCGGGTGAAGTGAAAGGCACTCAGCAGAACAAAACCGAGCAGGACAAAACTCAAATGGGCTTGCCAAAGAAACATCACAGACGCTCCGCCAGCCAGGCATCATTGAAGCTGACATGTTTGATGAAGGTGTTATTCCACGAATACACCAAGTGATAGAGACCATCCGAACCCCGGCTGAAATACGGATATTCGTACTCGAAATCACAGCCGCGCGGTTTGCACACGCGGTAGTCGAGATTGCTCAGAAAGCGCTGTTCCAACGGCAGGCGGCGGGCACCGCTGGAGGATCGGAAACCCTCGCCGATAATGGCCTTGTACGCCTCGGGCGAGAACGGCTGACCGAGCGGATCCGGTGACTGATCGAGTTCGATCACACTGCGCCAGTCGTTGAGATTGGCATCGGTGCCGTACAGGCTCAATTTGAAACGCCCGTCGCGCAGATCGTTGAGCGCGACCAGCAAACCGTCGTCAGCCGTGCCTACCGCTGCCAGCGACGAGTTGGGGTTGGCCGGCTCCAGCGGATACGGTTCGCTCCAGGTCTGGCCGGCATCGTCGGTGCGGCTGGCCAACACGCGATGATGGGTGTCACCGGCATAACGCAGCATCGCCACGGCGCGGCGGCCATCCAGCGGCACGATGGTCGGCTGCAACGAGTGCTTGCCGCGGCTGATGCGGAATTTGTCGATGACTGCACCGTCGGCGCTCAGGTACAGGTACTCGGCGAACTTGCCCATGAACTCGTGATACACCGGCAAGCCGATCGAGCCATCGGCATGGAACACCGGCGCCGCGCGTACCAGTGTGCTGATGTTGAAAAACGGCGAGGTGATCAACTGACGCGGCGTCGACCATTCACGGCCCATGTCGGCAGAGACCATCACGTTGATCGCACTGGTGGCCCAACCGCCTACGGACACCGAGACGTAGAACATCCACAAGCGCCCGTCCGGCGCGAGCGCGATCACCGGGTTACCGAGCTTGCGGATATAGCGCTGGGTGCCGTCGCGGGTTTGCTCGCGGGTGGCCAGCACCTGTTCGGCGCCCCACTCCGCACTTTTTGCATCAAAGCGCGCCGTGCGGATCTGCACGTCGGCAGCGCCTTCGCGCGAGCCGGCAAACCACACGGCCATCAAGTCCCCGCCAGGCAGCGCGGTGACCGAAGAGGAATGCACAAAATCATCCAGTTGCGAGGAAACGAAACGACTGCTGTACATCGGCTCCGACGCTCGCAGTGCGCCATCGACCGGCGCTGTCGACAATGCAAATGGCGCCAGCACATGGGGTGGATGACTGCGCCACGCGGCCAGAAAGATCAGGCACACCGCGAGGCTGCCGAGAATGAACGTCAAGCGAAAGGACAACGCACGCATAAGGGGCTCGCGGCAAGGACAGGAGGGTTAACAATGGGCAGACGTCCTTGTCAGCGCGTCGAATCATTTGGCAATCGGCGACGGCGCCCGGTGAGCATCGACAACGGCAAGTTGTCGCGAACCTGAAAACTTTCAAACACGGCAGCAGCGATGTGAATGCACACCAGCACAAGCAGACTGTCGGCCGCCGTTTCGTGGACCGACAACGGCCAATCGGCACCCCACAAGGCGTCGATTTCTTCCATCGCCCAGCCACTGAGACCCACGGTGAACAACGCCAGCAACATCAGGATCATCACCAGCGCACCGATCGGCGAGTGGCCGAGGCGATGCTCGGGCCGCCCGGCGAGCAGTGAGCGCGCATGGGCCAGCAGGCGCGTCGGGGTCGGCCAGAAGTCCGCCCAACGGGCACTGCGCGGCCCGATAAATCCCCACACCGTGCGTACCAGCAACCAACCCATGGCGTAATAGCCGAGCCAGACATGCCAGTCGTCACCCGCTTCATTGAAGAAATAATTGGCGACGAAGACGCCCGCAATCGACAGATGAAACAGCCGCACCACGGGATCCCACAGGCGCAGGGACGCGCTCGGCATCAGCCCTTGATCTCGGTCTTGACCGCTTTACCGCTGACCGGGTCGTGGTAGATCTCGACCTTGCGCTTGTCCTTGTCGAACCCGTAGATCTCGTAGCAGTTGCCGTCGGTGACCTTGAACTTGCTGATCTCGTAACCCTGGGCTTTCAGTTGTTCCTGAAAGGCCTTCTGGTCTTGCCATTGCGAGCGCTCGGCAGTGGTGCATTGCGGGCCGGCGACGGCCAACGGGCTGGCGACGATCAAAGACAACAGCAGCAGTTTGCGCATGGAATCACTCTCGCTGGATGAGAAAGACCTCACTGTGCAAAAGCAACCTTAGTGAAAGCTTAGTTGGCAACGAACCGTTACATCTTTCCCGTCGGATGGCCTGCCAAGACGCTCGGCGCGGCGGCATGATGCCGTCCATCCCAACCCGTTCCGCCAACAGAGAATCACCATGCGCCTGCTTCTGGTCGAAGATGATCGTGCCCTCGGACAAGGCATTCGCGTTGCCCTGAGCAACGAGGGCTATACCCTCGACTGGTTGCAGGACGGGGTCAGTGCCTTGCATGCCCTGCGCAGTGAAAGCTTCGATCTGCTGCTGCTTGACCTCGGCCTGCCACGGCTCGACGGTCTGGCCTTGCTGCAACAACTGCGCAGCGAACAACAGGACCTGCCGGTGCTGATCCTAACCGCCCGCGATGGCACCGCCGAGCGCATCGCCGGCCTCGATGCCGGCGCCGACGACTACCTGATCAAACCGTTCGATGTCGATGAATTGAAGGCGCGCATCCGCGCGTTGCTGCGGCGCAGTCAGGGCCGCGCGCAACCGGTGCTGGAACATGCCGGCGTGTGCCTCGATCCGCTCAGCCAGCAAGTAACCTGGCTTGGCAATGAGGTGGTGATGACGCCGATGGAATATCAGCTGCTGCATCAACTGATGGCCCGGCCCGGCAAAGTCGTCACCCGCGAGCGCCTGTCCGGCGCACTGTACGGCTGGCAGGAACGGGTCGAGAGCAACACCCTCGAAGTGCTGATTCACAACCTGCGCAAAAAGCTTGCGAGCGAGTTGATCCGCACTGTGCGCGGGGTGGGTTACGTGATGGCGGTCAAACCATGATCTCGATACGTGCGCGAATTCTGGTGCCGGTATTGATCCTGGTATTGCTGGGTGATCTGCTGATCAGTTGGCTGGTGCTGCGCGACAGCCATCACGAAATCGAAGAGGTCTACGACGCTCAACTGGCGCAGAGCGCACGCCTGCTGCAAGGCGTGCTGGCGCAACGCGCTCCGGGCGACAACAACTGGCAGCGGCTGCATCAGGCCTTCGATGAAGCGATGAGCCGGGTCGGTGATGGCGAGGCGGCGCACCCCTACGAAACCCGTTTGACGTTTCAGGTCTGGCGCAGCGATGGGCAATTGCTGATGCGCTCGGCCGAAGCGCCGGAGCTCAACGCGCCGCCGACTACCCTCGGTTCCCATGACCTGATGGAAAACGGCCGCGACTGGTGCGCGTTTCTGCTCAAGGATTCGCAGCAAGGGCTGTTGATCTGGGTCGGTGAACGCGATGACATTCGGCAGGATCTGATCGAGCGAATCGTTGGCCACACGTTATGGCCGAGTGTGATCGGCGTGCCAGTGCTGACGGTGCTGATCTGGCTGGCGATTGGCTGGGGCCTGCAACCGTTGCGAGCCATGGCGCAGACCATTCGCGGGCGCAACACCGACACCCTCAAGCCGCTGAACCTGCGACCCCTGCCCCACGACCTCGAACCGATGCAAACCGCGCTCAATCGCCTGTTGCAGCAGATCGACAATCTGCTCGCCCGCGAGCGCCGTTTCATCGCCGACGCCGCCCATGAGTTGCGCACGCCGCTGGCCATTCTGCGCATCCATGCGCAAAACGCGCAGCTTGCCAGTACCGCGCAACAGCGTGAGGAAGCGCTGGAGTTTCTGGTCAGCGCGGTGGACCGTGCCACCCGTATCGCCAGCCAGTTGCTGACCATGGCGCGCATCGAACCGCGCCTGGCCAGTCCGGAAAAAACGCCGGTGGAACTCACCGCGCTGGTGCGCGAAGAACTTGCCGAACTGGCGCCGCTGGCGTGGGAGAAAGATGTCGAACTGATCCTCGACAGCGACCACCACTGCCCGGTCGACACCGACCCGGTTGCACTCGCCATCGCCCTGCAGAATCTGGTCACCAACGCCTTGAACTTCGCCCCGCCCGGCAGTGAAGTGCGCGTACAGGTCCAACCGCAAGCATCCGGCGCGGTGTACATCAGCGTCGAAGATGCTGGGCCCGGCATCAAAGAAGAGGACTACGCACGACTGTTCGAGCGTTTCTACAGCCACGGTCATGCCAATGGCGCCGGACTGGGGCTGGCCATTGTGCAAATGATCGTCAGCAAGATCGGCAGCACCTTGCAGCTTTACAACCTGCCGCGTGGCGGTTTGTGCGCGGAGTTGCGGATCAACGAAAAGCCGGCGTGACGTGTTGCGCCTGATGTCCGATGCGGCGGCTTTGACGAAATTTTCATGTTTGCCCGCATAACATCCGCCCCCTCGTTGGGGAGTAGCCTGTTTCCGAGCCTTTTCGGAAGCGTTCGTATCAACATTCTCGGCAACACGCCGTGGTGCGAACACCTTTTGGTTGGTGAGACCGACGACACATCCATGCCTAAAGTCGGGCGTGTGGTTGTGTCGTTGACTCATAGCCCGACTGGAAGTGTGCCCCGTGAATCCTGTTTCCCTCATATTCCTCGCTCTGGCCATGTCCACGGATGCGTTCGCCGCCGCCATCGGCAAAGGCTCCAGCCTGCACAAACCGCGTTTCACTGAAGCCCTGCGCACCGGCCTGATCTTCGGTGTGATCGAAGCCATCACGCCCATCATCGGCTGGCTGATCGGCCAGGCGGCGACCCGTTGGGTGGCCGAATGGGACCACTGGATCGCCTTCACCCTGCTGGTGATTCTCGGCCTGCACATGATCTACAACGGCCTGAAACACGAAGAAGAGGAAGCAGAAAAACCGGGGTCGCACTCTTTCCTGATTCTTGCGGTCACCGCGTTTGCCACCAGCATCGATGCGCTCGCGGTCGGTGTCGGTCTGGCGTTTGTCGACGTGAATATCTGGGTCGCGGCGGCAGCGATCGGTCTGGCGACCATGACCATGGTGACCCTTGGCGTGATGCTCGGCCGAGTGCTCGGCGCGGTGGTCGGCAAGCGTGCGGAAATCGTCGGTGGCGTGGTGCTGATGATTGTTGGTGCAACGATTCTGTATGAGCACCTGGCAGTCTGATTCAACCGCAGGTCAGCGACGCCAGCGTCAAGGCGTTGCCGAGTGCGGCGCCGCTGGCGGTGTTGTCGAAAATGCACCAGGTCGCGGCACCTGCTGCGGTCGATGATTGCAGGGCGTGGGCGAGGTTTTGCAGATAAGTGGAATCGTAGGCGCTGTGATAAATGCGCGGTGAGCCGTGCAGGCGCCAATAGCGGGTTCCCGCCCAGCCACTGGGCGCGGCATCACTGCTGATGCGCGAGGGATCGACGGCCGCTTGGGCGATCTGACAAGCCTTCAACATTCGCTCGGCGCTGACCCACGACTCATGCCGTGGCTCAAGCACTACGGGGCCGGAGAACCGCTCGCGCAATGTTGTGAAAAAGGCTTCGGCGATGTTTTCGTCAAACGCCAGTGATGGCGGCAATTGCACCAATAGGCAGCCCAGCCGATCGCCCAACCCACCGCACTCAGCCAGAAATGTGTCCAGCGCTGACTCGCAGTTCGCCAGACGCAATTCATGGGTGATGTGTTTGGGCATTTTCACCGAAAAGCGAAAGTCCTCCGGTACGCCATCGGCCCAGCGCTCATAGGTTTGCTGACGATGCGGGCGGTAGAACGAACTGTTGATTTCCACGGCGTTGAGGCGCCCGGCGTAGCGCTGCAAGTGCGAGCCTTCCACCGGAAATGCCGGCCAATGCTCACGCCCCAGACTCCAGCCTGCACAGCCAATGAAAATCAAAAACATACCTCCTGACCGGTAGGAGCTGCCGCAGGCTGCGATCTTTTGATCTTGATCTTGAAAAGCAAAATCAAAAGATCGCAGCCTTCGGCAGCTCCTACAGTGGTCTGTCGATTAACCGATCATTTTTTGCCGGGCAACACCGCGCCGAGCACCTGTTTGGCGGTTTGCAGGATCACCCCGGCCTCATCCGGATCGCCCTTGAGCAACGTCGTGGCGAACTTCTTCGCCTGCTCAAGCTTGATGTGCGGCGGCAATGGCGGCACGTTCGGGTCGGTCTTGAACTCGATCACCACCGGTACTTCCGAGGCCAGTGCCTTTTCCCAGGCAGCAGCGACGTCTTCTTCGCGATCGACAAAAATGCCTTTCAGGCCAATGGAAATGGCGAACAAGTGATAAGGCACGTCCGGGATACTTTGCGAAGCTTCGAACTTCGGATCGCCCTCCATCACCCGCTGTTCCCAAGTGACCTGATTAAGGTCCTCGTTGTTGAACACCGCACAGATCCATTTCGGGCTCGCCCATTGCCGCCAGTACTTGGCGACGGTAATCAGTTCGGCCATGTTGTTCATCTGCATCGCACCGTCGCCCACCAGCGCGATCACTGCACGTTCCGGGTAGGCGAACTTGGCGGCAATCGCATAAGGCACAGCGGCGCCCATGGACGCGAGGCCACCGGACAGCGAGCACTGCATGCCACGGCGGATTTTCAGATCGCGGGCAAACCAGTTGGCGCAGGAGCCGGAGTCGCTGGTGATGATTGCCTCATCGGGCAAGCGCGGCGACAACTCATACACCACCCTTTGCGGGTTGACCGGGTCGGCTTTGGCCATCGCGCGTTTTTCCAGGGTTTTCTCCCAACTGCCGCGCCAGCCTTCGACTTTCTTGCGCCACTTGCCGGAGGCTTTCTGTTCGAGCAGTGGCAACAACGCGGCGAGGGTTTCTGCCGAATCACCGACCAGATTGACCTCCATCGGATAGCGCAGGCTGAGCATGTCGGGTTGCAAATCGATCTGCACGCCGCGCGCCTGACCTTCCTTGGGCAGAAACTCCGCGTAGGGAAAGCCCGAACCGATCATCAGCAAGGTGTCGCATTCGTTCATCAGCTTGTAGCTCGGTTCGGTGCCGAGCAGGCCGATGCTGCCGGTAACCCAAGGCAGATCATCAGGCAGCACGGCTTTGCCCAACAGCGCCTTGGCGACGCCGGCGCCGAGTTTTTCCGCCACAGCGATGACTTGATCCGTCGCCTGCAATGCCCCGGCGCCAACCAGAATCGCGACCTTTTCGCCCGCGTTCAAAACCTCGGCGGCTCGCTGCAGATCCACGTCATAAGGCAACACTTTGGGTTTCGTGTAACCGACCCCGGAATGCGCGGTGCCATGTTCGCGAGCCGGCGCTTCGTATTTCAGGTCCTGCAAATCGTTGGGCAGGATCAGCGCGGTCACCCGACGCTCACCCACTGCCGTGCGCACGGCTCGATCGAGCAGGTGCCGCACCTGCGAAGGCGCCGACGCCTGCTGCACAAATGCCCCGGCGACGTCTTTGAACATCGACACCAGATCAAGCTCTTGTTGATAGTGACTGCCGAGCGCGGTGCGTGCTTGCTGACCGACGATGGCCAACACCGGCATGTGATCCAGGCGTGCATCGTAAAGGCCGGTGATCAGGTGCGAGGCGCCGGGCCCGGAGGTGGCGATACACACCCCCAATTCCCCCGTGAACTTGGCATGCGCCGAGGCCATGAACGCGGCCATTTCTTCATGCCGTGCCTGGATGAATTCGATTTTTCCCTTGGCCCGACTGAGCGCGCCGAACACGCCGTTGATGCCGTCACCCGGGTAACCAAAAATCCGCGTAACGCCCCATTCGCTGAGCCGCTCAACCAGAAAGTCTCCCACTGTCATCGTCATCTCGATCCTCGTCTTTCTCCGCTGCATGGAGCTGTCCCGACAGAACATCCGCCGGGACGTGTAAGGGTCTGGACAGTTGGGTTGTTGGCGAAGTTTCGATGGATTTCCTCAGGCCAATCCTAGTTTGTTTTTTTGAGTCCCCCACAAGACCTGTCAGTCGGCGCTGAGGCCATTCGCGAGCAGGCTCGCTCCCACAGGGGATCGCGGTCTAAATGTGGGAGCGAGCCTGCTCGCGAAGTTGTCAGAACAGTCACTGCCGAGACGGGGCCTTTCAACAATGCGGATGCACCGTCCACGCCACCAGTTTGATCACGATCGGCCGCACGACCAGGATGCACATGAACGCCGCGGGCATCGCCAGCTTGTAGGCATGCAAGGCATTACTCAGGTAGTCGTTATCAATGCCGGAATTGGCGGCGGTGATCACCAGCGACATCAGAAACGCCATGATCGTCGCCATATACAATGCAAACACATACGGCGTGGCACGCGGCGACAGCTTGCGGCGGCTGATGATCAAGGCTTCGGCGTTGATTCTTTGATTCATATGGCTTTTCCATCCAGTGACAGGGAGACCGCACGTTAGCAAGGCCGCCCTTGCGTAACTAGACGATCAACCGCAGGTACTTTATAAAGCAGAACTTACGAATCAACCCTCAGCGGGACATGGATGAATCTGTTAGCGGCGATTGCCAGTTTTATCAAAGTGGTGGAATCGGGCTCGATTGTCGGCGCCGCGAAGATTCTGGGCGTCAGTGCGGCGGCGGTGAGCCAGACGATCAATCGGCTGGAAGCGCACCTCGGCGTGCGGTTGTTGCAACGCACCACGCGCAGCATGGCGCTCACCGAAAACGGCGCGGTTTATTACGAAAAAGTCCGCCGAATTGCGGCAGATCTGGAAGCCGCGCAAAGCTCGATCAGCAGCGATGACAGTGAGTTGCAGGGCCGACTGAGCATCGCCTCGACCTCCGCGTTCGGCCGCCATGTGCTGGCCGCGCTGATCGCCGGTTTCGCCGCGCTGCACCCGCGCCTGCTGATCGAACTGTCGACCAGCAATGGCAAGATCAATCACATTCAGGACGGCATCGATCTGAGCCTGCGGATCACGCCGCAACTGGAGGACGGCATCGTCGCGCGCAAGATCGTTTCGCTGCCCTTCATCATGTGCGCCGCGCCGGTTTATCTTCAGCGCGCCGGGTGGCCGCAATCGCCGGATGATTTGCAAAACCATGCCTGCCTGGCTTTTCGTTATCCCCTGGACGGACGTTTTCTGCGCTGGACGTTTACTCGCGACGGCGAGCGTTTCGACGCCCCTATCAATGCCACCGCCATCAGTGATGACATCGATGCCCTGGCGCAAATGGCGGTCCACGGTGCCGGGGTCACGCGACTGGCGGAGTTTGTTGCGGCACCTTATCTGGCGAGCGGGCAGTTGGTGCCGCTGTTTGAACACAGCGTTGTCGAGCCGATGGACATCTACGCCTGCGTACAGGAACGGGCGGCGATGACGCCGAAGGTCAAAGCCTTTCTCGATTACCTGAGCGCGCATCTGGCCACGCGATGGCCGCTGGAAAATGTTTAAGACGCAGGGCTCGCTGAAGCGCGAGAATTCGGGCAAAGTCCATCTCGCCCAAACGGCCCATCACGGAAGATAACAACAATGAAAAAGTCTCTCGGCGCTCTACTACTGATCTGCTTGAGCAGCCACGTATTCGCTGACACCCAACCCGTCGGTTTCCAGTACGCCACGCTGGCCGATCCGCGCAACGAGCGCCCGCTGGAAATGGTCGTCTGGTACCCGAGCGCGACCACCGACGCGACGCCACAATTGTTCGGCGACAACCAGGTCTTCGTCGGCGCCCCTGCCGTGCTCGACGCCCCGGCCGCCAGCGGCGCGCATCCGTTGGTGGTGCTTTCCCACGGCTATGGCGGAAGCTGGATCAACCAGACCTGGCTGGCCAGTGCGCTGGCGCATCAGGGTTACATCGTTGCTGCAGTCAACCATCCCGGCACCACCAGCCGCGATCGCAGCCCACAAGCGGCGGCACAACTGTGGCAACGCCCGGTCGACCTCAGCCGGGCCATTGATGCTGTGACGGCGCAACCGGAAAAATTCGGCGCGGTGACCAAGGATCGAATTGCCATTGTCGGCCATTCACTCGGCGGCTGGACCGTGCTCGAAGCCGGCGGCGCGCGCTTCGACCCCGAACGTTTTGCCAAAGACTGCAAGGTCCACACGCAACTGGCCAGTTGCACCGCCTACCAACAAATGAACACTGCAAGCACCGCGCAAGCGAAAGCTCAATTGGCCGCCGACTGGCGTGACAAGCGCGTTACTGCCGTGGTGTCACTGGACTTGGGGCTGTCGCGCGGAATGACCGATGCAAGCTTGGCGGCCTACCCCGTGCCGATTCTGGTGATCGCTGCCGGTGTACCGTCGAAAGAACTGCCCGCGCAACTGGAATCGGTCGACCTCGCCAAACGCCTGCCGAAAACCTCGTCGCGTTACGTCGAAATCAGCGATGCCAGTCACTTCACGTTCATGGCGATCTGCAAACCTGGCGCCGTGGCCATGCTCGACGAGGATGTACCGGGCGACAGCATTATCTGCACCGATGGCGAGGGCGGTCGTCCACGTGCAGTGATTCAGCAGCAGGTGATCTCCCTGATCAGCGGGTTTCTGGCGCAGTCACCTGCCCCCTTGAAACAAACCATCACCTACAAGGATCCGCAATAACAATGCTCACGCCCTCCCCTCAGACCTTCCGGGGCAGTTGCCTGTGCGGCGCCGTGAAATACCAGATCCGCTCACGGCCCAAAGCGCTTTCGCACTGCCACTGCAGCCAATGCCGCAAAAGCCACGGCGCGGCATTTGCCAGCTACGGCAGCGTGCTGCGCCAGAACCTGGAATTGCTGGAGGGCGCCGACCAGGTCAAGTCGTATCAGTCGTCTGAATCGGTACAACGCCAGTTCTGCACGCACTGCGGCTCGTCGCTGTTCTGGGCAAGCAATCAAGGGGAATTCAACGGCTGGATCTCGGTCGCACTGGGCACGCTCGACACGTCGTTCACCACCGAAAAACAGCAGCATGTGGAGGTCACGTCGAAGGCGCCTTGGTTTGAAATCAAGGATCAATGGCCGCAGCGCTGAGGCTGATCGTGTGCCGACCGGTACTGAACGCCCAACAGCGCCTCGCTGCCGTTGCGTTTGTACGCGTTCGTCTATCAAGGCAGCTGCGCACAGCCTGGGCCGGTGGCGTACGCGATGAACGGCATTGAACGTCAACGGAGGGATTGCAAAAAACACCTTCGACTCATCGGGCTGTGGAATACAAAGCGGGTTCTGTGATGTCCTGTCTATGATCAGCGAGGTATTTTTTCCACTTGCCAAGATGAGGCCCCTTAGATGAGCAAAGCGCCGTACGTTCCACCCCAGGTCTGGAAAAACGAAGCCCCGTCCGGTGGCCAGTTCGCCAGTATCAATCGGCCGATTGCCGGCCCCACCCATGACAAGACCCTGCCAGTCGGCAAGCATCCATTGCAGCTGTACTCGCTGGCCACGCCCAACGGCGTCAAAGTGACGATTCTGCTGGAAGAGCTGCTGGCGCTGGGGCACAGCGCTGCCGAGTACGATGCATGGCTGATCCGCATTGGCGAGGGCGATCAGTTCTCCAGCGGGTTTGTCGAGATCAACCCGAACTCGAAAATCCCCGCGCTGCTGGATCGCAGCGTCGAGCCGCCGATCCGCGTGTTCGAATCCGGCTCGATCCTGCTGTATCTGGCCGAGAAGTTCGGCGCCTTCCTGCCGAAAGACCCGGCCGGCCGCACCGAAACGTTGAACTGGCTGTTCTGGCAGATGGGCTCGGCGCCGTACCTGGGCGGCGGTTTCGGACATTTCTACGCCTATGCGCCGGAGAAAATGGAATACCCGATCAACCGCTTCACCATGGAAGCCAAGCGGCAACTGGACGTGCTGGATCGGCGTTTGGCCGAAAGCGCCTATCTAGCCGGCGACAGCTACACCATCGCCGACATCGCGGTCTGGCCGTGGTACGGGCAACTGGTGCGCAACAATGTTTATTCGGCGGCCGAGTTTCTTGCGGCTCATGAATACACGCATGTGCAGCGCTGGGCAGAGGACATTTCCAAGCGGCCGGCGGTCATCCGTGGGCAGCGCGTCAACCGTACGTGGGGCGACGAGGCAACTCAAGTGCCCGAGCGGCACCAGGCCGAAGATCTGAAATAACACGCCCTAATTACCCTCATCAGCGAGCCGATCACACGCTTCTGTGATCGGCCCGCCATGCCTCGATTCGCCCCTCTCTCATCCCCCAAAAAACCAGAACCCTGCGCCAACCCGCGACGCAGAGCGCCCAGTCAATTGTGAAAAATTCGTTAACTAACTGAGCCGTACGGCTTTCTTCACCCGGAATGATCTGACACACTAATGCGAATAATTCCTACACGCACTCGCACTGGATTCGTTTTCGTATCATTTGGGGAAGCAGATTGATGTCGTTTCGCACCATTCACCGCCGCTCAAACCGTTCACCTAGCCTGTTGGCGCTCGCCATCTGCATGGCCAGCATTACACCGGCACTGGCCGACGAGACAACGCCCGCCACGCCTGAAAAAACCGCGCCGGCCACACTGGAACTGGATGCGACAGAAATCGGCGCCACGCAGATGAGCAGCACCACCGAAGACACCCAGTCCTACACCACTGGCCCGATGCGCACGGCAACCAAGCTGTCGCTGACCATGCGCGAAACGCCTCAGGCAGTAACGGTGATCACCCGTCAGCGCATGGACGACCAGAACATGACCAGCATCAACGACGTGGTGAAAGGCACGCCGGGGTTGTTCCTCAGTCAGGCCAGCGGCCCGGGTCGGCAGACGTACAGCTCGCGCGGTTTCGACATCGACACCATCATGTACGACGGCCTGCCGAGTTCGTACTCGCCGTTCTCGATGGCAGTGCAACCGAACCTGGCGATGTTCGACCGCGTCGAAATCGTCCGTGGTGCGACCGGTCTGGTCACCGGTGCCGGCAACCCTTCGGCGGCGATCAACCTGGTGCGCAAACGCCCGACTGCCGATCAACGCGTGACCCTCACCGGTGCCGCCGGCAGTTGGGATGACTACCGTGGCGAAATCGACGCCTCCAGCCCCTTGAACGAAAGCGGCACCTTGCGTGGCCGCGTGGTCAGCTCCTATCAAGGGGCTGACAGCTTCCGCGACAAGGAAGAAAACGACCATGGCTTGTTCTACGCCATCGGTGAAGCCGACCTGAGCGACAGCACCACCGCGACCCTGGGTTTCTCGCGGCAGAATGAGCAAACCAACTATTTCTGGGGCGGCCTGCCGATCGGCACCAACGGCCACCACCTCGATCTGCCCCGCTCCACCTACCCGGGCACCGACTGGGAAAACCGCAAGCTGCAAATCGACACCGTGTTCGGTGAAGTCGAGCATCGTTTCGACAACGACTGGAAACTGCATGTCGCCGGTTCGTCCTCGACCCTTGACGGCGAGTTCTCCGGGACTTACCTGTCGCGCTACGCCGGCCCGCTGGAAACCACCGCCTATCAATCCCATCACACCGACAAGCAGCGCTCGCTCGACGTGTTCGCCAGTGGCCCGTTCGAAGCGTTTGGCCGCAGCCACGAACTGGTCGTCGGCGCCAGCAACCGCGTATATGACGCGACCACCAAGGAATACGACCCGTACACCACGGCCTGGCCGATTGGCGCGCCAAAACCAGACTTCGTGCGTGACGGCAAAACCCGCACCGTCACCACTCAGGACGCCGTTTACCTGACCACCCGCCTGAGCCTGGCCGATCCACTGACACTGATTCTCGGCGGCCGTCTCGACTGGTATGACAACGATGATCGCTCCGGCGATGGCGACTACAAGGTCACCCGTAATCTCACCCGCTATGCCGGTCTGATCTACAAACTCGACGACCACCACTCGGTGTACGCCAGCTATACCGACATCTTCACCCCGCAAACCCAGAAAGACCTCGGCGGCAAGGTGCTCGAACCGATCGTCGGCGAAAACTACGAGGTGGGCATCAAGGGCGAGTACTTCAACGGCGCCCTCAACGCCAGTCTGGCAGTGTTCCAGATGGACCAGACCGGCCGCGCCACCCAGGCCGACACTCAGTTCGGCTGCCCGGTCCTGACCTGCTACGGGTCATCGGGCAAGGTGCGTAGCCAAGGCGTCGACATGGAACTGCAAGGCGCCCTGACCGACAACTGGCAAGTCGGCGCCGGCTATACCTACACCCGCGCGCACTACATCAAGGATGAAAACCCGGCCAACAACAATCAGCGTTTCGACACCGACACGCCTGAGCATCTGTTCAAGGTCTCCACCGTGTACCGCTTCCAGGGCCCGCTGCAACACCTGCGTGTAGGTGGCAACGTCTACTGGCAGAGCCGCATGTACAACGACATCACCCTGGCCAATAACGGTAGCTACCGTCTAGAACAGGGCGGCTATGCCGTCACCGATCTGATGGCCGGGTACGAAGTCAACAAACACCTGGATCTGCAAGTCAACGCGAACAATATCTTTGACCGCGTCTATTACTCCGCCATCGGCTCCGATGTTACCTGGGGTTCCAACGACAACTACGGCAACCCGCGCAGTTACATGCTGACCGCCAAATACAAGTTCTGAATCGTTGACGTTCGAACCTGCGATAAAAAAGGGCGCCCGGGAAATCCGTGGCGCCCTTGTTCTTTGTGGCTTGCGCATTAGTCATGTTCGGCAATAACAGATAGTCTCTGAGCGAACTCTTCACGAAGCATCACACCATGACCAATCCGGCATTTACCCCCGACATCGACGCGATCCGCAGCATTGACGCGGTGCCGGTCATCCTGAGCATGGTCAAACACCTCACCGGCATGCGTTTCGCGGCGGTGGCGCGGGTTACTGAGAGCAACTGGGTGGCGTGCGCCGTCGATGACTCCATTGATTTCGGGCTCAAACCCGGTGGCGAACTGGTGCTTGAGTCGACCATCTGCCACGAAATCCGCCAGCATCAGCAGCCGGTGATTTTCGGGCATGCCAGTGCGCACCCGGTCTTTTCGCTTCACCACACGCCGAAAACCTATGGCCTTGAAAGCTATATCTCCATTCCCATCGTCAAAGCCAATGGCGATTTCTTCGGCACGCTGTGCGCCATCGATTCGGTCCCGGCCAATATCGATGAACCGGCCATTACCAAAACACTGACCTTGTTCGCTCAATTGATCGCCATGAACCTGGACACGCAACGCCATCTGGAAGCGACCCAAATCGAGCTGAACAACGCCAATGAACTCGGGCGCCTGCGCGAGCAATTCATCGCCGTCCTGGGTCACGACTTGCGCACACCGCTGAGCGCCATTCGCATGAGCGCTGACCTGCTGGAAAGCAAAACCGAAGAAAAGCGCTCACTCAATCTGATTTCGGCGATTCGCACCAGCTCGGTGCGCATGGGTGTGTTGATCGAAAATATCCTCGACTTTGCCCGAGGACGACTGGGCGGCGGGATTCCGGTGCAGCGCAAGTTGGTTGATGACTTGCAGCACACCCTGCAATTGACCCTTGCCGAGGTACAAGCCTCCCATCCCCAAGCGGTGTTTATCCATGAGCTGGATGTGCCGGCAGGCATCTATTGCGATGCGCTGCGCATCAGTCAATTGCTCTCCAATCTGCTGGGCAACGCCGCGACCCATGGCTCGAACAGCGCGCCGATCGTTCTCAAAGCCTATGCAGAAAATGACGAGATCGTGATTTCCCTGACCAATCAGGGCACGCCGATTTCAGCGCAATTGATGCCACTGCTGTTCGAACCGTTTTCCCGAGCCGAAGCCGGGCAGCGTTGCGAAGGTTTGGGCTTGGGACTTTACATCGCATCGCAGATAGCGACAGCGCACAACGGCACCTTGAGCGTGACCTCAACTGCCGAGGCGGGAACCTGCTTTGTGGCGAGATTCCCGGCCCGGTTCAAATGGGTTTAAGCCGCCTGCCGACGCATCGTCAGAATCGCTGCACCAAAACCGATAAAGGTCGAACCGACCACACGACTGACCCAACGGGACAAGGCCGGACGAGTCAACACACCCTTGGCCCGGGACGCCAGCGCCGCATAAACGCTCAGTGACGATACCGACAACGCCATGAAAATCGAAGTCAGGATCAGAAACTGCGGCAACAGCGCGGCGCCCTGGTCAATGAACTGCGGAAACAGCGCGGTAAAAAACATCGTCGCCTTGGGATTGGTCACCGCCGTCAAAAAGGCCGATTTGTACAGCTTACCGCGGGTCGGTCGCACCGTACTCGCCGCTCCCTCGACACCCTCCGGCAGCATCGGCCCCTTTTTGAACAGCTGCTTGACCCCGAGATAGAACAAATACCCGGCCCCGATGATCTTCACCGCATTGAACAGAATTTCGGAACTGGCCAACAACGCCCCCAACCCCAACATCGCCGCCGCCGACAGACAGAACAAACCACTGGCATTGCCCAGCGACGACCAGATCGTACTGCGCTGCCCATGCGCGAGACTGTTATTGATCGCCATCAACGTCGCCGGCCCCGGGCTGGCGATGGCAATTGCGGCGACCAGTGTGAAGGTCAATATCGAGTGAGAATCCATTTTCGCTGCTCGCAAGATTGAAGTTGCTGCATGTTACAGCAACCGCCCGCATAGCCCAGATCAAAAGCCCCTCACCCTAACCCTCTCCCAGAGGGAGAGGGAACTGATCGAGGTGATTGCGAGAAATACAGCGAGATGAAATACCGAGTTGAATTCGATACTGAACCAGATCAAAAGCCCCTCACCCTGGCCTTTTCACGCAGGGAGAGGGAGCTGACCGAGGTGATTGCGAGAAATACAGCGAGATGAAATACCGAGTTGAACTCAATACCGCGGCAGATCAAAAGCCCCTCACCCTAGCCCTCTCCCGGAGGGAGAGGGAACTGACCGAGGTGATGGCAAGAGATACACCGACGTGGAATACCGAGCCGCACTCAAATTCTGAAACAAATCAAAAGCCGCCCCCCCCGCCCGCTACTCACCACTCAACAGGATGAGCGTTAGCTCGACTGCAGCTCTTGATCTTGCCGTGCTGGCCCCTTCGGCAGGCTGAGTGGAGGGATTTATCCGGGGGTGGGAGCGCAGCGACCGTTTGGCGGAGCCAAATGCATCGAGAGGAGGTGCAGCGAAGCAAACCGTAGGCGATGCCCCCGGATAGATCCCGTAACGAAGGAACCCGAGCCACGGCGAGGGCCGAACGCGGGGGCCCAGACCTTTGGTTCCTTTGGGGCGTTTGCCAAAGGGACTCGCTGTAAGAGCGAAACCGCCAGCCGCAACCCCAAAAACAACGGATATTCACCCAAAACCCCAAGAGCCTGGTCGGCCCAAAGGCCGCCAAGCCAAAAAAAAGCCCCGCAACCAAATAAGGGCGCGGGGCAAAAAATTGGTTGGTTGCGGCCAACCAAAGGAGCTCAGTCAAATCCGTACAAAAGCCAAAATCAGATGCAATCCTGCGCAGCCCGCTCAAAACTCGAAGGCAAAAGATTCGAAGCCAACAAATGCCGCTCGTAGATAAACACCTTGCCGCCAGCGCCAGCCTTGTAAGCCTCCAGCACGTTGTCAGCCGAAACCTTGCTCGGCACCACAATCCGATAACTGCGCTGAGTCTGCGAAACCGTCGGGTTCAGCGCACTGCCCTGCAACTTCGGCACAACACAGTCCGCGTACTGCGCAGGCGTCTTGCTGGTCTGCAAGGTCAGGCTCGGGTTATTCGGCGCCGAAGCACAACCAGCGAGCAACAAAGAGGCAACGGCCAGAGCAGGCACAAAGAAAAGACGCATCGGTGTCATCCTGAAAATAAAGGTTCGATTCAACCGGCAACGGTTCAGCCTCACGGAGCCGCCGTTGCCATTTATGTTTTAAGTGTTCAGCTCGACGCCACCAACGCCTTGAGCGACACATCGAATTGCTTCAAGGCGTTGAGTTGCAAGTCACGCTGCTTGTCGATCTGCGCAGCGATGACCGGTGCGGCCTGGTTATGCACCCACACCGAAGGCAACTGTTTCTCGACGGCGCCTTCAGCCTTGCCGATGTATTGCAGGTCGGCGTCGTAGAAGCGTGCGGTGAACCGCGCCTCGACCAGACTGTTACGCTGGGTCAGCAGCCGATTGAACGTGTCGAGCTTCACCACCACGTCCGGATGAGCCTGCACCAGCGCATCCAGGTTGTCGTAAACGGTCACCGACAAGAACTGTTGTTGCAGCGAACTCACCAGCCAGTCGATGGCCAGCTCCGGATCGGAACTGCTGACAAAGGCTTCACGAATCCGCGAGTCGAGCGCATCTTTCGCGCCGTTGACCGCCATGTCGTGGTAACGCTCAAGGTATTGCAGGTTGTCCAGAGTGTTCTCGCTGAGCAGCACGCCGACCGTCTGTGAATGCTGAAGGGTGGCGCTGCTGCCTGTGAGGGTCTGGAAGTGACACGATTCGGCGTCGGCTGCGTAAGTCGGAGCTGTGAACAGTGCGCCGCCTGTCAGCAGGGCGACCAAAGCCAGTCGGGTCAGGGTGTTCATCGCGCAAATTCCTTGAGTGCGTGTTCGATGAAGGCGATTTTCCGCCGTTTACCGACAAAGCAGAACTTGCGTTTCTTGATGGTCACTATTACTTCTAGCAATAGTTGCGCGACGTGCAGACTGATACACACTCAACCACAACTAGAAAAACATGAAATGAGGAGTTCGCCTTGAGAACGTTTGACCTGATCCGTGACGCCGTTCTGCCCGATTTCCGCGAGCGTGTGGCCGAGTATCTGGTTCAGTACGAAAGCGTATTGCTGGACAAAGGCATCACCGACCCGCAGATCATCACCGACACTGCCAATCAGTTGCGCGGTTACCTGCGCGGGCTCAACACCACCCGCGTGCTGGGCATGGCGTACTGGGAAGAGCTGGATCGTCGAGTCGTCGACACCTGGCTCGCGCCACAGCAATGACCGATCGGCACCGTGGTCAGGGGGGCGACTAACGACCGCGCCCTCCCCGCTGCCAATGGTCTGCGCGGCAATAAGGCCTCTGCGAAAAAACCGCCCGAACGCTTACAATCGCCGGTCTCACTGCCAATCAGACAGGCTCATCAAGAAATGCCGCTCGACCCACCGACGATGTTGACCCTTTCCATCGCCCTCGCAGCCGCTGCCGCGCTGTATCTGGCGATCGAATGGCGCAGCATTCGTGAGCCTTCGCTACTGTTGTGGAGCGCCGGTTTTGCCACCATCACCGTCGGTTCCACCCTGGCCCTGCTGCGCAGCAGCGGCTTTTTGCTGATCGGCATCTGGTTCGCCAACGGCTTGCTGGTGACCGCGCACTTCCTGTTCCTGCTCGGTGTGGCACGTTTTACCCAGATACGGCTGTCGCCGGCCTGGTATCTGATCTTTGTCACTTGGCTGGTCATGCTGCTGTTGCCGGACGGGCCGCTGTGGTCCAAGGTCATGCTCGCAGCCAATTCGCTGCTGGTGGCGCTGGCGACGCTCAAGGCCAGCTCACTGCTTCGCCCCCACGGCAAGTCGTTGAGCGTCGGCGCGGTGCAGTTGCGTTACGTTTTGCTCGGCCATGGGATCTTCTATGTAGCCAAAGCCCTGACCGTGGTGATCCCCGGCACGCTGATCGATCTGGCGGCGTTTCGTGGCGAGATCATCCAGATTTCCCTGGTCGAGGGCGCGATGGCAATCATGTTGATCGCTTTGTCGATGACCGGCACCGAACGTTATCGCCGGGAAAAACAGATCGCCCGCCTCGCCGAACGCGATCCGCTGACCGCCCTGTACAACCGCCGCGCCCTCGAAAAGCGCGCGCCGCGCCTGCTCGAACAGGTTTCGCCAGAGCATCCCGGCGCCTTGCTGCTGATCGATATCGACAATTTCAAACTGGTCAACGACCAGCACGGCCACACCGCTGGGGATCGTTTGTTGATCGCCCTGAGCGAGATGATCCGCTCGTTACTGCCGCGCAATGCGCTGACGGCGCGCCTGGGCGGTGACGAGTTTGTCATTCTGTTAAACAGCGCATCGAGTGAGCGCGTCATGGAACTGGGCAACGCCTTGCGCGAGCAGTTTCTCAGCACCACTTCACAGACATTCCCCACCACCGCGGCCGTGACCCTGAGCATCGGCGCCAGCCTGTTCGACAACCCGCCCGCCAACCTGACGACACTGATCGAGCAAGGCGACGCGGCACTCTACGAATCGAAACGCGGCGGGCGCAATCGCCTGCGCCTGACCGGACTCACCACGCCAGGATAATAAAAACCATGTCCAGCCTCGATACTCCTCTGCAAGACCTCGCCGCGCCCGAAGGCGTCTGTTACGGCTGCGGCGGCCGCAACCCGCACGGCCTGCACGTCAAAAGCCATTGGCATGAAGACGGCGTGCACGTCATTGCCGAACACCTGCCGGAGGCCAAATACTGCGGCTGGCCGGACCTGGTCTACGGCGGCTTGATCGCGATGCTGGTCGACTGCCATTCCAACTGGACAGCGATGGCTTACCACTACCGCGCGGAGAACCGCGAACCAGGCAGCCTGCCGCGCATTGACTGCGTTACTGGCAACCTCGGCATCAAGTTCATCAAACCGACACCGATGGGCGTACCGCTGGTTTTGCGGGCGACCGTCGAGGGTGAGGTTGGGCGCAAGACCCGGGTGATTTGCGAGGTGTATGCGGGGGATGTACTGACGGCGGTGGGTGATTCGGTGTTTGTGCGGGTCGATACCGGGCAATTGGCGGATGCGGCGCATGGGCGTAAAAGCCAAAGCCCCTCACCCTAGCCCTCTCCCAGAGGGAGAGGGGACTGACCTAGGCGTCTGTTTGAAATACGCCGACCTGAGATATCGAGCCGAACTCGGGTTTTGCAAAATCCTCACCTCAGCCCTCTCCTTGGGGAAAGGAGACTGGCCGAGGCGTCTGTTCGAAATACGCCGACCTGAGATATCGAGTCGAACTAGGATTTTGAAAAGCCCACAAATTAGCTCCCTCTCCTTGGGGAGAGGGCTGGGGTGAGGGGTGAATCCACCGCCGAACTCGATGTGAAACCGGCTTAAACCTGCTTCACATTCGCCCGCGCCGTATGCAGCTTTTTATAGCTCTCGATCAAACGCAAATGCCGATCCAGCCCTTCCAGCTTCATGCTCGTCGGCGTCAAACCATAAAACCGCACGCTGCCATTCACCGAACCAATCGCCGCATCCATCCGCTCGTCGCCAAACATCCGGCGGAAGTTGGCTTCGTAGTCTTCCAGCAGCAGGTCTTCATCCAGTTCCATCTCCAACACCACGTTCACCGCTTGATAGAACAAGCCGCGCTCAACGGTGTTGTCGTTGTACTGCAGGAACGCTTCGACCAGATCCTTGGCCTGCTCGTACTTCTGCAGCGCGAGACAGATCAGCAGGCGCAGTTCGAGAATGGTCAGCTTGCCCCACGGCGTGTTGTCGTCGAACTCGACGCCGATCAGCGTGGTGATCTCGGTGTAATCGTCCTGCTCGCTGTTTTCCAGGCCTTGGGCGAGGTTGCGCAGGCCGACTTTGCTCAGGTTGTGCAGGTTGAGGATGTCGGCGCGGAACTGCAGGGCTTTGTTGGTGTTGTCCCAGATCAGGTCTTCGACCGGGTAGATCTCCGAGTAATCCGGCACCAGAATCCGGCAGGCCTTGGCACCGATGTGCTCGTAGACCGCCATGTAGACTTCCTTGCCCATGTC
Source organism: Pseudomonas sp. SCA2728.1_7 (assembly GCF_018138145.1). Classification (NCBI taxonomy): domain Bacteria; kingdom Pseudomonadati; phylum Pseudomonadota; class Gammaproteobacteria; order Pseudomonadales; family Pseudomonadaceae; genus Pseudomonas; species Pseudomonas sp. SCA2728.1_7. The sequence continues at coordinate 318,946 of NZ_CP073104.1, read as the reverse complement.
TTCGAGGATGCCGAACAGCGTCGCGGCCTCTTCGGCGTTGGAGTTTTCGCCCTGGCCGGAGAAGTCCCACTCGACGAATTCGAAGTCCGCTTTGGCACTGAAGAAACGCCACGACACCACACCGCTGGAGTCGATGAAGTGCTCGACGAAGTTGTTCGGCTCGGTGACCGCCTGACCGGAGAAGGTCGGCTGCGGCAGATCGTTGAGGCCTTCGAAACTGCGGCCCTGCAACAGCTCGGTGAGGCTGCGTTCCAGCGCCACTTCCAGGCTCGGGTGCGCGCCGAACGAGGCGAACACGCCGCCCGTGCGCGGGTTCATCAGGGTCACGCACATCACCGGGAATTCACCGCCCAGCGACGCATCCTTGACCAGCACCGGGAAGCCCTGCTCTTCCAGACCCTTGATGCCGGCGAGGATGCTCGGGTACTTCTCCAACACTTCTTGCGGCACGTCCGGCAGGGCCATTTCGCCTTCGAGGATTTCGCGCTTGACCGCGCGCTCGAAGATCTCCGACAGGCACTGCACCTGCGCTTCGGCGAGGGTGTTGCCAGCGCTCATGCCGTTGCTGAGGTAAAGGTTTTCGATCAGGTTGGACGGGAAGTACACCACTTCATTGTCAGACTGGCGCACAAACGGCAGCGAGCAGATGCCACGCTGGGTGTTGCCGGAGTTAGTGTCGAACAGGTTCGAGCCACGCAACTCGCCGTCACGGTTGTAAATCTTCAGGGTGTATTCGTCGAGGATCTCACTCGGCAACTCGTCTTTCGGCCCCGGTTTGAACCATTGTTCGTCCGGATAATGGACGAATTCAGCGTTGGCGATCTCTTCGCCCCAGAACTGGTCGTTGTAGAAGAAGTTGCAGTTCAGGCGCTCGATGAACTCGCCCAGCGCGGAGGCCAGTGCGCCCTCTTTGGTCGCGCCCTTGCCGTTGGTGAAGCACATTGGCGAATGGGCATCGCGGATGTGCAGCGACCAGACGTTGGGCACGATGTTGCGCCACGAGGCGATTTCGATCTTCATGCCCAGGTCGGCCAAAATCCCCGACATGTTGGCGATGGTCTGCTCCAGCGGCAGGTCCTTGCCGGCGATGAAGGTGCCTGCGTCCGAGCCGGCCACCGGCATCAACAGCGCCTGGGCATCGGCGTCGAGGTTCTCGACTTCTTCGATGATGAATTCCGGACCGGTCTGCACAACCTTCTTCACCGTGCAGCGATCGATGGAACGCAGGATGCCCAAACGATCTTTCTCGGAGATGTCCGCCGGCAACTCGACCTGGATCTTGAAGATCTGGTTGTAGCGGTTTTCCGGGTCGACGATGTTGTTCTGCGACAGACGAATGTTTTCCGTGGGGATGTTGCGCGTGTCGCAGTACAACTTCACAAAGTACGCCGCACACAACGCCGACGATGCCAGAAAGTAGTCGAACGGCCCCGGTGCCGAGCCATCGCCCTTGTAGCGGATGGGCTGATCGGCGATCACCGTGAAGTCGTCGAACTTGGCTTCAAGTCGAAGGTTGTCGAGAAAGTTGACCTTGATTTCCATGCGGGATTACCAGAATACGGCTAAACGAATGGCGGCCATTATCCGGTTTTTGCGCGGGAAGTCTTGCCCTTTCGGGATTGGCCGCTGATCGGCGTCCTGCACTTGGGAAGACAAATCACGCGGTGTTCACTACGCTTTCAGAGCAGTCGCCGAGAACAATCTGAACATTGCGCCCACGCCGTGGTTCTAGATTCAGAAGACAGCGGATCAAGGACGAGCACATGGACCTTTCCAGCTATGCAGCCCCGCTTCCACCGCGCCAGAGCGCCGTCACTCGCCGCCTGGCCTTCGCGGTCGGAGCGCTGTTTGTCAGCGGCGTGATTGCGGCGACCGTGGCCTTGCTCGGCATTGCCGAACGCCTCGACAACGACGAGATCAACAAAACCCGCTTTTACTCGGCTCGCGCGCTGGAAAACCGCATCACTGCCTCGAAAAACTACATCACCAGCTACGCCTACTGGACCACCGCCTACGAGCATTTGAGCGGTCAGGTCGACACCGATTGGGCCTACACCGAGCAGAACCTCGGCAAAACCCTGTTCACCAGTGACGGCTATGACGGCGTGTTCGTGCTCAACCGCGAAGGCACCCGTTACGCGGTGGTGCGCGGGCAAATGGTCGATGCCGAGCTGTCCGCGTTCGTTCAGGTGAGCGCCACGGAGTTACTCGATCAAGTGTTGGGCCAAGGTGATCTGACCAAACCGGTCAGCCGCTACTCACTGTTCGAAGGCTGGCCGGCGCTGGTGTCGGCGGCGGCGATTATTCCCAACGATGAGCGGCCCCTTGGCGATCCGCAGACCTCATCGGTGCTGGTGTTCGTCGACAAACTCACGCCGACCAAGTTGCGTCTGATTGGCAGCGGTTACGGCTTGAACAACCTGACCCTGGCGCCGGACGAGACGATCGACCCGCAGCGCCCTCGGGTGCCGCTGGACAGCACCGGTTACAGCCTGGTCGCTGATCTGGAGCGACCCGGGCAACATTTATTGTGGTCATTGCTGCCGCCACTCGGCGCGACGATTGTGGTGCTGATGCTGCTGACCGCGTACTTCTTCCGTCACGCCTTGCGTTCATCGCAGTACGTCGACCAGAGTTTTGCTGTCATGCAAACCTCCAATCAGGCGCTGGAAAACGCCAACCGCGAGCTGGAAGCCAGTGAAGAACGCTTTCGCGCCGTGGCCGAAGCCGCGTCCGACTGGATCTGGGAGGTCGATCGCGCCCTCGCGCTGACCTACCTGTCGGCGCGCTTCAGCGAAGTGACCGGTTACCCGCAAACCCTGTGGCTGGGGCAAGACATCGGCCACCTGTTGAGTTGCGATACCACGCCGCTGGAACTGTGGCTGAGAAACCTCACCGAGGAGAACAGCGCCAGCGATTTACGCTGCACCTACCGTGACCACGCCGGCCAGCAACGCCACTGTCGACTGTCGGCCCGGCCGATTTATCAGCAGCACACAGTCATTGGCTATCGCGGTACCGCCAGCGACATCACCGACGAAGTCGCCGCCCATGCGCAGATCCAGCACCTGTCGATGCACGACGCCCTGACCGGCCTGCCCAATCGCAACAAACTCGCGCGTTATCTGGATGAAGCGCTGCTGCTCAAAGAGCACGCGCCGCCACTGTCACTGCTGATGATCGACCTCGATAACTTCAAACCGATCAACGATTCCCTCGGCCACCCGGCCGGTGACGCCGTGCTGCAGGAAGTCGCCGTGCGCCTGCGTGAGTGCACCCGCGAACACGACATCGTCGCGCGTCTGGGCGGCGACGAGTTCATCGTGGTGCTTAACGGTATGGACAGTCCGCACGAAATCGACAAGTTCTGCACCCGCCTGATCGGCAGCCTGCATCAACCGGTGGTCTTCGAACACCATCCGCTGCACATCGGCGCCAGCATCGGCATCTCGCTCAGTCGCCACCACGGCTATGTGCCCAGCGACCTGATCCGTTACGCCGACATAGCCCTCTATCAAGCCAAATCCGAAGGCAAAAACACCTGGTGTTATTTCGAAGCGCACATGAGCGATCAGATCCAGACGCGCCGGCAAATGGAAGATGACTTGCGTCACGCGCTCACGCACAACGAATTCATCCTGCACTATCAGCCGCGCTACAAGATCGATGGCAAGCACATCGTTTCGGTCGAAGCGTTGGTGCGCTGGCAGCATCCCACCAAGGGATTGCTTGGTCCGGACTTGTTCATCCCGTTGGCAGAGCAGACCGATCTGATTGTCCCGCTCGGCCGCTGGGTGTTGCGCGAGGCCTGCGAAACCGCGCTGGGCTGGCCGGAGGACATTCTGCTGTCGGTCAATCTGTCGCCCGCGCAGTTCGCCGTCAGCGATGTGGTCGAGGATGTTCGCGAGGTGCTGGTGCATACCCGTTTTCCGGCCAGTCGCCTGGAGCTGGAGATCACCGAAAACGTGATGCTCAACGACACCGACGGCGCCCTGACCACCATGAACGCCCTGAAAGAACTCGGCGTGCGCCTGAACATGGACGACTTCGGCACCGGCTACTCATCGCTCGGTTACTTGCGCGCCTACCCGTTCGACGGGATCAAGATCGACAAGCGCTTCATCGCCTCGATCAGCAGCGGCACCAATGATCGCGCGGTGGTGCAGGCGATCATTGGCCTGGGCAAAGCCATGGGCCTGACCGTGACGGCCGAAGGCGTCGAGACCGAAGAGCAACTGGATATTCTCGGCGTTGATCAATGCAATGAGGTGCAGGGTTACTTCATGAGTCGGCCGATCGACAAAGTCGCGTTTGCGCAATTGCTGCACGATTCCAGGGGCGCACAGCTGAAGGCAAAGAAAGGTCGCGTGACCTGAAGGACTTAGCCGTTTGTACGACCCAAATCAGCGGTAAACACATTGCCCGCATCGCGCACTAACTGCCGCCACTCGGCGCTGGTGATCAGCCCCTGCTCCTCCATTTCATCGGCGGCCTTGAGCAGTTCGTCGTACTGCTGTTCCGGGTCCAGACGCATCTGCGCTTGCGTCGCCAGTTTTCGCCATGCCGCCAGTTTTTCTTGTTTGCGCCGATCGAACATCGGGGATGATCTCGTGAAGGACTCCACGGGTAGAAAGAAACGAGATCGCGATGGTTCAGCGCAGTCGACGGATGGACTGCTCACTTCTAAGGGGTAGTACTGATCAGCAATGCAGGAAACGCCACCAAACCCTGTGGGAGCGAGCCTGCTCGCGATAGCGGATTGTCTGCACCGAAAATATTGGCTGACCCACCGCCATCGCTTGCAGGCAAGCTCCCACAGGGTTTGTGCTGATCCGCCATGACGGATGATCACCGAATACTGTGGGAGTGAGCCTGCTCGCGATAGCGGATTGTCTGTGACGGATGTGTTGGCTGACACACCGCTATCGCGAGCAGGCTCACTCCTACAGGGATTTGTGCGGGCCAGCTGTCAGAACTTTGTCGCTACGCGTTTATACGGATAATCCGGATCGCGGTACTTGCCCGGCTTCTGCCGTTTGGGCAACTCGACCTTGTCGCGCTTCACATCCTCATACGGAATGCGACTGAGCACATCGGTGATGATGTTCAGCCGTGCGCGGCGCTTGTCGTTGGAGTCGGCGACCAGCCACGGCGCGTGTTCGGTGTCAGAGTGTTTGAACATTTCGTCCCGTGCCCGTGAGTAGTCGTACCAGCGGCTGTAGGACTTCAAGTCCATGGGTGTCAGTTTCCAGGTCTTGCGCCCGTCGTTGATTCGCGCCTCAAGCCGGCGGGTCTGCTCTTCGGGGCTGACTTCCAGCCAGTACTTGAGCAGGATCACCCCGGACTGGACAATGGCGTGCTCGACCCACGGAATCGATTTGAGGAATTTGTCGGCCTGCTCGTCGGTGCAGAAGCCCATCACCCGCTCAACACCGGCGCGGTTGTACCAACTGCGATCGAAGATCACCACTTCGCCTGCCGCCGGTAGATAAGGCAGATAACGTTGCACGTGCATCTGGCTTTTCTCGCGATCGGTCGGCGCCGGCAACGCCACAACGCGAAAGACACGCGGGCTGACGCGTTCGGTCAGCGCCTTGATGGTCCCGCCCTTGCCGGCGCCATCGCGGCCTTCGAAGACGATGCAGACCTTGACGCCCTTGGCAATTACCCATTCCTGCAACTTGACCAGTTCGACGTGCAATTTGCGCAAATGCTCGAGGTAATCCTTGTTTTTCAGTTTCAGACTTTCAGGCGCCGTGGCGGCCTTCTTTTTGCCTTTTGCCATGACCTTGGCCTCTCTCCAATAAATGCAGAAACAGAGTGTTGATTGACGGGATACACCAGACACGTGAGGTTAGTTCATGACGTGCCGTTTGCCATGACCGGGCAAAAAGCAAAATTGCCATGTGTTTCGTTCGTTCTTTCTTGCGTCGCACTGTTCAATGCCCTGCCCTTGTCTGCCTGGAGTTTTTTCGATGCCCGCGTCCAAATCCCTGCCCACCGCCCTGCTCGGCCTGGCTCTAGCCTGCCCGGCGATGGCCGAGACTCAAGGCCTGGAACTGGGGCAAGTGCTGATTTCGGCCGAGGATCGCAACGGCAGTGATGTCTCTGTTGAGGAAGCCAAGGCCCGCCTCGTTCAGGTCCCCGGCGGCACCAGCGTGGTCGACATGCGCCAGCCATTGCAGGGCCGCGTGGCAAGCAATCAGGATGTGCTGGCGTATCAACCTGGGGTTTATGCGCAATCGGCGGGCAACGAAGGCGTGAAAATCTCGGTCCGTGGCTCGGGCATCAACCGCGCGCCGGGCGCCCATGCGTCGGGTCTGTACACGATGCTCGATGGTCTGCCGCTGACCGGCCCGGGCGGCACGCCGTATGAATTGCTTGAACCGCTGTGGGTCGATCACGTTGAAGTACTGCGCGGCGCCAACGGCTTTGATCGCGGTTCGCTGGCGCTGGGTGGCGCCATCGATTACGTCAGCCACACCGGCTACAACGCGCCGAAACTGCAAGTGCGCTACGCCACCGGCAGCCACGGCTATCAGCAGCGTCAGGTCAGTTCCGGGCAAGTGCTCGGCGACTTCGATTACTACGTGTCGCTCACCGATTCCAACGCCGACGGATATCAGGATCACACCGCCAGCGAAAGCAAAGGCGTGATCGCCAACTTCGGCTATCGCTTCAACCCAAACCTGGAAACGCGCTTCTATATCCGCTACCGCGAGACCGACAACGACCTCGCCGGCCGCGTGACCAAGCACTCCATCGAGCACTCGCCTCGCGCGGCCAATCCGTCCTATGTGGCACGCGATGACAGCCGCAAGCAACCGGGCAGTACTTTCATCGGCAACAAGACCACGTTCTATATCGACGACGACTCGAGCATCCAGACCGGCCTCGTCTACCACGACTACCCGATGGACCTGCGCGAAGGCCCGAACCGCTTGAAAGTCGCCTACACCGACGTCAGCGGCACCTTCGACTACAAACGCCGCGACACGATTTTCGGCATGGAAAGCCGCAGCAACGTCGGCCTGCGCGTCACCAAACACCTGCCCAACGACGGCGCCAGCGAGTTTGTGCGTATTCCCACCGCGCCCAACACCGCCAGCTACGTGCCCGGCACGCGCATGCGCAACTTCACCTATCAGGGTTCGGACACCGTTCTGCACTTTGGCAACGATCTGGAAATCGCCGACGACCTCTGGCTAACCACCGGCCTCGCCGCCATCTACACCCGCCGCGAAAGTGCTGTGACCTACCCGCAAAGCGGCGGCAAAACCAGCATGAACGACTGGGATTACGCGCCGCGCCTCGGCCTGCGCTACCAGATCACCCCGGATCTGCAAGTGTTCGGCAACCTCAGCCGCTCGGTTGAGGCGCCGCATCCGTGGTCGCTGATCTACAGCTCCAACGTGCGCTTCCCCGCCGGCAATGGCGCTGCGACCGGTACGCAGAAAGACCCGATCGAATTGCAGAACCAGACCGCGACCACGCTGGAGCTGGGCGGTCGTGGTGACAGCGCCGTCGGCGAATGGAGTCTGGCGTGGTACTACGCGCAAGTGCGGCATGAACTGCTCTCGGTGTTGCCGGATGCCAACGCCGTCACCCCGTACGAACTCAACGCCAGCCCCACGGTGCACCAAGGCGTTGAAGCCAGCCTCAACAGCAAACTCTGGTCGGCTGATGATGGCCGTCAGTTGAGTTTGCGTCAGGCGTATACCTTCAGTGATTTCCACTATCGCGATGACGATCGTTTTGGTGACAACCGCTTGCCGGGGTTGCCGATGCATTACTACCAGGGCGAGTTGCGTTACGACTGGCCTCAGGGCTTCTTTGCGGCGGTGAATACGCAACTGGTGTCCAAAGTTGCGGTGGATTACGCCAACAGTTACTACGCCGACCCTTACGCGCTGTTCGGCGCGACGCTGGGTTACAACGCACCGAAGGGTGACTGGCAGACGTGGGTGGATATGCGTAATTTGACCAACAAGCACTATGCCGCCACGGTCACGCCGGGGTATGACGACAAAGGCCTGGATGCCGCGCGGTCTACGCCGGGTGAAGGGATGGGGGTTTATGTCGGGGTGTCGTGGAGTTTGCTCTGACGTCTTCCCCCTGCTGGCGATGGCGGATAGGCTGTGCCGAGGAAGTTGACTGACCCACCGCCATCGCTGGCAAGCCAGCTTTCACAATGATCTGCGCTGTACCGCGATTTTGTGAGCGCCCCGGAAACCTGTGGGAGCGGGCTTGCCCGCGAAGGCGTCAGTCGAACCAGCGTCGATGTAACTGATCGACGCTTTGCTCTGTTTTAGACCGAGTCAGGGATGAACACCATGGATACCCAACCAGAAAACCTGCTGGAAAAAAGCCTCAAACTGGCCGCCGACGAACCGGCACATCGTCCCGAGTTTTTCAACACCCTGTTGAATTCAAACGTTTACATTCTCGGCACCGCCGGTGAGGCAGACGGCCACGTCAATCTCGAAGCCGGCAGCAACATCAGCATCGCCCATTGGCAAAAACCGGACGGCACACCGGTCATCCCGTTTTTTTCGTCACTGCAAACACTGCAACAGTCCATCGACAGCGAGCAGTCCTACCTCGAAATACCCGCCCGATCGTTGTTCGAAATCACACTGGGTGCCCTGCTCTGTCTGAATCCGAAGTCGCCGTACGGCAAAGAGTTTTTCCCGCAAGAGGTGCACAATTTGCTCGCCGATGCCGTTGGCCAGACCGCCACGCAACGCACGGTCGAGAAAGAAACCAACGTGTTGCTCGGTCAGCCCACCGAATACCCATCCCAAATGATCCACTCGCTCGCGCAATTGCTAGCCAAACATTCCAATGTGAAGCGCGCGTTTCTGGCATTGATGCATGACACCTCGGTCGATGAAAAACCGCACTTGATCGTGGGTATCGAGGCGGACGGCGATATTGACCGTGTCATGCGTGAGGCGGGCAATGTTGCCGGGGATACCGCGCCGCAGGGCGAGCCGGTTGATTTGTGCCGGGTGTCCCAAGGTGAAGCTGGCCTGAGTGATTACTTTCTCAGGGAGACCACGCCGTTCTATGAGCGCAAGTGGGGCAATAAACTGCGTTCTTTTCTGGGGTTTGGTAAAGCGTAATTGAACGTACACCGGGACCTTGGCTTCTCGACGAGACGACGTTTGAACCGGCACGCAACCCTCTACAATGCCCACCAAGTCAGGAAATGAATGAACTTCACCGATGAAATGGCGGCCGCTTTCCCTGCGGGCAATCCAATGCCCGCACGCCTTCGCCAAGCACTTGAGTTGTTGGAAGAACATGGCTGCGTGCGCAGTCACCGCGATGGCACGCGCTATATGACGCTGCATCCTGACCCTGCACACAGCGATGTGGCGACAACCGCTTTTTACCTGCCAGTACCTGCCGACACCGCCCGCTGGACTAACAGCAATGACCCTGACGTAAACCAGCGCCTGACCCTGTTCCTCAGAACCGGTGGGGACGGCTCCGGGGCCGGGCTGTGGCTGGACGACAGCGGGCAACAGCGATTCGTCCATCTGGGATCAGGTTCAGGGTCAACGATGCTTTGCGTCCTGACCGACACGATTGAAGACTTGTTGAGGCTGTTGGCTATCGGTTACGACGAGCTCTGCTGGCCGGAGCAGTTTCAACTGACCCCGGATGAAGTACGCGAAAAAGAATGCGCCGGAGACGATTACCCTCCACCGCCTCTTCTGTTGCGAAGCCACGTCGAGCGAACGCTCGGGCTGGGCATACCGGCGCGAGCAGCGGATCTGGTCGGCGGTACAGAGTGCATGGATGTGAGCGAATCGAACGACCCCTTCTGGAACTGGCTCAAGCAGGTCAGTCGGCATTAATGGCGACACTGCTCGATCACTTCCACTCCAAACCAGTACTCGCCCCTCCCAAGGAAGGCATGTTGTGAATGACGTTAAACCCGACAATCGAAACACCCTGAATCGCGCTTGGCCGCTGTTTTTGCTGCTGGCATCGACAGCTCTGCTTAACACGGGCTGCTCCCATCCCCCGCCACCGATCGAACGCGACCCATGCCTGGATGAAGGCCCACTCCACAGTGCCGCTTACGATGACTGCGTGGTTGACCGTAATGACGAACGCGCTGCTGCACTCAATGCCATTCTTGGCAATGGCCCAGATCTTTACCCGCAAATGCGCCTAGCCGAGCCGGGCGAGGAAACTTTTCAGGAGTCCGACTATCCGGACACCCCCAGCCCCATGAGTTACCAGACTGCTCGCTCAATTTCCGCGACGGAGCAGCAGGCGCTACCGTTCAAGATGAAAGTCCGCTGGAATTACACCTCCAGGAAACTCCTGCCGAGACCTCGTGATCTTGTACGCATGAATGAGATGGAGGCCCTTTTACTGTCGGCCGCGGTGGATGACGGGCTCGCGAAGTGGGTGTGCACGGTCACTGGAGAACACCGTCGGGAGTGGATCTTCTACGCCCGAAGTGACACTGATTTCATGAACCAAATGCAGGCGCTGCTGGCACCGAGCGGACCTTATCCTGTCGAATGGAGCGGTCGTAAAGAGCCTGCGCGCAATGCCGAGAGGGCCAATAGTGCCGACCCGTCCGGAGAAATCCGCATTACCCCGAAACGGTGTTTGGAGTGAGAGACAGGGACACTTGTGGCGCTCTCTGCACTTACAGATCATTAAAGGAAAAATGCTCATGGGCATGAAAAAAATTATGCTGGCTGTATTGGCCGCAGCGGCGCTGGCGGGTTGTGGGCGTAACAAGGACAAGGCGCAGGCGTTCGTCGAGTCCAGTGGCATGACCAAGCAATACACCAGCATGGTCGAGACCGCGTCCAGCGGTTATGCCTCCCGCTACCCGATGCTCGAACACGAGCAAATTCGCAACGTCGTGCGAGAGAACATCGATCCTGACGACCTGAAGGGCATGGTCGTGGAAATCTATGCCAATCACTTCAACAGCGATGAGCTTGACCTGCTGACTCGCGCCAACCAGCATCCCGAGCAAGCGATGACGATCATCCTGAGTTCGAAAAAGGGCCGCGATCTGGCCGAAAAATTCATGGCCGTCCAGAGCACCCTCGCTAAAGATATGCGAGATGCAATGGCCGACAGCGATGAGGCGATCATCGATGCGCTGGATGATTTGAAGGATCAAGCGCAGGGTTAAAACGGCGCTATGGGCACTCGCCGCTTCGCGGGCTTGCCCGCGAAGTCGGAAACTCATTCAGCCTCGCAACCACTGAAGTGGCGCTGAATGAGCGGCGTGCCCCCTCACCCGCGTTTCGGCAGCTTCCAGTTCGGGCGAATGAAATGGCAGGTGTAGCCATTCGGAATGCGCTCCAGGTAATCCTGATGCTCCGGCTCCGCTTCCCAAAACGGCCCCGCCGGTTCGATCTCGGTCACCACGCGGCCCGGCCACAATTTTGAGGCGTCGACATCGGCAGCCGTGTCCTCAGCGACATCGCGCTGCGCTTCGTTGAGGTAATAAATCGCCGAGCGATAGCTGCGACCGAGGTCATTGCCCTGACGGTTGGGTGTGCTCGGGTCGTGGATCTGGAAGAAAAACTCGAGGATCTGTCGATAGCTGATCACCGCAGGATCGAAGGTGATCTCGATGGCTTCAGCGTGGTCACCATGGTTGCGATAGGTAGCGTTCGGCACATCGCCGCCGGTGTAACCGACGCGAGTCTGCAACACACCGGGATAGCGCCGCAGCAGATCCTGCATGCCCCAGAAGCAGCCGCCAGCGAGGATGGCGGTTTCGGTTTGAGTGGTCATGGCGTGTCGTTCCTCTTCGGGGTGTTGGGTATAGCGATGGTTATGAGGGCGGGTTGGCGGATTCCAAGGGGCTGAGCCAATAGAACGACATCAAGCACCTGCAGCGGAATAAAAAACGCTCGCAATCAGCGAGCGTTTTTCGAGCCTGGCCACAAGGTCGGACTCACTTACAAACCTACTTGCTTCAAGCCATTACGCATGCCTTGATCCGCCTGTTCGCACCACTGCTTGAGACTGAGCGTCGGCGGCAGGTTACCCTCGAGCTTTTGGTATTCACCGTTCATAAACATCTCACCCTTGCGTCCCTGAGCTTCGATTTTGTCGCCGTCACTTTTGTCCACTGGCCCAGGCATGCCCTTAATATAGTCGCTCATCTTCTTGGCGTTCTCAGTACTGTCAGCTTTCAAGAATCCCTTGTCGACGCAGTGGTTGATCAAACCCGCCGAGTTGCGCCCCATGTCGTAGGCATTTTTCAGCGCTGCAGGATCCATCTCTTCCGCATGGGCGAAACTGGCGGTGCCCAGGGCTGCGGTCATGGCGAAGATCAAAGCGGTGTATTTCATGTTTAGTCCTTTAAGGTTAACAGCGGGGGTATTGATTGAATCCAGAATGTTTGATGCCTAGCTGATCACGGCGCCTTTCGGCCCACTCGCAATCAACGCAGCGCCGCAGGCGGTTTTCATGCCGTCGAGGGCGATGAGCGTGCCATCGACGGTGTAGGTGCTGCTGCCCTCGGCGATCGGGAAAATCCCCTTGCATAACGGGCAACTGACCTTGTGACCGACACCGGCAATCGGTTTGCCGTTGAGGTCGGTCTGAGAGCCTGCAAATCTCGCAAGGCGAGTTAATCGGCGTTGTGACTGCATGGAAAGACCCGCTTAAAAGGCTAGAAATGGTGTCCACTTAAATTAGGTATACACAATCGCCTTTGGCGTCGGGGTCAGGAAGGTGAGTTGGCCGGACGGTTACCCTCCGCCTACTAGGTAGGCGTCTCTACTGTCGGACCAATCCATACTCGAAATCCAACCAGTCTTTAGCTTTGCCCTCAGCAAGCAGGTCTATCGCCTCATCGAAGGAAACCTCCGCAGGAATGTTGATGGAAAAGAATTTCTCACTCATTCCTTCCCACTTGCAACCTATATTGACTAGGGAGTCCAGCACGGGCGAGATGTAAGGTACTCCTTCAGCAAAGTAAATTATACGAATGGTGCTGTTACCACTGCTCGTGACGACCTTATCGAAAAGGTGCTCACCGTCTGCACCGGCGATGACAGCAACCTCATCATGAAGACAAGCATCTCTCGAATAAAACGGTATGTTCTTCACAATGAATGTGTCGGATGCCGTTTTTTCGCCCCAAACGCTTTCGCTCGATACAGGAGGGTAATCGTCTTCGACGATCAAGTTAAAAAATACCTTTTCCATTTCAGGTCCTTAAGGAGTGAGTATTAATAGGGACAGACTACGATTAATAAACTCCAGCTCACGGCCTGTCTCCATGCCCCCTTAGGGCTTACTCAATCAATGAGCTAGTAGTGGTAAAGAAGCCAATGACAGGCACTCCCCTAGACGAGATGACTCAATATCTGAGTGCTGCAGACAAGCATCCTCATATGCAGTATTTTCCCCATCAGCAATATCAGACAAATATCTGTCGATTGCGAAAAAATCACAATCTGAGGGAATATCCACTGTAAACAGCGACACTTCCTGACTAACTGAGCACGAGGCACCTAACTGATGAAGATGAGCGATTATTTTTCTTTTCTCTTCAGTATCACTGGCAAAAACTCTGACAGTCGAATGGCCACCCTGTTTTGCGACACGCACAGCTATCATCTCATCGCCACTGGACTTTACCTGCACGGAATCTCCCTTACTCACGCCATAAACGTAATAGGGAGTATTGTCTAAGGTATAGGTGCCATCACCGGAATAGATGCCCCAGATCGACTCAGCAGATACAGGAGGATAATCATCCTCGTCAGGCGTTAACTCAAAGACAATCTTGTGAAAGGTACCTTTCATTCTATACGCTCAGGGTGATAAGCCGACTAGACTTTATTAGGCAAACCACGTTTAAAAACCTTCAGAAACGTGGTCTGTCCCAGAGCAGTTAACGTGCGTTTAGAAAACAACCGCCGCTGAATACTCACCGCAGTGTATGAACCAGCTAACAGTCCCTCCTTCAGGCAGTCAACTCTGCTGCCATAAACCGGGGACTGGCCTACAGTCTGCAAGGCGACGGCAACCATTTCCTCAGGAGCATGCACCACCAGTTCGTCCTTCTCACAAATATTTATCTGGGACGGACTGGGACGCAACTCCGCACTTTCCTTCACGGCAGCTCCCGAAAAATTCACTACACCTACTGGTTCTACTGCCGAAAATAATCCACATTCTTATTCCAGTCATTCCCCTCTAACTATCCAACCACCAATTGAGCAGCGTTTCGTCTTCTGCATCATCGATATTTTTGTAGATGTTCGCGTAGTACCACTGAACCCCGGTCTGTTCATAGAAGGCGTTAAAAAATTTCGCAATTCTATCCATTCCATTTTCCGCAGGAATTGCTAATGACAAATTCCCCCTATATACGCCGTCCAAGGTACCGTTGAGCTCGTTTGCAACATCCGCCTCAAGCACCTCCAGCCGCTCTGGCGAAATGTGTTTGGAGTAGATGTGGATACAAAAATTGCCCCCCCTCTTCAAAACCTCGGCGTGTGTCTGAGGATTTTCTAACGAAATTATATCTCCTCGTGCCAGGTTCAAAGCCAGCCCCGGGGAAGACAGAAGCTCATATGTATGTTCGTCAATTTTGCGAGCCGGTAGCTGTTCAAATACCGGACCTTTTGAGTTTTTTCCGGCATACACACGGATGAGTTCTGCTGATTGATCATCGACCATAGGGTGCTCCACAGCTTCCACGTTCAACACACGACATGCCTTCTTTGACATAACCACTACTACCAGCACTCAGATTACACGAAGCGCCTTCAAGGGCGATGTTAACCATCGCAAGGTTACCACCCTTGGAGGTCGGGACATTGGTGTGCCCCAAATGCATATCTTTAGGGTTTTTCGAACTACCGCCACATCGCCAACATACATAGTCATCCGAGCCGCTTTCCTCCAATAGTTCCTCTCGGCATGCTTCTTGGCCCCGGCGATGGCCTCCATCAATTTTACTGGCTGCGATATCAGCAGCGCTCGCACCTTCACCATCCCGCTTGGCAAACTTGGAGGGAGCCTTTCTCGCCAACCCAAGTGGATCGATCCACTCTGTAGGATTCGGTGCGTACTGATGAAGATTGGTTCCGCCCGCAAATCCTATCGGGTCTTTGCTGAGGAACCTTCCTACCGCAGGATCATAGTATCGATATCGGTTGTAATGCAGTCCAGTCTCATGATCGTGATACTGCCCCTGGAACCGTATCGGGTTCATCACGCCATGCTGCCGCGCCCACTCCGAGCGCTGCTCCGTCACCTGTCCCCACGCCTTGTACTGCGCGGTCCAGGCCATGTTGCCTTGCGAGTCCGTCAATTCCTGCGGCGTGCCGAGGTGATCACACTGATACCAGGCCAGCGCATCAAACGGTAATGCCGTCGCCTTGTGATTCCACACTGGATCTTCATCAAGGCTGTATTCACCGCTGTAATCCGGCAACCCGATCAGATCAATTGGCGCATGCCGTACAGCCTGCGCCACAGGGACAAAAGTGCCCGGTTCAAAGACGTAGTGCACCGTGCGACCCGCTTCGCCATCGCTCTGCGCCGGGCTGCTTTCCCACGCGAGGTTGTCGCCGTCCCAGCCGTACAAGGTGAAGCCGCAGCCGAGTTCGCGTTGTTTGCGGGCGTGTTCGTTTCTGTTCCAGAGAGAGCCTGCTTCTGGACGCTGTTTGTAGTGCGCGCGGGAGTTTTTATGCAGGCGGCGTCCCAGTGCGTCGTAGGCGAAATCCACGCTCAGGCGCGGGTCTTCGAAATGCACCAGTCGATCAAACAGATCCCACCGCAGGTCGCTGCGTTGGCCGTTGTGCCAGCGCTGGATCTGGTTGCCGCGTTCGTCGTAGTCGTAGTGGGTGCCGGCGTATTCGCGCAGCAGGTTGTCGACCAGTTTGCTGCGCGGTGGGGTCAGGTCCAGTGGGCGGCGAATTTCTGTCGCCTTGTCGTCGAGCAGGTTGCCGGCCGGGTCGAAGGCGAAGGTTTCCACGCCTTGGCGTGTGGTGGCGCTGAGCAGTCGGCCAACGGGATCGTAGCGATAGGCGAGCGGGCCGCGGCGGCTGTCGTTGATGTCGGTCAGTTGCCCGGCAGCGTCGTAGCTGTACTCGCGTTTGAGCAGCGTAGATTTGTCGTCGCTGCGTCCCAGCAATTGCTCCTGCAAGCGACCAACCGGATCCCAGCTTTGGGTTTGTACCAGGTGGTTGCCTTGATGGCGGGCGACTTCGCGGTGCAGGTCGTCACGCTCGTAGCCAACCAGTTCATGATCGTCCAGTCTTAGGCCCAGCAAGTGGCCACTGCCGTAGGTCAACCAACTGACACGGTGGCCGTCTGGACGGGTCGTGGCGATACACTGGTTAAGCACGTCGTATTCATGCCGCCAGACCGCGACCACCGGGCTGTCCAACCCCAGATAGTGTTGGTGCTCACGCAGAATATTTCCTGCCGGATCATAAAACCATTGCAGGCGACTGTCGGCGTTATCAGCCCGCACCAGGTTGCCGTTGCCATCGTAGGCGAAGGTCTCGCTTTGCGACTGATCGCCCAAGGTGGCGCGACGTTCAGTCAAACGGCCCATCGAGTCGAAGCTCACCGAGATCACACGGTTGCCATTGATCGATTGGGCAAGGCGACCGGTTTGCGCATCGTATTGATAGCGTGTGCTGCGCCCGTCGAAGCCGCTTTCTTCCAACACGCGTCCGACCGGATCGTAATGGAAATGCGCGCGTTGTTCGTTTTCGTTTTCCAGCGCCGTTAACCGTCCGAGACGGTCCCAGCGATAGCGCAGGGTTTGCTCGGCGGCATCGATACGTTCGGCGATCAAACCGGCAGCGCTGTAGCTCCAGGTGGTGCAGCGATCGAGTCCATCAACGTGCGCCAACAGCCGACCTTCGGCGTCACGATCAAAGCGCTCTTCGGTCTTGTCCGGATGCTTGATCAGCACCAGTTGGCCGGCCTTGTATTCGTATTCGGTGGCGTTGCCGGCAGCGTCGGTGAAGCAGACCATTTGCCCCAGTTCGTTGTACTCCCACGCGCTGGCTTTGCCCGAGCAATCGACGTACTCCACCAGTTGCCCGGCGTCGTTGTAGTCCAACTTCTTTTCGTTGCCGTTGGCGTCCTTGATCGCGGTCGCCTGGCCGGATTTGTTGTAGGCGTATTCGGTTTTGTTGCCCAGCGGATCCAGCGCTTCGACCAGATTGCCTTGGTCGTCATAGGCGCGCTGCCACTGACCGCCCTCGGCATCGCTGATCTTGATCAGCAGATCCTGATCGTCGTAGGCGTAATGCATCACCGTGTGATCGGCGCGGATGTGTTCGAGCAGGTTGCTGCGCTCATCGTAGCTGTAGCGATCAGTGCTGCCGTCGGCATTGACGCGGCGCACGATGTTCTTGGCCTCGTCGCGGAAGAACCATTCCGAACGCTCGTCCGCGTAGCGAATGCGATAGGTGTAGCCAAGGATGTCGTAGTAGTGCCAGGTCTCGTTGCCGAGGGCATCGGTGACGTAGGTCAGACGAATGTTTTCGTCCCACTCCAGACGCGTGTCGAAGCTGCCGTCATCGGCCCATTCGCGGATGGCTTTGGCCTTGGCGCTCTGGCCATCCCACTGCAGATTCATGCCGCGCCCGGTGCGGTCGGTGTAGCGGGTGATCAGGTGATGCTCGAACTGATACGACCAGACGGCGCCGTTCTCGTCCTGCGCCTGAATCAGGTCGCCATAGGCGTCGTATTGGTACGCACAAAGTTGTCGTAACGGTTCTCCGTCAACGATCTGCCAGAGGCCGATAAACCGGCCGTGATCGTCGATCATCGTGCCGAGGTGCAAATGGACTTTGGTGAAGTCGTTTTCCTGATAGGTGATCAGGTCGGAGAGCAGCGAGTGTTCGCCGTGGCGATGCTCGTAATGCAGCATGATCCCGGCGCCGTTGCGCAGCGAAATATTGCTCAGCACAAAGCGCTGGCCACGGCGGACGTAGGTTTCCTTGCGTTCGAAACCACGGCACAGCAACAGCTGATCTTCGCTGTTGCGGACCAGGGTGATGTCTTCGATGGCGTCGTAGTGGAACAGGCCGACTTTTGGCAGTGGGTAGCTGTGGTCGCGGCCGTCGGCGCCGTAGAACGCCAGGCCATCGTCCACGCAGTCAAAACGTGTGGTGAACTCAGAAATCCAGCGAGCGCCGAGTTCGCTATGATCGTAGGCGTCGAGGCGTGAGTTGTATATGCGCGTCCACTCGACAGGGAAAGGCCCCGGCAAGCTGAAATCAGTATGACTGAGTCTTTCAGAACCCAAGGCAAAACTGATGCTTTTACATGTGCCCGTGCAGGCGCCGTTTTTCTTCGGCTCGGGCGCGCCTTTCGCAGGAGCCTGTTGACCACTGGATCCCAATTGACCATCGGACGCCGTATGCTTTGCCTGTCCAGTCTTGTCTGGATGGACCGCGGCGCTCTGACCATGGGCATTGCGCTTGCGCCACAGGGTGACGGCGCTGGAGAGGATCAGTAGCAACCAGCCAATGGAGTTCTGCACCGACTCATCGTCGAGTTTGCTCAGTTGGGTGCGCAGCTCCGGACCCATTACCCGCAGTTTTTTGGTTTCTTCGGAGACGTTTTTCTTGAAGTCATCGGGTACCAGATTTTGCGCCACGCTGTTGGCAAGGCCCTTGCCAGCCGCTTTATAAGCACTCGCGGCAGCCCCGAAAACATTGCTGAATGAGGCCAGCGGATCATTCTTGAATTGATCGACTGCTGCGCTTGCCTGGGCGCTGGCCGCATTCAGATCACCTTTGGCATCCAGATTGCCGAAAGCGACCGCCTCGATGCCCGTGGCAATCTCATTTATGACCTCTTCGCCGAGCTTGCCAGCGTCCGCAAGAATCCCGGGCAACTTGCCTTTGGCCTGTTCAACGAAGTCGTCGAGGGTGCCCATGATAGAGGCGTTCAGGTGCCCGACCAGCACCTCGATCACGGATGCACTGAGCAGCATTTTGCTGGTGGCCTTCATCTCTTGGCGTACCAGAAACAAAGTCGGGCGCAGGGTCATGCGCGCCGCCGCCATGGCCGGCGGTAATGGCAATACACCGATCAGATTGATGCCCAGGCTGGCCCACGCCAGCAGGTCGCGCTTCTGGGCATTCGACAGGGTGACGATGTCACCCAGCGCATCGACCAACGCCATGATGTTGCCCACCACGGGTAAGGCGCCGGCGACGTTCTTGATCCGATCAAGGGTGACCACGCCATCCGTGGCTGATTGCAACCAGGCATCGAAGGTCGCTGCGCTGCTGGCAACGTCCTGGATGTCGATGGCGTTCAGTGGAACGATAGCAACCTGAGGCTCACGTTTTACGATTTCAGTCGTCATGACAGCATCTCACCCGCCAGCAGGCCCGGGGTTCTCAAGGAAGGTTTTGGCAGACTCGGTGCAGGCAGGCTCGGCAACTTGCCGGCCTTACCCGCCGCCCCCAAAATCCCCGACGCACTCGGCATGGCCGCACTCGCCAATTTCGGCAAGCCGGCCACGCCGCCCTGCACCACACCCTTCACTTGCTGCGCCGTTTGCATCGCACCTTGCGCCGTCTGCATCGCACTCATCCCTGTTTGCGCCATGTCCTTGCCCTTCTCCAACAGGTCCCAACTCTTGCTCGGCAACACTTGAGCGACCATTGCTTGCACCTGACTCGGCACGTCTTCGGCCCCCGGCGGATTCAACGGCCACTCCGGTTTGCCGATGTAACTGCCATCGCTCCAGGTGTCCGCCGGATCCTTGCCGAACAACACGCGCGCCGGCCCCGGCGCAGCGCCGGCGACGCTGGCAAAACCTTTGCCGTCGAGCTTGCCCTTGATGCTTTTGCCCAGCGCATCGATGACTTCGTAATCGCCTTCCTTGATGCCCTGACGCCCGGCGTACTGGTTGAACAATTCAAGGTTGCCCTTGCCGGGTTTCGGTGGTTCCGGGAATACCCCGGCGAGACTTTTCGCGCCGGTGTAGGCAAAGTTCGCCGCGTGCGCGGTGTACGGGCCGCTGGTGGCGTGGGTGATGCCGCCGGCGTTGTAAGTCGTCGCGCTGCCGCCGCCCTGAATCACCAGTTCGGTTTTCGCGGTGATGGTGATGCGATCGGCGTTGGCAGTGATGTTGAGTTTGGCCAGCAGGTTGATGCTGTCCTTCAGTGCGCGCACGTCGATGTCGCCGGAGGCGGCGACCAGCCGCCAGCCCATGCTCTGCACGAACAGGCGCATGCCACGACTGGCGCTGGCCAGCAGGCGTTTGCCAATCGACAGGCTGGTGTGACCGGTACTGCTAAGCGCCAGGTGTTCGCCGGTGGCGATGTGGCTGGAGCGCGGCGTGGTCAGGGCGATGCCGGCCGGGCTGGCGAGGACCAGATGCGGCTCGGTGAACTCGGGGAATTCGTTGGCGGTGAGGTTGGCCGGGCCACTGCCGAGCACGCCTTGATGCTGGGCATGCAGCGCTTTGGCGACGTCGTCCTGATCGCCAGCCTCTTGGGCCTGTAACTCTTTGGCTTGTACAGCGAAGCCATCCTGCTGATCGCTGGCCGTGGCGAGACGCTCGGCAGTTTCCGGCAGATCCTTGTGGTGCTTGGATTCGTTCGGCCGTGGTTCGGTGGTGATGAGCAGACCGGCCGCCGCACGCACGGCGCCGTGGCGATCGGTTCTCAACTCAAAACCTTCACCACGCGGCTGACCACCGCTCGGGCGCGGATGGGTCAGGTAACCGAGGTTGATCGCACTCGCACCGTGGTCACTGCGCAGCGCAATGCTGATCTCGCTGGTGGTGTCGTCGATGCGCAGTTCGTTGGCGCGACTGCCCTTGTATTCCTTGCTCTTGACCGTGGCCAGGGTCTTGAAATCCGGCAGTTTGTACGGCGGCAGATTGGCGCCGTGGTACAGGCAACCGGTGATCAGCGGCTGATCGGGATCGCCTTCGAGGAAGGTGATCAACACCTCCATGCCAACACGCGGAATGTTGATCGAACCAAAAGTCTCGGCTGCCCAGCTCGACGCGACACGCATCCAGCAACTGGTCATGTCGTCGTGCTTGCCTTCGCGATCCCAGAAGAACTGCACCTTCACCCGGCCGTACTGGTCGCAGTAGATCTCTTCACCCTCGGGACCGCAAACCACGGCGCTTTGTGTACCGAGGACTTTCGGTTTCGGGTGATCGAGCGGCGGACGGTACGGCACGTCCCACGGGATCGCGCTGAAGCGGTTGCGGTAGCCCTGGTGAAAATCGTCCTTGAGGTCGGTGGTGTCGCTGGTCACCGACTCTTCCAGCACCTGCGGTTGTTTGCCTTCGTGAAAGATCTCGGTGAGCAGCCAGAGATCGTTCCAGGTCGAGTTCGCGTGGTCGGTCAGGGCGAGGAAATGCCCGCTGACCAGAATCGGCTGATCGCTATTACCCTCGGCCAGACGATAGTCGCTGCGATGACGTTCCAGTGCGCGATTGGCCAGGTGTTTACCGCGCTCGCGATCAACGAAACGGCCCGGGTAATCGTAGTCTTCGAGGTCTGGCTGAGCCGAACTCTTGGCGTCGCTTTCCAGCTCGATTTTCGGTTTGACGAAGTCGTAATCGCGGCGCGTGGTGCGGCTGGTGCGGGTGGCCAGACGCAGGCCGAAGCGCTTGACCACCGGTTTGTCGGCAACCAGCCCGGAGTCCTGCTGATAGGCCACTGGCGCGAGTTTCGGGAACACCGTCTGGTCATCGCCGAAGGTCAGTTTGTGGCCGCTGGCGGTGTGCTGGAAGTGGTAGTGAATCCCCTCCTCCTCGCACAGGCGCTGAATGAAATCCAGGTCCGACTCGTCGTACTGCACGCAGTAAATGCGCTCGGGATAAATCGCGCTGAGCTGGAAGTGGTAATCGCTGGCGAGGATGCCGTGTTCTTCCAAGACCTTGCTGATGATCTGCTGCACGGTCATCTGCTGGAAAATGCGCTGATTGACCCGGTGCGCGAGGTAGGCCAGTTGTGGGCGCAGGGAGATCTTGTATCGGGTCAGGCGCTTGCCCGCCTCGCCCTGGGCGATGCTGTAGACCAGCCCGTGAATGCCAGTGCCGGTTGGCGACAGCTGAAGAAACGCCAGTTTGTGCAGCACGCTTTCGAGGTTGATCGAGGCCTTTTCACTGACCAGTTCCAGCTCGAATTCGAACGGCGTGTTGAGGGCCTCACGACCGGTGAACGACAGCACCTGGAAGTCGCTGTCGATGCCATCGACGGTCAGATTGAAATGAGGCTGGTTGGCCGGTGAGAACATCCCTTGTTCCTCGCGCAGTGCTGCGACGCGCAACAGCCCTCAAGGGGCTATTGGCAAAAAATTCTTTAGAAGTGATTGCGCCCCGACCAGCGATGCCGATCGGGGCGGTACAACCATCAGCCGTAATTAAACGACTGGCGCACGCCAGTCATCCGAACCCGAAGTACCGGAAACTTCGTGGGTCCAGGTGATTTTGCGGTAGGTGAACTGCACCTCTTCCAGGTGGGTGAAATGCGAATTGCCCGGATCCTGGCAGTTGTGCATCTTGTTGTTGATGGCGACGATGATCGCGTCTTCCAGTTTGGTGGTGTAGTAGTGCTCTTGGGTGCCTTGAGCAGAAGTGCGGTACCACTGGATAACGATTTCGCTCATGCGCTCGCCGGAAGTCAGCGCCGCTTGCAGCAGAGGCGAAGCCTTGTCGTAGACCTTGGTGATCACAACTGGCTTGTGCACGCGCTGGCCGGTTGGCTGACCGGATTGCGGGTCACGCGGGATGATCACGTCGTGGGTGAAAGCCTGAACCATAACCTGGTCTTCGTGGCCTTCCTGGTAGGTGTTGCCTACGGAGTCAGCGGTGAAAGCGCCTGCAGTGATCAGGCCTTGTTTTTCGCCAGTGACGGACATGTACGCTGGTGTTGCCATGGGGATGCTCTCCTTGCTCAAAAAGACGTACCCGGCGGGCACCATTGCTCACCGGAGTGGCCTTGAGCCATCAAACTTCATGCCAGCTTTCATGCAACCCATACAGATCAAGGCTTTGCGGCCATCGATTCACTTTTCTTGACGCTAAGCCGATGAAAAACCAAGAGAAGTGCGCAACTTCTTGCGCAGTGGTGTGCAAGAAGTTGCGCACTTGGCTGGAGGCCAATAACGACGTGGGCTACAGAGCATTCACCCGAGAAAAAAAGAAAGTCACTGCGCAACTTCTTGCGCACTTCAAAAAATGAGCGGCGTTGAAAAACCTTCAGTGCCCAACCACGGCCGCCGCTCCCGCCCCACGCGGCCCCGCTCTGAACCCATGCGCCCGAGCACTCCAGGCAATCACAAACCCCACCGCCACCAACACCACCATCGCCCATGGGAAAGCGGCAACTCCCCATCGATCCAACAGCACCCCGCCGACCACCCCGCTGCCTGCAATCGCGCTATTCCACGCCACCACATTCAACGACAACGCCACGTCTGCGCCATCCCCCGCCGCATCCGCCAGAGCCGTCTGCAACAGCGTCGCCGCACCGCCAAAACTCAATCCCCACACCAACACGCCCAGATAAATCACCTCCGGCACCCGTCCGTAAAAGCCGAACCCTACGCACACCAGTGCAAACGTGGCCAGACTCACCAGAACGGTCTTGCGCAACAGCGGCTCAACCAGTTTCGCCGTCAACCAAATCCCCGCCAACGCCGCGAGACCAAATACCAACAACACCAGATCCACGCGATCCGCCAACCCCGCCGGCGCCACAAACGGTGCGATGTAGGTGTAGAGAATGTTGTGCGCCAGCATCCAGCTGATCACCACCGCCAGCACCGGCCGCACACCCGGCGTAGTCAACACGCGGCGCAACGACAGGCGCTGATGCGCAGGCTGCGGCGGATAGTCCGGCACCTTCACCAATACCCAGACAATCAGCATCAGGGTCAGGGCCGACATCAACCCGAACGTCGTGCGCCACCCGACGAGGCCACCCAGCCAAGTGCCGAGCGGCACGCCCAGTGACAAGGCGATCGGCGTGCCGACCATGGCCAGTGCCAACGCCTTGCCCTGCTGATCCGGCTCGACCATCCGCCGCGCATAACCGGCCAACAAACTCCACGCCAACCCTGCCGCCACCCCCGCAAAGAAACGCGCCACCAGCGTCACGCCATAGTGCGACGACAACGCCGTAATCGAGTTGAACAACAGAAAACCAACAATGGTCAGCAACAACACATTGCGTCGACGCCACCCGCGCGTGGCGATGGTCATCGGGATCACCGCCAGCACCGAGCCCAGCGCGTACGCGGTGACCATCTGCCCGGCCATGGAAGGTGAAATCGCCAGACCATCACTGATCAGCGGCAACAGCCCGGCGGGCAGGGTTTCGGTGACGATGCAGATAAAACCGGTCATGGCCAGCGCCAGCAGCGCACCGATGGGCAGGCGTTTGGGCGCCGCCGTTAGAGTCAATGAAGGTGTCACGGGAAACTCCTTGAGTTTGGAAATTCAGACTTGCGTACCGATCGATATAAAATACTGGCGGCAGCCGAGGCACGTTGTCAACGACTTATGTATCGACTAGTATCCAAATCACTTTCCGAGGAGTCTTTGCTATGGCCAGAACCGGCCGCCCCCGCGCATTCGATCGCGACGACGCCGTCAACCAGGCCATGCAATTGTTCTGGCAACACGGCTACGACTCGACATCCCTTTCACTGTTGAAGGCTGAACTGGGCGGCGGCATTTCCGCACCGAGCTTCTACGCCGCGTTCGGCTCCAAAGAAGCCCTGTTCGACGAATGCGTGCAGCGTTACCTCGCGACCTTCGCCCAAGTCACCGAATGCCTGTGGGACGAAAGTCTGCCGCCACGCCAAGCCCTCGAAACCGCACTGCGCCAGTCAGCACGCATGCAATGCGACGACGGCCACCCCAAAGGCTGCATGGTCACCCTCGGCGTCATGAGCGCGCCGAGTCCGGAAAATGCCCACGTCGCTCAAGCCCTCACCCACTCCCGCGCCCGAACCCGCGCGGGGATTGTGGCGTGTGTCGAGCGTGGTGTGAGTGAAGGACTGTTAGCGGACGACACGAACGCCGCCGCCATGGCGACGGTGTTCGACAGTTTCCTGCAGGGGATTTCCATCCTTGCTCGGGATGACACGCCGATTGAGAGCATTGATGCGGCGATTACGCAGGTGATGCGGACGTGGGATGTGATGGCGAAGAGTTGACGTCTACATTGCACCCACCTGATCTGCGCCCATCTCGCCCAAGGCAGTAAGCGGTCCTAACCATCCAGGACACGCCAAACCCTTGGGCGTTTTCTTATCAAAAAAATGCAGGCCTAAAGCGGATGATCTGCGAGCCTCACTCGTAAAACTTCCCAGCCAACAAAATCTCCGCGCACCGTTGCCAGACATTAGAAACGGCAGCATCCGCCTGAGCACTCCTCGAAGTAGCCATCGCCCAAGCAGCCGCAGCATCAAGAAACGTATCGACCGATCCATTTTCCCAGCCTAACGCACCCGCCTGATAAGCAGACGATGGTGTCGCCTTCTCCAGTGCCCGCTCACGGGAGAAATCAGCACCCAGCGCCGCGACGAAATCGATGAACGATTGCTCATCGGTGACACGTTCCAGCAACTCATCAAGATCTACAGACATAGCCATCCTTGCGTTGAAAGATTAGTGCCGAGCAGCACGCGATAATCACAAGATGCCCCATCGCTAAGCGACCACCTCAACATAACTCGACTCCCCGCCCCCCTCGGCCCCCGACAACCAACCCCACACAAACCGCAACGTCGTCCGCCCCGCCTCATCAACCCCCACCACACCCCGCGACCAACCCGCGCGGATCTCGCCATCCGTGGTGATGCACTGATAAAGCAGCTCGATACTGTCAGGCCCGGTCACCCGCCCAACCTGGTTGCCCATGCGAATATGCCCACCCGCATAAGTCCCCCAAACCGCCGCGCCTTCGACGAAGTATTCAAACACCGTGCGCGCATCGGATAAGCCCTGAGCGTTGTTCGCCACGCAGAAGCGGCGGTTGTGCAAACGCTCGGTGACTTGCGTAAAAGCAGATTCCATAAACCACACATCCTTAGTCGAGAAGATCCATTCCAGCCTGCGGGCATCCTAATCCATTACCTCCGCGCAGCAAGGCTCTACAGGCGTTTTCTGCCAACCCAACCGCACAGCCACGTTTGACGGTCCTACCTGCCCCACCTAGTCTGCCCAGAACACCATTACAGCCAAAACCGAGTTCACGAGAGGCAAGATGAGCAACTTCCCAATCGTCGCCACCGTCCTCTCGATGATCCTCGGACTCTCCGTCACCCGCCTGCTGCTCGGCGCATTGACGGTGTTCCGCATCCGCCGAGTAGCCAAGCCAGATTGGGTGGCACTGGTCTGGGCGGTGATGCTGTTTACCATGCAGCTGCAATTCTGGTGGGCCGTCAACGCACTGTCGGCGGTGAAACAGAGCTTCTCGTTTCTCGAATTTCTATTGTTGGTGATGCTGACACTGTCGCTGTTCGTCACGGCGGCGTTGCTGCTGCCGAGCCGCAGTGAGGATGAGCAGAACGGATTGCGCGTGTATTTCGAACAGGATGGGCGCTATGCATTGCTGTCGCTGTCCACGTATCTGTGCTTGGGGCTGATCGTTAATGTCACGTTGTTTGAGGCATCGCCGGTGGCGCTTTGGGGGTTGCTGGATGTGATCATGATTGTGTTGCCGATTGGCGCGTTTATGGCTCGGTCGCGTAAAGCGTATGCGGCGATTACGCTGATTTATGTGCCGATCAATGTGATCGACACGCTGATTTCGCTGGCGAATTAACTCCCCCCTGTAGCGAGAGAGCTTGCCCCCGATGGATCGCGAAACGGCTCCCGCTCCTCCAGTCCACAAAGACATCGCAAAAACAGCTCGAACTGCCCTGTTGAAGCAATTCCCGGACTTTGTTTAAAGACACCTCAAGTTACGTCATCCCAACCTACAACGCCTTGCGCCGTTGCCTACGACTACGCCAGAATCCGCCGGCTTGTGCGCCTTGGATGCGGGTTCTATTGTGGGTCGGTCACTGAATAGCAGTGATCGGGTTTGGTAGCCCGACTTTCCCAGGCGCATTGCGCACCTTTCGCAGAGATCGTTTTTCTGATCTCCGCTTTATGGTGGCCATGCGTAGGGCGTCCTCGGACGCGCCGGGCTCCTGGGCCGGTCTACCAACCTGTGCATGGCCGCCACCCCTCGTTTGGTAGCGAAGTGTGATGGCTCCTTAATCGTTTCCCAGGAGTTTCATCTATGTTCAAAATTACGCCGAATCCGCCAGAAATCGATCCGATTGCGGGCGACGAATCCCCAGACGCCAAGAAATTCAACGAAGCCGTCGACCGCGCCCTCTCCCACTACCTCGGCCCTGCCCCGGAAATCATGCTCACCCCGTACCAAACCAACAAGATGTTTATCGCCAACCCGAACACCAAGACTGAGGAATTGCTGGTGAATGCCAGTGAATCACTCGGCTCGGCTTCGGTGATGCTTGGGGATGTGATCGGGCTGGTTCACGGACCGGCACGCAAGACATTGCAAGGCATTGCGCAGGTGGTAATGCTTGGGGAGTTGGCGGTGAATCGGGCGTTGGATAACGTGGTGCCAACGGAGTAACGAAAATTCCTCCATGACGGCCGAGATGCCGTCATGGACGGTTGATCAGACATGCGCACGAAGACAGAATGATTACCATCACTCAAGCCAAGGCCGGTATGAGATATTTGATGTTCGCTTCTCTAATTTCGCTTTCGCTTATTCTGAGCACAGGCTTCTATAACGAAGTTTCGGACAGCGAAATCACTCGAATATATTTCATCAAAAAGCATCCGACCTTTCGAATGCAGTTTTTCAACATCCATGCGAATGACGGAAATTATCGACGTATAGAAAAACTCACGAATGAGCAGCGACAAGACATCATCGATTATTGTAAATACAGATTAGGCATCGACTCAGAGATAACCACTCAAGCCGACATCGAAACATGCGCAAAGCGATAACATCAAAAAATAGATGCAGATGAAATACGGAAAATCCGGAATAGGACCGTTTCTTAACTATGTTTGGCATAGATATTGTTTCTGTGAGCCCACCTTGTTCTGCAAGCTACAGCCTACTGGCGATCTCCTTCCAGATGTAGGCGTAGTTGTATTTCAACCAACGCACCAGCACCTTGTCGAACTGCCGACGAAACCAATTCCGCTCTCTCGCAGCCAACCTTTCTCCAATCGATTCTCTGAGAGTTTCGGGGTCGAAGCCTGTCCACACCGGAGGTACAGCGGCCACAAGATTGGTGAAACACACCGGCGCGACCTCTGAATAGAGGATTTCGTAAAGAATGTTAGGGTCGACGTCTTTAACCTTCCTCGCCAGATAGTCATATTCGACTAGAAAGTCGTTGAATGGTTCGGAAAGTGCCACTCTGACTTTGGTCAGTTGTGGTTCAGCCAGAAGGTATCCCATTGCGAAAATCCCTCTCGCTGCTCATCCAAAAGTGAGATAGTCATACATCTACATTTAAGCCAACTGCACCCAATTCATTTAATAAAACAGATTCACTAGAGTGCGGCTCGATACTGCTCTAGCTCAGATAGCAAACTTACGAGATCAGCAGGAATTTCCGAAACTTTAAATTCATCAATTATTTTAAAATCAGTAAGCGTTATAGAATATACAGAAGACATCACGCTTCGAAATTCTCTAAGAAAATCTTTCCCGCAGACAACCTCCATACGAGTCTCCAAATCTTGCCACTTGTTATTAAACAACTGGATAGCTTCGGTATTGAGCACCGCACTATCTTTCCTACACGAACGATGAAACTCAACATATTTTGCAATATACTGACCTTGCACCGTGGCCTCAAAGTGCTTTGATATTCTCTCAAGCTCTGGGCCTACGTCAACTTCCTCAGCATTTTCACCATTACGACTAGCTCTGTCTGCAACCGCTTTATTGACACATCGTTTTAACACAGAGGGCACTAATAAATAATTTTCAATTTCTTTACGGCGGTGTACATGAGCGAATGCAAGATTTGATTTCAAACCTTTTTCTACTTGTGCAATTTCGTCGTCACACCAAAAATCACGATCATAAATAGCAGCAATTTTAATTTCAGACCCAGGTGTACTTTTCAAACCCCATGCCAACGCCTGCACTTTCGGCCAAGAACTATAGCCTTCAGACGCTAATTGCGTTATGTCGTTGCCGGATGATAGCTCTGTAAATTTTAATTTTTTTGCAAATCTCCTTATAATTTTGTAATCAATATCTCCTTCAGAAAAAAGAATCTTTTTATTCCTAGCCAGCTGAGTCAAAGTTATATTTTGTATGGACCCTATAGAAATCAATGCTTCTTGCACCCCCTCAATATCCTTAACCCTTTTTGCAGATCGCTTAGACTTATCGATGATCATAATTTCAGAAGGATCCGCCTCCCCCATAATCTCAGTGGAATGCGTAGCTATTACAAACTCATTGGATTGATCTCTTAGGATTGCTAATAACTGCCGTTGCAAATCTGGGTGAAGATAAACTTCAGGTTCATCAATCACAGTCAAACTAAATGACTTCGATCTTGACAAGTGCGTTAACAATTGGCACCACACTTGAAAACCAAATCCGGCCCAGAAAACCTCTCGATCCATACGGCTTTCGGTGCAAAACATAACCATTGCAGAGGATGATCGTTCTGGTCTGCTAATAGACATGCCAGGCCAAGAACTTTCGATCAACTCTCGAAAACTTTCAAAACCATCTGGATTCTGCAGCCAGAAATTCCTGAAATGCCGGCATGCCCGCGGTGTACCGAGAGATCGTCGAACTGTCTCTTCTGCTACGATTGGTTCCTCATGTTCCAATGGCCCCAAGACTGGAACTACTTGTACAGAAAATGGGAAAGCTTTTTTGAACGCCGAGGGGGTCTTAATGTGATTATCAACGCACTCCCATGTAAGAACACATCCACCGTCCTCAGGAAAATTAAGGAATATTTTATTAGAGTTCGAAAATCTGAACTCAATTTTTGTCTCAGAATATTCATAATCCGTATGAACATTTTCGAGACTAACAGGCAACCCCGAAACAGGAACTTTATGCCCGAGAACTCTCTTCTCATCGAGATAAACGTATTCTGGCCTCCGGCTATAACCCGCACGCAGTGCAGCTTCTAGAATACGAAACGCGCTAATTATTGTCGACTTCCCTGCATTGTTTGGTCCGACCAGAATATTACATTGATCAAGCGATATCGAATACTGCTTAAGCGCTTTGAAGTTATTAAAACGAATCGACGTAATTGTGATCAACTGAGCCCCCATCAAAGCATAAAGAACCAAACAACAGCACTCCAATTAAAAGCCGCCACCAACATACAATCTCGCCGCCCCCAAAGCCGAATAGTCAGTTAATCTTTAGCGAAAAATCACAAACCTTAGTCAAGGTCGTACTCGGTGTATTCATTTTTCCCCTTAGAGAAACCAAACAATTTAGAACTCTGATCCACAAAATAATCATGAACAAAAGACAGAATCACCAACCTATCTTCGTAGATTATGTGCAACTGATTACTATAGTGTTCCGACCTTGGGAAAATCCGCCAATGAACCGGCTCCTCTAAAAACTCTTCTTCCAACCCATCGCTACGCACCACAAGTATTCTGTCGCAAAACTCAAGCACAGTCCCGAAAGATGCTGTGCCTGAAGCGATTACAACAGATGAAGGACTTTTGAAACTAAGCGAGCCAATAGAATTAAATTTTTTATTAAATTTATTTTTTGATTTTTTCTCGCTCGCTCGATAATGTTGAACTTCTATTCGACCTTCTGTGAGCTTGTAAAGCTTCTCGCGTGCTCCCCAGGCAAAGCTACTTTGCTCACCTGAGTTTTCAAACATCTCCCCTTGGTCAATCACCCTATCGATTACCCTAATTATTTTTTTTGAATTAGGTTCTTTCTCCTCTCTAAATGAAGCCATGAAAGCTGAATTAGCGCTCCACCCAAGTACGCTTTGGAAAGCCCAATCACAGGCATTACAAGGTCTTTCCGCTATTAATCTTGCTTTACTCAGAGTTCCCTCTGAGCTCTTCAGCAAAGAAAAATCAAACAGCCCCTCGGCACCCGAGGCAGTGGCAATAGCCGTATAGCTGTCTGAAGCTTTAACTTGAAGAACTGTTGCATCATGGTGACGCTTAGCTTTGAAATTGGAAGCGAATCGACCAATCGGACGCCCTTGCCGAGGTGCAGAGTAAAGGCCTTCATCCCCACCCGCAAAAATATTGTTGTAGTAAATTTCGGTATCGGTAGGTAAAAAAAAGAAAGGCGTTTCTTCTGTTGCCCAGATTTCCTTCCAAGACTCTTTACTTTCCTGAAGTTCAAGGGTTGACAGTTTAGAAAGCTGCGCCTTAATCGGCATTTCTAAATCAGGATCACGCAGTATCTTTACAACTTTCGGATTATAGAAAAGATCACTATCTGAAAACGCAACACGAACGGCAGTCTGAATGTCGTTATTATTTGACGCAATTTTGTCGACGAAGCTAGACCAGTCAATACGATGCAGCCCGCCATCGTTGTCAAATAACAGAAGCTCTCCAGAGTAAATCTGCGAATCCCAGTAGCTCCCGGCTATAGTAATTTTCACAGAGCGCATTGTTTACCCCTATGAATTTTGGCCATTTTAGGTTTACTAATTAGGCCTAACTCAAACCAAGCATAAAGAATTTTTTCATTTGGTTTGTCATACGGGGAGAGCCAATGGGCAACAGGGTATCCATGCCAGTTGCCAATACCATCGCCCACAAATTTCGCGATATGTAGCCGGCAGGACGCAGGAGGAGGAGCGACGCCTAACGGGCTAAGACCGGCCGCTTCTATGTGCAACCCCCAAAAATTGTCTCTGAATACCCAGTCGGCCTCAACCGCCAAGTCAAAGCACGCGATTTCGTCAGGCTGCGAGATAGACCACTGAGACTTTATCGCCGCGTAGCCACCATTACGGTGTTGAGGATTGGGAGTGTATGGCACAGCTCGCTCCATGAGTCGTAACGGTGAAGGCATCACGCCAGCATCTATTACTGAAAAGTAGACGCGAAACCCACTCCTACGCAAGTCGGTTTTCAAAAAAAACGCTATTTCAAAGGTAGAAGCTCACTTTAGTCACTCTCGGATATAGCAAGTCCGTTTCAAGGTCATCGCGTGCCCTCGGCGGATCTGAACACGATTGAGTTTCCAGCGATCAAGCCGTTGGTTGAAGTGATTAGAAGGAACACTGGCTGGTTTGAATTATTTAGAAAAAACTGCCGACCACCACTGAAAAAATGGTTTCTTCTCTAGCCTTCTAGAAAATCAGTGCAGAAAATATTCCATATAGTCAAACACCTGAGTGTCCTCACGCTTTTTTCTTAAAAAATTTTTGCACGTAATACTCCAAACTCCACCGATCCTTCGGCCTCGGCTTATAGTGCGTTTTATTCCTCTGCCCCGGATCAACCCCCACCCCACTCGCCGTGTAGTAATAAAGCGCAACCGACCGCCGAGTGATGTGTTCCGGCGTAGTCAACGGCTCCGGATGCCCGTGATTGCTATCCTTATCCGTATTAAAAATCACACACCGGTTATAAACCGGTAGCACCTTCTTCAGGCACTTCTTCATCTCCACATCCCAAAGCTCCAGGTTGCCGCCGTACGCCTCCTGCCAATCCTCGGTCAGGTAAATGATCACGTTCAACCGCCGCTCAACGTTGAGCTTTTTGTTCAGACGAAAATCCGAGTGCACGCCGAGGAAGCCGCCGGTTTTGGTTTCGTGCAGGCCGCCGCCGGCGAAATAAGGATCGGGAATGAGCCCTTGAATGCCGGTGAGTTTTTCGAGGAATTCCAGCATGGGTGCGGAGTTGAAGTTGTTGAATACGTTCTTCAGGTACGGGCTGCAGGCGTTGGGGCTGATTTGGCGTTTGAGTTGGCCTTTGTAGCCGCGCTCGTAGATCTGTTCGTTGTTGGTCGGTTCGACCGGGAAGTGTTCGCGGATGCTGGCGATGACGTCGGCTTGCAGGAAGTTGTCGATGACGATGTGCGGGAATGGCGTGGCTTGGGTGTATTCGCTGGTCAGCGATTCGCCGAAAGCGCTGGCGGCGCTTTGGTCGAAGTCGAGTTCGGGGGTCAGGGTGATGGGGAGTGTTTGTGTGTTGGCTTGCATTGCCGCTCCAATTAACTTGAATGCTTTCAGGTCATGTCAAACAGGGCCAAGCGCTGGAGGCGTCGCCGCTATTTGTTTGCTGAGTACAGTTGCGAGCAGGTTGCCATGTTGGCCTTTGCCTGCCGAGTGTCCTTGTTCCTAAACGTGGTGCGGCGGTGTTACGGCATGTTTCTGGCTGTCACAAACGCGTCATATTTCGTCTGCTAATCTCCTTGGCGCCCTCCCCTACACCCCTGCCCTAGAGCCCCAAAAGAAGGTGCCGCCAAGGTGTTTCCGACTCCCGTTCGCCAGCAAATCATCCTGCGCTCCGACAACCTCCGTTCGGACGACTTCGGTGCACTGTTTTCCAGATTGTTTGGCAATCGTTATGCCGACAATCCGCCGCTGCCGTCGAACATCATTATCGGCGGCGTTTACGGTCGGCACGATGGCGTGAGTTTTCGGCGGATGCATTATCACGGTGATTTCACCGTCGCTTTCCCCGATCCACAGGATGAGATCACGTTCGTTATCCCCACTGCCGGCAAGATCGTTTTCAACCATGCCACCGAGTCTATCGGGGTGTCGCACGTTGGGCTGGCGATTGATAAGGCGGATATCCGTTCGATGCGTTTTCTGGATGATCACGCGCATCACGGGATGTCGATAAATCGGCATCAGCTCACTGAGCGGTTGTCGGCGCTGTTGGATAAACCGATTCTGCAGAAGATTGTTTTTGAGCCGAGTGTGGATCTTGAGACGGCGGCGTTTCAGGGGATCAAGGCGTTGATTGATCTGGCCACGGGGACGGAGTTTGATTTGTTGCTCAACAGCGGGACGTTGATGCCGTCGCGGTTGCGCGAGATGTTGGTTGATGCGGTGCTGGAGGCGTGGCCACATAACTTTTCCGAGGAGTTGCGGCGGCCGACGGCGATGGTTGCGCCGCGACATGTGAAGTTGGCGGTGGAGTTTATTCAGGCGCATCCGGAGCAGTTGGTGAGTGGTGTGGATCTGGCGCGGTTGAGCCATGTGAGTCAGCGGGCGTTGCAGGAAGGGTTTCGGCGGTTTGTCGGGATGTCGATTGTGGCGTATCAGCGGCAGGTGCGGCTGGAGCGGGCTTATGAGGTGTTGAAGCAGCGGGGTTCGGGGTCGGTGACCGAGGTGGCGTTGCGGTTCGGGTTTAGTAATGTGGGGCGGTTTTGTCGGTATTTTCAGGGGGCTTTTGGGGTGAGTCCGGCGGAGTTTCGGACTCGGGGGTGATTGGGTAACAGGTTTGCAAGGTAACTTGTGGTGAGAAGATTTAGCTAAACGTCGCACCGCGCCGATGGGTCGCTAAGCGTGGGGATGGCACGCCGGCGCGGTTGATCGAGGAGTGGGCGCGGAGGCGTTTGACCGAGTTGGCCAGTTGATTTTGCGGTGACTGCTTTCCCCTCATCGGAACGCCGCCCGCCTATCCCTCTCCCCAAGGAGAGGGAACCGAGCCGGGGATATTGAAGATCTACACCGACCTGAGAGTCTTGCTTTGAATCCATAATCGCCTCGATCTTTCAGGTCGATGCATGACGCAAGACGCCTCGGTCAGTCCCCTCTCCCACAACTTCATATACCAGCGCAAGGGACACTCGCAGGTTTTGTGGTGGGGCTGCCCCTCATCGGAAAGCCGCCCGCCCATCCCTCTCCCGAGGGAGAGGGAGCCGATTGGTGGGCTTTTCAAAATTTGAGCTCGACTCGGTATGCCACGTCGGTGTAACCCTTCCAATCCACGCGGTCAGTCCCCTCTCCCTTCGGGAGAGGGTTAGGGTGAGGGGCTTTTGTGGGAGCGGGATTGCTCGCGAACGCGGTGGGTCAGTCGATTTGATGTTGACTGGCCTGGCGCTTTCGCGAGCAGGCTCGCTCCCACATTGGTTTTTTTTGGGGGGGGTGTTGGATTGGGGGTCATCCTTGATCCCGCGTGTGTTTTAGAAGGCGTAGCTGGCTTTTAGACCGCCGTTGAAGCCGTGGCTGTCGCCGCCGCCGTTGGCGCCGACTTCTGCGCCCAGGCTCAGGGCGCCGAGGCTGGCCATGACGTTTACGCCGCCGCTGAATTGGTCGCGATTATCGAAAGCAGCGCGTTGTTCGATGTCCAGGCCTAGCAGGTGGCTTTGGCTGTCGACCTGGTTGTCGCCCAGTGTGCGTTCGTAACCCACTTGTACGCCCGGCACCAGTTGCCATGCGCCCATCGCCACCGGGGCGAAGGCGACGTTGAGGTTGGCGACGGCGCTGCGGCGGGTGGAGCTGTTGTCGTCGACGTCGAGGGCCAGTTCGCTGCCCTTCTCTTTGAAGCCGTTGAGGTCGAGGTGGCTGATGCGGAAGCCGAGGCTTGGTTCGAAGATCATGCCGTTGATTGGGGCGCGGTAGCCGAGGGCCAACGTGGCGCCGGTGAGGTTGCCGTGGGTGTCGCCTTTCGCGGCGCCGAGGCCGCCGCCGAGGTCGCGTTTGCTGTCGTAGTCGATGTAGCCGGCGCTGGCGTTGGCGTCGAGAAACAGGCCTTGTTCGAGGCTGGTGAAGCCGTAGCGAGCGCCGACGTTGAGGAAGGTGAAGTCGGTGTCGGCTTCGCCACCCGCGCCGCCAACAGTGCCTTTGCTGTAGCCAAAGCCGCCGCGTGCACTGAGTTGTTCGCTGAAGCGCTGGGTGATGCCGACCATCAGGCCTTGGCTGTGTTCGTTGCTGCTCTCAGCGTGGGCCGAGCCGTCGGTGCCGAGGTAGCCGGCGAGCGCGGTGGTCCAGAGGCGGTATTGGCCGACCTTGAGGTCAGTGCCGCTGGCGAACGGCGCGGCGGCTTGTTCGATCATCGCGTTTTGGCGCAGCAGGTAGCTGGCGGCGTCGGCGTGTACCTGGCCGCCGACCTGGGATTCAACACCGCCGAGGGTGCCGGCGTCGATGGCCGATTGCAGGTAGTAGTTGTAGGCGCTGTAGGTGCCGGACAGGTTGGTGTTCTGCAATTGGCGAAGCAATTCGGCGCCGGCGGCGGCGTTGCCGATCAGCCCAGCCTGACCCGGCAGGCTGTTGTATTCAACCAGTTTGCCGCGCAGCACATAGATGGTTTCCTGCGACAGACCGAGGCCTTGTTTGAGGTAGTTGTCCATGCTGCCGTATTCGGCTGTGACTTCGTCGAGGCCGGCTTGCAAGTAGCTGGCCTGCACGCCGAGCAGCGGCTCGTAGATCGCGGCCATGCTCGGCGGCAGCGCTTTGAGCGTGGCGGCGACGCGGGCGGCGGTGTAGTCGTTGGTGGCGAGGTAGTTGGCCATGATCGTTGCGTTGTCGACACCGGCGATGCTTTGCAACACAGCGGCGGTCCAGCCGGTGCGGTCCTTGCCGGCGGTGCAGTGGAACAGTTGCGCGGCATCGACGCTGGCGAGTTCATTGAACAGCTTGCCGAACTGGCCGCGCATGCCGGCGTCACTGACGAAGGCGCGGTTGGTCTGTTCCATCATGGCGATGGCGTCGGCGGCGCTTTTGAAGGAGATGTTGGTGATATTCGCGCCGGAGGTGGTGGAGCCGATGATGTCGATGTTCTGGTAGGTCGCGCCGCTGATCATGGTGTCGGGGGTGGCGGCGATTTCGCTGGGGGTACGCAAGTCGTAAACGGCTTTGATGCCGAGGCCGTTGAGAATCGCCAGATCGGCGGCGGTCGGCGTCAGCGCGTTGGAACGGTAGAACACCCCGGCGCGCATCGTGCCGTCGTGAGCCGTGGTGTACGCGGTGGTGATGCCGGCGACGTCGCGGAAGTTGTCGATGCCTTGCAGGCGCGGCGTGTCGAGCGGTACAGCCTCGGCAGCATGGGCGGCGGCGATGGACAGGCTCAGTACGGACAGCGAACACAGAAGACGTTGAAACACGGTGCAGCCTCATTTCGGTTAGCGTTGGGCTGCCTACTATCTGCACCGGATTTAGACCGAATATGACAAATTCACGCCGCACGAAAATGCCTGCGCGAATGGGCCGTGGGGTGCGTGAATTGTCCATCGGGTTGGATGGTGCAGTTTGAGCGGTGACACTGTGGGAGCGAGCTTGCTCGCGAATGCGGTAGGTCAGTTAAGGTGATGTTGGCTGACAGGGCCCCTTCGCGAGCAAGCTCGCTCCCACAGGGTTCTTCGGGATGCTGGATATGCTGGATTTGACACAAATTTTGTAGGAGTGAGCCTGCTCGCGATCGCGGTGGGTCATTTAGCAATAATGCGGCTGATAGACCGCGATCGCGAGCGGGCTCACTCCTACAGGGTTCTTTGGGCTATTGGATATCTGTGTTTTGCCACAAACCTGTGGGAGCAAGCCAGCTCACACAGGGATTGAAGGTCGGCAGTGGAATAGTTGATCTACAACAATATTCGCCCACCCCGGCGGCGATATTCTGTAGTGGCTGAAAACAGCCGTGCTGTGCGCACGTCACAGGCCTTGTGGCCAAGGTGGCGCCATGAACAAAAAACGCATTGTCTGGGGGAGCATTCTCCTGGGCCTTCCGTGTGTCTTGCTTCCGCTCCTTTTGATGGGTTACGTCGCCTGGATGTTGAATCTGGCAGCGGCTCAGCAACGTCTGGAAACCCTCGCTTCCATTGCCTCCAGTCGTGCCCACGGGACTTTCAGTGAAGCGGCCGGTGCACTGAAATCCATCGCGGGTTCGCGTCTCGCGCCGTGCACGCCGGAAAGCATCGACGAGATGCGTCTGCTGACCATCAACACCCTCTCCGTGAAGTCGATCGGCTACGTTGAAGAAGAGATTTACGCCTGCGGTTCCTGGGGCCCGGTCGAGCAGCACGCGACGCCATGGCGCGAGGACTTCACCACCTCGGACGGCGTGCGCGTGTCGCTCGGCGTGCAGTCGCGCATCGTTGCGGCGAAACCGATGATGGCGCTGCAGTACGCGGCGTTCAACGTGCTGGTCGATCCCGAGCAGTTTCTGCATGTGATGCTCGATGAGGATCTGCATCTGGCCGTCGGCACCGCGTCCGGGCAATTGGTCAGCACCTCGCGCCCTGGCGCGGAACACTTCCTCGCTCGCGTGCATTCCGGCCCGCATTCGGGCCTTGCCGACGGTTATCTCTACACCCTCGTACACAGCGGCGACTGGGTGGCGATCGCCGCGCTGTCACGCCATGAACTGATGCAAGGCTTGATCCGCCGGGAGTTACTGCTGTTGCCCATCGGTGGTTTGCTCGCGGGGGTGCTGGTGTTGCTGATCGTGCGCCGCACCCGGCAACGTCTGTCGCCGCTGGCGGAACTGCAACTGGCGGTGCGCAATCGCGAGTTCGTCGTTCACTATCAACCGATCATCCGCCTCAGCGACGGCGCCTGCGTTGGCGCCGAGGCACTGGTGCGTTGGCAGCACCCGGATGGCTCGCGGGTCTGCCCCGATGCGTTTATTCCGCTGGCCGAGCACAGCGGTTTGATTCTGCCGATCACCGATCAGGTCATCGACAATGTGATGCGCGACGTCGGCCCGTTGCTGATCAAGGAGCGCAGTCTGCACGTGGCGATTAACCTGGCGGCGAAGGACGTCAGCAGTGGCCGCTTTCTGCCGAAACTGGAAGCGGCATTGCGTCGTGCTGATGTGCAGCAGAAGCAGATCTGGCTGGAGGCCACCGAGCGCGGCTTCGTCGAGATCGACGCTGCCCGCGCCACCGTCAATCGCGCTCGTGAGCTGGGTTATCTGGCGGCCATCGATGATTTCGGCACCGGGTTTTCCAGCCTCCAGCATTTGCAGCAATTGCCGCTGGACGTGCTGAAGATCGACAAGTCGTTTGTCGACAATATCGATCAGGATGCCGCGACCGGCACCGTGACCGGCCACATCATAGAAATGGCCAAGAGCCTGCGCCTGCAGATAGTCGCCGAAGGCATCGAGACCGAAGCCCAGCGCGATTACCTGCGCGGTCACGGTGTGCAGTTTGGTCAGGGCTGGCTGTTTGGCAAAGCGATGCCGGCGGATGAGTTTTTGCGGTTCTATCGAGACCGGGCAAACCTGCTTGTCGGCCACCCAGCGCTAGAAAGCGTGTAACTATCGACGAGCCCCGGACAAGCCACCCGCCAGCCGATCAAGAATCTGCACGAGCTCAGGTCGCGTCCATTTTTCCCACGGTACGACCTCCTCGTCATCACCGGTGTGCCTATGCTCTCCGGAATCAAACGCGAGGTAGATGGAAAAAGCCGGTTCGGGCATTTCGGCATCCATGCCGAGGTTGACGATATCGCCGAACAAAAGATTCATCACCTCGTCGCATGCGTGAAAGTCGCGTGCACCGCTAAGGAACTGATCGGCCATGGCAATCGCGACTTGATTCAACAGGTCGCGAGGATTCATCTTCACGGCCTGAGAAATAAGGCTCAAGTCGTGAATCGTGTCTTGCTCCAGGATTTGCAGAACGTAAGCAAGATCAGCGCGGCTCAAGGTCAAGGCGTGCCCTCCGGGCGTACAGTGAAGTGTGCGCGCAGCATGCAATGGATCGCCGCCAATGCCAACGTCTGCTGCACACTTCAATTGGTTTTGCTGACAACCTTGATGTCTGTAATCCCTACCCGCTTGGCCTGCTCGAGAATCTCCTCGTCCGTCGAATCCGCAGTGGGCATGATCAGGCCGTTTTCCGCGTCGCCCAGATGTAGTTCCAGCAGATGCATCGCGGCGTCGTGCTTGGCCAACTGCTCCTCCTTGAGTTCAAGCAGAAAGGTACGAGGCTCGCCGTTGAATCGGTAATCGATGTGATAGGTGTACATGATGTCATCCGCGTCAGTAGAGAAAGGCAACTGACTATCCTGACGCAGTGGTCAGTTTTTAGTTCAAATTGAATCGCCCCTCAGACCAATCTGGAATTCATGGCAAACTTTTCGCGCGCCGGGGCGTCCTTTTCTTAAACCCCTTAGCGGCTGATTTCAGCCAAGGATCGGCGATGACCTTCTTCATTTTTCTTCTGGCCTGCGCAGCAGCGGCAACCACCGGCGTGATGTTCAAACCGGGGCCGTGGTACGAAACGCTGAACAAACCCGGTTTCACCCCGCCCAATTGGGCGTTCCCCGTGGCCTGGACGATTATCTATCTGCTGCTGGCCTGGGCCGGTTACCGCTTGAGCCTGATCCCTGGCAGCCAGACTGTGCTGGCGCTGTGGGCGGCGCAGATTGCGTTGAACACGCTGTGGACGCCGGTGTTCTTCGGCGCGCATCAGGTGTTGGCGGCGATGGTGATTCTCACGGTGCTGTGGCTGGTGGTTGCGGCGATGGTGGTGCTGGCGATACAACTGGACCTGATCACTGGCTTGATCCTGTTTCCTTATCTGGCGTGGCTGTGCGTGGCGGCGGCATTGAATTTTTCCATCCTGATCAAGAACCGCTGATGAGCAATGCCAATTGGGGTACTGCAACACCATGGCGGCAAGGCGAGCGTGAGCTGGCGCAGGTGCGCGCCTTCAACCGCAAACTCGCCTGGCTGCCGCGTTTCAAGATCCGCAATCGCCTGACGCCGCGTTTGATTCAG
Organism: Pseudomonas sp. SCA2728.1_7; assembly: GCF_018138145.1. Taxonomy (NCBI): domain Bacteria; kingdom Pseudomonadati; phylum Pseudomonadota; class Gammaproteobacteria; order Pseudomonadales; family Pseudomonadaceae; genus Pseudomonas; species Pseudomonas sp. SCA2728.1_7. The sequence goes on along the minus strand of NZ_CP073104.1, from coordinate 278,253 downwards.
GCGCTGTTGCGCTGCAGCCAGATCGGCGGCTCGCGCGTGTTGCGCAAGTTTGGTCTGACGGCTGAGCGCAAGCTGATTGATAACGTGCCGGTGCGGATCATTCGCCCCAAGGGCCCGGCGAAAGGCGTGGTGCTGGACTTTCACGGTGGCGGCTGGGTGATCGGCAATGCGCAGATGGACGACAACTTCAACGCGGCCATCGTCGACAGCTGCCAAGTAACCGTGGTCTCGGTGGATTATCGACTGGCCGTGTCCACGCCCATCGAAGGCTTGCTGGAGGATTGCCTCAACGCCACTCGTTGGTTGTTACAAGAGCCTGAGTTCGCCGGCCTGCCCGTCGTGGTGGTCGGTGAATCGGCGGGCGGTCATCTGGCGGCGGCGACCCTGTTGGCGCTGCAACAATGGCCCGACCTGCTGCAAAGAATCAGCGGTGCGCTGCTGTATTACGGCGTCTACGACCTCACCGGAACATCCAGCGTACGTAACGCGCCCGCCGACACGCTGGTGCTAGACGGCCCCGGCATGGTCGAGGCGTTGCGCCTGCTCACGCCCGACCTGACTGACGAGCAGCGCCGCCAGCCACCACTGTCGCCGCTGTACGGCGACTTCGCCGGTTTCCCGCCCGCGCTGCTGTTTGCCGGCGAACTCGATCCGCTGCGCGACGACACTCTCAACATCGCCAAACGCTGGGCGCAATCAGCGCCGGTCGAAATGTACATGCTGCCCTCCTCGCCCCACGGTTTTATCCACTTCCCCACGGCCATTGCTCAGGGCGTTCTGGCGTACAGCCGGAAATGGATTTCGGCGCGTGTCGAGGCCGTTAAGGTGCCTGACGAACTGGCGTAAACGTTCAGGCTCAGGCGAGGTAAAAGAAGTACAGCGCCAAACCCAGCAACTGCATGATCAGCAGGATCGCAAGCACGTGATTGCAGCCCTTCCACGCCTTGCTCACCGGTTTGTTTCTGGCGACTCGGTAGCGAAGATAACTGTCGAGTGAAAGCGACGCCGTGGGGATGAGCACGAACAGGAACATCAAAAAGAAATTAAACATTTCCTTTGCCCATCGACTCCCAACATGAAACCGGATTTGCTCGCTGCATCGTGCACTGCTCAAGGCGTCTGAGCAGACAGCTTAGCTGATCGGCACGCCCCCGGAATCCATGGGGTTCTGCACCGCAGTGATCCCTGGCAATAGCACTCGGTGGGGACAAGTCAGTGACATGCAAACCCGCAACACCGCCATTAAATGGCAGAATCCCCAGACCCTGATCATTTCGGAGACCACAATGCTTCGCGTGTTTGAACAACGGCTCGACCCCTTCCCTCCCGACGAAGCACCGCCTCCGCCCGTCGGCCTGATGCGGTTCCTGTGGGCCTGCACGCGCGGTGCACGCGGTTATATCCTCGCGCTGGCGCTGCTCAGTGCCGGTGTGTCGATCTACGAAGCCTGGCTGTTTTCCTTTCTTGGCCAAGTCGTCGATCTGCTCTCGACGTGGCAGGCCGGCGGCGGTGTCAACGCACAAGAAAGTCGCGTGCTGTGGGGCATCGGCATTGTGTTGTTCATCAGCATCGGGCTGGTGGCGCTGCGCACTATGGTTCAGCACCAGATCCTCGCGATCAATCTGCCGTTGCGGCTGCGCTGGGACTTCCATCGACTGATGCTGCGGCAAAGCCTTTCGTTCTTTTCCGATGAGTTTTCCGGGCGGGTCACGACCAAGGTCATGCAGACCGCGCTGGCGGTGCGCGAAGTCTTGTTCACGCTCATCGAAATCGCACCGGGCATTGGCGTTTACTTCATTGCGATCATCGCCCTCGCTGGCGGTTTTGCCTTGAAACTGATGCTGCCGTTCATTGCCTGGCTCGCGTTATTCGGGCTGGCCATGGTTTATTTTGTGCCGCGCCTGGGGAAAGTCGGCCAGGAACAGGCCGATGCGCGATCGTCGATGACCGGGCGCATTGCCGACGCCTACACCAACATCACCACGGTGAAACTGTTCTCGCACTCCAAGCGTGAAGCACACTTCGCGCGCGCGGCGATGGAGGATTTCAAGCTCACCGGTTTTCGCCAGATGCGTCTGGTCAGCCAGTTCGAGATCGTCAATCAGGCGCTGGTGGTCGGGCTGATTATCGGTGCCGGCGGCTATGCCCTGTGGCTGTGGCATCTGGGTCAGGTCGGCACCGGCGCGGTCGCGGCGATCACCGCCATGGCATTGCGCATCAACGGTATGTCGCACTGGATCATGTGGCAGATGACGTCACTGTTCGAAAACATCGGCACCGTGCAGGACGGCATGGCCACCCTCACCCGCGGCCCCAAAGTGCAGGACGCGCCGAACGCCAGTGTGCTGGTGCCGGCTGGCGGCGCGGTGTCTTTTGACAAGGTGAATTTCAACTACAACGGCGAACGCCAGGTCCTCGACAACCTGAGCCTGAACATCCGCGCCGGCGAAAAAATCGGTCTGGTCGGCCGTTCCGGTGCGGGCAAATCGACGCTGATCAACCTGCTGCTGCGCTTCTATGATGTCGACAGCGGTGAGATCCGCATCGACGGCCAGAACATCGCGCACGTGACCCAAGACAGCCTGCGCAGCGCAATCGGCATGGTCACGCAGGACACGTCCCTGCTGCACCGCTCGATTCGCGACAACATCGCCTACGGCCGCCCGGACGCCACCGACGAAGATATCCGCCGCGCCGCCGCCAATGCGCAAGCCGACGGTTTCATCAGCCAACTCAGCGACAAGCAGGGTCACAGCGGCTACGACACGCTGGTCGGCGAACGCGGCATCAAACTCTCCGGCGGCCAGCGCCAACGCATCGCCATTGCCCGAGTGATGCTCAAGAACGCGCCGATCCTGCTGCTAGACGAAGCCACCAGTGCGCTGGACTCGGAAGTCGAAGTGGCCATTCAGGAAAGCCTCGATGAAATGATGCAGGGCAAAACCGTCATCGCTATTGCCCATCGGCTGTCGACGATTGCGGCGATGGATCGACTGATTGTCATGGACGAGGGACGCATCATCGAACAGGGGACGCACACTGAATTACTTAACAGAAACGGCATTTATGCACGGCTCTGGCAGCATCAGAGTGGTGGGTTTCTGGGTGAGGATCAGGGCGTGGCGGCGGCGATGGATCAGGCTTGAGGGAGCGTGGTTGGGAGCAGTCGCGGATGAGCGGCTGCTCTCGGGTGAAGTGTCTGGGCTTTCGGTTTATGAAAAAGTTGCGATCAGCTTTTTCTGCGCCTCCACAGCATTGCGCGCGGACCGCACTCGATCGTTCGCCTCCCGACCACTTTCTTCATGCATGTTGTCCTGCCGGGTGCTTCCGTCTCTCCGGTTCATGTCGTGGTCTTTCCACTGAGCGAGCGCTCGTAGGGCTGCCTCCAGTTCTTGCTCGAGTTGCGCTAACTTCGCCAATGCAGCTAGTTTTTCAGTTGAGTCGGCCATGAGTGCTCCTTGATTGTCGTGACGCATTTCATCTCAGACCTGCGGGAATTCGCGCCTGAGCCCGGGGGGCGGCAACGCTATATATACCTGCGAAGGCACGGTGTAAAGGCCATCAATTCCCGACCCGCAGTGTCTACTCCCATCTGCGAGCGGCTAAAAAACAGCCTCAAATGCGCGACACTCTCTTTGCAACTCAAGGTTTACGAGTCTTCGCCTGCGGCATAACAGCATGCAGCCAGTGATTTCATCATGCGGACAGGTGATAACAACCTCAGCGAGCAAGAAATACTCTTGCCTGATTTTATTTGCGCTAGCACTTGGCTCAATCGATCTTGATCCCAAATAACCGATGAGCGCTTTCAAAAAGCGTTCTGCTGACAACTAACACCTTGATGGCCACACCTTTCAACTCACCGGCACCGCAAACACCGCACTGGCCCGCGCAACCGTTCGCTCGCCTACATGCAGGCTAACGGCGGCAAACGCCAGTTGCCGGCCTTTTTTCGAGTACTCAAGACGCACTTCCAGCCACTCATTCATTTTCACCGCGCCAAGATAATCCAGTGTCATGCTCGCGGTGATCAATGGCTGTGGAGGGTCGCTGGAAAACGCCATGGCGTAACCCATCCCGACATCGGCCAATGTAGCCAATACCCCGCCATGCAAGGTGCCCCGGCCGTTGGCATGGCGTGAGTCAGTCAATAAGCCCAGTTCCAATTGCAGCCCGCTGCCGCGCGCGTAGATCGGGCCCAGCAAATCCAGCAACGGGCTGCTGCGGGTAAATGGGGTGAATCCTTCGGGAATTGCGGTGATGTCCATGGTCCCTCCGTGTGTCGGCGACGGCGTCATTAACCTGAATACTTCGATTCAGTCGGAAGGTTTATGGGGAATCATGTAACGGGGGAAGCACTATACGGATGCGGAATCTGCACTGATAAACCGTGCACCCTGAATGGGCGGCACTGACACCTGGGCAGCTATCTTGATACCTTGCCGAACCCGAAACAGTCTCGTGTTCAAGGAGGAGAATTGCGTATCTACATTACAGGCGCTTCGTGCGCAGGCGTCACTACATTGGGGCAGAACCTGGCCCTTTTGCTCGACCTGCAACACGTCGATGTCGATGATTATTACTGGCTGCCCACCAATCCTCCGTTCACGACTAAACGACCGCCCAATGAACGCGTTTCATTGATGCACCGAGAACTCGGCGACGACGATTGGGTGCTGACCGGCTCGTGTATCAATTGGGGAGATGCGCTGATTGCCCATGCCGATCTGATTGTGTTCGTTGTCACACCGACACCCATTCGCCTTGAGCGACTGGCAGCACGGGAAAAGCAACGCTTTGGAGAGCGGATTGCACCCGGCGGTGATATGCATGAGATACATGTGGCCTTTCGAGAGTGGGCCTCGCAGTACGACAATCCGGGCTTTTCAGGACGCAATCGAGCGTGGCACGAGGCATGGTTATCGGCGCAAACGGCCCCGGTCTTGCGAGTCGACGGGATCAGTAGCACTGAACAAATGGCTGCGGATGTCATTCACGCTTTAGCGCAATAGCTCAAAACCGCGTTGCAACAACAGCTTCAGCGCAGATAACTGCGGCCTTACCCCACCGACGTGACCCTCGCCGCTGGCGCAGGATGACGCGACGTCAAAAGACCAATAAAGGAAATCGCCAGCGCCAATCCAATAGTTGTGGTGACCTCGGTGCGATGTTCCGGAGTGATCATCATCACTGCCAGCGCTGCACAGATGAACACAATCACCAGCCACGTCAGCCAGGGAAACAGCCACATGCGAAAGGTCAGTTCGACGTTGCGCTGACGCAAAATCCGCCGCATGCGCAACTGCGACACGGCAATGGCGAGGTAGACCAGCAAGGCAATCGCGCCGGAGCTGGCCAGCAGGAATTGAAACAGCCCGGCGGGCATGAAATAGCTCCACACGGTAATCGACGCACCGATCACCGTGCTGGCGATAACGGCGGCGCGCGGCACACCTTCCGAGGAGGTCGCCTTCAGCGCTTTCGGCGCATCGCCACGACGACCGAGCGAAAACAACATGCGCGAGGCAATGTAGATCGAGGAGTTCATGCAACTGGCCACGGCAATCAGGACGACGACGTCGACCATGAACTTGGCATGCGGGATATTCATGATTTCCAGTGCGCGCTGATAAGAGCCGACCGAGGCCAGCAACGGATCATTCCAAGGCACCACGGAGATGACAACGAAGATCGACAGCAGGTAAAACACGCCGATGCGCCAGATTACCGAACGCGTGGCTTTGGCAATGTTTCGCGACGGGTCGTTGGATTCGGCGGCGGCGATGGTCACCGCTTCGGTACCGATAAAGCTGAACATGATGGTGATGAACGCACCGACCACCGCCGACAGACCGTTGGGCGCAAACCCACCGTGCTCGGCCATCAACCCACTCAAGCCGCTGACGTCGCGATCCGGCACCCAGCCCATCAACACGGCAAAACCAACGCCGATAAAACCAATGATCGCCACGACCTTGGCCATGGCGAACCAGAACTCGAATTCACCGTACTTGGACACGCTGAACAGGTTGGTCACCACCAGCGCAATGATCGAGCCCAACGCGAACAACCAGGCATCGACCTGCGGAAACCATTGGTTCAGCACATGCCCGGCGGCGAGCGCTTCGATGGGAATGACCAGAACCCAGAACCACCAATACAGCCAACCGATGGTGAAGCCCGCCCAGCGCCCGATCGCCTGGTCGGCATAGGTCGAGAACGAGCCAGTGTCGGGGTTAGCCACCGCCATCTCACCGAGCATGCGCATGACCAGCACGACGAGCAAACCGGAGAACAGATAAGCCAGCAGAACCGCTGGCCCCGCCGCCGCAATGGCGTGCCCTGAACCTACGAACAATCCGGCGCCGATAATCCCGGCAATGGACAGCATGGTGACGTGACGAGGCTTGAAGCCCTGCGCCAATTGGCTACTCGAATCCATGGAGTTAGGGCTGATCATTGGTTTTTTTATTCTCTGCTGATCGACATTTAAGCGAGTTGACTCAGGCAAACGATCATCATCGTCGCCTGTAAAACTCCCCGAAAGAAGCCCCCTCAACCGCCGCAGTTCTTATCAACCCCATGATCTGTATGGGGTTATCTTGACTTAAAGACACCTCACCTTACCCGGCCTGCCCGATGAGTCAGTAGCCTGATTGCGCCATGATCGTGTCTGATATCGACATTCGAGAACTACGTGTTCACGATTAAAACCAATTGGTCACCGCGCGCACATTGCAACCTATGTTTGCTGCAATGCCTCATGACTCGGCAACGCAAACACAACCCGCGCCCCACAAGGCGCATTCGCCTCCGCCCACAAGCGTCCGCCATGCGCCTCAATGATCGTGCGACAGATCGACAGCCCCATCCCCAGCCCGGTGGCTTTGGTGGTGTAGAACGCGGTGAAGACTTCTTCCGCGCGCTCACAGGCAAACCCCGGCCCGGAGTCGCTGACCGTGATCCGCACGTTTTCACCGACGCAAGCGCTGCTGATCGACAGTCGACGCGCGCCCTCCTCCATCACCGCCATGGCTTCGAGGCCGTTGACGATCAGATTGAGCAGAACCTGTTGCAACTCGACCCGGTCCGCCAATACCGCCGGCAAGTCGCTGGCCAGTTGCACGGACACCACAGCCCTATACCGAGTCGCCTCACCGCGCGTAAACCCGACCATTTCGTCCACCACCGCATTGAGGTCCAGCGCTTGCCGTTGCGGCGGCGTCTTGCGGATCAATGCGCGGATTCGGCCGAGTACGTCGGCCGCGCGGTTGCCATCGCTGATGATGCGCCTGAGGCCATGCTCGACTTCATCGGTGTTCGGCGGTTGTGCGCCGAGCCAGCGCAGCGCGGCGTTGGCATTGGTCACGGTGGCGGCGATCGGCTGGTTGACTTCGTGGGCGATGGACGCCGCCAATTGGCCCATGGTCGCCACGCGGTTGGCGTGGGCCAGTTCCGCTTGTACCTGACGGTAACGGCGCTCGCCTTCGCGCACTTGTTCTTCCGCTTGTTTGCGTTCGCTGAGGTCGAGGACGAACGCCACGCCCTGTTGCTGACTGGCTTCAAACGCGGCCAGACCGACGATCACCGGCAGGCAACTGCCGTCCTTGCGGATGTATTCCTTTTCGAACGGCTGAGTGCGCCCGGTGCGGATCGCCGTCGCCAGCGCCGCTTCGCTTTCGGCGCGCCGAGCCGGCGGGGTCATGTCGCGCCAATGCACGTTTCCCGAGAGCAGATCATCGCGCTGGTAGCCAACCATGCGCAGGAACGCGTCGTTGGCCTCAATGATTTCCCCTTCAACGCTCCAAACGATAATGCCGATGATGTTGGCATCGACCAGCCGGCGAATCTTCGCTTCGCGCTCGGCGACGTCACGATACAGCCGCGCGTTGTCCAGCGAGATGGCCGCTTGTGAAGCGACCAGCCGCAGCACGGCAACACGCGCCGGGCTGAACACCCCCGCCGACAGATTGTTCTCCAGATACAGCGCCCCGGCGACCCGACCCTGATTCATCAACGGCAGGCACAGGATCGAGCGGGCGCCGTGCTGATGCATATACGGATCAGCGGCGAATGCCGGATCGGCGCCGGCATCGTCCAGGCACAGATTTTCGCCGGTGCGCAGGGTCTGGTAGAGCACCGATTCGGCCAGCGCCGTCGCGTTGACCGGCTCATTGCACAGTAAATTGCTGCTGTCGCCAATGCGCGTTCGCGCGGCGATATACGGAATCTCGCCTTCGGTGAGAATCAGCACACCCCGCTCGGCGCCGGCCTGTTCGATGGCGGTGCGCATGATCGTTTGGATCAACCGGTCGAGAACAATTTCGCCAGACACGGCTTGGGAGACCTTGAGCACCGTGGACAGATCCAGATGCTCGACGGCAGTGATGATGGTCGCAGTCGGGCTAGGCAGCGCGTCTTCCTGGCGCAGAAAACGGTGCCGTCGCTCCAGTTGTCGCACCTTGCCATCGGCGCCCCAGCGCAAGTAACCGTAGCGCGCGTCTTGCAGGTAAACGCGGGCGATTTTCGCCAGACCGCGAGCACCGTAGAAACGCGCCGCCAGTTCGTTGGCCAAAGCCTCGATGTGAACGAAACCGTTATCCGCCGCCAATTGAATCGCCCGTTCGTACAGCAACTCTGCTTCGATCAGTTGCCCCGCAACCCGCGCGATTTCCGCGCCGACCAGTGCCACGTGACTGGCGAAGGTTTCGGCACACTGTTGCGCCCAGGTCTGCAGTTGATCGTGGTGTTCTGCCAAGCGTTGCAGTTGATCGCTATCGACGGCGCCGTGGGCGGCCAATGTCAGCGCGGCGTAGAAGTGGTATTCGGCCTCCTCGAAAAAAGAAGAAATCACCCACATTAATTCCTGCGCTTGAGCCGCGCAGTCAGCGGCCGCCGCGTAATCTGCAGCCAGATAACGCGCCTGCAATTTGCGCACCCAATATTTGCCCCGAGCCAGCGCCAGATCAGGCGCGGCGAGATTCGCCTCGAAGTGCGTCTCATCAAATTGTTCATCGTTGAAACTGCCGAATTCCAGTGTCTGCCCGCGCAACATGCGGATCAGTGCCCGTTGGCAGCTCATGAAACTGATCACCAGACCGAAGCGGATTTTCTGCGCATAAGCCAACCCTGCCTCGGCCTGAACCTGCACCTCCGCCAGCGGCTCGCCAATAAACAGCAGGTCGGAAATCAGGCTGTTGCCGGCATACGCCGCATAGGGCAAATCGCCGATGCGGTTGCCGGCGCTGAGCGCACGTCGCAACAATTCACGGCACTCGCGCACCGGGCGCATCCAGCGCACCACGAAAATCGAGAAGCACAGGTAGGTACGCGCTTCGTATTGCGTAAGACCTCGGCGGTCAACCAGATCGCAGCCCAAACGGCCGAAGCGGTAACCGCTGGTGTAGTCACCGAAGCGCCGCCCGGCGACCCGCACAACGTTGGCGTAGAGCATGCAGGAGGCGTCGCAATTGCCGTGCTCAAGACTCAGACTGACGGCTTTACAGATGGTCAGGCATGCGAGGTTCGCATCGGACTGCAACGCCGGGGCCAACAGTTTGCTCAACGCATCCAGCGTCACCAGTGAGGCCGGATCTTCCATCAGCGGCAGGTCGATCAATTGTTCGATGCTGCGCTCACCCAGTTGCGTCCAGATCTGCTGGTATTCCTGGCGCACTTGCTGATCGTCCGGATGCGCCGTCCAGTCGATGCCAACCTGACGCAAATAGGCCAGGCAGACCGCCACCGCGCGGTCGCTGCGATCAAGCAACAGGTAGACGTCCATGTGCAAACACGTCACGGCCGCACGCTCCACGGTGGTCGCCGCGCGCTCGGCCAGAACCTGCAAACGGGCATCCGCCAGTGCCAATTGCCCGGTGAGAAATTCGCACTCGGCGCGGTTCAGCTCCAGGGCAAACGCCAACTCATGGCGGCTGTCGAAGCCTTGTGCGCCAAGCACTGTTGCACCCGCGCCCAGGTAGGTCAGCGCTGAGGTGTAAGCGGTCGAAGCCTTGGCGCGCTGACCGGCGAGCAGATTGAATTCGGCCAGTTGTTCACGCTCGGCCCGGGCGCTGATCAGGCTGGCGCCACGGTTGAGTTGGCCAACGATTTCAAAGATCGCCTCTTCGCGCCTCTCGCCCGGCGTTTGCAGCGCCAATAGCCGGCCGATGCGCAAATGCGTCTGCGCACGTTCGGCTTCGGCGATCAGCGAGTAAGCCGCCTCATGCACACGGTCGTGGGCAAACGCACAGGCGCCGTCCAGACGTTCAACCAGATCCTGGCGCACCGCCGGCCACAGCGCCGCGTGCACGCGCGCCGTGGACAGATCGAGCACGGTGGCCAGGGTGTCGATCCGCGCGACGTTGCCCAGGCACGCCAATTGTTGCAAGGCCTGCCGGGTTTCCAGTGGCAAACGCGCAAGCTTGCCGACCATCAGATCGACAACGTTGTCGGTGTAGCCTTTGCCGTTGATCAGCTCAAGATCCCAGCGCCAACGATTGAGCTGATGGTCGTAAATCAGCAGTTCTTCCTCGGCGAGGGCTTGGAGAAACTGGATGACGAAAAACGGATTGCCGCCGGTCTTGTCCAGCACCAGCCGCGCCAACGTGACGATGCTCGCGGGTGGACAGCGCAACGATTCGGCGATCAGTTGTTCGATGTGCACACCCGCGAGCGGGGTCAGGCGAATCTCGGCGATGTGCGCGCCGGCACTACGAATGGCTTTGAGTTTGCTGCTGAGCGGGTGGTCGGCATCGACCTCGTTATTGCGGTAGGCGCCGACCAGCAGCAGGTGGCCAACCTCTGCGCGGGTCAGCAGCTCTTCGAGCAGATCCAGCGTCGCCGCATCCAGCCATTGCAGGTCATCGAGGAACAGCGCCAACGGGTGTTCCGGTCGGGCAAACACGCTGATAAAGCGCTGCAACACCCGCAGGAATCGCTGCTGCGCTTGTTGCGGTTCAAGCTCCGGCACCGCTGGCGGCTCGCCGATGATCAGTTTCAGTTCGGGGATCAACTCGGTCATCAGCCGCGCGTTCGGCGACAGTGCCTGCAACAGCGCCGCGCGCCATTCAACGAGCACTTCGCGGCGCTTGCCCAGCAGCGTGCGCACCAGCCCTTGAAAGGCTTGAACCAGCGTCGCATAGGGAATATCGCGCTTGTACTGATCGAACTTGCCGGAGGCGAACAGCCCCCGCGACGGCACCAGCACTTTATGCAACTCGCTGACTACCGAGGATTTGCCAATGCCTGAGTAACCGGACACCAGCACCAGTTTCGGCGCCTGACTCTGCACCACGTGTGCGAACGCATCGATCAGCGTTTGCACTTCGCGCTCGCGCCCGTAGAGTTTCTCCGGGATCAGCAGGCGATCGATCGCGCCCTGTTCGTTCAGGGTAAATGTCTCGATGTGCCGGGCGCGCTGCCAATCGTTCAGGCAACGACGCAGGTCATGCTCGACGCCGGCTGCGGTTTGATAGCGCTCTTCGGCAGTCTTGGCGAGCAACTTCATGACCACCCGCGAAAGCATCGCCGGCACGGTGGCCACCCGTTCGCACGCCGGCATCGGTAACCGCGCGATGTGGCAATGCACCCATTCCATCGGATCATTGGCGCTGAACGGCAGTGAGCCGGTGAGCATCTGATAAAGGGTCACGCCAAAGGCATACAGATCACTGCGCGAATCGATCGAGCGGTTCATCCGCCCGGTTTGTTCCGGCGCCATGTACGCGAGGGTGCCGGCGATGGTTTCCGGTGGCTCCGGCGCCTGCCGTTCACGGGGCAGACGTGAGGCGAGGCCGAAGCCGGTCAGGCGTGTCTGGCCGTCGCTGCAATTGACCAGAATGTGTTGCGGCTTGAGGTCTTTGTGCACCAGCCCGCACTGGTGCAGGCGGCCCAGCGCCACGGCGATGTTGATGGCCTGCAGCAGGCCGGTTTCGGTGTCCAGCGGCGCGATCAATAAACGCGACAGCGGCTCGCCGCCGGGGTCGTCGAACAGCAGACGCGTGGTTGCGCCTGCGCGTTCAATGGCTTGCGGTTGCAGCGCCCATTCACCGTTGAGAGCGTCCTTGAGGCTGTATTCGTGCGCCAGTCGATCGAGGGTCGCAGGCAGCGGTTGAGCGAGGGTCGGGCGCATTACCAGAACATTGCGGCTGCCCTCCCCCTGGCCGCGTTCGCGGGTAAACACCCGCTCGCCGTCGTCCCACAAAATCTGTTTTTTGCTGGCCATCTGTGTCGACACCGTCAAAGGGTTTTCTGCCACGCGGTGGATGACCCGCGATTTTTAGCGAAGACCGCCGTTCAAGCGTTGCGCCGCGCCGGCTCGATGCCCAGGGCTTCGGCGATGCGCACCAGATCCGCCACCGAGCGTGCCGAAAGTTTCTTCATCATCTGGCCGCGATGAACTTTCACCGTCACTTCACTGAGGTTGAGTTGCGCGGCGATCTGTTTGTTCATCAGCCCGACAATGACAAAACTGAGCACCTCACGTTCGCGCACCGTCAATGTCTCGTAGGCCTGGCGCATAACCGCGCCAGACTGCTCGGCAAGCAACCGCGCACTGTCGCGGGCCAGCGCGCTGGCCACGGCGTCGAGCATGTCCTGATCGCGAAACGGCTTGGCGAGAAAGTCCACCGCGCCGGCCTTCATCGCCTTGACGGTCATGGCGATATCGCCGTGTCCGGTCATGAACACAATGGGAATGCGCACGCCGGTCTTTTCCATCTGCTCCTGTAAAGTCAGACCGCTTTCACCGCGCAGGCGCACATCGAGCACCAGGCAACCGGGCACGTCACGTTTGGCCGATGCGAGAAAATCCAGGGAGGTTTCGAACGTCTGCACCTGCAGGCCGATGGAGCGCAGCAAACCGTCGAGAGCCTGGCGCATCGAGGCGTCGTCGTCGACCACATAAACCACTGGCTCGCGCAACGTCGGCGGGTTGGCGCTGGGGCTGGAATGCGACCACAGGGTCATACTGTCTCCTCGGCGAGATCGCAACGCGTACGATGTGCAGGTGAATAAATCTAGTCCATGATGGCAAACGCAGCCAGAGGCCAGCCAAACGGTCGCACAGCAGGCTAGCAGTCGGCACGCGTTGCCGACAGGCCAGAAAACCCTGAAAATCGGCCATGTCGCCTCCGCCCCACTTCAGCCGATTGAACAGGCAGATTTTGATGTCCAGCGCCTTCCCACAGCCTCGCACTTCTGCCGCGCAATCACGCGACGTGGTGTTCATTGCCTACCCGCGCATGAGCCTGCTCGACCTCAGCGGTGCACAAACGGTGTTCTGGGCGGCGAGCAAGGCCTTGGCCGAACGCGGTCAACCCGGTTATCAACTGCACACCGCCAGCCTTGACGGCGGTTTGGTGTACACCGTCGAAGGTCTGGCCGTGGATACCCGCGCGCTACGCGATCTGGACATTGCCACGCTGGACACCCTCGTCGTCCCCGGTGCACCGGACATCTGCCAGACCCTCGATGAGCACGGTGAACTGACCGATTGGCTGCGTCGCGAGGCTCCGAGCGCGCAACGCGTGGTTTCGGTGTGCAGCGGCGCGTTTCTGCTGGCCAAGGCCGGTCTGCTCGACGGCTGTCGCGCCGCGACGCATTGGGCCATGTGCGAAACGTTGCGCGAGCGCTTCCCGGCGATCGAAGTGGATGCCGATGCAATCTTCATCCAGCAAGGCACGGTGTGGACATCGGCCGGAGTCACGGCCGGAATCGACCTGGCGTTGGCGTTGGTCGAAGCTGATGTCGGCCGCGAAGTGGCTTTGCAGGTCGCCCGCGAACTGGTGGTGTACCTCAAACGCCCCGGTGGTCAGGCGCAATACAGCACACTGCTGCAAGCGCAAGTGCAGGAAAGTCCGTTGTTCGACTCACTGCACCTGTGGCTGATGGACAACCTCGGCGATCCCAAGCTGAGTGTGGAGCGTCTCGCCGAGCAGGCCAGAATGAGCCTGCGCAATTTCACCCGGGTCTACAAACAGAACACCGGCCGCACGCCGTCCAAAGCCATCGAATTGTTCCGCCTCGAAGCGGCCAAGCGTCTGCTGGAAAACTCAACGCACAACATCGACAAGGTCGCGCGTCTCTGCGGCTTTGGTGACGAAGAGCGGCTGCGCGCCTGCTTTCAGCGGCACCTGTCGATTTCACCGCGTGATTACCGCAGCCGCTTCAGCCGTGAAGGCTGATGGCCGGAACGGCTGAGGGCCAAAGGGGCTCGACCGACTATACCTAGGTATAGTTTTGCGCCGGTGCGGACGGCGTATGGTGGAAGGACGACAGGAGTCGCCATACGTGCCCATCCGACCAGGGAGCCCTATGCACAACACGGTTGTCATTGCAGTGGTGGACGACGACAAGGCCATTCGCAGTGCGCTGGCAAGCTTGCTGCGCGCCAGTGGCTACCGAGTGCAGACCTATTGCGGCGCCCGCGCGTTCCTTGCATCGACAGACCTTGCGCAGGTGCACTGCCTGATTTCCGATATCCAGATGCCCGGCATGAGCGGACTGGAACTCCTTGAAGCGTTGCGCGCGCAAGGCTTGCGCATTCCGGTGATTTTCGTCACTGCTCATCCCGATGACGTGAACACCCGAGTCCCCGAAGTGGTGGCTTGCCTGCCCAAGCCCTTCCAGGCCGATGACTTGCTTAGCCATATCAAACAAGCCCTGAGTAAAACCCCTCCCGTGTAGGAGCTGCGAAGGCTGCGATCTTTTGCTGTTGCCTTTTAAAAGCAAGATCAAAAGATCGCAGCCTTCGGCAGCTCCCACAGTCGATACCTTCGTATACCCCCCTTCAACACATGCGTAATCGACGCACACCGATGGACAACTGCGCCCACAGCCCTCACGCCGTAGCATTGTTTTCGACAGCGGGCGACTAACCGCCATGCAGTACGGCAAGCGGTTTGCGGCGGCCAGTGATCGTCGCGCCAGAGTCGAAACCACGACTCGGTTTATCCATCCATCAGCGTCAGGGAGCACATTATGAAACAGCAATTATTGGTGATCGGTGCAGGGTTCGGCGGACTCTGGAGCACGTTGAGCGCCGCGCGTTTGCTGGACATGCATGACCGTCACGACGTGGAGATCACTCTGCTCGCCCCGCAAGCCGAACTGCGCATCCGTCCGCGTTTCTACGAACCCGACGTGCACAGCATGTATGCGCCGCTCGACGCGCTGTTCGACGCTGTCGGTGTGCGCTTCGTCAAAGGCACCGCTGAAAGCATCGATGGCCAGGCACGTCGCGTCGGCTATCGCGATGAAAACGGTCGCCCGGGCGAACTTTTTTACGATCGCCTGGTGCTGGCCAGCGGCAGCCAACTGGCCCGTCCGCCAGTGCCGGGTCTGAAAGAACATGCCTTCGACGTTGACCAGATCGAATCGTCGGCGCGGCTGGAACGCCACCTGATCTCGCTGGCCAGTCAGCCGGCCAGCAAGGCCCGCAACACGGTGGTCATCGCCGGCGGAGGATTCACCGGGATCGAAACCGCGACCGAAATGCCGGCCCGTTTGCGCGCCATTCTGGGTGAGGGTCAAGACGTTCGAGTGATCATCGTTGATCGCAGCAAAGACATCGCCGCGACCATGGGCGACGGGATTCGCCCGTCCATCATCGAAGCCTCGAAAGAACTGGGCATCGAGTGGATCGTCGACGCCTCGGTCGCCGGCGTGGATGCCAACGGCGTAACCCTCGCCGATGGCCGCCACATCGAAAGCAACACGGTGATCTGGACCGTGGGTTTCCGCGCCAGTCCATTGACTGAACAGCTCAACGCCGAACGCGACGTCCAGGGTCGTCTGCACGTCGATGGCAACCTCAAAGTGCAAGGTCTCGATCACGTATTCGCCGCCGGCGATGTCGCCCGCGCCGCCACCGACGACGTCGGTAACTTCTCGGTGATGTCTTGCCAGCACGCCATCAGCCTCGGTCGTCACGCTGGCAACAACGCCGTCGCCGATCTGCTCGGCGTGGCGCCAACCACTTACCGTCAGCCGAAGTACGTTACCTGCCTTGACCTGGGTGCCTGGGGCGCCGTGTACACCGAGGGCTGGGATCGCCAACTGAAACTGGTGAAAGCCGAAGCCAAAGAATTGAAGACGCAAATCAACAGCGTGTGGATCTACCCGCCGGCCGCCGAGCGTAGCGCCGCGCTGGCCGCTGCCGACCCGGCAATTCCGGTGGCTTGATCGCCCCCTTCAACCTCGAACCGATGTCTTGCCTGAGTACAAGGAGAACACCATGACCGTGCATCTGGATTCATTCACCGCCAATAGCGCCACCCTGCAAACCCCGCCCGAAGAACTGGTGCCGTCGCGCTACGCGCTGCGCCTGGGTGACATCGACGTGATGGTGATCAGCGACGGCGTCCTGCCGCTGCCGACCCAGACCATGTCGACCAACGCCGATCCCGAAGCCCGTGCTGCGTGGTTCAAGGAGATGTATCTGGGCCCCGACGCATTCGACTGGGCACTCAACGTGCTGGTGGTGCGTAGCGGCGAACAGGTGATCCTCGTCGACGCCGGCCTCGGCGGGCAGTTCCCCGGTTTCCCCCGCGCCGGACAATTTCCCAAACGCCTCGCGGCGGCCGGTATCGACCTACGCGATGTCACCGACATCGTGATCACCCACATGCACATGGACCACATCGGCGGCCTGCTTGTCGACACGGTGAAAAACCGTCTGCACGACGACGTGCGCATCCACGTCACCGCCACCGAAGTCGACTTCTGGACCTCGCCGGACTTCACTTATACCGACATGCCCGCACCGGTGCCGGATGTATTGCGCTCCACCGCCAACGCGTTCATCCAGCAATATCAAAGCAAACTGCGCATCTTCGAAGACGCGTTCGAAGTCGCCCCTGGCGTCGTCGCCAAACTCACCGGCGGCCACACCCCGGGCCACTGCGTGGTCTACGTGAGCTCCGGCGACGAACGCCTGACCTTCGCCGGCGACGCCCTGTTCCCGGTGGCCTTCGACCACCCGGACTGGCACAACGGCTTCGAGCACGACCCGAATGAAGCGGTGCGCGTGCGCGTCCGGCTATTGCAGGAAGCTGCGGCCAGTGGCGAACTGTTTGTCGCCACGCACCTGCCGTTTCCATCGGTGGGCCGTGTTGCCGTGAATGGCGAGGCGTTTCGCTGGATTCCGGCGATCTGGGATTATTGATCGCGATTGCGTTGTGCACCTTCGCCCGGCCTGTGTCGGGCGAAGGCGTGTCTGGGCCATGGACAATCCATCCGGAATCATGGCGACGAGCCGTGGCTCGTCGCACTGCCCGGATGGCAGCGAAGATATTTTGTGCTCGGGCGCCAGTCGCGTAGGCAGACGCTTTTGCGCAAAACAATTTGCCCCCGCAAGGACGCACTGCCCGATGAACACCACACAAGACTGGCTGACCCGGTTGGCACGCAAGCAAGGACAGCCTGCCACTTATGAGGACTTCCGACGCAACGACGCGCTGGAAATACTCGCTCACGTCGGCAGCACCGGCACATGGGCAGACGTAAGTAATCACGCCAACGGTTTTGTTCGTGAAGTCGCTGTGCGAGAAATGTGCAGGCAAGCGTCTGCCGAAGCATTGGCGGTGTTGATCGAACGCCTGAACGATTGGGTCCCGCAGGTGCGCGAATTGGCGGCGGCGGGCCTGCAACACTACCTCTCCCCTGTTCATACCCAGGCCTGGTTGTCCGCTCTCGAACCCTTGATGGCATTGGCAGCGCAACGCCGAGTCGACCACAGCCAGACCTTATCGACGGTTCGCGCAATGCTGCAATCGGCGAAATGCCGGGACGAGGTGTACGCCGATTTCTTGGATCGCCAAGGCAAAGCCGCGCGTTACCTGTTTACGCTGTTGCTGGAAAATCCTGAGAACCCCGAAACCCTACTCCGCAGCGCTTTAGCTCATCGCGAGTTGACCGTACGTTTGATGGCGGTGTCGGCGACTGCAATGTTGCCGGCGCCGCAAAGTCTGCCGTTGCTCCTTGAAGCGATGTCACGGCCCGGCGGCAAAATCCGTGTGCGTGTGCTTCATGCGCTGCTGCCGCTACTCGCCGATCCGAAACCTGTACTGCACGAAGCCTTGTTGGATGTGTCACCTGCCGTCCGCAATCTGGCGCTGTGGGCGGCACCGCGTAACGACGTTGATGCGCACGCGGTCCTCGCCGAGCGCTTGAGTCAGCCGTTACCCACGGCAAAACAACACTGGCTGGGCGTGATCGGCCTGACCACTGAACTCGCTGGCACGTTGCCAGAGCACTGGCACGCCCGCGCATTACGCTCGGCTTTTGTTACCGTGCGACAAGCCGCCGCGCGCCTGCTTCGCGATGATCAATTGCCTGAACTGTTCGCGGCACTCGACGATCCGTCGGATAAAGTTTTTTCGGTGGTGATTGCGCGACTGGACAAAGTGTCCTGGCCGCTGTTGATCCGTGGAGTGAAAGCCAAACTTGATCAAGACTGGCATGAACTCCCGTTGGCGCGGCGCAGCGCCACTTTCCAACTGCTGCCGACCTGGCAACAAGTCGGCTACTTGTTAAGCCGCCTCGACACGGGGCACGTCGGACAAACCTACTGGATCGGCCAAATCGAATCGTGGTGCGACAGGCAATATCTGGTTGTCGATCCGGTAACACCGAAGGCAGAGCGCGAAACACTGCGGGAAAAAATTCGGGAGTTGACGGCAAAGGGACTGATCCGCTCAGGCGTACGTTTGCTCTCCTGAATGATCCAGGCTGTTGATCAAGACAACCGCTACCTTTCCTCCTTTACATGGAACGACGGTCGCTCCCTGTTCTCTACCGCTGAACCTACAGCGGAGGGATTGACCATGATTGCCCCTGAAACCGGTATGAAACCGGGTGAGCGTTATCGCATTGAAAGCGTCGAGCGCGCGCCGCAATTTTCCGGATTTTTCCTCGATGGCAAGTATTACCTGGGCCCCGAGTTGCAAACGGCCGTGGGCTGGCTTGAAGGGCAAAAATTCCTGTATGACCAACTCGATCCCAATGGCGAACCGGTTTATCCGGACAGAATCGTCGGCACTATCACCGCACGGACACTGGAGCTGACAGACGGCCTGCGTCTGAGCATCGAGGAAATGCCGTTTCAGGCAGAGGTCGTTACGCCATTGCAGACGCTTGACGAAATAGCTATTGAAACCCGACCTCGGGCGATATCGCAGCGGCACACAGCAGCAGGCTTGCGCCAACCGATGCAACCTTCGGCGCTCCTGGTTGCAGGCGCTGCATTGCTGGTCGGGCTGTGCCTGTTGGCGATCAATCGTTCTGGTCGTCGAGTGAGGTAGCCTTCGAATGATCCCGGCAGTGACCGTGACTGGATTGCTGCCTGCGATCAAAAGCCAAGTACAGCGCTTGCTTCGCGCATGAAGATTTCCACGGTTTTCGGACCGATGCCGTCGAACTCCGCCAGCCGTTTCTCAAACGCCTGGCGATCAGCGCTGGCCTCGACCATATGGCAGACCTTGCCCGCGTACTCGTCGTTTAACCGGCGTGCCAAGGCGTGAAGCCGTACGGCGGTGGTCTCGTCATAACGCACGTAATGCGCTTCCCCGAGCATCGCGACCAGTTCACGATGGCTGCACGCGGCCAGTTTGCGCGGTGTATCGCGCCCGTGTTTATCGGCAATCACCCGATAGGCTTCTGCAGCGATTTCGGCCTGTATCCGCTTGCCCATCAGGAAACTGGCAAGCAGCCATTTGAACAGGGAACCGTCATCGTTGTGCTTGAGCTGAATGTTCAAATCCCTGGCACTGATCGTCTTGGTCAACGGCTACCTCCGGGGTTGAAATCGATTGGATTTTTCGTCCCCTTGTCTACTCGGCAAGGCTTGATCTTTAGGCTTGCGCCCGCTCCAGCCGTTCAACTCAAAACAATTCTCAGCAGCCTGAAACAAACTCCGAAAATCCTTTGAATTTTTTTTGTCGGCAAAACTCATTTGCGTATGAGCGTAAGGAGGAACGCATGAGCAACGTCGACATCTTCGTCATCGAATACAAACTTCACGGCCAGCCAAAATCATTCGTCATCCGCGCGAAAACCATGCGCAATGCCGATGCCTGGCATTGGGCGAGTTGCGATGCCGGCATCGCGCCAATTCCCAAACCCGGCAAACCACCGTTGAAGGTCATCTCCAAACCCCAGGCCGAGCGCTTTGGCATTACCGAAGTGAAGTGGCGTGAAACGGCGACCGTGGACTGGACAGAGGCATAGCCATGCTCAAACAAATCGGTAATACGCTGATCCGCCGCGACCATCGCGCGAGTTGCCATTGCGGTGCGGTCATCCTCGAAATCCATTTGCCCGACGGCCTGCCCCCGCCCCATCGCTGCGACTGCTCGTTCTGCAAACGCCGAGGCGCAATCGTGGCGGCAGTGCCGGCGGCTGACCTGAAGGTGGTTCGCGGTAAATCAGCGTTATTAAAGTACAGCTTTGGCCAGCAAGTGGCCGAGCACTTTTTCTGCGGCAACTGCGGGATCTACACACATCACCGACGCAGCACCAATCCGCATGAGTTTGGTTTCAATGTCGGCTGTCTTGAAGGGGTCAACCCTTATGATCTGGGTGAGGTGCCTGTTGCGGAGGGCGGGGCTTGGCAGTCGCCGTGAGGGTAAATGACCGCTGGCGAGCACATCAAGGCTCGCCAGCGGATCTATCAGAACGGTCGGCATTAACGAAAGAAATTTCCTTACCGCACTTTCAATTCAAGCAACTCACCGCCCTCTTTACTCAAACGCTCCAGATACGCACCGGCATCGAGCAACTGATAAGGGAAGTACAGACCTGCCGGAGTGGGTGGTTTGCCATCCAGCCCAAGCAGTCGTTCCAGCAACATGGCCACACTGAGCCCTGTCAACGCTGCGGCGCCTGCCGGGTGAACGACGGCATGACGTGTGTGCAACGTCCGACCCTGGCGATCCTCGCCGACCATTTCGATGAGAATTTCGGTCGACATCGGCCGACCCGCGCGCCGCGAAGAACTCACCCCGCTGGCCAGATTGAACTGCACATTTGGCGCATCGGTGGCGGCAGCCAGCCCGGTAACATCAATGGACGAGAAGCCAGAGGCTTGCATCGATGTGCCGTCCACCGCACGGAAGCTGACGTTCTGCTCCTCACCTTCACGCCAGATGTAATTGCCATCGCGCCGCGTCAGGGCGGCGGGCAGCATTTTGCTCAAGTGTTCAAAATCTTTGGCCACGGCCGGCCCGCCGCCGTCCTGCTCGTCAACCAACGCATCAATGCGGATATCGCGCACCCGGGAAAACGCCTCAGCAATGTGCAGCGCCGCCACCGTCGTCGCGCCCACCATCCACTCGTAACCCAGCACGATGGGCGACGCGTCAGGGCGATGGATGTAACTGGCGATTTGCGGCGCAATCTCGAAAATGCCGGACGAAATGCTCAAGTGCGGCACCTTGCGCTGCTGCGCAAAACGCAGCCCGGCAAGGGAATGATCCATGTAGAAAACCGCCACGGCGCTGATCGGGCGATCACCCAGCCCCAAGTCATCGGCAGAAGGATCAATGACTACGCCCTGCGCCCCGCCCATTTCCTCGGCGGCTTGTTGAGCCTTGGCCAGGTCGCGGCCGCCGATCAGTAACGGTACGTCGGGGTGCGCGGCGCGCAACGCTTTGGCAGAACGGTGGCCGATGGCGCCGGAGCCGCCCAGAAACAGAATCGGATGAACTGACATGGGTATCCCTCCTCGTCTTTTTGGGTTGCAACCTAGTGTTGGTGCGTGTCTGGGCGTGAGGGTTCCAGGCCATTGCCTGAGCTGTAGGGCGGGCCGACGAATGTCATTTTGAACGGCGCGTCGATGAGGCTTGTTTAGGAGTTTTTTGTGGTTGTTTAAAAGACACGTCGCGTTACCTGCTTAAGGCTACAACGTCTTGCGCCGTTGCCTACGACTACGCCAGAATCCGCCGGCTTGTGCGTCTTGAGGGCCACCGGTAACTTGGTTCGCATCACTGATTCCCAGTGATCGGGTTTAGTAGCCCGTGGTAAATGAAAGTGCACAAGCGTCCATCAAAAGGTATTCACGTACCTGCACTTGATGGCGGCTGTGCGTAGGGCGCCCTCGGGCGCGCCGGCTTTCTTCTTTTCCCCGGTCTACTAACCTGCGTACAGCTGCCACCCCCTGTTTAGTAGCTCGGTGCGGCGGCCACACCACAGGAAAAAGAAGAAGATGTTCAAGATCACGCCGAACCCGCCGGAAACAGATCCGGCCTCCCCCTACGAGTCACCCGACTCCAAGAAATTCCACGAAGCCGCCGAACGCGCCCTCGACTACTACCTCACGCCAACCCAACGCATCATGGGCAGCGACCAGAAACACGCCCCCATGTTTCTGGCCAACGCCGACTACGACAGCGAGTCCCTGCTGGTTAACGCCAGCGAGTCCCTCAGCTCAGCCACCGAAATGCTCTGCAACTTCGCCGCCCTCCTGGACCCAGGCCACCGCAAAACTGCGCTGGGCATTGCGCAAGTGGTGATGCTGGGGGAATTGGCGGTGAATCGAGCGCTGGATAAGGTTGTGCCGGTGGATTGAGGGGTGATCCCTTTGTGGCGGCGGTCAGGTATCCGCCACAGAGGGATCAAGAACGCTTAATGCGCCTGCTTTTGGCCAAGAGCCGACAGTCTCTGTCATTGCGAGCAGCTCATCGGCCGACAATGCCCAGGCCGGTGTCACTCCTTGGTCAGATCAACCAACGGCGTCTGCCGCACCTCGGTCTCGCGTCCACCCTGAATTTCGCTCACCTGCTTCAAGGCCTTATCCACTGCCGCTTTATCCGCCAACAAGCTGTAGCTGATGCGGAACTGCTTGTGTTCCTTCGGCCCGATTGTCGGCACCAGGTTCAGTGGCCGCTGATAACGGCGGTTGTAGGAAAAACTTGTCCCCGGCTCCAGCCCTGTGACATATCCCTGGCCTTGGGTATCGGTGTTTTTCCACAGGGAAAACACCGGCAGTGTCTGCGTATTGAAGCCAACCGAAACGCCCAGGCTGCCGGCTTTGTTATGCAACACGGTCAACGTATCGCCCTTGGCATCGGCATACGGCACCACGTTGTAAACCGTTTCGTCGTAGTCCTTGGTCGGTGCGCGGTAGGTTTGCCATTCGGGCAGATCGCCCTTGGCTTTGTCGTTGAACGGCGACACTTGCTTCACCGGCGCGGCGAAACGAGCGCCCTGCTCCAGGAACGGGGTGCTGAAGTTACTGTGATACAGCGCCTGGTATTCCTTCGGATAGTCGCCGTTGTTGGTCAGGGTGTCGTTGAGGTCGAACACGACGCTGCCGGGTTCGGTGACCAGTTCCGTCGCGACGGAGAAGTCGACCTTCTTGAACGCCTGCTCTTTCAGTTCGCCGCGCAGGGTGATGGCGTACGGTGGTGTTTCATCGATGTGCAGAGTGACTTTGTTCGCAGGAATGTTGGCGGCTCGACCGTGCAGGGTCAGCAGTTCGCCGTTGTCAACGCCGGGGTGGCCAACCCATTCGTACCCGCAGCGGGTGACCAGCTCATTGAAACCTTCCAGCCAGCCAAGACCACCGCGGCCATTGAGTTCGATGAAGGACGGATTGACCACTTCCTTGACCGGTGAATCCCAGCCCATGCGCACATTGCCGACCGAGGCCTGCAGGACATTCATTCCCCGTGTCGGCACTACCGAGAGTTTCATCGTACCGTTATCGATGTCGACAATGCTGACGCCCTCCTGCCGACCGCCATGCAAGGTGCGCAGGGTAACGCTGAAGGGTTTGTCGGTTTTTATGCCGAGTTGCTGGCTGGTGATCTGCCAGTTCTGGGCGGCTTTGTCGGTGTCGAGCAGAACGTAATCCCAGGCCATGGCGTGGGAGGCAGCGGACAGTGCGCTGAGGGCAACAACGAGTTTGAGCGGGGTCATGGCAGCAGCCTTTCTTGGAGTTGTGCGCTTTTTATAAACTGGGTGAAACGTTTCAGCAAGCTTAAATGGTGACGCTACGCTGGTGTATGTCGAGAAAGATTTTGGATAACCAGGAAAATCGAATCGACACACTGTCGCAAATCCGCCGCTAACTTCTCACGCTCTCTGGAAACCACCGCCACCGGCCCATTCGCCCACGGTCAGCAGATAGTGGCCGCTCAGGGACGTCCGATTTCGGCCAGAAGCGACCGGTCTGCCTGATAAATAAATCCGTCCCCATTCCAGCCGGCAATGAGTTCCCCTTCCTTGAACCGTGAAGGCAATGTGATAGCATGCGTTCGCCCCCCGGAGAGGGGGAATTTTTCTACATCCTGCAAGGAATATGCCCCCGTGAAAGACTTCGTCATCAGCGTCAACAACACCGTCCTCTATCTCTCCCTGGCGTTCATCTGGCTGGTCGCTATCGTCGCGATTTTCACCAGCGGGTTCCTCCCGGCGCTGGGTATCTTCGTGGCCGGCACCCTGTGCTGGTGCATCATTTCCGGCTTCTGGTTCGTCCAGTCGGCGACCTACGAAGAACTGCGCAAGCTAAACGCAAACAAAGGCTGAAACGTCAGGGTGGAGCCGTAAGTGCCCCGCCCTACCCTGAGCGCTTGGTTCCGTGCCGAGCGCTCTCGCCCACTGCGAATGGCTCGCATAAATCCCGCATTCTCCGAAATCCTGAAATTCCCTAGCCCCGAGCGCAGAGAAAAACCTGTCATCCCCCCAAAAACCATCGTAATTTACCCGCCATAACTACAAGGTCGTTTGGGGATACACGTGGGAGCCTTCCGTTTGCTTTTGGCCGTCCTGGTCGCTGTTTCGCATATGGGCAAGACGTTCATGGGGTTCAACCCAGGAGTGGTTGCCGTGATTTCCTTCCTGCTCATCAGTGGTTTCGTGATGACCTCACTGATCGAGCGCAACTACAAGGCCCCCGAGAAAGTCGGCCGGTTCTACCTGGACCGAGCCTTGCGTCTTTATCCGCAATTCCTGTTCTATTTCTTCGTCTCTTGTGCGGTGATCTACTTCCTGCTGCCCGGCACGCCACAGTGGGCCGAACTGACCTTCAGAAACATCGCCGCGAACCTCGCGATCGTGCCCCTCGGTTTCTATATGTTCGGCGCGAGCGGAACGTGGATTTTGCCTCCGGCCTGGTCGCTCGGGCTTGAGATGTGCTTCTATCTGGTGATCCCGTTCCTGCTCATCTACCGAGCACGGGGCGTTGCTTTCGCGTTGTCCGTCGCGGTGTTCATTCCCGCGTGTCTTGGATTCATCAACACCGACTACTACGGCTACCGCCTGTTGCCGGGCGTCCTGTTTATATTCCTGTGTGGCAGCTACCTCTACAAACCGCAGGCGAAGGGTCTGGCAATCGCCACAGGCACCGCCGTGGCGGCGGCCATGATCGTCGTGGCGATCATGGCGGGCTGGATCGACCGCCGACCGTTCAACGCCGAAGTGGCCGCAGGCATTGCCCTGGGCATCCCTGCCGTGTACTGGCTGACAAAACTGAAATTTCACCGGTTTGACGAATTTCTGGGAAACATCAGTTACGGCGTGTTCCTCAATCACTTCGTGGTGATTTACTTCCTGCACGGCTTTTGGCCGATCACCTCATTCGATTGGGCCAGGGTTGCAACGGTATTGGTGCTGTCATTCTTGTTGAGTGGTGTTTCGTACTATTGCGTCGAGCGGCCGGCGTTGAAGTTTCGGCATACGCTTCGGGCCGGTTCCAAGGATCGAGTCAGGGACATTCACGGGGGTGAAGCAGCGGTTTGACATCGTCGGGAGGCAGATCACGCGTCTAAACGGGGTCTGTTCCTTATATCCACGGCTCTGCCTGAGGCAGTTATTCGCGAACAACTGCTTGCGGCGCTATGATCGCAACACCCGACCTCTTGAACACAAACCCTATGCCCTCCGAAAAAAACCGCCCGACCCCCGCCCCGTTCCTCAACCCCGGCGAATCGGTGGTCTTGTTCGATGGCGTGTGCAAACTCTGCAATGGCTGGGCGCGTTTTTTGATTCGCCACGATCATCAACATCGCGTACGTCTGGCAGCGGTGCAGTCGCCAGAGGGGCAGGCGTTGCTCGCGTGGGCCGGCCTGCCCATAGATCAATTCGACACCATGGCCGTTATTCGTGATCGTCACTACTGGGAGCGTTCGGACGCGTTCTTCGAAGTCATTAGCCAACTACCCGTCCGTTGGCAGCCATTGCGCCTGCTGCGCGTATTCCCCCGCGGCTTGCGCGACTGGGCCTACGATCGCATTGCGCTGAACCGCTATCGGCTGTTCGGCAAGTACGACACTTGCCTGCTGCCGAACCCTGATCATGAACAGCGCTTCCTGAAAGCCACCGCACCTACACCAGAAAGTTAAACAACTGCACCGGCGTCATCTTCGTGACCATCATCAGTACGATGACAAACATTCCGGCGAAACCCATCACACCCATCCAGAACCATTTCCGGTAGACGGCTTGATACTGCTCATCCAGCCCCGCCCCCACTTCGCTCGCACTCGTCGCCATCACACACAGCCGCTTCTGCAGGAGCAACACCGGCAACCACAGCGAGCCGACGCAGAAGAAGATGATCAGCGAGGTCAGCACCCACTCGGTGCTCATGCTCAGCCCCGACAGGCGCATCAGCAGATACCCCGTGATGATCTGCACGAACCCGGCCGGCGTGGTGATCCAGGTGTCAAAGCCCACGACCATGCGCGCAACGTGGGCAATCACTTGTGGATTGCGCGTGCGGCTGGCGGCGATCAGGTAGAGGTAGGAACCCATGCCGAAGCCGAACAGGAAGATCGCGGCGATGATGTGCAGGTACTTCAGGCACAGGTAGAGCATGTCAGCGCTGCCCGTCCGAGAACTGCACGGCCAGACTCAGGTTGTCAGGATCGTTGATCGCGGCCATGTACTCGGCGACGCTGATTTCGCCCACGCACGGTCGGGCGCCGGCGGCCGGCACGTAGCCTGAAGCCATTTTTTTCGCCAGTGCCACGGCGGCGCAGCTAGGGATTTCCGGGCCTTTGTCGTTCAGGGCGGTGAGTTGCGCGGTCATCGACAGCGGTTTGCCGTCAACGCCAAGGCCCTGCACGTCGATGTACATCGCACTTTTGCCATCGCCGAAACGCTCGAAATGCGTGCCCAGGCGATGCAGTCTGCCGGCCCACAAGGCATGGTCGCGCACCAGCCCGACTTTCAGCGCCTGAGCCAACAGACCGTTGGCAACGCCACCAAGTTTAAGCCCGGCGCCAGCCTTGAACTTCAGGGTCTGCGCGCCATAACGACCGGCAAAGATGTCCATGTCCGGCACATCAACGTTGGCCAGCAGACGAGTGCCCATCTGCGGCATTTTGCGCAAGGTCAGGTCCAGCCAGCCGGACACTTCATGCACCTTGCCGTTTTTCAGTTGTTTGATCGGTTTGCCGGCGTAAGCGAGTACACCTTCGATGGTCGACAAGCCCGGCATTTTCGCCGATGAGGAAATGCCGTGTTCGATCGAGTCGATGCGGGAAAAACGCTGACGCTGTTCATCGATGATTGCCGACGACAGCGTCGGCACCGAGCTGCAACCACTGAGGATCGCCACGCCGGCCAGTTTCGCTCTCGCGTCGAGAACGTGAATGCCGTTGACGAAGGTGCGGCAGTCAGCCAGGTCGCAGTAATTCACACCGGCGTCGATGCAACTTTCGGCGAGCGCATAGGATTGCCCCTGAAACGGCCCGCCGGTGTGCACGACCAATTGAATATTCATCGCCCGCAATGCGGCTTTGAATTCGCTGCCCATGGCGTCGCCGCACCAGCCTTCGCAGACGTTGCCCGATTGGCTGTTCAACTCATCGAGTTTGCGCTGCAATTTGCGCGGATCACGGCCCGAAAGCACCAGGCCGATGTCCGGCGTCGACGCCAGATGCCTGCACACGATGCTGCCGAAATTTCCGTAACCACCGACCACCATCACCCTGAACGGCATGTAATTCTTCCCTAATTCAATCCTTCAAACAGGCGTGAAGGATATAGGGCCGAGCGTCAGCAAGCCATTCAATGTAGGCCTTCGCCTGCTCGCGATAACGGTGTGTCAGAAGCAAATGAACACCTGACACACCGTTATCGCGAGCAGGCGAAGGCCTACAGGGTTATGCGGTGTACCCGAGTGCGCTAGAAATTTATCTTGAACCCCAACATCGCGTCATACCCGTGGCTGTCACCGTCGAACCCCTGGCGATAGCCGGCCGACGCGGTAAATGTGGTGCGCTGATTGGCCTGGTAATCCACCCCGACATTCACTTCACCCCACGTGCCCTGAATGTCGGATTCGAACGGGATGTAGCCCGACTCGGAGGAAAACTCGGTTTTCGGCTGCCCCTTGAATTCATGCCAGATACTCGGCCGGATCCAGCCGTTGGTGCGCCGTGCGCTCTTGTCGACGCCTTCGGTGTCCCAGTCCTTGGCGATGCGCACGCCGGCGCGGCCGATCAGTGAATCGACGTCCTTGAAGCGAATTTTCGCGCCGACGTCATCACTGCTGTCCAGATCGACGTAGCTGTAGATCGCCTGCAATTGCGGCTCGATGTACCAGTCTTTGTCGACTTCGTACGGGTAGCCGTTTTCCAGCGATGCGGTGTAGCCCCAGCCACGGGTTTTCAGTTTGGCCATGTCGTTGGGTTTGGCTTCGATGTCGAAGCGGTTGACTTGCAACACGCCGTCCAGATACCAGCCGGACGGGCCGAAGTGCGTCCAGTAGGCGCCGACGCCGTAAGCGCGCAAGGTGTCTTCGCCGGCGGCGCGCCGAGTGTAGTGGCTGACGCCGGCGTCGATGGTCCCGGCGGACAACGACAGCCCGAACAGGTTTGCGAGACGTTGTAGGCACCCGCCGCCAAAGGCCCGCATGCGGCCTGAGCGTCTGCGAGCATCAGGGTGTTGGCCATGGCGACCAGTAACGCATTGCGGATGAAATGCGGGGCGTGCCCGCCGTAAGAATGGCCGCTGGCACCTTGCATGAAAACCTCCCTGTTCAGCGTATCTCCACCACTGAGTGGCCACTGTCGACAACAAACGGATATGGCCTCGAGATTACAGTTATAGACCTTAGTAGCTATTTCAAAAGAAGGAGAAAAACACGACAAGCCTCACAGCAAAGCAGCCGGTGCGCGCGCGCAGGGTGACCGGAAGGTGCTGAACCCACTGACACACCTCTGCACTCAGGACGGACCGGCGCTTGCAATCAATTCAGGCTGAACTAGAAACTCGCCTTCACCGACATCATGAAGTTACGGGGATCACCGTAGTAGCTGCCGAACGTCTCGGTACCGATGGTCGAGTAGTAACGCTTGTCGAACAGGTTGTTGCCGTTGAGCGCGACCGACCAGGTGTCATCGATGCGGTAGCCGATGCGACCGTTCCAGATTGCATAACCCGACTGGCTGATTTTCTCGCCACTGGCGGGTGAGACGCGGAAGTTGTCGCTTTGTGCATTGACCCCGGCGCCGAGGGTAAAGCGCTCAAGCGCGCCACTCAGCGCGTAATCGCCCCACATGCGCAGCACGTGTCGCGGCACATACGTATTGAACGCGGCACCGGTCAGGCTGCTGTCGATGTCGTCCAGGGTCTTGGTCTGCGTGTAGGTGTACCCCGCGAGCAGTTGCAGGCGTTCGATGACTTCACCGCTGATCTCGGCTTCAAAACCTTGTGCGCGAACCTTACCCGCATTGAGGTAGCAATAGCCGTCGGACGATGGGCAGGACGAGTTGTAGTCGGTTTGCGCCTGATCTTTCTGAATCGTGCGGAACAGGTTGAACGAGCCGTTGAGTCGACCGTCGTACCAAGCGCCCTTGATCCCCAGTTCATAGCTCTGGCCCACCAGTGGCTTGAGCGCCGCGCCGTCTTCGGAACGGTAGTTGCCTTGCGGCGTGAAAATGTCCGAATAGCTGGCGTAAGCCGTCAGGTTCTCGTTCAAATCCAGCAGAACCCCGGCAAACGGTGTGACCTGGCCGGTTTCCGTCGAGCTGGAATGCTCCGAAGTGCCGCTGTTGATGAAGTCCGAATCAGTCTCAGAGCTGTACCAGCTGACCCGCCCACCGACGACCAGCGTCAACGGATCCGCGAGTTTCAGGCGTAACGTCGAGTAAACGCCCTGCTGTTTTGTCAGCGAATTGACCGGGCCGCCGCGCGAAGAGTTTTCGATGAAGTAACTGTCGTCCGGCTCAGGAATATGTTTGTCGGGATTGAACACACTCTGCCGCTGCGGCAAAAACGCCACGGAGTAGAAGTCGTTCTTTTTCGAACGGCTGGCGTTGGCGCCGACGATCAGTTCATGTTGCTGACCGAATGCGTTGAACTTGCCATCGACGTACGCATCCAGGCCGTAATCGACCTGATCGTAGTCGTACATGCTGCCCAGCATGCCGGTGGTGTTGACGCCCGGAGTCACCGCACCGGAAGCAAATGCGTATTTGATGTCCTGCGTGTTTTTTGTGTAAACGCTGGCGACCTTCAGGCTCCAGTTTTCGTTGATCTGATGCTTGAGATCACTGAACACCGTCGTGCGCTGGCTGCGCCAGGTATTCCACGACGGATCCAGGCAAGTCGAACGACTGAGTTTCAAATCGCTGCGATCCTTGTAGCGCGGCAGACCGCCCCAGCACGGATTGGCATCGACGTCTTCATAGGCGACACCCAGTCCGAGTGTGGAGTCGGGGCTGACGTCAAAGTCGAGCGCGCCGTAATACACCTGATCCTTGCGGCTGGCATCGTCGACAAAGTAATGCCGGCTCTGCTCGGCGACCACGGCGCGGCCACGTATCGTGCCAGCGTCATTCAACGGGCCACCGGTGTCGACTTGTCCGCGATAATTGTCCCAACTGCCGCCCGACAAGGTGATCTCGGTTTGCGCTGTGGCCTGCCCGCGTTTGCGCACAAAGTTAACCCCGCCGGCGGTGCCGCCCGAACCTTTCATCATCCCGGCCGCGCCGCGAAGGATCTCGACGCGGTCGTAATAGGCCATGTCACCGCTGAAACTGTCGGCCTGAACGTAGAGGTTGCCCATGTCCAGCGGCACGCCGTCGTACTGATACTGGCCCGACATGCGAAAGCCACGGGAGTAGAAGTATTTGCCGCCCATGGTCGAGTCGTAGACGGTGATCCCCGGGGTCTTTTCCATGACCTGATCGATGGTGTTGAGGTTCTGGTCGTCGAGCATTTTGCGCGTCATCACCGTGACCGATTGCGGGGTCTCCCGCAGCGAGTGCTCACCTTTGCCGATGGTCACCGCGCCGGTGGTGTACGAGCCGCTGTTTTCCGTGGTCGCGCCGAGCATCTGGCCGTTGATGTTGGTGGCCCCCAGTTCCAGCGCCGAACCGACTACCGGTGCCGGCCGCAGCACATAGGTGCCATTGGCCTGCGGTTCGGCTTGCAAACCGCTGCCACCAAGTATCCGCGCGAAGCCTTCGCTGGTGCCGAATGCGCCTCTGAGGCCAGGGGATTTCAGGCCATCGGTTTGTTGCGCATCAAACGAAATCGCTGCCCCCGCCGCACTGGCGAAATGGCTGAGTACTTCGGTCAGGCTGCCAGCGGCAATGTCGAAGGATTTAACCGAACTCTGTTGCGCCGAAAACGGCGCGGCCAACGTGGTCGTCGACCAGACGCCGGCCGTCGTTGCCGCCAGTAGCCCGACCTTCACTGCGGTCGCCAGACGACCAGACTTGTACACCCGAGACATGCTTACCCTCCCCCAGAAACGCTGAATAAAAACTCATTGAGGGATGAGCCGAACGGTGTGTGTGAAAAGTGCAAACGCTGAAAAAATATTTCCGGTTCACGGCGCCAATCACTGGGCAGGCGGCGACACGTTGACCCAATAACGGCTGTAGCGCGTGATGCGCAAGGAGAATCCACTCTCCAGCGCCGCCAGTGCGAGGTCGGTGTTATCAATCGGGAATGCGCCGGAAACCTTCAGTTGGGCGATCCGCGCATCACACCGCAGCACGCCATGGCGGTAACGCGAAATATCCGCCAGCAACTCGGCCAGAGGACGATTGAGCGCGATGATGCTGCCTTGCTGCCAGGCACCGACCGACGCATCGTTGCGGCGAATCGCGCCTACCGCACGACTGTTGAAATCCAGTGATTGTCCAGCCTCTAAACGCACGGTGGAGCCACCGCCCGCCGAGCTGACTTCGACCGCCTTCTCGACAACCGACACCTCGCCACCGCTGTCCTGTGAGCGGACGATAAACCGCGTGCCCAACGCCAACACTTGGCCATGCCGGGTCAATACTTTGAACGGACGCTGCGACGAATCGGCCGCGGTGCTCAGCAGAATCTCGCCCCACAGTAATTCCAGGGTTCGCTGGCGACCGTCGAAACGCAGATTGACCGAGGTGTCGGTGTTGAGCAGCAAGGCACTGCCATCGGCCAGACGAAACTCGCGCCGCTCGCCCACGCCGGTACGGAAATCGGCCAGCAGGTTTTGCGACGGCTCACTGCGCCAGCCCAGCCAGCCCAGCGACCCGGCCGACGCCAGCAGCACCACGCTGCGCAATACCTGCCGCCGGGATCGCTCGACCCCGCGCAACGCCGGTGCCGCCAATGCGCCCGGCACGCTGGCCATCTGTTCGCCGACCGCCGCCATCTGCTGCCAGGCTTGCTGATGGGCAGGATCGGCGCGCAACCAGTCGTTCCACGCAGCGCGGTCCGCCTCGGTGGCGATGCCGGAATGCAGACGCGCGTACCAGCGGGCAGCGGCGCTGATCGCTTGCAGTTCGGCGGGCGACAGGCTCATGCCAGTTGCATCTGAATCTGCATCAGACAGCAATGCTCCATGGCCTTGGCCATGTAGTTGTTGACGCTGCGCACGCTGATGTTCAAGCGCTCGGCAATCTGCAGGTAGGTCAGGCCATCGAACTGCGACAGGATGAAGGTCTGCTTGACCTTCGGCCCCAGCCCTTGCAGCAAACGGTCGATTTCCACCAGCGCCTGCAGCAGGATCGCCTGCTCTTCCAGCGAAGGCTGTTGCTCTTGTGGCATGGCCGCCAGCGCTTCCAGCCAGGATTGCTCCAGCGAACGGCGGCGGAACAGGTCAACGAGCAAGCCTTTGGCGATCATCGACAGGTAAGGACGCGGCTCGCGAATCTCCAGAGCGCTGCGGGCCTTGATGACCCGAACGAAGGTGTCCTGCGCCAGATCGGCCGCATCGAAAGAGTTGCTCAGACGCTTGCGCAACCAGCCTTTCAACCACCCGTGATGGTCGCAATACAAGTCATTGACGGCGCTGCGCAGGGATAATTCGTCGGCGGACATGAGTCTGGAATAATTCGCGAGTGATAATGACTCTTATTGTCTGGCGCGCGACGGGTGCTTGGCAATAGGCAACTTTGGCCATTTGCATACCCATAACCCGGGTCCCGAAAGTTGACGAACGGTCATTCGAATGTTCAGATGCCGCCCAGTTTCAGGTGTCCCATGCCGCCGTGCATGGGGTGAAACGGGAAACCGGTACGTTCTTTTCGAACAAGTCCGGTGCTGCCCCCGCAACGGTATGCGCGTGATGCTTTCGATACACCACTGTGGCCAGACGGCCATGGGAAGGTGAAAGCCTCGATACGCGCGAGCCCGGAGACCGGCCTGAAATTTTGTTTGGCAAAATCCTGCGGTGGGCGGGCATGGGCCGGTATTGGCTGTGCGCGATGCCTTCTCCTGCATGCTCTTCTGCGAAGATCCTTTTCGAGAAGACAATGATTCGACCTTTCAACACTTCTGCTCCAACCCTGTTCCTTGGCTGCCTGTTCAGCCCGCTACTACTGGCCGACGACGCGCCGCTGGAACTCCATCAACAAATCGTTTCCGCACCGTCTGTGGAATCCACCACCGTCGCCGAGATGGCGAAGTTCGGCAGCAAGGTCGAGATCGTCAGCCGCGAACAGATCGAACGTGCCGGCCCCAGCGCCGATGTCAGCCGCGTCATGCAGATGTTCATTCCCGGTCTGTACGTCGCACCGAAAAACGGTCCGTTCGACTACGGCACTTATTCACTCCTGGGCGGGCGCAACGACGACACTTTGATCCTGCTTGACGGCGTACGCCTGAACAATCGCCTGTACGGCGGCCTCTATCTGGACACCCTGCCGGCCAATGCCATCGAGCGCATCGAAGTGCTCAAGGGCGGGCAGAGCCTGTTGTTCGGCACTCAAGCGGTGTCGGGGGTGATCAACATCGTCACCCGCAGCCCGCAGAGCCGCAAAGCCTCCGGCGAAGTGAATTTGGGCGTCGACAGCTTTGGCGGCACCAGCGAAGACGCGCGGGTCGAGAATATCTTCACCAACGGTTTCGGCGATCTCGGCTTGCTGGCGTACATCAGCCACAACGTCTCCGACGGTTACCAGCCGTATCGCAACCGTGACATGAAAAACGTCAGCGAGAAGAACCGTGCCTACGAAGTCACTACCTTCGGCGGCAAGGCCATTCAGTCGTTCGGCGATGATGCGCGGCTGGAACTGTTCTACCAATACGCCGACGCCAACCTCGATTTCGCCCGCCCGGTCGACAATCACACGACCACCAACGATCGCGTGCAGCAGATCGCCACGGCGACCTTCGAGCAGAACATCAACGAGCGCCTGAGCTATTTCGTCAAAGGTCATATCAACGACTGGGACACGCGCTACACCCGGGTCAACAACGTCGCCGACGGCGGTACCAAAGTCATCAACCACAACGACTATTGGGGCTTCACCGATTGGGGCGTGCAGGCCGAAGGCAAGGCTGAATTGCCCGGTGGCCATGTGTTGGTGTTCGGCAGCGACAACCAGTGGTTCAAGGGCCAGGACGATGTGTTGATCATCGATAACGACAAGGCCGAAGCCCATGCGTTCTACACGCAACTGCGACCGCAGATCGACGCCCTGCCCGACTGGCATCCGAGCATCGGTGTGCGCCACGAAGCCATGAGCGGCGGCGACAGTGCCACGGTCGGCATGCTCACTTCGCTGTATGACCTCAATGACAATTGGTCGGTGCGCGGCCAATACGGCAGCGCTTACAAACTGCCGAACGCCGAGCAACTGTTCGTCAACGAGCCGGGCGACGAGATCGGTAATCGCAATCTCAAACCGGAAAAAAGCCGCAACGCTGAACTCGGTGTCGACTACAAAGGCTTCTTGCTCGATCGCGAATTCAGCGCCAGCGTGACCCTGTTCAAACGCAAGATCGACGACCTGATCACCCTCGATGACATTCAGTGGGTCAACGGTGAAGGCACGATCCAGATGCGCGGTTTCGAGGCCGACGCCAAGCTCGCGCTCAACGAGCAGTGGAGTCTGCAAGCGGACATGACCCGCAACCTCACCGAATCGCGCA
Organism: Pseudomonas sp. SCA2728.1_7; assembly: GCF_018138145.1. Taxonomy (NCBI): domain Bacteria; kingdom Pseudomonadati; phylum Pseudomonadota; class Gammaproteobacteria; order Pseudomonadales; family Pseudomonadaceae; genus Pseudomonas; species Pseudomonas sp. SCA2728.1_7. The sequence continues at coordinate 242,931 of NZ_CP073104.1, read as the reverse complement.
CGGGGGCGACCATCAATGACATCCCGAGCTTCTTCGCCCGTTCGCGCGTGGGTTATGAATCGGAAAATCGCCTGTGGGGTGCCGGCGGCGCGATCCGCTACATACGCGACATCACCAGTTCGAAACAGGTTGAATACGGCAACTATTCGGTGGTCGACGCCGACGCTTATCGCTACCTCGACAACGCCCACCAACACCGCGTGAGCCTGCTGGTGGAAAACCTCTTCGATCGCGATTACGTCACCAGCCGTTCGAGCAATGTCGACAACCTCGGCCGGCCGTTCACCTCCGAAGTGCGCTACACGTACCGCTTCTGATGAGTGAGATCAAAACCGTCGACGGCATCGACACGCACCCGGACTGGTCGCACGTGCCCGAGCACGCGCGCCATGTGTTCCTCTGCACCGGCCCGCGCTGCACCCAGCGTGGTGCCTTGCAGTTATGGAAAACCTTGCGCCGGCATTTGCTCGCGCACGATCGCATCGAGACGCCGGGCGGCGTGCTGCTGACCCGCACGCACTGCCAGTTCCCGTGCAATCTGGGGCCGATTGTGACGGTGTACCCGGAACGCTGCTGGTATGGCGTGCGCAGCAAAGACGATGTGCAGCGGCTGGTCGAGGGGCATCTGGTGGGCGGTGAAGTGGTTGCGGATTTGCTGATCAAGGCGCGGCCATGAGCAGGTTGTGGATGTTGTTGAGTGCCCTGCTCTGCGCCGCGCCCGCACTCGCCGACACTTACCGTAATTGCGGCGAAGACTGGCGCGCCGCTGCGCCCTCACGCATCGTCGCGCTCAATCAGCATGCGGCGGATCTCGTGCTGGCACTGGGTGCGGGGCCAGCGCTGGTCGGCGTAGCCTATCTGGATGACACCGATGCCGGTCAGCGGCCTTCCGAGTATTTCGGTGTACCGGTGATCGCGCGGCAATACCCGGCCAGCGAAGTGCTTTACGCTGCGAGGCCGGATCTGGTGATCGGTGGCTTTGCCACGGCGTTCGGCGACGGTGTGACCTCACGCTCGGGACTGGCGCGCAATGGCGTGGGTTCGTATCTGCTGGAATCCGCCTGCAACGGGCATTCGCTGGATTATTTCGCGCATGTACGCAATGACTTGCTGACGTTGGGCAAGCTGCTGCACCAGCAGCAAAAAGCCCAAGCGTTGATCGACTCCATGGAAAAGGACATTGCCAGCGCCCGAGTCCTGGCCGGTGCGGGTAAACCGTTGTCCGTGTTCTATCTCGACAGTGAAGTCAAAGGCCTCGACAGCGAGGGCCGACGTGGTTTTGTCACTCCGCTGCTGGCGGCTGCCGGGGTACGCAATGTGTTCGCCAACATCAACCTCTATCGAGTCACCGTCAACAGCGAAACCCTGCTGGCCAGCGACCCGGACGTGATCCTGCTGGCCGACGCCGAATGGTCGCCCGCCAGGCGCAAACGCTATCTGCTGACCCACGACCCGGTGTTGTCGCAACTGCGCGCGGTGCGCGAGAACCGAATGATCGACATCCCTTTCACTCACCTGCTGCCGACCTTTAACAGCGGTCGGGTGGCACTGGAGCTCGCTCGCCAGCTCAATGCCCTGAACAAAAATAAATGAACCCGTCGCACCGCACGCCACCTAACGCACAGACCATCAGGAGGTAGCCAATGCAAATCGAAACCGTGTGGATCGTACTGGCGGCAGTTCTTCTGCTAATCGAACTCTGGGCCATCAATCGGGTGCGCAAGAGCGAGGGGAAAGCGAGCAATAAAGGCGTGTGGATTGTGCTGATCGTGTTTGTGCCATTGTTCGGCTTGATTGCCTGGGCGTTGGCGGGCCCCAAGCATGTCAGTCATTCAGCGTCGTAACCTGACTATTGATCCTTAGCGACTGAGCATCCGTCACGGACTGGCATGCCAAATGCCCGCGGGAAATATGGCCGCTTAGCCCGGTTTCAGCGTACGAGCCCGGCTTTGGCCGGGCTTTTTCTGGTTGCTCGCATTGTCACCCCTGTTGCAGGATCGGCACCTCGACAACAGGGAATGTTGCAATGAAAAAGACAGCACATCGGCGAATTGTGGTGGTGGGTGCGGGCATCGTCGGTGCCTCTCTTGCGTATCACCTGTCCGGCAAAGGTGCACAGGTCACGTTGATCGAGGCCGGCGAGATCGCGAACGGCGTGACGGCAAGCTCTTTCGCCTGGATCACTGCCACGCACACCGGCGCTGATCCGATTGCGCAGTTGCGCGGTATGGCCATAGAAGCCTACCGACGACTCGAAACCGAGCTGCGGGATTTGCAGATTCGCTGGACCGGAGCGCTGTCGTACAGCGAATCAGCAGAGTATCCGGCGTCGGCGACATTGTTATCGTCTGCCGAGGTGCTTGCCCGCGAGCCCAACCTGAAAAATCCCCCTCCCCGCGCGTTGTATCGCGCGGAAGAAGGCGCACTCGACGCCGTGCAGGCCACCCACGCCTTGATTGCCGGCGCCCGGGCGCTGGGGGCGCAATTGCTCACGCAAACCCGAGTGACCGGTTTCAAAACCTGCAACGCAGATGTCACCGGCGTTGAAACCACAGCGGGCACGATCGATGCCGACCTTGTTGTGCTTGCCGCCGGGACTGGCACCCGGCAGTTGACGCAGTTGCTGAACGCCTCCCTGCCCATCGACGCCTCACCGGCCATTTTCATCCGCTACAAAACCCAACCGGGCGTCGTTAAAGGAATCATCTCCAGCCCCGAAATGGAAATTCGGCAAAGCGCCGACGGCACGTTGCTGGCCGCTGAAGATTATTGGGGAGAGACGCCAGGCAACTCGCCGACTGACATCGCCCGGCAAACCGCCGAAGCCATACGCAAAGAACTTCACGGGGTGGTTTTGATTGAGGCGCAAACCGTCGCCGTCGGACTGAGACCTATGCCCGCTGATGGCATACCCGTGGTCGGTTACTTGCCCGGTGTCAGCGGGGTCTACGTTTGTGCGATGCATCCCGGTGTGACGCTGGCGGCAATCGTCGGGCGCCTCGCCAGTGAAGAGCTGCTGGATCGCCGGTCATCTGCTGCCCTTCAACCGTGCCGCCCAGAGCGTTTTTTTCGGAATTCCGGTAACGCTTGATTTAGACTTGCCGACTTTTTGCAGCAAGGGATTTGCACATGCAACGCATCGTCATTCTGGGCAACTCGGGCAGCGGCAAATCTAGCCTCGCCCGCGAAATCGGCCGGCGTCTGGATCTGGCGGTGGTTCACCTCGACCCGCTGTTCTGGGAGCCAGGCTGGGTAGAGCCGGTCAATGAAATGTTCCGTGAACGGGTTCGCCAAGCCGTGGCGGGCGACACCTGGATCTGCGAAGGCAATTATTCGCGGCGCACCTTCGATCTGCGACTGCCCCGTGCCGACCTGGTGATCTGGCTGGATACGCCTCGGCTGACCTGCATGAAGCGGGTCATTCTGCGCAGCGCCCTGAATCGCCCGCGCACGGATCTTCCCGTCGGCTGCACCGAGCGGCTGGACCGCGCATTTCTGCAATTTCTGAAATACGTGTGGAATTTTGACCGGGTCAATCGCCCGAGCATTGAAGCGATGCGTGCTAGCGTCGGGCCGCAGATTCCAGTCGTTCATCTTTGCGGTGTGCCGCAGATTCTGGCGTTTCTCACTGAGCTGTCTGAAGCACGCAAAGTGACGAACAACGCTGCTCTTACCCTCTGAAAACCCGCCGCACTATCACCAACAACTCGAGAGGCACAGACGCACATGGACGTCATCAACACGTTACAACCCGCCGACTGTGCGGACATGCAAGATATTCGAAGTGAAATCGACCGACTCGATCAAGCGGTGATCAAACTGCTGGGCAAGCGCTTTCAGTACGTACTCGCGGCCTCGAAGTTCAAGACCTCGGCGACCTCAGTGCGGGCACCGGAGCGTTTTCAGGCGATGTTGGCAACCCGTCGCGACTGGGCCGAAAACGAAGGTTTGAATGCAGATGCCATTGAGAAAATGTACAGCGACCTGGTCAATCACTTCATTGCTGAAGAGATGAAGCACTGGGCGGCGGCGCAAACGGACCGCTGACTGCTTTGGCACAATCTTCCGTTTGCTTCTTAGGCTGACAATCAAGGAGAACAGCATTGACGCCCCCCAACGACACCGCGTTCGCCTATCAAGCGGTCTACCACTACCTCATCGGATTGATCGAGGCGGCCAGTGGCACGACTGAGCAGAAACTGCCGTCCCTGCGACAACTGGCCCTGCGCCTCGGCGTTTCGGTGTCGACGACCAAATATGCCTACGCACTGCTCGAGGACGAAGGCAGAATCCACGCCAAACCCAGGTTCGGCTATTTCACCCGGTCGATGCCGGCGGCGCCTGTGACGACCAGCTCCGGCAATCTTCTGGACCACGTCTTCGTCAGCGCCCGTCAGCCCGGCATGCTGGCGCTGAGCAGCGATGCCCCGGCGATGCTGCTGTCGCTACAGGGGCCGTTGTTGATGATGGAGCGTGAGCTGACTCGCCAATACCCGCCCTCGAATGCACCGCTCTATCAGCCACTCGGCGAGCCGGAATTGCGCGCCGCCCTGGCGGAACGCTACACCCGTGCCGCTCACAACCACTGGCTGACCGAGCAGGTGTACATCGGCGCGGACCTGCGTAGCGTGCTGGAATTATCACTGAGTGCCTTGAATCTAGGCGGCAGCGTGGCGTTGGTAGAGTCGCCCTGCTCGTGGGCGATTCTGCGCCAATTGCGGGCGGCTGATATCCGCGTCATCGAGATGCCTCTTGGCGATGACGGCCGCTTCGATCTAACCGCGTTGAAGGCGTTACTCACGCGCGAACCGGTGCGCCTCGCGGTGCTGTCCTCCACGGTGAATATTCCCCAGGGCCAGTTGATGCCGGCGCACGATAAACAGCAGATCTGTGACTGGCTGGCCGAGCGCGATATCTGGCTGTTCGAAAACGACACATGGGGCGAATTGTGTTTCTCCGATTCACCCGCGCGCTATCGCGATTTTGCTGATCCGGACAAACTGGTGGTGTTCTCGACGTTCGACAAGATTATTGGCGGCGAAGCGCCGTACGGCTATGTGCTGTGTCGCCAGCAGGCCGCGCAATTTCATCGATTGTTTATGCAACGCGGATTTCGCCTCTCGCCAATTCGGCAGAAAGCGATTGCCAGACTTTACAGCTCCAGGCGCATCGATCAGCACCTGACCACCCTGCGAGCACTGTTGCGCAAGCGCATGCAACAGCTACAGACCTTGTTGGAAGAACACGGTAACGGTCAGTGGCAGGTAGTCGCCCCTCAGGGCGGTGCGAGCTTCTGGCTCAAGGCTGTGCGGCCGATCGACATGCAACGGGTGTTCGAGCGCCTGCTGACCGAGCGGATCGTCATCGCCCCCGGCGAGATCTTCAGCCAACAAGGCGCCTGGAACCAGCACCTGCGCCTGAGCTACAGCCTCGATTGGGACAAGGATATCGGCCACGCGGTGCAACGACTGGCGCAGGCGTTCACCGAAGAAAACCGTGTCTACAGTCCATAGCAATGCCGCGCCTCAGGAAACCGACCATGGCGCACATCGTCAGCAAACTGCGCGCATGCCTCGCTGATCACCGCGCCGACATCGGCGTAGCGTTTGACGAAGCGCGGCAGATGCTCACCGCCCAGGCCGAGCACATCTTCGGTGACCAGCACCTGGCCGTCGCAGGCCGGTGAGGCGCCGATGCCGATGGTGGGCATTTTCGACTCCAGCGTAATCTGCCGCGCCACGCCCTCCGCCACTCCTTCGAGCAACAGGCTGAAGGCGCCTGCGTCTAGATTGGCCCGGGCATCTTCGGCAATCACTGCACCGGTTTCAGCCGTCAGGCCCTGAGCCTTGAAACCGCCCATGACATTGACGAACTGCGGCATCAAGCCGACATGGGCCATGACCGGAATACCACGGGCTACAAGAAACTCGACCGTCGGCGCCAAGGCCTTGTTGGCTTCCAGTTTGACCGCGTCGCAACCGGTACGCGCCAATACCTGAGCGCAATTACGAAAGGCCTGCTCGTGGGATTCTTGATAACTGCCAAACGGCATGTCGGCCACCACACAGGCCAGGCGCGTGCTATCGACCACCGCCCGCGTGTGGCCGATGATTTCTTCGAGCTGCATGCTCAGCGTCGAGGCGCGGCCATAACCGACCATGGCCGTGGAATCGCCGACCAGAATAAAGTCGACGATCGGGTCGATCAGCTTGGCGATACTGCTGGAGTACGCCGTCAGCGAGACGATTTTCTGTTGGCCTTTCATCGCGACCAGTTGCGGCACGGTCAAGCGTTTGGTGCGGGTATGCAGGCTCATGGGCGACTCTCCGAGGCTGCCGTCCGTGAACGATAAATGTCGCCAGATTGAATGCGTAACGCTTCCATACAGTGCCCAACTCCAAAAGATTCGAGCGCTCGATTATTCGTTTAACGCAGAAACATTCAATGCACAGATTTGCCTGAAAAAGCGACCCAGGTGCCCCCGGCTTCGTTGAAATGCCTGCAGGATCCGGGATGCATACTTTCGCCGTTTACCGCAGGATGCGAAGCTTGCGAAGGATTCAACCGATCGATTTTGATCACGGTTTACAACTCGAAACGGAAGTCACCTCATGCTCGAACGCAACAGACTGGTCCCGGAATTGATGGTGTCCAACCTGCAAAACAGCCTGCGGTTCTGGGTGTCTTGCCTGGGATTCAGCATCGCTTATCAGCGCCCCGAAGACGGTTTCGCCTATCTCGACCTGAATGGCGCACAGGTCATGCTCGAACAAGTTGATCCAGATGCCGGCCAATGGTTGACGGCACCGCTGAGCAAGCCCTTCGGACGCGGCATCAACCTGCAGATCGATGTTGCCGAAGTCGCTTCGATCATCCGTCATCTCGGACAGGCCGGTTTTGCGCTTTACCGTGATTGCCAAGACACTTGGTATCGCGCTGACAACATTGAAGTCGGCCAGCGCGAATTCATCGTTCAGGATCCCGATGGGTATCTGGTCAGACTGGTAGAGCGCTTGGGTGAACGGGCAATTTGAGCTTCACCCGGACGTAACGCAACGATTCCCAAACAACACAGGAGCGCCATTCATGGAAGAAATCATTAGCTACCGAACCGCTACTGCCGAAGATGCTCTGGCGATGTGCGAACTGGGCCAATTGCTCAATTCGGTACACCACGCCGCCCGCCCCGATATCTACGCCGCCGCCACCGAAGATTTCGCCCGCGACTTGCCGCACTGGGCCGGGGTATTTGAAAAGGCAGGCCAGATCGTCTTTATCGCCAGCACCGCTGACCGGCCCGTGGCGTTCATTACGGCCACCCTGTCCGCCAGTTCCGGCCCGCTGATGCAGCCGCAGAACGTGGTGCGCATCGGCTCAGTCTGTGTCGCCGAACCGTTCTGGGGCAAAGGCATTGGCCGCGCGCTGATTCAGCGGGTTAAAGACTGGGCTATCGAGCAGAATGCGCAGGACTTGCGCTTGACGGTCTGGCCTTTCAACGAGCGCGCGGTGCGCATGTATGCCGAGTTCGGCTTCGAGACCCGTGCCTTGGAGATGGGCGTGCGTTTGTGAGGAGCGACCAACTCTGATCATGAATAACCCGGCAAAATATCAGCACGAACCCTATCGAATGGTTCGATCCTGCCGACAACATGCGGGTGGCCTGCGCAAGACTGAACGACGCACGTCCATGCCTTTTACAAGAGCCACTTTCCATTACGATTCAAGAGGCTGCACCCATGAGCAATGCCTGGAACGAAGGTTATTTCACCGACGAAGGCTACACCTACAGCTATAGCCGGGAAATCAATCCGGTTTTCCAGCGTTACTGCCTGTTGTTACGCGGCTTTGCCGGCCTGGACAATCCCGACGGTTATCACTGCGAACTCGGTTTTGGTCAGGGTGTGTCGATCAATATTCACGCCACGGCCAACCCGGCAGGCTTCGTCGGTACGGACTTCCACCCCGGTCAGGCGGCTCACGCCATTGAGCTGGCGGAACTCAGCAACAACGGCGCAAGACTCTATGACGACAGCTTTGAGCAACTGCTGGCGCGCCATGATTTGCCGCAGTTCGACAGCATCAGCCTGCATGGCATCTGGACCTGGGTCAGCCGTGACAACCAGAAGCTGATTGTCGAATTCGCCCGGCGCCACCTCAAACCGGGTGGTCACCTGTACGTCAGCTACAACGCATTCCCGGGCTGGTCGCCTTCAGCGCCGTTGCGCCAACTGTTCAGCCTGCACGACCGCTTTGCCAGCCACTCGACGCGGCCGGATCAGCGCATCGATGCTGCGTTGCAGTTTTCCGAAGCGCTGCTGGCGGCCAACCCCAAGTACGCCATCGCCGCGCCGAGCCTGGGCGCGCGACTGCAGACCATCAAAGGTCAGGATCGCCAATACGTCGCCCACGAATATTTCAATCGCGACTGGAACTGCATGTATTTCGCCGACATGGTGGATGCGCTGGCCCCGGCCAAGCTCGATTACGTCACCACAGCGGTGCCGCTGGATTCGGTCGATGCACTCAACCTGAGCGCCGAAGGCCTGGCCTTTCTCGACGGTATCGAGCATCCGGTGATGCGCGAGCAGGCGCGTGACTACTTCGTCAACCAGGCTTTCCGTCGCGACCTGTACGTGCGCGGTGCCAACCGACTGAGCGCCACCGAGCGCCGCTCGCGTATGCTCAATACGCGATTTGTCCTGATGCAACCGGCAGAAAACGTAGCGTCCAGCGTCACCGGCCCCGCTGGCGAAGCGTCACTGCAAGCGGAAATTTACCGCCCGCTCCTCAATGCACTCGCGGGTCAGACCTATGAAGCCAGAACGATGCAACAGTTGCTCGATGCGGTGTCGCCAATGGCTTATGACGATCTGGAACAGGCCATCGCCATCCTGGTCGGCATGGGCGCGGTAGCCCCTTGCCAGAGCGAAGCCGCCGAGGCGCTGGTGTACGAACGCTGCGCCGCGTTCAACTTGCAACTGTGCAAGCGCGCGCTGTTCAACGCTGACATTCAGGTGTTGAGCAGTCCGGTCACCGGTGGCGGCGTCACGGTCAGTCGTTTCCAGCAACTGTTCCTGATTGCAATCCGCCAAGGCAAACAGCACCCGGCGGAGTGGGCGCAACTGGTGTGGAGCGTCATCGCCGAACAAAACGAAGTGTTGCTCAAGGACGGCAAACCGCTGACCACTGCCGAAGCCAACATTGCCGCGCTGACCGAACAAGCTCAGGCTTTTGCCGAGCAATCGCTGATCGTGCTGAGTGCTTTGAAAATCGTCTGATCGGCGTGGGTGGTGCGCAACGGGCTGGAAATCTTAATCAAACGCCCCGTTGAGCACCTCGTAAATCAGGCCGGTGGCCAACGCGACCAGGATCAGATCCGTGCCCACCTGCTGCCATTCGTAGCCATCGTAATGCGGCAGGTGACCGACCAGGCGTCCATCGAGCTTTTTCGCGATACCGGGCGGCAATGCTTTGCCGCGAGCCAGGTTCTTTTGAATGCCCGGTGGCAGCGCAGGCCCCGGGCTCCAGTAGTCGCGGTAGCCGCCAACAATCCCGAGCACATTGCCGTGATCGATGCTTGGGCCATGACTCCAATCACCACCCGAGTTGTTGCCCTTGTTGCCGTTACCTTTCTGGTTACCGTGGCCCTGCACATTCTGCGAATTTCCCTTGCCATTGCCCTGCCCCTGACCTTTTCCATTACCGGGATCGGCCAGTGCCATCGCCGAACTGAAAACCAGCGCAAGGGACGAAATCGTTGCAATCAACGTGCGTGACTTGATCATGCGGCGCGCCTTCATGGTGGGATGCTCCTGTGTCATCTTGACGTTACACATCAGCTTAGTTTATCCCGGCTGGCCGATCGTCGATTACGCCCAGCCCATCGACACCCGTCCGCAATGCGCATCATCTGGCTGCCAAAGCGCTTCGCCACTTCTCTGTCGAGATTCGTGAGGAGAAGGCGCTGGGCGCGTTTATCGAGGCGGCGTTCGCTTCCAAGTGAAACTCCTGCGGCCCTGATCGATACGTCTACGCTCTCTCCATCCCCCCACGCTTGGAGACTTCGTCATGACTCGCCCGCTACTGACCGCCCTCGCCCTTCTTGCCCTGAGTTTCCAGGCTCATGCCGACGTCGTCCCTTTTCCTGCGACCTTCCACACTCAGGACATCAAGGTCGAAGGCGCGACAATGCACGTGCGGGTCGGTGGCAAGGGTCCGGCCGTGGTGCTGTTGCATGGTTTCGGTGATACCGGCGACATGTGGGCACCGCTGGCGGCGGATCTGGCCCGCGACCACACCGTAGTGGTGCCGGATCTGCGCGGCATGGGGTTGTCGTCGATTCCCGAGGGCGGCTATGACAAAAAGACTCAGGCCGGCGACATTCGTCAGGTGTTGAGCGCGCTGAAGATCGAACATTCGGTGGTCATCGGGCATGACATCGGCACCATGGTCGCGTTCGCCTATGCCGCGCGCTATCCCGAACTGACCGAGCGCCTGGTGGTGATGGACGCGCCCGTGCCCGGCATCACCCCGTGGAATGACATTGTTCGTTCGCCGATGCTCTGGCACTTCGACTTTGGCGGTGCGGACATGGAGCGTCTGGTGGCCGGGCGTGAGCGCATCTACCTCGATCGCTTCTGGAATGAGTTTGCCGGCAATCCGGCCAAGGTCGATGAAGGCACCCGCCAGCACTACGCCAGGCTTTACGCCCGCCCCGGCGCCATGCACGCCGCATTCGCCCAGTTCCGCAGCATTCGTCAGGACGCCCTCGACAACGCTCCCGTCCTGCACAAACACTTGAGCATGCCGGTACTGGCCGTGGGCGGTGAAAAGTCCTTTGGCAACAACGAAGCGATCGTCATGCGCAATGCTGCGGACAACGTCACCGAGGTGGTGATTCCGACGGCAGGACATTGGTTGATGGAAGAAGCCCCGGCGCCGACCATCAAAGCGGTGCGCGACTTCATCGCAATGTGAGGAATGGCATTGCCTTGGACGGAGGCTTACGTCAGGATTCGCCCCTTTTTGAGGGCAAAGTGCAGCCTATCTTGTGGCTCGTCCCTTGATGCGTACGTTTACGCCCTTCGCTAGTCGTTATTCAAACTTGTAGGCCGGACAGAAAACATGAATCGTCAAAAGAAACTCAAGCAGTTGTTCAAGGAAAAGGCCAAAAAGGCCAGCGCCAAACTGGCGCCGAAAAAGCCCAAATACATCAGCAAGGCTGATCGGGCGAAACTGGAAGCTGAAGCCGCAGAGCCAGTCGAAACCAGCGAAAGCTGAAATCCCCCTCAGCTTCCCCTTGAATGGCCGGAAACAGACTTTGAGCCTGGCCAGCCCTTCTTTCTTCAGAAGTGCTGGCCGGGTCTACTGATTAATCAGAGACGATAGTTAATCCACGTTATCTCTCGATTCATTGATAGCTGAGATGCTTTTAAATTCTACTTCCGGTCGAGTACTCACATAACCGTAATAGGTTTTGACCGCTTCGGATTTTCCGGGATATGGCTGTTCATGGGCGACGGTTTTCAAGCTCAGGCCCATGCTGCTGTGGAACGTTCCGCTGGCCTGAGCAGTCACTCCGCCGCCCTGTACGATGTAGCCGGAAGTGCTGATGATGTTATGTTGAATACACTCGGAGAAAACCTGTTGAACCGGGATGAACCACAAATAGTGGTAATCACCGTTATTGTTGATTGCCACTTTATTATTGAACCAGATGGCAACGTATCCTTGCAGCCAGACGTTCCCGACCCACTGGGTGTTTAGTTCGGTGAAACTCAAGTCAACCTCACCCCAACCGTGGGTGTGGGGAGAAATTGGCACTTTGGTCGACGCACCATAGTTGGAGGCCTTGGACTCGCTCGCGCCCTGCGTAGAAGACAGGGTCATTTCAACGGTACTGCTTGTCTCCGCGCCACCTACAAGTGGAATGCCCGCGTTGGCTTTTACCGTGACGCCGACTTTGAGTTGTTCCGTAACGCTCCAGGTAAAGGTATCCGTCAACCCTTGTTGCAAGCTCACCACATGTTCTATGACCTGACCGCCGTCATTGACAGTGTCGTATTTACCTAACAAAGCGCTGCCACCATCTTTTTGCACAAAACTCGAGTACACCAGATCTTTTGGTGGCGTCACATTGGTTTGATATTGCATGTAGTTCTTGGTGTCTTTGTTACGGGCATATTGTGTGCTTTCAGTAAACCAGCAGGTTGTTCCGTATTGAGCAGTTTTCCAGCGCCCCCATGCGTTAGTGATCGTGTCGATATCATTCATGATAGTTTTCTCCATTATTTTAGGCAGATTCTTCAGCGTACTCGGCTGCCCATCAACGGCAGCCACGATCAGGGTGGTTGAAAAAAACGCCCTATCACTACTAATGTTGATAGTTTTTCAACATATTCATGTGCTACGCGACCTTGTCCCTGAGTCGACTTGCGCCTGTCTGGTTGAAAACTCTGCAACCTCTAGCTAGCCTGACGGTTCGCCCCTGATACCGAATCAAGGATAGATATGGTCGTGGCTAAACATAACGTTGATTTTCGACAAGCATTTGACTACGCGCGAGTTTCATTCGCGGGCACGTTTCAAAGGGAACTAACAAGGAGGATCCTGCTAAAGACAAACTGCAGCCATTACGCAATTTTCTACAAGGCGGCGGTACCTGTATCACTTCCGAAAGTCTATCTCACCGACAACTTTGACTTTTCCTGTCGGGTTATCTACGACCAGGAAAAAATCTGGATGATGGACCCGGTTCTGGATATAGCCAGTGACGTAGAAATACATCACTGGAGCAGCGGGCTGCCCGTGTCCTCGCCGAGCATTGTCACATTGATAAAAACGTCTGCAGCCAAACGCGTGGCAGATGCTTCGACGTTAATTTATCCCATGCGTAACGGCAGCGTGGCGTCATTGACTCTGATTTGGGCGAACACAGACCGACCCGACATTGACTTCAATGAGACCTACGAAACATTGTTCTCGGAATCACGAATGGTCGCCCAAAAAATAAGTCACCTGTCGAAATGCAGCCAATCCGTAGCAAGTAGTCAGCTAAATATTCGTGAAGTACGCATCATGCGCTTGCTCGCTGATGGCCTGACATCCAAGCAGGTGGCCGACACCATCAACGTCACGCGTGCGACCGTATACTTTCACGTCAAACAGTTCACCCGAAAAATGAATTCTTCAACACGTTCAGAAGCCATTATCAAAGCGGCGTTGCTTAGAATGATATAAGGCAGATTATTTGCCGGATAATCCCCCCACTCATCAGGCCGAGCTCCTGGACCGAGTGGCCCCACAAATCCTCCTCGAATTGGATCTTTCCTTAACCTCTTGCCGCCCTAAACTGGCCACATTCCCCAGTTCGACCAGGAACGCAAACCATGCCTGTAGGCGACTTCAACTGCCAACCCGCTCTGTACGCAAGCACGCTGAAGCTACGGGCATTGGCTGCCAGTGACTTTGAAGCGCTGTTCCTGGCCGCCAGTGATCCACTGATCTGGGCCGGCCACCCCGCCAGCGATCGCTATGAACGGCAAGTGTTTGAAGCGTACTTCGCCGCTCGGCTCGCCAGCCAGAAAGCACTTGCCGTCATCGATATCGAGTCGGGGCAGATCGTCGGTATGTCGAGCTACTACACGCCGCCCGATCAACCCGAGAGTATCGCCATCGGCTACACCTTTCTGGTACGGGAAAAATGGGGTGGCGCTGCCAATCGTGAGTTGAAGCGATTGATGCTGGAACATGCATTCAAGGTCTACGACACCGTCTATTTCCACATCGGCCCCGCCAACCTTCGTTCGCAAAAAGCGCTGTTGAAAATCGGCGCCGGGCACTTGTATGACGCCGAGCTAAACCTCTCAGGTGCACCTGCCCTGTGCAAGTGCTACGGGTTATCCAGGGCAAAGTGGCTGGCATCCACTGCTGAACATTAGTGCCGTACCCGAAGGCGCAAAAGCATTCCGTGCACGTACCCTGCCCCCAAGGGGATCGCCAGTAACACCAGCGAGATCGAAAGCCAGTCAAAGAGGCTTGGATACTGGCCGAAGATCGCCATCGAGCTGAAGATCCCGAACACAGGAATCAACAGCGACAACGGTGCCACTCGCGATATCGGGTATTCGCGCAACAGCAAGTTCCATCCCCAATAACTGAAGTGCGTCGCGGCATAGACCTGAAACGCCAGCGAAAACACGGTTATCGCGTTGAGCTGCGACGGCAGTGCAGTGAACGGTGCGGTGCCATGCAGCAGCCACGTCAGCAGCATGAGCGGGATGGGAGGAAACAGGCTCGCCCACACCACAAACGCAAAAATCTCACGCACCTTCGAGACCTTGATCACGACGTTGCCAATGCTCCACGCCAGGGCGCTGCCAATGACCAGTGCCAAACCCGCCACCGATGCGTCGCCGGGGCGACTCATTACGATGCCCATCAGGCCCGCGGCGGCCAACAAAGTGCCAAGCCATTGCAGCCGTCCCAGACGTTCGCCGAAAAAAACCACGCCCCAACCCAAGGTAAAAAACGCACTGAACTGGATCAGCAGCGATGCCGTTCCGGGGGGCACGCCCCAAGCGATACCGAGGTTGATCAACGCCCACATCGCCACGCCGAAAATCAGTCCGTAAGCAGCCAGCCAGTGGAACGCCACACGTGGACGTTCGACGAAAAACACCCAGGGCAATGCGGCCAACGTGAAACGCAGTGCGGTCAGCAGCAGCGGGTCGATAGCCGCAAGGCCGAGTTTGGTCACGGGGAAGTTCAATCCCCAGACAGCCGTCACCAGAACGGCGAGTACAAGATGCTTCTTTTGCATGGTCAATCTTTCCCGGCGCCGAGCGGAAGTACTCGGGCGCCGAGAAATATGCAGGCAATCGACATGGCCTGCTTTCAGTCACAGGCCAACTTTCATTAGAATCGGGCCATGCGAGAAATCTCCAGTCATCCCTATCAGAACACCCCGCGCGACGCCGTCGTGACCGCCATTGATTACGCGGACGGCACGCTGTTCCCGCTGCACGATCACCAGCGCGGCCAATTCGCCTACGCGGCCAGCGGTGTCATCACCGTGTTTACCGATGACGGTAACTGGGTCGTGCCGCCGCAGCGCGGCATCTGGGTACCCGCGCAACTGCGCCACTCCATGCAAATGCGCGGGACTGTCACGCTGCACAACACCTATATCCGCAAACAAGCGGCGCAGCGCCTCGGACTGCCGGGGCAATGTCAGGTGCTGGAGGTGTCGCCGTTGTTGCGCCATTTGCTGTTGAAAGCCATCGATGTCCCCGCGCGCTATTCCACTCAAGGGCATGACGGCCATTTGATGGGCTTGCTGCTGCATGAAATCGCCAGCATGCCCGTGCTTTCGCTCAATGCGCCGTTACCGGCAGAACCTAGACTGGCAATGGTGTGCCGCGCGTTTCTGCAGCAGCCTTCGCTGGAGGTCGGTATCGACGACATGGCGCAACGGGCGGGCATGAGCCGACGCACCTTCACCCGACACTTTCGGCTGCACACCGGGATCAGCTATATCGAATGGCGGCAGCAAGCCTGTCTGCTGGCGGCGATTGTCATGCTGGGCAAAGGTCAGTCGGTCACACAGGTCGCCATGGACTTGGGCTACAGCAGCTCCAGTGCGTTTGCGACGGTGTTCAAGCAAGTGTTGGGGGAAGTGCCGAGTCGCTACTTTTAGCGGCGTCCGTTTTACACGTCAGCCACGCGCCCCAGAACAGACTGCTGAAAAACCGCGTCGCCTCGCCAAATCCGGCCTCGCGCAACAGCGCCTGAACTGCCGCCTCGGAATGCGGCGGATCGGCGCCTTGCAGAATCTTGCCCAGCTTGGCCTTCACCTCCTCCGCACTGGCACCCTGCTGGCGCCAACGCTGCCCCCACGCCTGCAGCAATAATGGTTGGCTGGCGTAGGCGTAATGATTGCCCGCGACAATCAGCGGCGCGCCCGGCTTGAGACGTGCCTGAATCGTTTGCAGGATCTGGCGTTTGGCATCGTCACCGTGCAGATGGTGGAGCACGCCGATCAACGTCGCCGCATCGAATGACGCATCGGCGGGCAAGTCCTCGACATGCCCGAGATGAACCTGCGTCCGATGCAGCAAGTCGTTGGCCTCCAAATGCTGCACGGCGGCTTCAAGCATCGGCGCGGAAGGATCGACCGCGATGAAACGCCACTGCGGTTCCAGCGCCGCCATCGCAATGATTTCCTGCGCCGTACCGCCGGCGCCGACCACCAGTATGTTGGCCGGGCGCGAACCGAGACTGGCGGCCAACATGCAGGCCGCCAGATCGTGACAGGCGTCGTAGCCGGCCAGGGCGATGCGGCTTTGCCGGGCGTATTCGCTGGCGCGCAAGGTGTCGAATTTTTCTGCTGATGTTGGGTTCACGACGAGACTCCTTTCTGTTTCAGAAGAAACTACGCCGAGACTTCATATAAGAAAAATTCATTAATTTTATGCCCTGCATTCCTTACGGGAATGCGGGGGTGTAAACGGTGTGATGTCAATGCTGAGCGATCAATGCCTGCAGCCCATTGTGACCCTCAACGATCAGGCTTTGGATCAGTGCCTGATAGTGCTCAGCGGTATTCAGCTCTTGAGGATCGAAACTTGCCGACCAACTGATGAGCGTTTTGTTCTGCCCCTTCAAAGCGAACAACTTCACGCTGGCCACGTAGTTATCCAGCGGTAAAGGTGCCTCTTCAAAGCGGTAGGACAGCGATAATGCTGAGTCATCAAGCGCCAACAAGCGTTCTCTGACAACCGCGCCATCGGTCAGCGTGAGGGTGCGAATACAACCCACCCTCTGCGCTGCGCCGCGTTCGATCTGGCTGCTCACGATCGAAGGATGCCAGTTCTGAATCTGGCCAAACTGCTTCAACACGTTCCAGACCTGTTGTGCATCGCCGTCCAGGACAGCGTCAAACTCAACCATCGGCATGGCATAAATCCTCTTGTGTTGATCCCCGGCAGCGAACTGCCGGGAGCGGTCGGTATTCAGACCTCGAACTGGTGATACACCTTGGCGATGACCTTCCAGGCACCGTCGATTTTGATCAGGGTCAGGTAGTCGTTGTAGTCGGCGCCAATTGCATCCGTTTCCATGTCCACACGCACCACTGCAGTGGTCGGGGTGATCGCCAGCACGTCGAGTCGCGTGCTGATTTCGGGGGCTGCGCCGTTCTTCTCGACAAAGTCGAACAGGTTCTTGATCGGGCCGCCGAGCAGTTCGCCGTTGGTGAAACCGTACATCACTGCCTCTTTATGGAAGGCTTGAGCGACGCCTTGCGCGCTGCCAATGCGCAGGCCTTCGACGTATTGATTGGCGGTCGCGATGACAGCGTTGTATTCAGCCGTCGGCACGGCTTTGATGTTCTTGGACATGGTTGTTTCCTATCGTTGGGGGTGAGTGACAAGGGCTGCCGGGAGCCGGGGTTGGCACTCGGCTGCGGGAGTAGCCGACGTTCACCAATCCTGGCGCGTCGGCGAAATGATCAGGTCGTTGACGGTGACGTTTTCCGGCTGGTTGAGCGCGTAGATCACGGCACGGGCGATATCGTCAGGCGCAATGGCGATGCGGTTCAGTTCCTGGGCGGCCTTGCGCCCTTCTGGATCACTGACCTTGTCCGCCCAGCCGGTATTGATAACGCCGGGGCTGACCGTGTTGACGCGGATGCCGTGCTGCACGCCCAGCTCCTTGCGCATGGACTCGGTCATGGCCTGCACGAAGAATTTGGTGGCGCTGTAAACACCCGCCGCCGGCCCGACCTGATGACCGGCCACCGAGTCCATGTTGAGGATCTGCCCGGACTTCTGCTCGAGCATCATTGGCAGCACGGCTGCTGTGGCATTGAGATAGCCCTTGATGTTGACGTCGATCATCTTGTCCCAATCCGCCACGGCCAGATCGACCCAGTTGGAGAACAGCATCAGCCCGGCGTTGTTCACCAGAATGTCGACAGCGCCATAGGTGTCCTGCGCGAATCTGGCGAGCGCCCGGGTTTGATCCGGCCGGGTCACATCAGTGGTAAATGCACACACGTCATGACCGGCATCACGCAACTCGGCGACGAACGTATTCAGACCGTGTTCATCCAGCGCGGCGGCAACGACGCGAACGCCGTGTGCTGCCAGCGCACGAGTGGTTGCCGCTCCGATGCCGGAAGATGCGCCGGTGACGATGGCGACTTTGTTGTGCAGATAGTTCATGTTCCATTCCTCATTGCAGTGAATGCGATTGCGTCCGGGCAGTCATTCAGGCGTTAGCGGTGGGCCAATCGATGTAGCCTTTGGCGCCTCCGCCGTAGTAACTCTCACGCGGCGCAATGGTCAGTTCGAGACCGTGCCGCAGACGTTCCACCAGATCGGGGTTGGCAATAAACAGGCGACCAAACGCCACCGCGTCGATGCGGCCCTGCGCCCGACGCTCGAGCGCCATCGCCAGGTCATAGTTGTTGTTGCCAATGAACGGGCCTTCGAACTGCGCACTCAGTGCGTCCAGGTCCACGCCCGCGGGCACGGTTCGAGATGTGGCGGTGGCGCCTTCGACGAAATGCAGGTAGGCCAGATTGAATCGATTGAGTTGCTGGATCAGGTAGCCGTAAGTCGCCATGACGTTGCTGTCGGGCGGCGTATTGCCGGCATCGGGGGTTACGGGCGACAGTCGGATACCGACGCGGTCGCTGCCCCAGATGGACACCACCGCTTCGGTGACCTCCAGCGTCAGCCGCGCACGGTTTTCGATGGAGCCGCCGTACTGATCGGTGCGCTGATTGGTCGAATCGCGCAGAAACTGGTCGAGCAGATAACTGTTGGCAGAATGCACTTCCACACCGTCGAAACCGGCGCGCCTGGCGTTCTCGGCAGCCAGTTTGTACTGCTCGATGATTCCCGGAATTTCCGAGGTCTCAAGCGCACGCGGCATCGACACTTCGACGAAACCTTTCTCGGTGTACGTGCTGCCCTCAGCCTTGATCGCCGAAGGCGCGACCGGTGCCTGGCCATTGGGCTGCAACTCGACACTGGAAAAACGCCCGACATGCCACAACTGGCTGACGATTTTTCCGCCCGCGGCGTGTACGGCATCGGTGACTTTCTTCCACCCGGCGACCTGCTCTTGCGACCAGATTCCCGGGGTCATCGCATAGCCGCGTCCCTGAGCGGAAATGTTCGTCGCTTCGGCGATGATCAAGCCTGCACTGGCGCGCTGGGCGTAATAGGTCGCATGCATTTCATTCGGCACGCCATCTTCGGCCATCCGGCTGCGGGTCACCGGTGCCATGACAATCCGATTGGCTAACTGCAGCGCGCCCATGGCCATGGGCGAAAAAAGGTCGGTATCAACAGCGTTATCAATCATAAGAACTCCAAATCAATAGACCGGTCGTCTAGTAAAAAGACCCAAAAAAACGCCCCTGTGCCAGCGGGCGTGCACTCGTCAAAAGTGCGATTGCAAAAGCGAATGTCCGCAAAAAACTCACACTTCGGCTGCGGTACGAGCACGTGAGGGTTCAAGCGCAGCCCTTTCCCACTTGGCAATCACCAGCGGTGCGATGGCATTGCCCAATACATTCAGCGTGGTCGTGCCGCTGTCGATGATCCTGAAAATACCCGCGATCAATGCCACACCCTCTAAAGGAAGACCGGCTGAAGCCAACGTTGCGGAGAGGATGATGATGGCAAACCCGGGCACACCCGCCGCGCCTTTCGAGGTCAGCACCATCGTCACTACCAGCAGGATCTGCTGCGACAGGGACAGGTCGATGCCATAGAGTTGCGCCACGAAAATCGTCGCCACGCCGAGGAAAATCGAGGCACCGTCCAGATTGAATGCATAACCCACCGGCACCACGAAACTGACGATCCGACGCGGTACGCCGTAGCTCTCCAATCGGCTCATCAACTGCGGCATGACGGCGGCCGATGCGGCACTCGAGAACGCCAGAATCAATTCACCGCGGAAGTAGCGGATCAATTTGAAAATGTTCTCGCCAATCAAGTAGCAAATGCCACCGAGTATCACCAAGGCAAAAACAATCAGCGCCAGGTAAACCACACCAATCAACTTGAGCAGCGGCAACAGCGAGGCAAACCCAAACGTCGCGACCGTTGCGCCAATCATGCCGAAGACCCCAATCGGCGCGTAGGCCATGACCATTGAGACAACCTTGAACATCGCGTCGGAAATGCTCTGGACCAGCGCAATGGCCGGTGCACTTTTCTCTCTCGGCAGCGCATTCAGGGCGAGGCCGAACAGCACGGCAAAGAACAGCACCGAGAGCAATTTCGCTTCCGACATCGCCAGCAGAACATTGTCCGGCACGATGTTCTGCAGGATCACCAGTGCGCCTTTTGACGGCTCCATGTTGATTGACGCCGTGCCGTGGGACAGGCCGGAAATATCGGTGCCGGTACCCGGCTCGAAGATATTTGCGAAACACAGGCCGACCACAATCGCCAGCGCGGTAATCGCAAAGAAATACCCCAGCGACTTGATGCCCATGCGGCCAAACGACTTGTTATCGCCACCGCCGGCAATGCCCAGAATCATGCAACAGAACACAATGGGTACAACGACCATCTTCATCATCTTGATAAAGATGTCACCGAGGGGTTTGAGGATCTCCGCACTCACCCACGTTTGATACTGCGGATGGGTATTGAAATACCAACCGACGAGCACGCCAAGCAACAGCCCGGCAACGATTTGCCACACCAAGGGAATACGTTTCATGTCTAGCCTTTTTGTTGGAATGAAAGGTCTGCGTTATGGGCAGTTGCTAGAGTCATGAGCTTCCAGCTCACTTGAGACCGAATGGCACAACCGGGTTGTGCCATGACGTTTGTCACTTGGCGAAGAGCTGGCTCATATCCTTGAAAGCCTTGAATTCCAGAGCGTTGCCGCATGGATCAAAGAGAAACATGGTGGCTTGCTCGCCAACCTGCCCCTGAAAGCGAATGTACGGTTCGATCACAAACTCGGTGCCAAAGGACTTCAGGCGTTCGGCCAAGGCTTCCCACTGCTGCCATCCCAAAATGATGCCGAAGTGCGGAACCGGAACGTCGTGACCGTCGACCGGGTTGCTGTGAACACTTTCCTGGGACGCAGTTTTCGGGTGTTCGTGAATGACCAGTTGGTGGCCATAAAAATCGAAGTCGACCCACTGAGTACTGGAGCGCCCTTCTTCAAGACCGAAGACTTCACCGTAAAAGGTGCGCGCTGCAGCCAGATCGTAAACGGGGATAGCGAGGTGGAAAGGCGAGAGGCTCATCAGAACTCCGATCATATTGTTGTGGGTTGGCGAACATTCCTGCCGTCATCGGCGCCTTGGGTTCAGCCGCTGCCGGGGGATGGGAAACATCCTAGGACGGAAAACCAAACATAAAAATCAATATATATTTCTTAGAAACACAATTAATATTTGTGAATGATCAAAGAACTGAAGACACTTATCGCCGTCGCGCGCGAAGGTACTTTCGCTGCAGCAGGCAACAAAATCGGCCTCACGCAGGCCGCCGTCAGCGCACAGATCCAGCGCCTGGAAGCTGAACTCGGCTTCGAGCTTTTCGACAGAAAAGGGCGCTCGGCACACCTCAACAAAATGGGCCAGCAGATCCTCCTGCAGGCGCAAGAACTGCTCAGGCTCTACGACAGCCTCGGCTCGACGACGGTGGGATTGCCGCCCAGCGTGCTGGTCAACATTGGCGCAATTGCCTCGGTGCAGCGCTCTTACTTGCCTGACGCGCTGGCAAAGTTTCACCAGCACTGCCCGCAGTGCCGATCCCGGGTAGTGCCGGGTTTGTCGATGGAACTGGTCAACCTGGTGGATGCTGGCGAGATCGACATGGCCGTGATCATCCGCCCGCCCTTCTCACTGCAAAGTGATCTGCGCTGGACAACCTTGGCGCTGGAGCCTTACCGATTGATCGTGCCCCGAGACGTGCCCGGAGATGACTGGACCCGGTTGCTTTCCAGCCAGCCATTCATTCGATATGACCGGTCCTCTTTCGGCGGCAGGCAGGTCGACCGCTTTTTGCGGCAGATGCATTTCAACCTGCACGAAGTCTGCGAACTGGATGAACTGGAGGCGATCATCAAGCTGGTCGAGAACGGCGTGGGCGTGGCGTTGGTGCCGCAGACGGCGCCCGATTTTGCATGGCCCGACGGTGTAAGGGTACTCGACCTCGGCCAGCACACCTTCCATCGAGATATAGGGTTGGTGCACCGATCTCGCCAGACCTTCACCGAACCTGTGCGGATGTTGGCCGAGCTGATCAGTGCTCAGGTGAGTCCCGGCGCTATCCCCGATGCGTTCAAAAAGAACAACCATTAACCGCATCAATAACAACCATTGATTCAATGAAGTTCTCTTATCAGGCTCGCGGCGTAAGATCGGCTCCAGACCTAACCACTACCCCACGGAGCACACACTCATGAAACGCCAAGCCCTTTTCAGCATCGCTTTCTCACTGTTCGCCCTGAATGCTTTTGCCGCTGAACCTGCCACCCAGACTGATCCGCTGTTCAGCGACGCAGTAGCCGCCGCGACCCAGACTGATCCGCTGTTCAGTGATGCCGTAGCCGCCGCAACCGAGACCGATCCGCTGTTCAGTGATGCCGTAGCCGCCGCAACCGAGACCGATCCGCTGTTCAGTGATGCCGTAGCCGCCGCAACCGAGACCGATCCGCTGTTCAGCGATGCCGTAGCCGAAGGTGGTTCGGACCGCTTGATTGAACGCCGCGACGTCTGAATGCAGCGCTTCAGCGCAGTCACCGAAGAAAGGCCCGACCTCATCCGTCGGGCTTTTTTCGTTTGGCAGCGCTGCGCACCTGCCCTGCTCTGCCGGAAAGTTTTCCTCCTCGATCGGCTCGATCACCTAACCTCATAGACTGTGTGATCCATTCGAGCCGCCTCACCCATGTGCAACACATTGAAGTCGTTGTTTTTTGTCGTGTTCATGCTGCTTGTTGGCGGTAGCCCGACGCTATTGGCTGCCGACTTGCCGGCGCCGGTAACCACCGCCGCCGCGCCGTTGCCGGTGATTTCGCAAAGCGATCTGCAGGCGCTGCAACAACGCCTCGACGGGCTCAAGCAACAGATTTCCGCCGCGAACAACTACAACCAGCTCGAAGGCCCGCAGGATCGGGTGCAGGCATTCATTCTGGATGTCGATCGGTTGTCGGCGGCGTTGTTGCCGCAGCAGGCGCAACTGGCCGTGCAGCTAGGGGTGCTGGGGGCCGCGCCGGACGCTGATCTGGCGGCGGAGCAGGCAGACATCGTCGCGCAACGGGCATCGCTGGCCGAGCAGAAGAGCAAGGTCGACGGCACGCTGAAGAGCCTGGCGGCGTTGAAGCAGAGCGCGGCGGATCTGATTACGCAGATCGCCGGCATCCGTCGCACACTGCTGGAAAGTGAGCTGACGCTGGGCACTGACAGCGTGCTGAGCCCGAGTTTCTGGTCGCCGCTGGTGAGTCCGACCGAGGATGATCGTCAGCGTCTGCGCTTTTTCGTCGCCCAGGTGCGCGACACCTGGGCCACCGTGTGGGCGCCGGGAGAGCGGTTCTACACCAGTGTGTTGGTGTTAGTGGCGCTGATCATCTGGACATTTGGACGCCGGTTGGCCGAACGCGGTCTGACCTGGGTGTGCATTCACCGCGTGCCCGAGGGACGTCTGCGCCGCAGTGCGCTGGCGTTCGCCTCGGCGCTGGCGACCATCGCCACCACCGGCATTGCCTTGCAGTTGCTCTTCTACGCCTGCACCCGCCATCAACCCTTGCCACCCGTGCTGGAAACCTTCTCCGAAGAGTTCGAGAAGGTGGTGTATGCCTGCGTGCTGCTCACCGGGTTGAGCCGCGCGCTGCTGTCGACCGAACATCCCTCGTGGCGCCTGCCGGCAATTGCCGATCAGGTGGCGCTGGCGCTCAGGCCCTACCCGCGCATCTTGTCCTGCACGTTATTGGTGCTGGTGACGCTGGTGCAGGTCAGCAATGCCACCGGCATGAGCAGCCAGATCGTGATCGCCGGGCGCGGGGTCATTTCCATCGTTGTGCTGGCGATCGTGACGGTCCTGCTGTTGCGCGTCGGCAAGGTGCGCAAGGCCTTGGTCGCAGCCAATGATGCGGCGGCGGCGAACAGCACGTTCGCCGGGGTGATCTACACCCTGGCCAGCGTCTCGATGTTCGTCTCGGCGATTGCCCTGCTCGCCGGCTATGTATCGCTGGCGCGGTTCATCAGTTATGAGCTGGTGTGGGCGTACATTGTCCTGTCAGGTTTTTACCTGCTGATCCAGTTGATCAAGGACGTCTGCGAGCACGTTTTTTCACCCAGACATGCGAGCGGCAAGGCGCTCAAACAGCTACTGGGTATCGGTGACCGGCGACTCGATCAGATCTCGATTCTGCTGTCCGGTTTCAGCCGTGCCGCGTTGTTGCTGCTGGCGGTCATCGCCCTGTTTGTCGGCGGCATCGGCACCACGCTCGGGCAACTGGCGAGCAACATCATGGCGATCCTCGGCGGCGCCGGACTGCGCAAGCTGAACATCGTCCCCGGCCATCTGCTCAATGCCGTACTGGCGCTGATGATCGGCATCTGGCTGATCCGCGCCCTGCGTCGTTGGCTCGACAACGAGTTCCTGCCCAAGACCGACATGGACCCGGGCATGTGTGCGTCGCTGAGCACACTGTTTTCCAACATCGGTTACGCCTTCGTGATTCTGCTGACGCTGTCGTCGCTGGGCGTGCAGTGGACCAATCTGGCGTGGATCGTCAGTGCGTTGTCGGTGGGCATCGGTTTCGGTCTGCAGGAGATCGTGAAGAACTTCGTCTCCGGCCTGATTCTGCTGACTGAACGCCCGGTGAAGGTCGGCGATTTGATCAGCATCAGTGGCGTAGAAGGCGATATCCGTCGCATCAACGTGCGCGCCACGGAAATCCAGCTCAGTGACCGCTCGATCGTCATCGTCCCGAACTCGCAATTGATTTCGCAGAACCTGCGCAACGTGACGCTGGGCGGTACCGCGCAAGGCGTGGCGTCGCTGGAGTTGGTGTTCCCGCTGGACATTGATCCTGAAGAGGTCAAAGACCTGTTGCTCAACACTTACCGGGAGAACGAAACCATCCTCGATAAACCGGCACCGTTCGTGCGCTTCAGCAACTTGTCGCCGGACGGCATTACCTTGACGGTGACCGGTTACGTGGGCAGCCCGCGGATTGTCGGGGTCACCAAAAGTGATTTGCTGTTTGAAATTCTCAAGCGGCTGGGTGCGGCAGAGATTGCGTTGGCGAAACCACCGGAGAGTGGGTAATGAATCGGTGAGGCTCTGGCATGGAATATTTTCGCTGTCTGAAAAATCGCTTTCGCGAGCAGGCTCGCTCCCACATTTTTTGCGCGGTGAAGGGTTATTCCCGAAGCGCCTAAATGCCTGCTTTTTAGGTCTTTATTGGTGGTCAGACAGCAACCTTATACTCGAGCGGTTTACTCATCGTTCAATAAGGATGTTCCATGCCTCAACGTCTTTTACTGGCGGCCTTGTTCTTGGCCGTCGCCGGTTGTGCCAATCCTCCTCCTGCGTCCGTTCACACCCATGATCCTGCCAGTTCGACCTTGCAAGGCGATGCCTCGCGGCCGGCGCAGGCGCAGTGGATTCGCACCGAGTTGTACTTCTCCGTGGGGTCGATTGATGGCAAGGAAGGCGCGGTCAGCCCCACGCGCTGGCGTGAGTTTCTTGATCAGGAGGTTACGTCGCGGTTTCCTGATGGCTTCAGTGTGCTTGATGCTTATGGGCAATGGCGGGATAAAGGCGCAAAAGAGCCTGAACGCTTGAGCACCAAGGTGATTGTGATCCTGCATGAGAACAGTGCGAAGAATGCGGGCAACATCGAAGCGATTCGTTTGGCTTACAAGCGTATTACGGGGGATTTGTCGGTGCTGCGGTTGTCGCAGCCGGCGGAGGTGTCCTTCTAGAATCAGAAGCCCCTCACCCTAACCCTCTCCCAGAGGGAGAGGGGACTGATTGGGGGATATTGGAGAAGTACGCCGACCTGAACGTACCTCACTGAATCCACAACCGACCTCGATCAGTATTTGCTTCAAGCCATAATCGATTCGGTCTTTCAGGTCGATGTATCCCCCAAGACACCTCGGTCGGCCCCCTCTCCCTCCGGGAGAGGGCTGGGGTGAGGGTTCGCTTTTAAACGGCTCAACCCGGCCAAAAGCACAGCCCCCACCAACAACACCGCAATCCCCAAAAACGCCCCAAACCCCACCATCGTCACGCTGGAATACAGCATGTACAGGCACAACCCGAAAAACAGCAGCGGCAACAGCGGATACAACGGCACCTTCACCGGCCGCGACACCTCGGGAAAACGCCACCGCAGAATAATCAGCGCCACGCTGCTCAAACTCAGAAACAGCCAGTACACCGGGGTCAGGTACTCGACCATTGTGTTGAAACCGCTCTGGGTAAAACTGCCGAACAGCACCAGCAACAACGCCACCGCACCTTCCGCCAGCAACGCTTTGCGCGGCACACCATGCCGGTCATCCCATTCGCCGAATCTGCGCAGCTGAGGTATATCGCGCGCGGCGGCGTAGGTGGTGCGCGCGCCGACCAGAAGGGTCGAGTTGATGGTCGCAATCGCGGCGATGCCGACCATCAGCAAAATCAGCATCACACCCGGCGCACCGAATGCACGGTTCAACAACTCAACCGCCGGCGCATTGCTGGCCGCTAATCCAGCGAACCCCAGACCCTGAACGAACGCCCAATTGAGCGCCAGATAGATCGCCATCAACACGCTCAGCGCACCGAGCATGGCGATGAAGATCCCGCGCCGGCCATCACGCACTTCCGCCGATAACGTCGCCGCATCGCTCCAGCCGCCGAACGCCAGAAAGACGAAAATCATCGCCGCCGAAAATCCGGCCATACCGGTGTTTTCCGCGACGGGCGAGAGATTCGGCGCAGGCGCTTCGATACCTTGCCAGGCCAAAAAAACGCCGGCACTGGCGATGCTCAAAAAACCCAGCGCCAGCAACCCCACCAACAAGGTCTGGGTGAGAAAACCAATGTGCTTGCCGGTGAGATTAAGCAACACCAACGCGGCAATCACCGCCCCGGCAAACAACCCCGAGCCGTACTGCCCCAACGGCACCACCGCATTGAGGTAATCGGCAAACATGAACGCCGACAACGCTATCCAGCCGGTGTGCATCACCGAAAACCGCGACCAGGCGAACAGGAATCCCATGCGCTCGCCATACGCCGTGCGCAGAAAGTGATAGTCGCCGCCCGGGTGCGGAAACGCCGTGGCCATCTCGGCAAAACACAGCGCGCCGATCATTGATGCGACGCCACCCAGCACCCACACCAGGTAGAAATATTCCGGCCCGACGTTGAGGGCGACGGTCGGCGCGGTTTTCAGGATGTCGGTGGTGATCACCATGCCCAGCGTGATCAGCAACGCCTGAAACACCGGCAGATGCCGCCCCGGTCCCGCGTCAGAAACCATAGGTGGCGCGGGCGTAGTAGTAGGCGCCGTTGGTGCCGATTGGCGAGAGCACGTCGTACGGCAGGTTGCCGCCGTAGTTGATCGCCGAGCCAGAACGTTCCGGGTAGTTGTCGGTGAGGTTGTTGCCGCCCACGGCAATGTTGAATTTCGGAGTGAATTTGTAGGCCACCTCGGCGTCCAGCTGCCACACGGCGCCGTAGGTTTGCTCCGGTTGCGAATCGCCGAAGTCGAACACCCGG
This sequence comes from Pseudomonas sp. SCA2728.1_7, assembly GCF_018138145.1. Lineage (NCBI taxonomy): Bacteria > Pseudomonadati > Pseudomonadota > Gammaproteobacteria > Pseudomonadales > Pseudomonadaceae > Pseudomonas > Pseudomonas sp. SCA2728.1_7. The sequence goes on along the minus strand of NZ_CP073104.1, from coordinate 215,164 downwards.
GTGGTCTCGCCCTGGCGCGTCAATCTTCCAAGCAGGCCCCAGTGTTCGCTGGCCCAGTTAGCGGAAAAGATGAAGCGATCCTTCGGCGCCGCGTCGGTCAGGGTGTTGGTTTCCTCGACACCAACGAGGGCGTCATTACCAATGCCCAGCGCCGTCAGTTGCGACGGTGTGCCTTTGGTGCTGGTGACTTTGGTGTGGTTGTAGGTGTACGCGGTGGTCAGGCCCAGTTGCCCTTCGTAGAACGGCTGGTGGTAGTTGAGCACCAGTTCGGCGCCGTCGGTGCTGGTGTCGGCGGCGTTGGTGAAGAAGTTGACGTCGTGCACGCCAGCAACGCCGAAGTTGTCATTGATGTAGGTTTCCAGAGCATCGCTGCCAATGCGTTGCGACAGGGTGATGCGGTCTTTGACGTCGATGCGGAACACGTCCAGGGAGGCATCGAAGCGTTCGTTCAACTGAAAGGTCAGGCCGAGGCTGAAGTTTTTCGAGGTTTCCGGATCGAGCTTCTCGGCGCCGAGTGCACGGGCGATCGGATCGTTGACCGAGAGCACGCGGATGTCAGTCAGCGTACCGCCATCGCCGAAGTTGCTGGTGGTGTTCTGGAAGCCGCTTTGGGCCAGAGACGGCGCGCGGAAGTTGTTCGAGACCGCACCGCGCAAGGCCCATTGCTCAGTGAGTTTGTAGCGACCGCTGAGTTTGCCGGTGAGTTTGCTGCCGGCATCGTCGTAATGCTCCCAGCGGGTGGCGGCGTCGACGAAGAAGCGGTCGGTGAGATCACCGGACAACTCGGCGTAAGTACCGAACACGTTGCGATCCAGATCCGACTCTTCGCTCGGGCGCAGGCCATTGGCGCCGTCCGCCCCGGAGCCGATATACGAAGCCTCGTCACCGGCATAGGTCAGGTAGTTTTCATAGCGGTATTCGCCGCCCACCGCGAGTACGAACGAGCGCTCGCCGAGACGCAGTTCGCGGCTGAAGTCGAGGTTGCTGGTGGTCTGGCGCAGCTCGTAATCGCCAGTGTCGAACTTCGTCGGTGAGTCTTCGCCGAGGCTGACGTTCAGCGTGCGCCGGGTCGAGCCCTCGAAGCGGTTGCGACCGTGGGTGACGCTGCTGTCAAAGTCCCACTCGTCACCGATCAGGCCTTTGAAACCGGCGGTGGCGGAGATGTCTTTATTGTCGCCGAGCGATTGCGGCAAGTAGCCGTTGGGGTAGAACTGCGGCTGTTCGTACGGGTAACGATAGAACTCGGCGCCGGTGGTGTGACGCTGGTTATAGGTGCCGAAGCTGTAGGCCTTGCCGCCGGCCAGCGGCAGTTCACTGTTGAACCAGAGGTTGACGTCGCGCGCGACGCCGTCGCCCATCACATAGTTGCGCTGACCGGGGCTGTCGGCAAAACCGTCGAAACCGGCGCGGTTGGTCGGGTTGCGATCCTTGTATTCGGTGCCGCCACGGATAAACCCGCCCTCCTCACCCAGGCGCGTGCCGATCTTCGCCGTGGTCACGCTGTTCTGGCCGTCGGTGGTGGTCTTGCCGATGGCGTCCTGATGGGTGTGATAAGCGCCATAACTGGTCGACACTTCGCCGCCCTCGGGCGCGTCGTCGAGGATGATGTTGATCACCCCGGCAATCGCGTCTGAACCGTACTGCGCACCGGCGCCGTCACGCAGCACTTCAATACGTTTGATCGCGCTGAGCGGGATCGAGTTGAAGTCGACCGGCGCGGTACCGCGGCCAATCTTCGAGGAATCGTTGACCACCGCCGAAGTGTGGCGACGCTTGCCGTTGACCAGCACCAGCACCTGATCCGGACTCATGCCGCGCAATTGCGCCGCGCGCACATGGTCGGCGCCACCGGAGTTGGATTGGCGCGGCAGGCTGAAGGACGGCAACAGCGTCTGCAACGCCGCGCCCAATTCACCATCAGCGGCGCCGGCGGATTTCAGGTCTTCGGCGGTGAGCACGTCGACCGGCACCGGCGAATCCAGCACGGTGCGCGAAGTACCCCGGGTGCCGGTGACCAGCACGGTACCGAGGCGGGAGTCGCTGTCGGCGCTGGCGGAAGTTTCTTCGGCGTTGGCCGGAAGTTGCCAGATGGCGCACGCGACAGCGGCCGCCAGTAATGAACGGGAACGGTAATGCATGTAACAGCTCCTTGAATCGCAGTTAATACCCGGCCGTTACCGACAATAAAGTTCGGCAAGCAATGCGCGGCAATGTCTGCTGTAGTTTTGGATTTCCGGAAGAGAGTGAAGGCTTTTTTACGGTGAGTTGCAGTTTCCCCAGCGTGAGACGTTTCCCCTTGAAGGCCGATGCTAGACGAGCTGCCACGGGTCGTAAAAGAACCAATAACGCTTAGGTTAGATCGCTCTAAAAAGTTGTTCTTAGTTCAACAGAAGTGTTGCTGAGCCAACACTTAAACCAACTAAAAACAATTTTTAGACTGAAATACGGTTCCCTGTAGGAGTGAGCCTGCTCGCGATAGCGGTATATCAGTAAGAAAGTTGTCAACTGACACACCGCTATCGCGAGCAGGCTCACTCCTACAGTTTTGATCTGCGTCGGGCACTACTTAGTCGAACTCTTTTTCCAGCCAGGCATCCTCGGCAATATCCAGCTCATCACCACTGAATCGCTGTTCGGCAAACGGATCGGCGTGCAGATGAAAGCCGTTCTGCTCCCAGAACCCCGGTTGTTCCTGATCGACAAATTCCAGCCCGCGCAACCATTTGGCGCTCTTCCAGAAATACCGCCCCGCCACCACCAGCCGCAGTGGCCAGCCATGTTGCGCGCTCAGCGGCTGGCCGGCGTAGTGGGTGGCCAACAGACTGTCGGGGTGCAACAGATCATCGAGTCGCAAGTTGGTCTGGTAATCGTAATCGGCATGGGCCATGACGAACGCCGATGTCGGTTGGATATCGAACGCCTGCAACAAATCCCGCAGATGCACCCCGCTCCACTCGGTGTCGAATTTCGACCAGCGTGTCACGCAATGGATGTCGCAGCGCAATTGCCGTTGTGGCAATGCCTGCAGATCGGCGTAACGTAATTCGATGGGCTGTGCGAGCGTGCCGAACAGGCGCAGCGACCAGTTGGCGAGGTCGTAATCCGGGATTTCGCCTTCGTGCAGGATCGGAAATCGCTCCGTCAGTACCTGGCCTGGGGGGAGTCGTTTACCGAACAACGGATCCGCTGCCGGGGAACGGCTTTTGCGTAAGCGCGAGGCTTTGTTGTGCATAGTCACTCCATTTTCAAGGGTGCCCCCAATTCCCTGTAGGAGTGAGCCTGCTCGCGATAGCGCTGGGTCAGGCGCCAAAGATGTCGACAGACCTGACGCCATCGCGAGCAGGCTCACTCCTACAGGGGATCGTGGTCGGTAGCAGGATCTAGTTGGCCACTGGAATCCACGGCGCCCGTGCGACATTCGCGGTATCACCGAAGTTGGGGAGCTTCTGCGCCAGATCTCGAACATTCTTCACATCCAGATCCAGCAACTGTTGACGGGTAATCAGCGTCGGCGGCACCAGCACCTGATGCCCCGGATTTTCCCCGGCAATCAACATCGCCAGGCTGCGCACACTGATCGCCCCGGCCACTTGCGGATTGACCGCTGCCGTCGCCGCCCAGGCGCTGTCCGGCTCCTTCATGATCTGAATATCGGCGGTGGAAATATCGGCGCTGTAGATCTTCACCTTGCTCGCCAGCCCCGCTTCGTCGACGGCGATTTTTGCGCCTTTGGCGAACTCATCGAACGGCGCAAAAATCACGCTGATGCCTGGATTCGCGCGAAGTACGGCGCTGGCCTGATCCGCCACTGAGTTGGCAATCGGCGGATTCAGCGTGCCAAAGCGGGCCTTCTCGACGATCCCCGGATTGGCTTTCTTGACCTGACTCCAGATCTCGTCGCGGCGCTCCATCGGCGTAAAACCGCTGATGTACACGTAGCCGGCATCGAACTTCGTGCCGTTGTCCTTGACGGCCTGATCCAGCGCCAGACGTGCCAGCGCATGGTGATCCTGCTCGACCTGGGTCACTTGCGGGGTGTTCAGATCGACATCGAAAGCGACGACCTTGATGCCTTTGGCGATCGCCCGATCGATCGGTGCTTTCAGGGTTTCGGCCAAACCGAGCTGGACGATGATGCCGTCGACGCCGAGATCGACCACTTGATCGATCATCTCGCCCTGACTCGCCGCTTGCTGCCGGGCATCGAAAACCCGCAGGTTGGCACCCAGCGCTTCGGTCTGCTTTTCGACGCCACGCAAATAAGCCTCGGGAAAGTCCCCGGAGAACAAGTAACCCACCAGCGCGATCTGCACCTGACCTTTGTCGAACGGTGCGGGTGCGCCGGGCAAGGCTTTGGCCTGCGCGCTCAGAGCCACCGCCGAAAGCAGCGCACCGGCGAGGCAGTGACGGGCGAATTGTGTGATTGAACCGTGCATACAACTTCCTTGCATAAAGCGGCTCAACGCGCCCGATGCGCGAGGCCGAACGTGAACATCAGGGCCAGCACCAGCACCAGTCCCTTGACGAAATCCTGCGCGTAATACGGCGCGTTGAGCATGGTCAGGCCGTTGAGCAGCGCTGCCACCAGCAGCGCACCGACCAGCGTGCCAAAGGCGTTGGGCTTCTTCGCGCCGAGTACGGCAAAACCGATCAGCGCCGCGCCGAGAGCATCCAGCACCAGACCGTTGCCCGAACTGACGTCGCCGCGGCCCAAGCGCGCCGCGAGCAACAATCCACCCAGCGATGCAAGCAACGCCGAGAGCACGTAAGCCAATAACTTGAAGCGCTGCACCGGTGCACCGGCCAAGCGCGCCGCTTGCTCGTTGCCGCCGATGGCATAGAACAGCCGACCAATGCGCGTGCGTTCGAGAAACAGCCACACCGCCACCGCTACCACCGCCGTGATCAACACCGGAATCGGTACCACCTCCCACAACCGCCCACGCCCCAGCGCCAGAAACGCAGCACTGAAGGTACCTTCGGTTTCCTCACCGCTGGGCAAGGTCATGCCCACTGCAATCGAACGTCCGCCCGTGGGAATCAGTTGCACACCGATCACCAGAAACATGCTGCCCAGCGTCGCAAGAATGTCCGGCACCCGCAGTTTGACGATCAGCCAACCGTTGAGCAGGCCGACCAGCGCACCGCCCGCCAGACTGATCAACACCGCCGGCACCGCGCCCCAGCCGAGCACGACCATCACGTAACTGGCGATCATCAGGCTCATCGCCGCCACCGCGCCAATCGACAGATCGAGACCGCCGACCGCCATGGTCAGCGTCACGCCCAACGCCAGCAGCGCAACAATCGACACCGATTGCAGGATGCTGAACAGGTTGCCGACACGCAGGAATGCCGGCTCGGCCACACTGAAAAACACCACGATCAGCGCCAGCAGCCATAACAGGCCATAGCGGATCAACCCGTGCAGCAGACGTTCGGCGCGTGCCGGCTCGGTCGATAACAGTGAACTTGAATCAGGCACTCGCTCTGCTCCTTGGCGTGGCTTGAGGGGAATGTTCGGTCACGTCGCTGCCGGCCAGTGCAGCGACCAGATCAGCACGATTGAGGCCGGCGCGCGGGTACTCGGCGACCACCGCGTGATCGCGCACCAGCAGAATGCGGTCGGCAATTTCCAGGACTTCATCGACGTCTGCGCAAATCACCAGCGTCGCTCGGCCCTTGGCGCTGTCGCGCAGCAGTTGGCCGATGTCGCGGCGGGCGCGCACGTCGACGCCTTGAAAGGGTTCATCGAGGATCAACACCCGCCCTTCGCCGAGCAGCCAGCGGCCGAGCACGACTTTCTGTTGATTGCCGCCTGACAGTGCGCTCATCGGCACATCGATACCGGCAGTCTTGATCCCCAGCGCCGCCACTTGTGCCTCGACCGCTGCCGCTTCGGCGCGGTTGCGGATGAAACCGCCGCGGGTGAAGCGCTCGAGAAACGGCAAAGTCAGGGTGCGACGCAAAGAGAAATCCGGTACCAACGATTGACTGGCGCGATCTTCGGCCGCGAAGAAAACCCCGCTTTGAATGGCCTGGCGCGGTGAGTTCGCGTGCCACTCAGCGCCATCCAGTTGCACGCTGCCCGACAACGCTTTACGCAAGCCGAACAGCACCTCGGCGATTTCACTTTTGCCAGCACCCAACAGCCCGGTCAGCACCACCACTTCGTTCTCGTGCAGGCTCAGATCGAACGCGGCGGAGCGCGGCAGAATTTGCATGGCGTTGAGTTTCAACACCTCGCGCCCGGCCACGCGCGGCTGATAAACATGCTCGGCCAGCGCCTGCCCGAGCATGGCGCTCACCGCTTCGGGTAATTGCCGCGCCGTGAACTCGCCCGCGAACTGGCCATCACGCAGGACAATGGCGCGATCCGCCACGCGTTGCAGGTCGGAGAGTCGATGGGAGATGTACAGAATCGCCACGCCGCGACTGCGCAAGGTGTCGATCAAACCAAACAAGCGCTGCGCTTCGGCATCGGAAAGTGCTGCTGTCGGCTCATCCAGAATCAGCAGGCGCGGCTGCAACGCCAAGGCTCGAGCGAGCACCACCAGTTGCCGTTCGGCCTGACCGAGATGCTCGATCGGCTGCTCCAGCGGCAAGGTCAAACCCAGCCCGGCGGCGATGCTCGCGGCGCGCTCCAGCAGGCGTTGGCGATTGAGCCAGAAGTCCGCGTCCGGCTTGCACAGCTCATCGAGCAGCAGGTTCTCCGCAACGCTCAAACCGGGTGCGATGCCTTCGTTGATCTGCTGATGTACCGCGACAATGCCAAAGCGCCGCGCCGACAGCGGCGAACTGAAATGCCGTGGCGCACCCTCCAGCCAGATCTCGCCAGCGTCGGCGCTCTGGCTGCCCGCGAGGATCTTCACCAGAGTCGACTTGCCCGCGCCATTGGCACCGAGCAGCGCCACCACTTCGGCGGGATAGATGTCCAGGCTGACCTGATCCAGCGCCCGGCTCGCGCCAAACAATTTGCTCACTTCACGTACACGAATCAGCGGTTCGCGGACTACGGCGACCGGCACACTCATACAAATCCTTAGCGGCGATGCGCCAGCGAACGAACCAACCGATCGCCCAGGCTTTGCACGCCCTGAACGAGGATCACCAACACCACCACCGTGGCAACCATCACTTCATTGTTGAAACGCTGATAGCCGTAACGGATCGCCAGATCACCGAGCCCGCCACCGCCGATGACCCCGGCCATCGAGGAAAAACCGATCAGCATCACCAGCGTCAAGGTGACCCCGGCCAGCAACGCCGGCAGCGCTTCGGGCAACAGCACTTTGAAGATCACGTGACCGATGTCGCCGCCCATGGCGAGGATCGCTTCGATGCGACCCTTGTCGACTTCGTCCAGAGCGTTTTCGACGATGCGCGCGAAGAATGGAAACGCACCGATGGTGATCGGCACCACGGCGGCGGTGCTGCCCAGCGTTGTGCCGACCACCAGCCGTGTCAGCGGGATCAGGGCAATCAGCATCACCACGAATGGCAGTGAACGGCCGAGGTTGACCACGCCACCCAGCACGGCATTCAAGCGCGGCATCGGCAGCAGTCCATCGCGGCGACTGATGAACAGCAACACGCCCAACGGCAAGCCGATCAGCAGCGTGAACAGCCCTGCGAGCAGGACCATGTACAGGGTTTCACCGGTGGCGTTGAACAGCAGTTGCAGGATTTCATCCCAATTGACCGTGCGGTTCATGAGTGCGCCGCCCGTACGCCGTATTGTTTTAGAAAACTCAGGCCCGGCTCAGCGTGGCCCAGCGGCAAGCCGCAGGTCGGTCGCAGCGAAGCACCCAGTTGCGATTGCGCATCGGCCAACAGCCTTGGTACCGGCCCGGCTTCGACCAGACGTCCGTTGGCCATGAACGCAGCGTGATCGCAGATCGACTTGACCACCTCCAGTTCATGGGTGATCAGCACGATGGTGACGCCCAGTTGCCGATTGATGTCACGCAGCAGTTCAAGGATCGACGCGGTGGTTTCCGGGTCGAGTGCGCTGGTGGCCTCGTCCGACAGCAGATAGGCGGGTTCCGCAGCCAGGGCGCGGGCAATGCCGACACGCTGTTTCTGGCCGCCGGACAATTGCGAGGGAAAGGCCTGCGCCTTGTCACTCAAACCGACCAGTTCCAACAGCTCGCGAACCCGCACATGGCGCCACGGCTTGCCCACCTTGGCGATCTCCAGCGGCACCGCGATATTGTCGAAAACGGTGCGCGAATGCAGCAGGTTGAAGCCCTGGAAGATCATGCCGATGCGCTGACGCTGCTGGCGCAGTTCGCTGACCGACAGCGTTGTCAGGTCGACGCCATCGAGCAGAATGCGTCCACTGTCCGGTCGTTCGAGCAGGTTGAGGCAGCGCAGCAGCGTCGATTTGCCCGCCCCGCTACGCCCGAGAATCCCGTAGACCGCGCCGTCGGGAATGCTCAACGAGACCTGATCGAGTGCCGGTTGCGCGGCCGAAGGATAGGTCTTGCTCAACTGCTCGACGGCGATCATGGCTTGCCGCCCGCCACCGGAATCACCGAACCGGCGAAGTTGTCGGTGATGTATTTGGCGACCTCTGGCGAGGTCAGGTCCTTGGCCAGTTGCGCGATACGCGGGTCGTGTTCCAGCTTGGGCGTGGTCACCAGAATATTGGCGTAAGGATTGTGCTCGGCTTTCTCCAGACCCAAGGCATCCTTGGCCGGCACCAGGCCTGCGTCGAGCGCGTAGTTGCCGTTGATCACGGCCAGATCGACGTCGTCCAGCGAGCGCGGAATCTGCGGCGATTCGATCTCGAGAATCTTCAGCTGTTTCGGGTTCTCGGCGATGTCCTTGGGCGTTGCCTGATCGGCCGCCGGATCGTTGAAGCCGGGTTTGAGCTTGATCAGACCGTTGTCCTGCAACAGGTACAGCGCGCGGCTCAGGTTGGTGACGTTGTTGGGCACGGCGACGCTGCCTTTTACCGGCACGTCGGCGAAGCTTTTGTGCCGGTGCGAGTAGATGCCCAAGGGTTCGATATGCACCGTGGCCGCCACCGCCAGTTTCTCGCCGAGGGCCTTTTCCTGGGATTTCAGGTACGGCAGGTGCTGGAAGTAATTGGCGTCGACATCACCGTGCACCAACAGCTCGTTGGAGTTCACGCCGTTGGGGATCTCGATGACTTTGAGATTGAGTTGCGGATCGATTTTCTGGATGTACGCCAGAATCTGCGCGTGGGGCACCGGGTCGGCAGCCACGCGCAGCGGCTCCAGCGCCTGCGCACCGAACGACGTCACCAGCGCGCCGAGCACGGCCAGGGTCAAACCTGCTTTGTTGATCATGTGCGGAGTCCTTGAGCGGTGGTTGAGTCAGGCGGATTTACGAACGGGCGGTGGCGGCAGCAACGCATCGGCGTAGAAGCGCTGCGCGACATCCGGATGCGAGCGCAAACGACCCTTGAGGTAGTTCCAGCCGACATCGCGAAACAGCGGATTGAGCGGATCACTCGCCGGCCCGCGCGCCTCGCGCAACAGTGCGGTGGGCAGCGGATACAGCGGCACCACGGCATCCAGTTGCGCACCGAGGAAGAACGCGACAGACAGGCGTTCACTGCCCGCCGGAGGCGAAACCACCCGGTGCACCGTGGCCCGCAGGTAACCGTTGCTGGCCAGTTCGAGCAGTTCACCGATGTTCACCACCAGGGTGTTTTCACGCGGCAACGCATCGATCCAGCGCCCCTCTTCGATCTCGACCTGCAGCCCGGCCTGCTGGTCTTGCAGGAGGAAGCTGAGGAAACCGGAATCCTTGTGCGCGCCGACACCTTGATGGCTCGACTCGCTGGACTGGCCGGGATAGCGCATCAACTTGATGTGTTCGTTGGGCTTGTCGCCGTAGAGCTGATCAAACGCATCGGCGCGCAGCGACAACGCCTGCGCGAACGCACGCAGCAGGCGCAACGACATGCGCGTCATCGCCTCTTGCCATTCGAGCAGCAACGGTTTCAGTTCCGGCAGTGCCGCCGGCCATTGGTTGGGGCCTTGCAGCCGCGCCCAGAACGGGCTGTCCGCGTCTAATGGCAGTGCCTCGCGCTCGGCGCCCAGATCAAACTGCTCGCGCAGATCGGGCTGACCACGGGTGATCTCCGAGGCGGCACGGTTGTAACCGCGAAAGTGCGGTGAATTGATCATGCCGACGGCGGTTTTTTCGCTGTCGGGCAAGGCGAAGAATTGCCGGGCGTGGGCCTGCACCTGCTTGAGCAAGTCGCTGTCGATACCGTGGCCGGTCAGGTAAAAGAAGCCGACGTCGCGCGCGGCGTGGCGCAGGTCTTCAAGAAATTCGTAACGCTGCTGCGCCGTGCCTTCGAACAGCGAAAGATCCAGCGTCGGTAATGCGGTGATGTCGAGGGTATGCGGCATGATTCACTCCCGTGTGAATCAAACCTGAAAAACCTGTGATCGATTCAGCGTGTGCCGTCATGGCAATCGGGGGTCTATCGGTTTGATGCGTTTTGATTCGTCGTTGTGACAAAACTAAACGATCTTAAAAATGCAGAGCCAATATCTTTTTCGCATTACCTTAGGCCTGATTTCCCCTCACCCCAGCCCTCTCCCGGAGGTAGAGGGAGCCGACCGAGGTGTATATCGCGATACATCGACCTGAACGACCGAGTCGATTATGGATTCGGCACAAACTGTTCAGGTCGGCGTAGCACTAAATATCGCCTCGGTCAGTACCCTCCCAACCCTCTCCCGGAGGGAGCCGACCGAGTTGTCTAGCGTTATGCATCGACCTGAACGACCGGGTTGGATTCGGTACAAAACGTTCAGGTCGGTGTAGCACTCAAGATCCCCCCGGTCGGTCCCCTCTCCCTCTGGGAGAGGGTTAGGGTGAGGGAACCAGACGACTCGGTATCACGCGTCCTGCAACGCACGCGGCCGTTGGCTGCGTTGTTCGGCACTGGCGTCCGGCGCCTGCTGCAACTGGAAGTCGAACTTCAGCTCGGCATAACGCCCCGACACCGCGTCCTCACGGAACACCACCTCCCCGACCAAGCCTTCACGGGTCGCATAGGCGAAGTCATCCCACAAATACTGATCGCCCGACAGATTGATCTGCGTGGTCAGATGCCGATGCCCCGGTGCGTTGATGAAGAAATGCACATGCGCCGGGCGCTGGCCATGGCGGCCGAGCTGGTTCAGGCATTCCTGGGTCGGCCCTTGCGGGTCGCAGCCGTAGCCGGACGGCACGATACTGCGAGCGCGGTAACGGCCCTCGGCGTCGGTAATGATGCGTCGACGCAAGTTGTATTCGGACTGGCTCGAGTCGAAAAACGAATAGGTACCCTTGGTGTTGGCGTGCCACAGATCAACCGTGGCACCGGCCAATGGCTGGCCATGCAGATCGAACACCTGGCCTTCGAGGAGCATCACCGTGGCGATGCCCTCCTCGCTGCCGTCATCCATCCGGCACTCGCCTTCGCACAGGGGCGCGCCGGCCACGTACAGCGGGCCTTCGATGGTGCGTGGCGTGCCGCCGGTCAAGCCGATCTGTGCATCCTTGGCATCCTGTAGCAGGTCGAGAAAATGTTCCAGACCGAGGCCGGCAACCAGCAGTCCTGCCTCCGAGCGCGCACCGAGTCGGTTGAGATAGTCGACCGCTTTCCAGAACTCGTCCTCGCTGATGTCGAGGTCTTCGATGATTTTCGCGCTGTCCTGCAAGATGCGCAGGACGATGGTTTTCAGCCGGGAGTTGCCGTCGTCGTTGGCAAAACCGGCGGCTTCTCTGAAGAATTCCTGCAGTTCGGCAGTGTGGGCAATTTTCACGGTCATGGTGGTTACCTCATCTTGTTGTTTTGTCGACGCAGTTCTTGAGTTCCAGCACCGTCCCTTGTAGGAGTGAGCCTGCTCGCGATAGCGGTCTGCCAGTTGCCATCGATGCTGAATGAAACACCGCTATCGCGAGCAGGCTCACTCCTACAGGGACCGGGTTGGGTCAGCGGTCGTCGCTGTGGATCGACGACGGATGCCGGCAGAGGCCATCGACCTCAATGTCCATGTAGGGAAACAGCGGCAAAAGCATCAGCGTGTCGTGCAGGGCCTCGACGCTCGGCACATCAAACACGCTGTAATTGGCGTAATGCCCGGCGATGCGCCACAGGTGCCGCCAGACGCCTTCGCGTTGCAGCCGTTGGGCCAGTTCCTTTTCGTCCGTCTTGAGCCGGGAGGCCAGTGACGGGTCCATGTCGACGGGCAATTTCACGGTCATTTTTACGTGGAACAGCATGGTGACTCTCCTGATTCAGTGGCGACGAAAACGCGCCAGACGCTCTTCGTCCAGCGTCAGGCCAAGGCCCGGAGTTCGCGGGATGTGCAGGTGGAAATCGCGGTACTGCGGCGTTTCAGTGACGATGTCTTCGGTCAGCAACAACGGGCCAAACAGTTCGGTGTCCCAGGTCAGCTGCTTGAGCGTGAGGAAGGCGTGCGCCGAGGCCAGCGTGCCGACGGAGCCTTCGAGCATCGTGCCGCCGTACAGCGCGATGCCGGCGGCCTCGGCGATCTGCGCGGTTCTGAGCACGGCACGCGGGCCGCCGTTCTTGGCGATTTTCAGGGCGAACACACTGGCAGCGCCGTCGGCGGCAAGGCTGAAAGCATCCTCGACGCTTTCGATCGATTCATCGGCCATGATCGGTGCCGGGCTGCGCTGGTTGAGGCGAATCTGCCCTGAGCGGTTGACCCGCGAGATCGGCTGTTCAATCAGGTCGATGCCGTTGTCACCCAGTACCTGACAGCCGCGAATCGCCTGGGATTCGTCCCAATACTGGTTAACGTCAACCCGCACACTGGCGCGCTCGCCCAAGGCTTTTTTGATTGCCAGCACATGCTTGAGATCCTGCTCCAGCGGGTTGGCGCCGATCTTCAATTTGAAGATGCGATGGCGACGCGCTTCCAGCATCTGCTCGGCTTCAGCGATGTCGCGGGCGGTGTCGCCGCTGGCCAAGGTCCATGCCACTTCGAGGCTGTCCCGTACGCGGCCGCCGAGCAGTTCGCTGACCGGCAGACCGAGGCGTTTGCCTTGCGCATCGAGCAGTGCGCTTTCGATGCCGGACTTGGCGAAAGTATTGCCCTTGGCAATTTTGTCGAGCCGCTGCATCGCCGCGTTGATGTTGTTGGCGTCCATACCCACCAGCGCCGGGGCCAGATGTGCGTCGATATTGGCTTTGATGCTTTCCGGGCTTTCATAACCGTAAGCGAGACCGCCGATGGTGGTGGCTTCGCCGATGCCTTCAATACCATCGCTGCAACGTAGGCGCAGGATTACCAGGGTCTGCCTCTGCATCGTGTGCATCGCCAGTTTGTGCGGGCGAATGGTCGGCAGGTCGACGATGATCGCCGTCAGGTTTTCAATCAGAATTCGCTGCATTTCAATGTCCCTTGAAAAGTAATCAACCGAGGTCGCCGCCACCGACCGGCAAAGTCACGCCGGTGATGTAAGAGGCATCGTCAGAAGCCAGAAAGAGGATCGCGCCGACCTGTTCGTCGAGGCTGCCGTAGCGCTTCATCAGGCTGCTGTCGAGGGTTTGCGCGACGATTTCCTGATACCAGGCCTGCTCCTGCGCCGACGGTTCGACGGCATTGCGCGGGATCCTCCGGGGCGGTGCTTCGGTACCGCCCGGTGCGGTGGCATTGACGCGAATACCGCGCTCGGCGTTTTCGAATGCCAAGCAAGCCGTGAGTGCGTTGATGCCGCCCTTCGCCGCGCCGTACGGCACGCGATTGACGCTGCGGGTAGCAATCGATGAAACGTTGACGATAGCGCCACGACCTTGCTTGAGCATGTACGGCAGCGCGGCGTGGCAACACCACAGCGTCGGGAACAGCGAGCGGCGCACTTCAGCCTCGATCTGTTCGACTTCGTAATGCTCGAAGGGCTTGGCCCAGATCGTGCCGCCGACGTTATTGATCAGGATGTCGAGTCGGCCGAAAGTGTTGATCGCCTCGACCATGACCCGCGCACAATGGGCGTATTGCTCAAGGTCGGCGGTCAGCGCGAGAACGCCCTCGCCTTGCAGCTCGTGAACCAGCTCGGAGCGGTCGACGGCGACGACTTGCGCGCCTTCGCGCAACAGGCGTTCGCACACACGGCGGCCGATACCCTGCGCCGCGCCGGTGACCAGCGCGACCTTGTTGGAGAATCTGTTGTTCATGACAACCTCGAAAAAGGATTTCAGGCAGCCGCAGCGGCAAATTTTTCGTAGTAGAAATTCGCCGGGGTGATGCCCTGCTCGCGGATGTATTGGCTGACCGCATCAACCATCGGCGGCGGCCCGCACAGGTACACGTCGACGTCGCCTTCATTGAGGTGGCGCGGCTCGATGTGCTGGGTGACGTAGCCCTTGAGCGGATGCGCGCTCTGAGGATTGGCCACGCACGCGCCGAAGCTGAAATTGGCGATACGTGCGGCAAAGGACTCGAGACGATCGAGTTCGACCAGATCGAAATCGTTGGTCACGCCGTAGATCAGATGCACGGGATGATCACTGCCCTGCTCGGCGATCTTTTCCAGCATCGCGGTGAACGGTGCCAGGCCGGTGCCGCCCGCCAACAACAGCAGCGGCCGCTTGATCTCGCGCAGATAGAAGCTGCCCAACGGTCCGGCCAGGTTCACACTGTCGCCGGCCTTGGCCAGCCCGGTGAGGAAGCTGCTCATCAGGCCACCGGGCACGTTGCGGATCAGGAAACTGACTTCGCCGTCCTTCTGCAATGAGCTGAAGGAATAAGCGCGGGTCTGTTCGCTGCCGGGCACTTGCAGATTGACGTACTGGCCCGGCAGAAACGCCAATTTGCTCAGCGCCTCGCCCTTGACCGACAAGGCAATGGTGCTCTCGGACAACTGCCGGACAGCGCTGATCGATGCCTGGAAGCTCGCTTGTTCGGTCTTGCACACCTGCGAGCCTGCTGGCACTCGCACCACACAATCGCTTTCAGCGCGCATCTGGCAGGTCAGCACATAACCTTGTGCGAGTTCGTCGACGCTCAAGGCGTCTTCGATGAAGTTGTCGCCCATGTCGTAACGCCCGGCCTCGGCGAAACATTTGCAGGTGCCGCAGGCGCCATCGCGGCAGTCCAGCGGGATGTTGATACCTTGGCGATACGCCGCATCGGCGACGGTTTCATGGCCACCAGCCTCGATGAAACGGGTGACGCCGTCTTCAAAATTAAGCGCGATCTGGAAATTCATGGTGCACCTCGCCGTGTCGACTAGATGTGGTAGATGTCGATGACCTGACGGACGTAATCGTTTTTCAGCACGACTTTCTTGGCCTTGATCTGCGGCTGTTCGCCACGCAGATCGAGGGTGTAGAAACTGCTGCCGAAGTAGCTGTCGGTGACCTGATAGCGAAAGCTCAGGGTGTGCCAGTTGAAGCGCACCAGACACTGGTCTGCGCTCTGCTCGACGATTTCGATGTTGCTCAGGTTGTGCGAGGTGCGGGTGTCGGGGATGGTCGCGCTGGAGCGCTCGGTCTTGATCCGGAAGATGCGGTCTTCGAGGCCGCCACGGTTGCCGTACCAGATCAGCGAGATTTCGCTTTGCGGGTCTTCGGTGAGCGTGTCGTTGTCGTCCCAGGCCGGCATCCAGAAAGTGGCGTCGGCGGCGTACAGTTCCAGCCATTGATCCCACTGGCCGTCATCGAGATAACGCGCCTCGCGGTAGAGAAAATCGCGCACGCTGTCGTAGAGGTTGCTCATCACACGGCCTCCACGGGGATCAGTTTTGGTTCGGTGGCAGCGGCTTTGAGCATGGTTTCCTGCCAGTACTTGTGTTGCAGCACGAACAAGCCTTCGTCCTCGGTGCGCATGCCGGAGAGCAGCGGTTTGAGGTCGATTTCTTCGGCCGCGGCATCGGCGCCTTCAACCCAGTGGGTCGCGCCCCGGGACATATCATTCCAGCCGCGCCCGGAGCCATAACCGGTCTGGCATGAGCGGAACTCTTCCAGATCATCCGGCGTGGCCATACCGCTGACGTTGAAGAAGTCTTCGTACTGCCGAATGCGTTTGGCGCGGGCCTCGGCGCTCTCGCCTTTGGGGGCGATGCAGTAAATGGTGATTTCGGTCTTGTCGACCGAGATCGGCCGGGCGATGCGGATCTGTGAGCTGAACTGATCCATCAAGTACACGTTGGGGTACAGGCACAGGTTGCGCGAGTTTTCGATCATCCAGTCGGCGCGGGCCTGGCCGAAATCACGGGCCAGTTCATCGCGGCGCTCGTAGGCCGGGCGGTCTTCAGGGTTGGCCCAGCGGGTCCAGAGCAGCAGATGGCCGTGATCGAACGAGTAGAAACCGCCGCCTTTCTTCGCCCAACTGCCGGCGCTCATGGTCTTGATCGCCTCACCTGCTTCGCGCTGTTGACGCTGGTTCTGGGTGGCAGCGTAGTTCCAGTGCACCGAACTGACGTGGTAGCCATCGGCGCCATTTTCAGCGGTGAGTTTCCAGTTGCCTTCGTAGATATACGAGCTGGAGCCGCGCAACACTTCCAGGCCTTCTGGCGACTGGTCGACGATCATGTCGATGATTTTTGCCGACTCGCCCAGATGTTCAGCAAGTGATTTCACATCGGCATTCAGGCTGCCGAACAGAAAGCCGCGATAGGACTCGAAACGCGCGACTTTGCTCAGGTCATGGGAGCCTTCGCAGTTGAAACCTTGCGGGTAGCCGGCTTCGCTCGGGTCTTTGACCTTGAGCAGTTTGCCGCTGTTGTTGAACGTCCAGCCGTGAAACGGGCAGGTGTAGCTGGAACGGTTGCCGGACTTGTGCCGGCACAACATGGCGCCGCGATGGCTGCAGGCATTGAGGAACGCGTTGAGCACACCGTCCTTGTTGCGCGCGATGAAGATCGGCTGGCGCCCCATAGTGGTGGTGAGAAAATCGTTGTTGTTGGGCAGCTGGCTTTCGTGGGCAAGGTAAATCCAGTTGCCTTCGAAGATGTGCGCCATTTCCAGTTCGAACAGCCGCGGATCAGTGAACATCTCCCGCTTGCAGCGGTAGGCGCCCTTCTCCTTGTCTTCTTCAAGCATGGCATTGAGGTAGTCGATTCCCAGGGACATGGCCGGGGCCTCCATTGTTATTGTTCAGGCCAGGTCAGATTAGGGAGGCGAAGCACAGGGCAATAGCCGAATCCTGCAGATCGCTATCCGTTTTGTGCAGGACGCCGCGGTAGATGATTCGGCGTGTTTCGAAGGGGGGATCAGGGGCGGCGTTTGAAGGTCTGTGACGGCAGTTGGCCGAACTGTTGGCGATAGCTTTCGGAGAAACGGCCGAGGTGCAGAAAGCCGTAGTCCAGGGCCAGTTCGGTGAGATTGCGTACCGGGCAGCTCGGATCGCTGAGGCAGGCGTGGATGCGCGCAAGCTTGCGTTGGCGGATGTATTGCATCGGCGTAACGCCCAGTTGGCGTTCAAACAAGGTGTACAGCGAGCGCGGGCTCATGCTCGCCTGTGCGGCCAGATGTTCGGCGGGCAAATCCAGTTTAAGGTTGCGTTCGATGTAATCGAGAATGCGCTCGAAGCTGACGCTCGGCGCATTCAGGCACTCACGGCTGACGTTGGTGCTCATCAGCGAGATCAGTTTGCTGCCGATGATCTGCGCGTAATGCTCCTGCACCCGCAGCAACGGGTCGCTGGCCTCGGCTTCCTGACAGATCATCGCAAGCAGGTTGGTGAAACCTTCCAGCTCATCGAGCCGATAGTGATTGCGCAGGAAACGGATACCGCTGGAGGGGTGCTGCCAGCGCTGCTCGTCGCACACCGATTCGAGCACGCTGACCGGCACCTTGAGGATGAATTTCTCGCAGTCTTCCGAGTACGTCAGATCGACCGGATCATCCGGGTTGATCAACAGCAACTCGCCAGGCACCAGATGCTGTTCGCGCTCGTGCCCGCGCCACAGGCAATTGCCTTGCAGCAGAACCTGCAAGTGATAAACGGTCTCCAGCGCAACGGAGGTTACGCGCACGCTGCCGCCATAACTGATGCGGGCCAGGTCGAGATCGGCGAGTTTGCGGTGGTTGAGGCTGGCTTGTGGGTGGGTGGTCCTGGACAGGCCGATGAAGTGCTGGCCGACGTGCTGATTGACGTAGTCGGAGACGGCATAAGGGTCAGCGTGACGGAACACGCTGCTGCGATCGCTCAGCAGATGGCTGTCCATGGGGCGTTGCTCGTTGTTGTCGTTATTTTTGGGATCACGGGGATTCAGGCATCACGAGCCACAGTACGCCGGAGTGTCAGAGTGGGCAATTGGACGAAGGTTTGGGTGCTCGATAATCGAACGCTTTTTGCGGACTACAGAGTGGTTTGAACAACGCCTACACTTGCCGAAGAAATGCCCTACACGTCAAAAAAACCCGACACAGAAAAATCCTACTTATGACAGTTTTATAAAACAAAAAAAACCCGTTTCAGTCGAAACTGAAACGGGCTTCTCCCACCTCAACGGCCGTTACTTCAGGTCGTCAAAGTGGTCTCGCAGGAACTCGTAAAAGCGAAAGGCTTTAAACAATCTCCATACAAGGCTCAGCGTACGCAGCAAAAGCTTCATACGTTTTGGCCTCCAGGGCTGGGGGCCAAACCTCCGGCAAACTTACCGGATCATGCTTGCCTTCAGCCTGCACGTTAAAGCAGCTAGTGAGGCGGCCGGTTGAAATCCCTCCGAAACATCATTCCGGCACGGGTGCAAAACCGTGTCAAAGGGCATGAAACCGTTTAGTCACCAGCCTGGCCTCACCGCTACTCGAACAAGTGAGCGCCCGCATCATAACCTTCATTCAAAGGTTTTCAGGAAAAGTAATTTTCTGTTTTGTTAATCATTATTTCTGCCAGCTTTTTCTGCAAATGAAATAGCGCAAACAACCAGCTTCATACAAACTTTAACCTTGCAAGGGGGCACAAAGACTCCTACCATGAGCGAACGTTAAAGCAGCTAGTGAAGCAACAAACCTCGGTCGCAAACCAAGGTTTACAAAAGAACCGCCCCGCAAAGGCGGTTTTTTTTCGTCTGCCCTTTCACTGCATCCGCCGATGAAAATCAGATCACAACACCCGTGCCCACGTCTGACTCAGCAGATCCTTGCCAAAGCTGTGAACCGCTTCTTCCTCCACCAGTTCAAACCCGGCCTGCTGATAAATCTTGCGTGCAGCCGTCAGGTTGCTGGTCGTCCACAGGGTCATTTTCTGGTAGCCAATCTGCCGGGCAAAGCGCAGGCACTCTTCGACCAGACGACTGCCAATGCCCAAGCCCCGCGCGCTGGCATCGACGTAGAGCATGCGCAGTTTGGCGGTCGTTTCATCCTGGCGGACGATGAACACGGAGCCGATGACCTTGCCGTCCTTTTCCGCAATCCAGCAGCGCTCGCTCGTCGGGTCGTAATCACGCAGGTACTTGGCGACCACCTCGGCCACCAGCGTTTCGAACTCCGAATTCCAGCCGTATTCGCGGCTATACAGCGCGGCTTGTTGTTGCATCACCGTACCCATGTCGCCGGGCTGCGGATCGCGTAATACGTAGGTTGAGTCTTTGTTGCCTTGCAGCAGTGTCTGGATCAGCGTCATGGCGCCGATCAGTTGTTTCTGCTGCGGTTCAGACAATCGCTCGAGCATGGCGACGATCTGTTCGCGGGAGGCCTTTTCCAGCGGAATCAGGATTTCACGGCCCAAATCGGTTAAGTGCAATTGTGCAGCGCGGGCATCCGTGGGCGACGGCACTTTCTGGATCAAGCCGCGCTTTTCGAAACCGCTGATGATGCGGCTCATGTAGCCGGCGTCCAGGCCGAGCATCTGGCGCAGGTCGGCACTGGTCAGGTCACCGCGCGAGGCCAATTCATACAAGATGCGCAGCTCAGTCAGCGAGTAGTCGCTTTGCAGCAGATGCTCCTGCAATACGCCGATCTGATGGGTGTAGAAGCGGTTGAAGCCGCGTACAACGTCGGCTTGCTGGAGGAGATGGCTGCTGGACATGGCAAATGCTCAGTTAATTGCTTAAAGCAACTATATATTTGCCTCAAGCAACCATGTCAACAGAAAGCTATTTGCACTTGGCCAAGACCACCTGACAGGTGTTCGGCGTGCCCCCGGAGCGCCCGGCATAACGGATGCAGTTGTTCATCGATTTCTGCCGGGCCATGTTCAAACTGGAGCCCCAGGCCAGACCGCCCTCGCCGACCGACGGCAAGGCTTTGGCGTAGCAGGCATCGCCAACACCGGATGGTGGATAGTGTTTTCGGCTGGAGCAGCCTGCGCCAAGCGTCAGGCTAAGACCGATCAGGGTGAGCATGCCCCAGAACGAGCATCGGTTAATCATCGCATTCCACCTGCCGGCAAAGGGGTCGAGACCTACAGAGTCTAGCCCCCTCACATGCACAAATCTTCTAAACGCCCTTCACCATTGCGCGGTATTTTATGGAGCCGCACCTTTCAATGGCGAACACTGGAGCCTTCGTGGATAAACGCAACTGGATCGAACTGTCCCAGGATGTCGACACCGGGATTGAATCGATTCGCGCTCACTTTGAGGGCCATGCCTACGATCCGCACTGGCATGACAGTTTCCTCGTCGGCGTCACCGAGCAAGGTGTGCAGCAGTTCAATTGTCGCCGTGTGCGCCATCGCAGTACGCCGGGCAACGTGTTCTTGCTGGAGCCGGGGGAAATCCACGATGGGCAAGCGCCGACCGAGGAAGGTTTTACCTATTCGATGCTCTACCTCGATCCACATTGGCTGGAGCGTGAACTGCACGCGCTGTTCGAAGACGCACCGTCCGACAGCCAGCCCGGTTTTGCCGACACGCTGAGCCAGGACCCGCGTCTGGCCACAGCGATTAGTCAAGCCTTCCATGCGTTGCATGACGGTGATCTGCGTATCGTCCGGCAAACCGCCATCGACGGATTGCTGAGCTCGCTCACGCGCCATCTCGACTGGCGCAAGCGCCAGGCTTTCGATCCGCGTCTGCCATTGGTGGCGCAACTGGCGCGGGATTATCTGCACGCGCATACCTATGAAGATATCGGTCTCGATGATCTCGCGCGGGTCTGCGCAGTGGACCGCTTTCGCCTCAGCCGCGCCTTCAAGTCTGCTTTTGGCCTGGCGCCGCACGCGTACCTGATCCAGTTGCGTCTGGCCAAGGCGCGGCAGTTGCTGGCCCGGGGTGAAACGCCGGCGCAGGTCGCCAGCGTGCTCGGTTTTGCTGACCAGAGTCACCTCGGGCGCTGGTTCCGCCGCGCCTACCAACTCACTCCCGCCGACTACCGCAAGCGCTGCTCAAACCTTCCAGACTGACGCACGTCAACTGGCGATCATGGATGCCTGTTTTCATTTTCAGGGAATCCGGATCATGGCGTCATTACTGCCCTTTCTGCTGTTTGCTTTCGTTGCCTCGATCACGCCGGGGCCGACCAATATTCTGGTGTTGAGCCACAGTTCGCGCCAAGGCCTGCTCGCCACGTTGCCGATCATTTTTGGCGCCTGCGCGGCGGCGGCGCTGATTGTGTTGGTGGTCGGCCTCGGTGCCGGCGAAACCTTGCTGCGCTACCCGCGTGTGCAGCAAGCCATGGCCTGGGTCGGTGTGCTCTGGTTGAGCTGGCTGGCGTGGCAGATCTTCCGCAGCACGCCGCCATCGCTGGACCCTACGGATACGCAGGAAGAAGGTTTCAGCGTGCTGGGCGCCGCCATGCTGCAACTGGTCAATCCCAAGGTATGGATGATGGCTGTAGCGGTGGTCAGCGTGTTTGTCGGCGGTGGCGACCAGACCTTGCGGCTGCTGGTGTTGTCGCTGGCGTTTCTGTTGGTGTCGCTGCCGTGCATGACGTTCTGGGCGTTACTGGGTGTGGGCAGCGCGCGGTTGATGGGATCGCCGAAAGCGTTCAAGCGGATGAACGCGACGCTGGCGTTGTTGCTGCTGCTCTCGACATGGCTGAGCGTATTGGCCTGACAACGCTGTCCTTGCAGGAGCAGCCTGCGGCAGCTCCTGCATTGATGTCGCGATATTGTCGTGCAGCATTACTCATCGTTCTGGCTGGTGTCCCAACCGCGATCCCGATAGCTGGTTTTATCGTGCTCTGGAAAATCGGTCGTCCATACTCCCCAATCCATGTATGCGAAGTACTTGGTCATCGCTTCAAAATAGCTGTCGGCAGTGACTTCCCAGACTAGTTTCGACCCCGGAGCAAGAAGCGCTCGCGCCTCATCGCCATGAGGCCCGGACACCACAAATAACTCTAAGCCATCAGGCTCCAGCCACAGTTCATGATTCAACATTCATTCTCGCCTTTCCAGATCAGGCCAACAGTACCCGAAAAACTGTTTGCGCCTCAGTCAGTCTCTATCCCGTTGCCTGCCGATACTCGCGCGGCGTAAACCCGGTCGAGGCCTTGAACTGCCGAGTGAAGGCGCTGTGATCGGTATAGCCGCATTGCAGCGCCACATCAGTAATCGGCAGGTCAGTGTGTAGCAAGCGGTGCGCGTGTTCGAGGCGCACTTTCTGGATCATCTGCCGTGGCGTCAGGTGGAACACCCGTTTGCAGTAACGCTCCAGTTGCGCGACTGAAATACCGGCGATGCGGGTCAGTTCACCGAGGGTCACGCGTCGATTGAAATTCGCGCGGATGTGCTCATCGACTGCCGCAAGCCGCTCGAATGCCGGGTGCGTTTCACTGGCCGATTGCAGGTCCACGGAAATCCCCGCCAGGCCAATGATCACCCCGTCACGGTTGTACAGCGGCTGCTTGTGCGTCAGGCACCAACCCGGTTCGCGACTGCCGTACAGATGCAGTTCGAGCTGGTCCTCCAGCACAAAGCCCTCTTCCAGCACTTTGCGATCCTGCTCGGTATAGCCCGGCCCGAGTTGCGCCGGGAACACCTGCGCGCTGGTCTTGCCCAGTAACGGACGCAAATCCTTCAAGCCACAGCGCTGCACCAGCGTGCGATTCGCGAGCACATAACGGGCCTGCACATCCTTGATGAAAATCGCCGCGTTAGGGATCACATCGAGCATCGGCAACAACAGCGCCGCACCGGCCAACAACTCCTCCAGTGTCTGCGGACGATGCCCATCAATGCCTTGAGACAGGATCGAGAACGCCTGTTGCATCAAAGATTCCCCTCGTTACGTGGATGGACGAAGCGCCCGCCATGCGGCCTTCGCGTGCAGATTGCAGCATCGCTCAAGACCTGTCGAGGGCCACGTTTCGCCAGTGCGATTGTGCTGATTTCGTCATCGAAGCCACCGCAAAACATCAATCGCCACACCATCGATGAGTTCAAAGTCTGGCCGTCCCAGTGACACAACTGCCTATCCAATAACTCACAAGAAGGCGATGCCATGTCAGGCCAAGGCAAGTTCAAAAAACAGCTTTCACTGATCGACCTCACATTTATCGGGCTCGGTGCGATTTTCGGTTCGGGCTGGTTGTTCGCGGCCAGTCATGTGTCCGCCATTGCCGGGCCGGCGGGGATTTTTTCCTGGCTGCTGGGCGGTTTTGCCGTGTTGTTGCTGGGCATCGTCTATTGCGAGCTGGGCGCTGCATTGCCGCGAGCCGGCGGCGTGGTGCGTTATCCGGTTTACTCCCACGGGCCGCTGCTTGGCTACCTGATGGGCTTCATCACCCTGATCGCCTTTTCCAGCCTGGTAGCGATCGAAGTGGTTGCCTCGCGCCAATACGCGGCGGCATGGTTTCCCGAGCTGACCAAGGCTGGCAGCGGCGATCCGACGATCCTCGGCTGGATGGTGCAGTTCGGCCTTCTGTGCGTGTTTTTCCTGCTCAACTACCGCAGCGTGAAAACCTTCGCCAAGGCCAACAATCTGGTCAGCGTGTTCAAGTTCATCGTGCCGCTGCTGGTGATCGGCGTGCTGTTCAGCTTCTTCAAACCGGCGAATTTCCAAGTACAAGGTTTCGCCCCGTTCGGCTTGTCCGGTATCGAAATGGCGGTGTCGGCGGGTGGTGTGATTTTCGCTTACCTGGGGCTGACGCCGATCATCTCGGTGGCCAGTGAAGTGAAGAATCCACAGCGCACCATTCCCATCGCACTGATCCTCTCGGTGCTGCTGTCGACGCTGATTTACGTGCTGCTGCAAATGGCCTTTCTCGGCAGCATCCCGACGGAAATGCTCGCCAACGGTTGGGCCGGTATCAGCAAGGAATTTTCCCTGCCGTACCGCGACATCGCACTGGCACTGGGTGTGGGCTGGCTGGCGTATCTGGTGGTGGCCGACGCGGTGATCTCGCCGAGCGGCTGCGGCAACATCTACATGAACGCCACCCCGCGCGTGATCTATGGCTGGGCGCAGACCGGGACCTTCTTCAAAGTCTTCACCCACATCGATGAGAAGTCCGGCATCCCGCGCCCGGCGCTGTGGCTGACCTTCGCCCTGTCGGTGTTCTGGACCCTGCCGTTTCCGTCCTGGGAAGCGCTGATCAATGTGGTTTCCGCTGCGCTGGTGCTGAGCTACGCCGTGGCGCCGGTGACCGTGGCCGCGCTGCGCCGTAATGCGCCAGACATGCCACGACCGTTCCGGGTCAAGTGCATGGGCGTGCTCGGGCCGGTGTCATTCATCATCGCCGCGCTGATTGTCTACTGGTCGGGCTGGAACACTGTGTCGTGGCTGCTCGGCCTGCAAATCCTGATGTTCGTTGTGTATCTGCTGTGCGGTCGTTTTGTGCCGACCGCTCACCTCAATCTGGCCAGCCAAGTGCGTTCCTCGGCATGGTTGATCGCCTTCTATGCGGTGACCATCGTGCTGTCGAAACTCGGCACCTTCGGCGGCCTCGGCATCCTCGCCCATCCATTCGACACCCTTGTCGTCGCGGCGTGTGCCACCGGCATTTACTACTGGGGCGCGGCGACCGGTGTACCGGCGCATCTGCTGCGTCTGGAAGAGGACGATGAGGAAAGCGAAGTCAACGCCCCTGCCTCGACCGTTTCTGCACGCCCTGCCGGCGCCTACTGAAATCACCTAAAGGAATCTATCCATGAAAGAACTACACGTCATTGATTCCCACACCGGCGGTGAACCCACGCGTCTGGTGATGACAGGCTTCCCCGATCTGCCCGGCAACAGCATGGTCGAGAAACGCGATGCGCTGCGCACTCAGCATGATCAATGGCGCCGCGCCTGCCTGCTGGAACCGCGCGGCAACGATGTGCTGGTCGGCGCGTTGTATTGCGCGCCGGTCTCGCCGGACGCCACGTGCGGGGTGATTTTCTTCAACAATGCCGGTTATCTGGGCATGTGCGGCCACGGAACGATTGGCCTGATCAACTCGTTGCAGTACTTGGGGAAAATCGAACCGGGCGTGCACAAGATCGACACGCCCGTCGGCCCAGTCAGCGCCACGTTGCATGAGGACGGAACCGTCACCTTGGGCAACGTCCCCGCTTATCGCCACGGCAAACAGGTGCCGGTGGATGTGCCGGGTTACGGCCGCGTATTCGGCGATATCGCTTACGGCGGCAACTGGTTTTTCCTCGTCTCCGAGCACGGCCAGACGCTGACCATGGACAACGTCGAACACCTCACCGCTTACACCTGGGCAATGCTCAAGGCCCTTGAAGACCAAGGCATTTTCGGCGAGGACGGTGCCGTCATCGATCACATCGAACTGTTCGCCGATGACGATCGGGCCGACAGCCGCAACTTCGTCATGTGCCCCGGCAAAGCCTACGACCGCTCACCGTGCGGCACCGGCACCAGCGCCAAACTCGCCTGCCTCGCCGCCGACGACAAGCTGCAACCCGGCGCAACCTGGGTGCAGGCGAGTATCACCGGCAGCCAGTTCGAAGGCCGCTTCGAATGGCAAGGCGAACGCATTCGTCCGTACATCACCGGCCGCGCTTACATGACCGCCGACAGCACCCTGCTGATTGACGAAACAGACCCGTTCGCGTGGGGCATCTGAGCCACCGCGCAGACTTTTCACCTTACTTTGAATGATGTGCCAAGGAGTTAAAACAATGAGCGACAACATCTTCACCGGTTGCATGCCGGCCCTGATGACCCCGTGCACCGCCCAGCGCAAACCCGACTTCGACGCGTTGGTGGCCAAGGGTCGCGAACTGATCGATATCGGCATGAGCGCCGTGGTTTATTGCGGTTCGATGGGCGACTGGCCGTTGCTCACCGAGGCTGAACGGCAGGAAGGCGTGGCGCGTCTGGTGGCTGCCGGCATTCCAACGATTGTCGGCACCGGCGCAGTGAACTCACGCGAAGCGGTTTCCCATGCAGCGCACGCGGCGAAAGTCGGCGCGCAGGGTTTGATGGTGATTCCGCGCGTACTGTCCCGTGGTGCTTCGCCGACCGCGCAAAAAGCCCACTTCGCCGCGATTCTGCAAGCCGCGCCGAACCTGCCAGCAGTGATCTACAACAGCCCTTACTACGGCTTCGCCACCCGCGCCGACCTGTTCTTCGAACTGCGTCGCGAGTACCCGAACCTGATCGGCTTCAAGGAATTCGGCGGTGGCGCCGACCTGCGTTACGCCGCCGAAAACATCACCTCCAAAGATGAAGACGTGACCCTGATGGTCGGCGTCGACACCCAAGTGGTGCATGGTTTCGTCAACTGCAACGCCACCGGCGCGATCACCGGTATCGGCAACGCCCTGCCCCGCGAGGTGCTGCAATTGGTCGCGCTGAGCAAGCAAGCGGCCAAGGGTGATGCCAAGGCCCGTCGTCAGGCGCGGGAGCTGGAATCGGCGCTGGCAGTGCTGTCGTCGTTCGATGAAGGCTGCGATCTGGTGCTGTATTACAAGCACCTGATGGTGCTCAACGGCGACAAGGAATACACCCTGCATTTCAACGAAACCGATGCATTGAGCGACTCGCAACGGCGTTATGCCGAGAAGCAGTATTCGCTGTTCCGTCACTGGTACGAGAACTGGTCGGCGGAACAGAATTTCGCCTGATCAACACCTCCTCACCTGCCGTTATGCGTTGCGCTACGCGGCAGGCATTTCCCTTTTTCTCAGGAAGACACCATGACTCTGACGGGCCACATGCTGATCGGGCTGCACTCGGTTGCGGGCAATCGCGCCGCCATTCACGGGATCAATCCGGCCACCGATGAAGCGCTGGAACCGGCGTATGCCGGAGGATCGACGGAGCATGTCGAACAGGCCTGTGCTCTGGCTTGGGCAGCGTTCGATGTTTATCGCGAAACTACCCTGAATGTCCGCGCCGAATTTCTGGAAAGCATTGCCGAGAAAATCGAAGCCCTCGGCGATGAACTGATTGACCGTGCCCATGCCGAAAGCGGTCTGCCGCGTGCACGGTTACTGGGTGAACGCGGGCGTACTTGTCAGCAATTAAGAATGTTCGCCCGCACGGTTCGCGCCGGTGAATGGCTGGATGTGCGCGTCGATAGCGCGCAGCCGCAGCGCCAACCGCTGCCGCGCACAGATCTGCGTCAACGGCAGATTGCACTGGGGCCGGTCGCGGTGTTCGGCGCGAGCAACTTCCCGCTAGCGTTCTCAGTGGCCGGCGGTGACACCGCATCGGCACTGGCCGCCGGTTGCCCGGTGATCGTCAAGGCGCACAGTGCCCATCCCGGCACCAGCGAACTGGTCGGTCGCGCAGTGGCGCGGGCAGTGAAAGCCTGTGGTTTGCCGGAAGGCGTGTTCTCGTTGCTGTACGGTTCCGGCCGCGAAGTGGGCATTGCGCTGGTCACTGATCCACGGATCAAAGCAGTGGGTTTCACCGGCTCGCGCAGCGGCGGTCTGGCGTTGATTCAAGCGGCGCAAGCGCGGCCCGAACCGATTCCGGTGTACGCGGAAATGAGTTCGATCAATCCGGTGCTGTTGTTTCCGGCGGCGCTGGAGAATCGCACGCAGGCGTTGGCTGAAGGGTTTGTGGCGTCGCTGATGCTGGGCGCGGGCCAGTTCTGCACCAATCCGGGCTTGGTGATTGCCTTGAAAGGACCGGCACTGGACAAGTTTATCGCCGCCACCGCCGAGATCATTCAACGCAGCCCGGCGCAGACCATGCTGACACCGGGCATTTCCAGCGCTTACGAATCTGCCGTGAATGCACTGGCCGAGAATGCCAGTGCGAACATCGCCGGTGTTGGTCAGACCGGCAACGGCCCGAACCAATGTCAGGCCCATGTATTCGTGACCGAAGCCGCCGACTTTCTCGCCGATCACCGCCTGCAAGCCGAAGCCTTCGGTGCAGCTGCGTTGATTGTGCAATGCGAAAGTGAAGCTGAAATCCGTCAGGTCAGCGAACACCTGGAAGGCCAGTTGACCGCCACGTTGCACCTTGATGACCAAGACCTGGAACAGGCACGCGCCCTGCTGCCAACACTGGAACGCAAGGCCGGTCGCTTGCTGATCAATGGCTGGCCCACCGGGGTCGAGGTGTGTGACGCAATGGTGCATGGCGGGCCGTTCCCGGCCACCTCCGACTCGCGTACGACATCCGTCGGTACAGCGGCGATCCAGCGTTTTCTGCGCCCGGTCTGCTATCAGGACTTCCCCGACAGCCTGTTGCCGACCGCACTGAAGCAGGCCAATCCGCTGCAATTGCGGCGTCTGCTCGATGGGCAAAGGGAAGCGCAGCACTATGGCGAATAACGTCTCCCACGACATCGCCGTGGTCGGCGCCGGCATCATCGGCGTCGCCTGCGCACTACGTCTGGCTCGCAAAGGGTTGCGCGTGGTGGTGATCGATCAGCAGCCACCCGGCCACGGCGCCTCGTTCGGCAACGCCGGGCATCTGGCGACCGAGCAGGTGTTTCCGATTGCCGACGCGTCCATCCTCAAGCGCCTGCCGGCCATGCTGATGGATCCGATGGGACCGTTGCGACTGGACTGGAAATACCTGCCGCGCGCCTTGCCATGGTTCACCCGCCTGCTGCTGAACCTGCGCCCGGCGCCGTTTCAGAACACTGTGGCAGGCTTGCGCGCCCTGAATGAAAGCAGTCTGGAGGCCTGGCAGCGCTTGCTCGCCGACATCCAGCGGCCGGACCTGCTGAAGATCGATGGTTCGTTACTGGTGTTCGAACGTCCCGAATCGCGTCAGGCAATCCAGGCATTACAGGCTCGACTGCATCAGCAGCAGGTGCCGGTCGATTACTGGCAGGCCGGCGCCATCCGCGAAACCGCGCCGCAACTCAGCGAACAGATTCAGGGCGGCTTGTTTTTCCCCCGCACCGGGCACTTCATCGATCCATATCGCGTGGTCTGTGAACTGGTCGAAGCAGCCAAGGCCAGCGGTGTGAGTTTTGTCCAGCAACAGGTTCAGGGCGGCTACGTGCAGGAGCACGGGGTGACGCTCACCACCGGCAATGGCTGTCTGACTGCCAGCCGCGTGCTGATTGCCTGCGGTGCGCACTCAGCGAAACTCACCGCCGCCCTCACCGGCAAAAAAGTACCGCTGGACACCGAGCGCGGGTATCACCTGATGCTGCCTCAGGAACACGACCGACTGCCCTTCCCCGTCACCTCGCTGGAGCGCAAGTTCATCATGACGCCGATGTCCGAAGGCTTGCGCCTGGCCGGCACCGTCGAGTTCGCCGGTCTGGAAAAACCGCCGAGCATGGAACGCGCGTGGCAGTTGCATCGGTTGAGTCAGGGCTTGTTTCGCAAGGATCTGAGCGCTGAAGCGGCGACGCCGTGGATGGGTTTTCGACCGTCGTTGCCGGATTCGTTGCCGGTGATTGATCAGGTGTGTGAGGGCAAGGTGTTGCTTGCGTTCGGGCATCAGCATCTGGGGCTGACACAGGCGGCGGTGACGGCGGAGATGGTGGTGCGGATGGCTCGGCCAGCAACGACGCATCAGGTGACTGATCTGACGGCAGATGAACGCTTCAGACTCGATCGTTTCTGAACGGCGGGTGCCGATGCGATTGAGCGTCTGCCCTCAAGTGATCGGTTGTAACGCTTCTATCAGCGCTCCTGACAACATTGCAACTAGCCGTTCCGCCGGGAGCATCAGCTCCCCTTTTCATACAGCGCCAATATCATCAACCAGACATTGTTCCCACGGCGGACAAGGAGACCACGCGTCTAAAAGCTTATCGATGAACAGGCGGATCTTGGGCGAAAGATGTCGTTTGCTGGGATAGATGATCCGGATGGGTTCTGCGGCCTCAGCGTATTCTTCGAGCAGTTGAACAAGCTTGCCGCTGCGTAGTTGGTGGCTCACTACGTACGACGGCAGTGTCGCAATACCCAAGCCCGCCATCGCGCACTCATGCAGCGCTTCCGCGCTGTCCATCTGTAGCCGCCCACCTTGAGTAAAGGCAACCGCTTGGCCGTCTACTCGAAAATTCCATGGAAGTAATCGTCCCCCGCTGACGAAATGCAGACATTCGTGCGTGGACAGTTCTTCGGGCGTTTGCGGCCGTGGATGCTCAGCCAGATAGTGGGGTGAAGCACAGGTGATCATCTGCTGGTACGCCACGGTGCGTGTCAGCAATCGAGAATCCTCTTTGGGCGGGCCAATTCGCATGGCCAGATCAAACCCCTCATCAATGAGGTCTACCAGTCGGTCGGAAAACGTAACGTCGACACTTAGCGAAGGCCAGTCCTTCAGACAGCATTCGATATGCGGGAGAACGTGAAGCCTACCCAGTGCGACCGGCAGACTCATACGCAATCGCCCACTGGGTGTCGAGCGACGAAACGCCAGTGCATCTTCGACATCGTCAAGATCTTGAAGGATGCCAACGCAGCGCTCGTAGAGAACCTGACCGTCGTCCGTCAGGCTCAGACTGCGGGTTGTGCGGTTGAGTAACCGCACTTGCAATCGAGCTTCCAGCCTGACAATCGATTTACCCACTGCCGAACGAGTGAGACCTAATTGCTTGGCAGCTGCGGTAAAGCTTCCGGCATTTACAGAACTCACAAAAGCCGCGATGTCGTTCAGGTTATGAATTTCCATACTTCCTCACTCGATCAACGTTCGGGCGCCCCGGCACTCGCTATGGGGAACCCTATTCCCCAATCAAGAGAATAGTATCTCAATTAGCCAATCCAACGCCCTCCTTCAATCGAGATCACTATGAATACGAAAGTAAAAGCAGCCGTTCAAACCTGGGCCAACAGCCTGAGCGATTTGATACCTGTCCTCAAAGGCATTGATACCACCACGAAAATGAGCGATATCCGCGACGCCTACGCAGGAATGCTCGCGCAAAATCCAGCGCCCACCGGCGTCAGGTTCGAAGCAGTCGACATGGGCGGTGTTCCAGGGACCCTGGTGACACCCGATGAAGTCAAGACCGACGCAGTTGTGATGTACATCCATGGCGGGGCGTATATTGTCGGCCGTCCAGATGGCTACCACGGCATTGGTGGCAACTACGCGAAAATGCTGGGTGCTCGTGTATACATGCCTGACTACCGCCTGGCCCCGGAGCACAAATTCCCCGCATCCATCGACGACACACTGCGCGCCTACGAATGGTTGCTTGAGCAGAAAATCCCGGCTGAAAAAATCGCGTTTTCCGGCGAGTCGGCTGGCGGCGCAATGGTAGTAAGCGTGATGGTGGCGGCCAAATCCAAAGGGCTTGCGTTACCTGCGGTGGGTTCTTCGATCTCGCCTTGGGCAAATCTCGAACACACCGGCGCCTCTATGAGCAACCGTGAGGGCCTGGATCCGCTGAATTCCAAGCCTGTTCTGGATATTCTTGCCAGAACATTCCTTGGCGAGACACTGGCCAACCATCCTCTGGCATCGCCGGTTTTCGCGGACGTCACTGGACTCCCACCCATTCTGATTCAGATTGGCGAGAACGAGCTGATGCTGAGTGACGCGATACGGCTTGCCAGCCATCTGGCGGACAACCGTGTCCGAGTCAATCTCGAGGTATGGCCTGCCATGTTCCACGCCTGGCACTTCTACTCGGCCATGCTGCCAGAAGGTCAACAGGCAATGGAGAGCTCAGTACGTTTCATTGAGGCGGGTCTGGCCGAAGCCAATCGCTGAGTAGAAATTCAGACTGCGGGAGCTTTTCAGTTCCCGCAG
The DNA here is from genome assembly GCF_018138145.1 of Pseudomonas sp. SCA2728.1_7. Lineage (NCBI taxonomy): Bacteria > Pseudomonadati > Pseudomonadota > Gammaproteobacteria > Pseudomonadales > Pseudomonadaceae > Pseudomonas > Pseudomonas sp. SCA2728.1_7. The sequence goes on along the minus strand of NZ_CP073104.1, from coordinate 183,187 downwards.
TTCTGCCTTCAATAGAGCGTCGGCAAGGCAAAACAAGTAAAGAGCGATTGACCGGTTCGTTGCCCGTCGCACTAATCGTAAAACGCCTCAACCAACACCCGACTGCCGACAAAGAAACTGTCCGCCACCAAGCGCAACGGCTGCACATCCAGGTCACTGGCCTTGTCGCCAATCAACTGCTGAAAATGTCGGTACACCGCCGCGTACTCACCCTCCTCCGACACGGCCTGACGCACGCCATCGATGCTCAACAACGCGCCGCCGTTATCCAGACGCAGAACACCCTCGGCGCAACGAACTTCGATACTCCACAGCTCATCATGGCCATGGTCGAAGTCGAACTCCGCACGCACATCGAGTTGATGTGCATCAGCCATTTTGATCGACGCAGCGATTGGCGACTGGCAGTTGTTCGGTACGCGCAGCTCAGCCGATTCGACAAACAGCGGCAGCTTCAGCAAATGGGTGACGATCGACAAAGCATTGATGCCCGGATCGAATACGCCGAGGCCGCCGGGTTGCCAGATCCATGTCTGGCCGGGGTGCCATTTGCGCACGTCTTCTTTCCAGTCGATCTGCACGCTTTGCAAAGTGCGCGAGGCGAGCCATTCGCGCGCAGCTTCGATACCGGGCGCGTAGCGTGAATGCCAGGCAAACAACGCGCTGACACCCTGCTCCGCTGCCTGATCAACCAAGGCCAGCGCCTCGCCCAACGTGGCGCACGGGGGCTTCTCGACCAACACGTGTTTACCGGCGGCCAGCGCTTTCTGCACCAACGCAAAACGACCTTGCGGCGGCGTACAAAAGGCAATCGCGTCCACCGACGGGCCGTTTTCCAGCAACTCACTCAACGATTGGAAATTTTCCACGCCAGCACAAGGCTTGCCTTGGGTGGCGATGGAGACCAACTGGAAAGCGGGATTGGCGAGGATTGCCGGGACGTGTTGATCCTGGGCGATCTTGCCGTAGCCCACCAGACCGAGACGGATTGGTTGCATCAATGACTCCTGTTTTGATTTTGTTGTCGTCAGTGAATCGGGAGATTACCTGCAAACAGCGCAAGCGTCTGTCCGCGCAATGTCACAACAACGCACAGGATCAGGCAAGGATTGCACAGGAATGCACTAGTGCCCGCAGCGCTGAAGCAGAAACAATGCCTTACGACAAACCGATCGAGGATGTTCCCATGCTTGTACAAGCCTACGGCGCCCACGCGGGCGATAAACCCCTTGAACCGATGCAGATCAACCGCCGCGCGCCGGCCGCCCATGATGTGCAGATCGACATTGCGTTCTGTGGCATCTGCCATTCCGACCTGCATCAGGTACGGGCGGAATGGGCCGGCACGCAATTTCCTTGCGTCCCGGGCCACGAAATCGTCGGCCGCGTGTCGGCCGTTGGCGCGCATGTCGCGGACTACAAGGTCGGTGATCTGGTCGGCGTCGGTTGCATCGTCGACAGCTGCAAACATTGCGATGACTGCGAAAGCGGTCTGGAAAACTACTGCGACGGCATGATCGGCACCTACAACTTCCCGACTCCGGATGCACCGGGCTGGACGCTGGGCGGCTACTCGCAAAACATCGTTGTGCATGAACGCTACGTGCTGCGCATCCGTCATCCCGAGGCACAACTGGCCGCTGTCGCACCGCTGCTGTGCGCGGGCATCACCACCTACTCGCCGCTGCGTCACTGGAATGCGGGACCGGGCAAGAAAGTCGGCGTGGTTGGCATCGGTGGCCTTGGCCACATGGGCATCAAACTGGCTCACGCTCTGGGTGCCCACGTTGTCGCGTTCACTACCTCTGAATCGAAACGCGAAGCGGCGAAAGCGCTGGGCGCCGATGAAGTGGTGGTGTCGCGCAATGCCGAAGAAATGGCCGCCCACGCCAAGAGTTTCGACTTGATCCTCAACACCGTCGCGGCGCCGCACGATCTCGACGCATTTCTGGTGCTGCTCAAGCGTGACGGTGCGTTGACGCTGGTCGGTGCGCCGGCCACTTCGCACCCGTCGCCGAACGTGTTCAACCTGATCATGAAGCGCCGCACGATTGCCGGTTCGATGATTGGCGGCATTGCCGAAACTCAGGAGATGCTCGATTTCTGCGCCGAGCACGGCATCGTTTCCGACATCGAACTGATCCGTGCCGACCAGATCAACGACGCCTACGAGCGCATGCTCCAGGGCGATGTGAAATATCGTTTCGTGATCGACAACGCAACGTTGGCGGGCTAAGCCTCAGCGCCCATTGGCCATTAAGCGCGGCCAATGGGCCATTGAATTCCGTCGCCGGGATTTGACAGGTCCGGCGTTGCTCGCCAGAGTCGCACCCCTTTGCCTGCCATCAAGGGGTTGCCGTTGAACGAACAGACATTGTCCATGCGCCTTGAGCGCGTGGCTGCCCACGTACCGGCCGGTGCCCGGCTGGCCGATATCGGCTCGGACCACGGCTATCTGCCGGTGGCGCTGATGCGTCGTGGTTTGATCACTGCGGCCGTGGCTGGCGAAGTCGCGGCAACGCCGTTCCACGCGGCTGAACGCACTGTGCGCGAGAACGATCTGCAGCAGCACATCAGTGTGCGCCGGGCCAATGGTCTGGCAGCAATCAAACCTGACGACGGCATCACCGCCATCACGATCTGCGGCATGGGCGGCGAAACCATCCGCGACATCCTCGACAGCGGCAAGGCCCACCTCAACGGCCAGGAACGTCTGATCCTGCAACCCAACGGCGGCGAACAACCCTTGCGCCAGTGGCTGATGGAAAACGGCTACCGCATCCTCAGCGAAGAGCTGCTGCGGGAAAACCGCTTCGACTACGAAATCATCGTCGCCGAACGCGCTGAACCGGTGACCTATACCGACCAGGAACTGTACTTCGGCCCCTTGCAGATGCAGACCCGCAGCCCCGAGTTTCTGCGCAAATGGCAGCACAAACTTCACCATAAGCAGAAGACGCTGAGCGAACTCGCCCATGCGCAGCAGGGTTTACCGGATGGAAAGGTGCAAGACCTGACGCAACAGACACGCTGGATTAGCGAACTGCTGGCCTGAGCGCCGGCGTTTTCGCACTGAGACAGCGCGTGCACAGGATGACTGCTCGCGCGCCCTCATTTGATACACGACATCACAAATGATGTACCTCAAGCCCCATTTATCAATTCTCCCCTGCCTTTTAAAGTCCTCTCCAACAGCCGCCCATCACTCCGACGGGCCAGCGACTGGAGATACCCCAAATGCCTTTCATCAGCGTACGTATCACCCGTGACGGCGTGACCCGGGAACAGAAATCCCAGGTCATCAAGGAAATCACCGAAACGATGCAGCGGGTGCTGCACAAGGATCCGAAACTCACCCACATCGTGATCGAGGAAGTCGACACCGATAACTGGGGTTATGCCGGCATCACCACCACCGAATATCGCCAACAGTTGGCGGACTCGCAGTCATGAGCCGGGCAGTGAAAATCGATTTCGTCTCGGATGTCGTTTGCCCCTGGTGCGCGTTGGGCGTCACCGCTCTGGAGCAAGCGATCAAGAATCTGGCGGGCGAAGTCGATGTGGAGTTGACCTACAAACCGTTCGAACTGAATCCCGACATGCCCGCCGAAGGTGAACACGCCATCGAGCACATGATGCGCAAATACGGGCGCAGCGCTGAGCAAGTGGCGGATCGCAACGCGATGATCATCGAGCGCGGTGAGCAGATCGGCTTTCACTTCGACCTGGAAAAACGCAGCCATTTCCACAACACCTTCGATGCCCATCGATTGCTGTTCTGGGCCGCCACACAAGGACGTCAGCGTGAGTTGAAGCAAGCCTTGCTCAAGGCCTACTTCACTGACGGCATGAACCCGAATGACCACGCCACGCTGGTGATGCTGGCAGGCGCAGTCGGGCTCGATAGCGAGCGCGCACAAGAGGTGCTGGCCAACGCTGAGTTCAGCCAGGCCGTGCGCGAACTTGAACGGTTTTATCAGCAGCGCGGCATCGATTCGGTTCCGGCCATGGTGATCGACGACAAACAGGTCATCCCCGGTTCCCAGTCCGTCGCTTATTACCAGCAAGCGTTACGTCAAGCTGCGCAGATTGCGGCTCACGCCTGACACCCGAACTTCGTTTTTTCAAACCATTCAGATTGCATGAGGAAACATCATGAACAGGTCCAACAAAGTTGTAGTGATTACCGGCGCTTCGCAAGGCATTGGCGCAGGTCTGGTCAAGGGTTTCCGTGAACGCGGCTATCAGGTTGTCGCGACCTCGCGCTCGATCAAACCGTCCACCGACCCGGATATTCTCGCCGTCGCCGGTGACATCGCCGACCCGCAGACCGCCGAGCGCGTGATCCGCGAAGCCGTTGCACGTTTCGGGCGCATCGACACGCTGGTCAATAACGCCGGGATATTCGTCGCCAAGCCTTTCACCGAGTACAGCCAGGCAGACTACGCACAAGTGGTGGCGACCAACATGAGCGGCTTCTTCCACATCTCGCAATTGGCGATTGCCGAAATGGAGAAAAACGCCAGCGGCCATATCGTCAGCGTCACCACCAGCCTGGTCGACCACGCGATTGACGGCGTACCGTCGGTGCTCGCTTCGCTGACCAAGGGTGGCATTAATGCAGCGACCAAATCCTTGGCCATCGAGTACGCCAAGCGTGGTATTCGGGTCAACGCGGTATCGCCCGGCATCATCAAAACGCCGATGCACGGCGAAGAGACGCACGCCGCCCTCGGCAGCCTGCACCCGGTCGGACATATGGGCGAGATCGACGACATCGTGCAAGCGATCCTCTATCTGGACGGCGCTAACTTCGTGACCGGCGAAATCCTCCATGTCGACGGTGGTCAAAGCGCTGGCCATTGATTCCTCCCCGCAGCACTGCCGGTGTGTACCGGCGGTGCCGCTTCATGAGATAAGCCTGAAGATGAACCCTCCGTTGATCCTCAGGCTTATCCCATGAAGCGCCACTTTGAAGACTTGCAGTTGGGCAGCATCGAACTCTTTTGCCTCGCCGCTGAAGCCGGCAGTTTCACCGCCGCCGCCCAGCTTGCAGGCGTGACGCCGGCCGCCGTGAGCCGGTCGATTCTGCGTCTGGAACAACGCTTGGGTTCACGCTTGTTCGCGCGAACCACGCGCAGCATTCGCTTGACCGAGGCCGGCAGAAACTTTTTCGTCCAGTGCAGCCAGGCCCTGACCCAACTGGTCGAAGCGCAACAAGAAGTCATGGGCGCACAGTCGTCACCGTCAGGGCTGTTGCGCATCAGCCTGCCCACCACTTACGGGCATCACCGTATCCTGCCGCTGTTGCCGAAATTCCGCGCGCTCTATCCCGACGTCACCGTCGACATCCACTTGGGCAACCGCAATATCGACTTCGTCGGCGAAGGTTATGATCTGGCGATCCGCGTGCGCGCCCAACCGGATTCGACCATGGTCGCGCGGCTGCTGGAGGATGCAAAACTGGTGGTAGTCGCCTCGCCCGATTATTTGAAAAAGGCTGGCACACCGCAGACGCTGGAGGATCTGGTGCAACACGAATGCATTCAGTTCGAACTGCCGAGCAGCGGGCGGCGAATATCTTGGCTGTTTCAGGAAGACGGGCAGGATCGTGAAGTGTTTTCCGACGGTGGTTACTCGTGCTCCGACGATGTACTGGGCGGAGTCACCTTGGCCAAACATGGTGCCGGGGTCTTTCAGACTTACAAGTTCATCGTCGAAAAGGAGCTGGCCGACGGCAGTCTCGTCGAGGTTCTCCAGCCGTATGCCGGGCGCTCGCGTCCCTATACATTGTTGTACCCGCACGGCCGCTATGTGCCGCAACGGGTCAGGGCGTTTGTTGATTTTCTGCTGCAGTTTCGTGATGAGTGGGCCGGGAATTAGCGCTGAAGCCCACGTGGTGGCAGTCACTGCCGTTCAGTGCCGCAGCAACTTGCGTAGCGGCACGCCATCCTTGAGTACGGGCGACTTGATGACGATGTAACTGAAGTACTTGGAAATGCCGATATTCTTGTCCAGCAAGCTTTCGATCACTTCCTGATAATGCTGGATGCTGCGGGTCATGAAGCGCACCAGATAATCGTAGCCACCGCTGATCAAATGACATTCAAGCACTTCGTCGACCAAACGAATATTCGATTCGAATTTGGCGAAATCCTCGCGTTTGTGATCGCTCAAGGTGATTTCGGTAAACACCGTGACCGAGTCGGTGATCTTCGCCAGATTCAGGTGCGCTTTGTAGCTGGAAATATAACCCGCTGATTCCAGTCGCTTGACCCGTTGCAGACACGGACTGGCCGACAGCCCGACGGCATCGGCCAGGCTGACGTTGGTCATGCGGCCATCCTTCTGCAACTCGACAAGAATGCTGATGTCGATCCGGTCCAGTTTTACTATCCCTTCCATTGCATACCTCTGACTGCCATTTGTAGGACAATCTTCTAGCAAAATCAGCGCCGTAATGACAGCTGATGCTGAGTCACCAGGTCTGCCATGCTGTTGATGCAGTATTGCGCCGAGCAGGGCGTGGGTTGCCTGCCCCGATCACGACTGATCAGGCACACGTCATTCTCCAACCCTCGGCGCGCACCTGCGCGCGTGATATGGAGAATGTCGCCCGGTGCCAGTGCGTTGGCGATCAGCCAATTGGCGTCCTGCAACGGTGCGTCGGCCAATGAAATGAAGTCGTCGGCATTGATCCCCAAACGCTCGCACAGCGGGCCACGATCTTCGGCATCGCGGTCACCCTGGACCAGCAGGCGGTAGAACTTGCGCAGGTACAACATCGCACCTGGCGCGTCTTCGAACAATGACCATGCCGCCACCGACCGGGCGAAGCTCATGCCCTCCTCCCAACTGGCATTCAAGCCCCAGCGTTCGGCGAGTTGACGATGGGCGAAACACAACATGCCACTGAAGCCTAGCTCAGCGAAACGCGGATACAGCGCATGCAGCACTTCGCGGTATTCAGCCAGCACCTGATCCTTGTCCGGATGACCACCCCGACTGACCAGCAGCGGTAGCAATGCCGTCCAGACCCCCGAGTCGCGGTCGACCAGCGCTTCATCGCAATCAATGAGCAACGCTCGATAATCAATCAGTCCCATGGCGTGCGAAGCCTCCAATGATGCATTCCATCCGTCCATGCTCCACAAATGCTCACAAGCGATGCGCTGGCGCACCGCCGCGAGCGCACAGGCACTCAGTTCAAGACGCGTGCCAAGGCGCTGTCGAGAATCTGCAAGGCTTCGTCGATCTGCGCCGGCGTGGCCACCAGTGGCGCGAGAAAACGCAGAACATTGCGGTGCACACCGCACTTGATCACCAGCAAGCCGCCCTTGCGCGCCTCATCGATCAAGCGTTGATTCAGATCCGCGTCGGGTGTACGTGCGTCGTCAGGCTTGATCAACTCGATCGCCAGCATGAACCCCGTACCGCGCACGTCGCCGATTTGCGCGTAACGGCTCTGCAACTGCAACAAGCCTTGACGCAAGTGCTCGCCCAGCGCCTCGCCGCGTGCCAGCAACTGCTCCTCCTCAAAGGCCTCGATCACCGCCAGCGCCGCTGCGCATGACAACGCGTTGCCGCCGTAAGTGCCGCCCAGACCTCCGGGCAACGGCGCGTCCATGATGGCCGCTTTACCGACCACCCCCGACAGCGGCAAACCACCGGCCAGACTTTTCGCCACGGTTACCAGATCAGGCTGGATGCCCGCGTGCTGGAAACCGAACCATTTGCCCGTGCGGCCGAACCCCGTCTGGATTTCATCAAGAATCAGCACGATGCCGTGTTTTTCGGTCAGCGCGCGCAGGGCCTGCAGAAACTCGGCCGGTGCCGCAAGAAAGCCGCCGTCGCCTTGCACGGGTTCGATGATGATGGCAGCCACCCGCTCAGGCGCCACTTGCGTTGCGAACAGTTCCTCAAGGGCCTTGAGCGCCATGTCACTGGTCAGGCCGCGATAGGCATTCGGGTAAGGCGTGTGAAAAACCTCCGGTGCAAACGGGCCGAAGTTCTGTTTGTAAGGCTGGCTCATGCCGGTCAGCGTGGTGCCCAGCAAGGTACGACCATGGAAGCCGCCACGAAAAGCAATCACCGCCGAACGGCCGGTGTGAGCCCTGGCGATTTTCACTGCGTTCTCGACCGCTTCGGCGCCGGAGGTGAAGAACGCGGCCTTATAGGCTTGCTGGCCACCGATCATTTCACACAGACGCTGGGCCAGATCCAGATAAGGTTGATAGGCGACCACCTGGAAGCAGGCGTGCGAAATCTTGTGTAATTGCTGCTGCACCGCCGCCACCACTTTGGGATGGTTGTGACCGATGTTCAACACGCCGATGCCGCCGACAAAATCCAGGTAGCGCTTGCCGTCCACGTCCCACAACTCGGCGCCCTGGCCGCGATCAATCACCAATGGGTGAGCGGTAACCAGGCCACGCGGCACGAATTGATCGCGCTGACGGAGCAAATGAGGGGTGTCGTCGACTTTGCTATTCATGGCATTTCCCATCGTGAGTCCGGCAACCTGGAGGTGGTTGCGATGGTGTTCAGATTAAGGCTTGTGCGAAACGAACTACGCCGAACTTCCCCCCTGAGAAATTCGGATCGACTGTTTTGACCCTGCCAAACGGCAGATTCCTTCAGCCCGCCGAATCTGCCGCCGTTGCGTTCATCGAGCGTGACGCAGACCGTTTGCACCGACGCTTTCGACAGATCCTGCGCCGGCATTGCGCGATCATGAAAGCACCTACCCCTTTCAGGAATTGCTCATGGCCCTGCTTTATAAAGCTGACCCTGTACGCGGCGAACAGTGGCAAGCGTTGTTCGCCGAATACGCCCCGGACATCGAATGGCGCGCCTGGCCAAATATCGGCGATCCGGCCGACATTGATTACCTGGCTGCGTGGCAAGCGCCGGACGATCTGGCTGCGGTGTTGCCAAACCTGAAAGTGTTGTTCGCGCTGTCGGCCGGTGTCGATCAACTCGATCTGAGCCGCCTTCCACCCAGCCTGCCAGTGGTGCGCCTGCTTGATCCCGGCATCACCCGTGGCATGTGCGAATACGCCAGTTTCGCCGTGCTCAGCCTGCACCGCGACATGCTGCGATACCGTCAGCAACAAAACGCGCGTTGCTGGCAGGCGCACATGCTGCAACCGGCGCACACGCGGCGGGTCGGGGTAATGGGGCTCGGTGCGCAGGCGCAACAGATTCTGGCGACGTTGCAGCCGCTGGGCTTCGCGTTGAAAGGCTGGGCGCGCAGCCGCCATCAAATTGCCGGTGTGGATTGCTTCGCGGGTGACGCGCAACTGTCGGCGTTTCTCAGCCAGTGCGACATTCTCCTGTGCGTGTTACCGCTGACCGAACAGACCCAAGGGATTCTTGATCGTGACGTGTTCCGGCAACTGCCCCACGGTGCGGCGCTGATCAATATGGGCCGTGGTGGGCATCTGGTGGAAAGCGATCTGTTGCAAGCACTGGACAGCGGACAGCTCAGTGGCGCGGTGCTTGATGTATTACAGGAAGAACCAGCTCCGGCGGATCATCCGTTCTGGGCGCATCCAAAGATTCTGCTGACGCCGCACATTGCGGCGATGACGCAACCGCAAACCGCATTTGCAGTGTTGCTGGAAAACATTCGCCGGTTTCAGCGCGGGCAGCCGATGGCGGGCCAGATCGACCGCCAGCAGGGTTACTGAAAACATCAATAACCCAAGTGTGCGAGCCTGCTCACGAATGCGCATCGTCAGTTGATCGTCTCCGGGCTGACACCGCTTTCGCGAGCAGGCTCGCTCCCCCAAGCGGAATTGATGTGGGCTCAAAGGATGTCGGCGATGGCTTTACCGACGTCTTGCGTCGCGCCTTTTCCGCCGAGATCCGGGGTAATCGGCCCGTCGGCAATCACCTGCTCGATTGCCCGCAATATCCCGTCATGCGCGGCCCGATAACGCTCATCACCGTTGCCGAGAAAATCGAGCATCAACGCACCGGACCAGATCATCGCAATCGGGTTGGCAATGTTCTGCCCGTAGATATCCGGCGCCGAACCATGCACCGGTTCGAACAACGAGGGAAAACGGCGCTCAGGATCAAGGTTGGCCGAAGGCGCAATGCCAATGGTTCCGGCACACGCCGGCCCCAGGTCGGACAGGATGTCACCAAACAGATTCGAGGCCACGACCACATCAAATCGATCCGGTTGCAAGACGAACCGTGCGCAGAGGATATCGATGTGTTGCTTGTCCCAGGTAACTTGCGGGTAGTTCGCCGCCATCAACGCGGTGCGCTCGTCCCAGTAGGGCATGCTGATGGAAATGCCGTTGGACTTGGTCGCCGCCGTCAGACGCTGGCGCGGACGGGTCTGGGCCAGATCGAAAGCGAATTTCAGAATTCGGTCGACACCGCGACGAGTGAACACTGACTCTTGCAGCACGAACTCATGCTCGGTGCCTTCGAACATTTTTCCGCCTACCGAGGAATACTCGCCCTCCGTGTTCTCGCGGATCACCACGAAGTCGATGTCGCCCGGTTCGCGCCCGGCCAGCGGGCACGGAACACCAGGAAACAGGCGCACCGGACGGATATTCACGTATTGGTCGAAATCGCGGCGAAACTTCAGCAGTGATCCCCACAGCGAAATGTGATCGGGCACCTTGTCTGGCCAGCCGACGGCGCCGAAATAAATCGCGTCGAAGCCCTTGAGCTGCTCAAACCAGTCATCGGGCATCATCTGCCCATGCTCCAGGTAGTAATCGCAGTTGGCCCATTCAAGAACTTCAATGTTCAAGTCCAACTGCCATTTGTTCGCAGCCTTCTCCAGCACACGCAAACCTTCGGGCAACACTTCCTTGCCAATGCCGTCGCCGGCAATCGCGGCGATCTTGAATGCCTTGCTCATTGAACCTGCCTCCCCGTGCATGTGAATTACAGCCCGCCGATGTGGAAGGCTTTGACTTCAAGGTATTCATCCAGGCCGTACTTGCTGCCCTCGCGGCCCAGCCCCGATTGCTTGATACCGCCGAACGGCGCGACGTCCATGGAGATGATTCCGGTATTGAGGCCGACCATGCCGAACTCCAGCGCTTCGCCGAACCGCCAGGAGCGGCGCAGATCCTGGGTGAAATAGTAGGCACCCAAGCCATACGGCGTGGCATTGGCCAGGGCGAGCGCTTGCGCCTCATTGTCAAACCGCATCAACGGCGCCACCGGGCCGAAGGTTTCTTCGTTGGCCAGCAGCATGCCGGCATGGGCATCGCCCAGAACGGTGGGTTGCACGAACTGACTGCTGGCATCAGGCATGCCGCCACAGAGCAAGCGCGCGCCCTGGGTCAGCGCATCGTCGATGTGCCGCGCGACTTTGTTTACTGCGGCCGGGTTGATCAGCGGGCCAATCGTGACGTCAGCCTCCAGGCCATTACCGACCTTGAGCTTGCCGACCTCTTCCACCAGTCGCTGAGCGAAGCGTTCATAGATGCCGTTTTGCACAAGAATGCGGTTGGCACACACGCAAGTCTGGCCGGCATTGCGAAATTTGCTGAGCATGACCCCGGCCACGGCCTGCTCCAGATCGGCGTCATCGAAGACAATGAAGGGCGCGTTACCGCCCAACTCCAGACTCAAGCGCTTGATATGCTCGGCGCTCTGGCGCATCAGCAAACGCCCTACAGGGGTCGAGCCGGTAAAGGAAATCTTGCGAACTGTCGGGTTGCCGGTCAGCTCTTCGCCAATGCCGGCGGGCATTCCGGTCACCACATTGAACACACCGGCCGGAATACCGACACGCTCTGCCAATACCGCCAGCGCCAGCGCCGACAACGGTGTGAGATCCGACGGTTTGACAATGATCGGGCAACCCGCCGCCAGCGCCGGCGCGCATTTTCGGGTGATCATCGCATTGGGGAAGTTCCACGGCGTGATCGCCGCGCAGACGCCGACCGGTTGTTTCAAGGTCAGCAGCCGACGGTCGCCGCCAGGTGCCGGCATGGTTTCGCCGTAGACCCGGCGGGCCTCTTCAGCGAACCACTTGACGAACCCGGCACCGTAGCGGATTTCGCCTTTGGCCTCGCTCAGCGGCTTGCCCTGTTCGCAGGTCATGATCAGTGCCAGATCATCGAGGTTGTCGACCATGGCCTGATACCAACGCTCGAGCAAAGTGGCGCGCTCGGCGGCCGGGCGCGCACGCCAGGCTGGCCAGGCCTTGTCGGCGGCCTCGATGGCGCGGCGGGTCTCCGCGCCTTGCATGGCCGGCACCCGGGCAAGCAACTGACCGCTGGCCGGATCAATAACGTCAATGGTCGCGGCGTCATCGGCGCCGATCCACTGCCCGTCTACATAAGCGAGTTCTGCCAAAAGGCTGGAGTCTTTCAAACGATTCTTGAGCATGGTCGAGTCCTGATTCGAGACAGGCTCCAGTCTAGGGAGGTACTGCGGGGGAGGATGCTGAAAGCGCTTTGAGGACGGCGTCGGATGCTGAAATTTTCGCCGCAACAGCAGATCAACACAAAATCCTGTAGGCGCGAGCCGCGCTCGCACCTACAGACACCGTCATTGTTTCAGCGACCCCAGCAAACCCTGAAGAAAGCGTTCCCCGGCCTCCATCTGACTGACCTCGATAAACTCATCGGGCTTGTGCGCCTGCTCGATCGAACCCGGCCCGCACACCACCACCGGCACATCCAGACGCTGCTTGAACAAACCGCCTTCCGTGCCGAAAGACACCTTGGACACACCGGTATCCGGCGCGGCGAAGTTTTTCAGAAAGCGCACGGCTTCGACGCTCGGATGCGTGTCGAGCCCAGGATAGACGTTCAGCGTTTCGATCTCGATGGCGGCGACGCTCGACAGTAAACGCGCCTCGCGCACGATCAGCTCGGCGCGCTCCTGCATCTGCGCGAGAAACTGGTCCAGATCATCGGCCGGCAAGTTGCGCACCTCGAAGTCCAGAGTGCACAGATTGGGCACGATATTCAGGGCCCGCCCGCCACCAATCTGACCGACATGCACCGTGGTGTAAGGCACGTCGTAATCCGTATCCTGTGCGCCCTGCTCCTGCAATTGGCGCTGACTGTCGCGCAGTGCGGCGATAAAGTCGCAAGCCACGTGAATCGCATTGACCGAGCGAGGCGCCAGTGAGGAATGCGCTTCCAGGCCACGACAGTAGGTGCGATAGGAGCCCTTGCCCTTGTGCCCGAGTACGAACTGCATGTTGGTCGGCTCGCCAATCAGGCACAGAAACGGGCGCACCGGAGCCAGATGCAAAACGTCGAGCAAGCGCCGCACACCGACGCAGCCGGTTTCTTCGTCGTGGGACAATGCCAGTTGCAAAGGCCGGTTCAGCGAATGGTCGGCAGCGTCGAGCATCGCGTCGATGGCCAAGGCAATGAAACCCTTCATGTCGCAACTGCCGCGCCCGTAAATTCGCCCGTCCTGCAGCGTCGCCTGAAACGGCTCAAGCGTCCACGCCTGCCCTGCCGCCGGCACGACGTCGGTGTGCCCGGACAGCAGGATACCCGGCAAGGTTTGCGGGCCGGTGCTGGCGAACAGGTTGGCTTTCTTGCCGGTTTCGTCTTTGACGATCAGCGACTCGATGCCCTTGCTCAGCAGCAATTCGCGGACGTAGTCAATCAGGGCCATGTTCGACTGCGAAGAGACTGTGTCGAACGCCAACAAACGCTTGAGAATCTCCAGTACGCGCGGCTTCATGAGGCTTTGCTCCGTTGCTCGGTCAGGGTGGCGAACCGGCGGATGGAGAACGGTTCAATCGAAGTGCTGGTGCTGCCGGTGCTGATCAGTTCGGCCATGACGTCACCCACGCCAGGGCCAAGCTGGAAGCCGTGACCGCAGAACCCGAAGGCATAGAACAAACCGTCAACCGTGCCGCTCGGTCCCATGATCGGCAAGGAGTCCGGCAGATAACCTTCAATGCCACTCCAGACGCGGATGATGTTCAGATTGCCGACACCTGGCAGCAGGCGCCGCATCTGTGCCATCTGATTGAGCAGGCTGCGCGGCTCGAAATAGGCGCGGCGATTGAGCATGTCCGGCTTGCTGCGGTAGCCGCCACCGATGACGATGTTGCCGCGCGGAATCTGTCGAAAATAGATCACTTCCTCGGCAATTTTAGTGTAAACGCCAATCACCGTCGGCAACGCGTACGGCACCGGCTCGGTCACGGCCATTTGCGGGCCGTGGGTGTCCAGCGGCACCGGTTCGCCGAATTGTTGCGACAGCTTCTGCCCCCACGCACCGGCAGTAATCAACAACTGTGCCGCGCTGAACTGGCGGCCATCGGTGGTGCTGACGCGAAAATCGCCAGCAACCTTTTGCACTTCGGCCACTTCAGTCTGTTCCTCGATCCGCGCCCCCAGACGCCGTGCTGCCCGGGCAAATGCAGGTGCCGCCAGGCGTGGATTGGCGTGACCATCGTGCGGAGCGTAAGAGCCACCCTTGACGTCTGGGCCAAGGAAGGGAAAGCGCTCATGCAACGCTTGGCCACGGTAGATTTGCAGATCCAGTTGCGCCGCTTCCGGCGCGTTGGCATACGCCTCGAGTTCGGCAATTTCGTCGTCGCGATAACACACGCGCATGTGCCCGCTGGCGATGAACTCCAGATCGTCATCGATCAGTTCCGGCAAGCGCTTCCACAATGCCCATGAACGGTTGGCCAGTTCCAGTTGCCCCAGATAGCGGCCCTGACGACGGACATTGCCGAAGTTGACACCGCTGGCGTACTGGCCGATCTGGTCACGCTCAAGCAGGATCACCGAGTGCCCGCGACGACGCAGGAAAAACGCTGCCGCCGAGCCCATCAAGCCACCGCCGACAATCACCACATCAGCTTTTTCAACAGTCATGGCGACACCTCCTCGGTGAACATCGAAAGCGGTTTGACCGGCGCCTGGCCGCGTTGTCGACCGACCTGCTGCACGCTGACACCCGCCGCTGCCGCGATCACCTCGGCCCCGGCCTGGGAACAATAACGGCCCTGACAGCGGCCCATGCCGACCCGGCTGAACGCTTTGGCACGGTTGACCTCACAGGCGCCCTTCTCGCTGACAGTGCGGCGCAGCTCACCGGCGCTGATCATTTCGCACCGACAGACAATGGCAGCGTCCGGCAACGCCGCGGCTTGCTGCGCAGGCCAGGGAAAGGCTTGCGCCAGGCCAAGACGAAACTGTTCCATCACCACCAGCGCCTGCCGTTGTTGGTCACGCAGACCGGCGTTTACCGGTTGGTTCAAATCTTCCAGCAAGGCCATGGCCACCAGTCGCCCGGCGTGCTCAGCCGCATCGGCACCGCGAACCTTCGCGCCGTCGCCGGCAGCGTAGACACCGCTGACCGACGTGCGCCCCGCGTCGTCGACCGCCACCCACCACTGGCCGGACGCCTGGTCAAACGCCATCCGGCATCCCGCCAGATCCGCCAACTGAGTTTCCGGACGCAAGTGATAACCCAGCGCCACGGCGTCGCAATCCAGACTCAGCGTTTCACCTTTACCGGTGCGTATCCGCACGCCGCTGACGCCGCTGGCTGAATCACCCAGTACCTGCAACGGCTCGACGCCGAGATGCACCGGTATCTTTGCCCGATACAACTGCGCCAACAATTTCATCCCGGTCAACAGCACGCCCGGGCGCGCGAGCAATTTCGGCAGTGCGCCGATACGCTTGTGCAGCGGCGAGGTGTCCAGCACCGCGGCCACCGTCGCCCCGGCTTTCACATACTGACTGGCAACCAGATACAGCAACGGCCCGCTGCCCATGAACACAACGCTGCGACCAATCGACACCGCTTGCGACTTGAGCGCAATCTGCGCCCCGCCAAGGCTGTAAGTGCCCGCCAGTTGCCAGCCTTCAATCGGCATCAGCCGGTCAGTGGCCCCCGTGCAGAGCAGCAACGCGTCGTAATCCAGCGTCGAGTGCCGGCCCTGACTGACGCAGCACAATTGTCCCGGCGTGAGGTTCCACACCAGGGTGTCCGGGCGATAGTCGATCCGCTCGCGCAGGCGATCAAAGCTCTGATGCAGGTCTTGCGCCTTATGCGCTTCGCTGCCGTACAGCGTGGCGTAATTGCGGGTGAATCCCTCGGGCTGGCGACGATAGATTTGTCCGCCATCGCGGCGATTTTCATCGATCAGCGTCGGTTTGAAACCGGCCGCCACCAGCGTTTCGGCGCAACGAATGCCCGCCGGCCCGGCGCCGACAATGACTATGCGTGCAATGGCCATTTTGCCTCCGGTTGCGTGGTGACAATGTCCAGGCCTTCACGCACTTCATTGGAACAGGCGCGCAAACGCTCGCCGCTGCGCGTCCAGACCCAGCAATCCTGGCAGGCGCCCATCAGGCAGAACCCGGCGCGTCGACCTGAATCAAACTCCGATTGACGCAAGGCATTGCCGTGAGTCAGTACGGCAACCATCAACGTGTCACCCTGCAACGCTTGCACCTGCGCACCGTCCACCGTCAGGTTGACACTAGGTCGCCCCTGTTCGGCCAGCCTTACAAAACGCCCGCTCATGCATAGGCTCCCTGACTCAGATTGATGACATCGCGCTGGGTTTTCAGCAGTTCGACGCTGTCGTGGTGACAGAGAATTTCACTGCCGCCGTCAATGCTGTGACGCGGCGGCGCGCTGCGATTGCACAGTCCATCGACCCGCACCGGACAGCGGTCGAGAAACGTACACAGTTCTGGTTCGTCGGATCTGGCCCCCACCGGCGGCAGTTCCCCACACGTCGTGCCGCAATTCTCCAGCCAGCCCTGGCGCAGTTCCGGGACAGAATGAATCAGCATGTCGGTGTAGGGGTGAAACGGCGGCTGGGCAAATGCCTGACGCGTCCCGGCCTGAACTTTGTGGCCGCTGTACATCACCACAATGTCATCGCACAGCGCGCGAACGGTGGAGATGTCGTGACTGATAAACAGGTACGAAACGCCCAGCTCCTGACGCAGATCGCGCAACAGTTCGAGAATCGCCGCACCCACCACCGTGTCCAGTGCCGAGGTCACTTCATCGCACAGGATCAAATCCGGTTTTGCCGCCAGCGCACGCGCCAGGTTGACCCGTTGTTTTTGCCCGCCGGACAGTTCATTCGGGCGACGTTCGGCCAGGGTTCGGGGCAAACGCACCAGATCGAGCAGTTCGCCGATTCGTTCGTGCAACGCCGCGCCCTTGAGGCCGAAATACATTTTCAGCGGCCGACCGAGGATGGTGCTGACACTGTGCATCGGGTTAAGCGCGGTATCGGCGTTTTGAAAGACCATCTGTATCCGTCGGAACTGCTCGTCGGTGCGCTCGGACAGGCAGCCGCCAAGTGGCTGACCATCGAAGGTCAACCCGCCCAGCGCCGGACACAGCAACCCCGCCACCACCCGCGCCAGCGTCGACTTGCCGGAACCGGACTCACCGATCACGCCAATGGCCTGCCCGCGACGCACGGTCAGATCAATGTCTTCCAGTACGCGGATCGCCGGCATGCCGTGCGTGTTCTTGTTGCCGTAGCCTGCGGTCAGGCCTTTGATGGTCAGCAGCGGTTGCTCTTCGGCAATGCCGCAGGGTGGCCGGATCGAGGTGTCCGGGCGCGCGGCGGCCAACAGGCTGCGGGTGTATTCATGGGCCGGCCCCTTCAACAACGGCGCGGTAGCGCTCTGTTCGAATATCCGGCCGCCATTGAGCACCACAATCTGGTCAGCCATTTGCGCCACCACCGCCAGATCGTGGGACACGTAGACAGCGGTCGCACCCCGTTCACGAACCACCCGCTTGAAGGCACGCAACACGTCGATCTGGGTGGTCACATCGAGAGCGGTGGTCGGTTCATCGAGGACCACCAGCAGCGGATCGCTGATCAGCGCCATCGCCGCCATCACCCGTTGCAATTGCCCGCCCGACACCTGATGCGGATAACGTTGGCCAATGCGCTCAGGGTTCGGTAATGCGAGGTCGCGAAACAACGCGATGGCTTTGGCCTCGAGCACCGCACGGGTGCCCAAACCGTGAATCAATGCGCCCTCCACCACTTGATCGAGCAGTCTTTTTGCCGGATTGAACGCTGCCGCCGCGCTCTGCGCGATGTACGACACGCGGTTGCCGCGCAGCTTCTGCAGTTCTTTTTCGCTGAGGGCCAGCATGTCGTGCTCACCGACCTGCACCACGCCGCCGGACAAACGGCAGCCACGCCGGGCGTACCCGAGCAAGGCCAGGGCGATGGTGGTTTTGCCCGACCCGGACTCACCGATCAGCGCCAATACTTCGCCTTTTTCCAGGGCGAAACTCACGCCTTTGACGATTTCGCTTTCACCGCGCTCGCCACACGCGACCACCCGCAAGTCTTCGACTCGAATCAATTGGCTCATTTCAATGACCTCCCGAACGGCGACTGCGGCGAGACGACAGCCTGTCGATAAACAGATTCACGCCAATGGTCAGGGTGCCGATTGCCAGTGCCGGAATGACGATGGCCGGCGCGCCCTGATTGAGTCCACCGATATTTTCGCGCACCAGCGAACCAAGGTCGGCGTCGGGTGGCTGCACGCCCAGACCAAGGAAGCTCATGCCACTGAGCAGCAACACAATAAAGCCGAACCGCAGGCCCAGATCGGTCAGCACCGGGTTGAGCATGTTCGGCAGGATTTCCACACAGGCAATGTACAGGCGCCGTTCGCCACGGGTACGCGCCACTTGCACGTATTCCAAAGCCTCGATGTTCACGGCCATGCTGCGGGCAATGCGAAAGGCCCCGGGAGCGAAGCTCAGCACGGCGGTGCATACCAGCAACATCACCGACGAACCAAACGCCGAGACCATGATCAGCGCGAGCATCTTGCTCGGGATCGAGATGAACGCGTCCATCAGGCGACTGATCACTTCGTCCAGCCATTTTGGCGACACCACCGACAGCAGCGCGCAACTGGTGCCCAGGCCACTGGCCAATATCGCCGCAATCAACGCCAGGCCCACCGTGAAGCGGGCGCCGACGAGCACCCGGCTGAGCATGTCACGGCCCAGATAATCAGTGCCGAACGGGTACAGGGCACTGATGCTGTCGAAGACATTGTCCGACACCACTTCGCCCACCGGATGGGGTGCCAGCCACGGGCCGAACATTGCCACCAGCAACCACAGAAGGCACATCGCAGCACCGATCAGACCCAGCCAGGCCGGGCCATGGGACACCTTGCCCACCGACAGGTCGGGCGCTGAAGGCGTCGATTTCACAATGAGATTGTTCATTGGTTTCTCAGCCTCGGGTTGGACAGGATGGCACACAGGTCAGCGAGCAGCACCAGCCCCAGATACGCTGTACAGAACAACATGGTGCAGGCCTGAACCAGTGCCATGTCACGGTTGGTCACGGCATCGACCATCAGGCTGGCGATACCGGGATAGTTGAAGATGGTCTCGACGATGACCACCCCGCCCAGCAGGTAGGAGAGGCTCAGGGCGATGGCGTTGGCAATCGGCCCGATGGCGTTGGGCAAGGCGTGCCGCAGTACGATACGGATCGGGCTGACCCCTTTGAGCCGGGCCATTTCCACGTAAGGGCTGTCGAGTTGATCGATCACCGCTGCGCGGGTCATGCGGGCCATTTGCGCGACGATCACGCAACACAGGGTCATCACCGGTAAAGCGTAAGTGCGCATGAATTGCCACGGTGAAGTGATGTCGCTGGCATAGGACAGCGCCGATAACCAACCCAGGTTTACCGCGAAGATCAACACCGCCAGGGTCGCCACCAGAAACTCCGGAACGGCGACCATGGCCAGGGTGAAAAAGCTCAGCAGGCTGTCGAGTCGCCCGCCCCTACCCATCGCCGAACCGATGCCCAGAATCAGCGCCACCGGTACCGAAACCAGTGCGGTAGCGCCGGCCAGCATCAAGGTGTTGGGGACGCGCCCGGCCATCAACTCACCCACCGGCATGGCGTTGGAAACCGACAGGCCCATGTCACCACTGAGCAAGTTCATCAGCCAGTGCAAGTAGCGCAACACGCCGGGCTGATCGAGTCCCAGTTTCAGGCGCAACGCCGCGACCTGCTCCGGCGTGGCGAACTGCCCAAGCGATTGTTGCGCGGCGTCGCCCGGCAATACCGCCGTGATCGCGAACACGACCATGGACACAATCAACAACGTCACGATCGCGGCGCCCATGCGCCGGCCGATCAACCACAAGGTGTTGCTGTTCATCGCCTGTCCTCCTGCACTGTTACTGCCGCTCAAACCGACGGCTTATCAAGCGTCCAGCCAGACCTGCTCGGCGAACATGTAACCCATGAAGCCGCCCAGCGGATTGCTGCTGTAGCCTTTGATGCGCTGGTCAACGCCATCGATGTTGCTGATGAACACCGGCACGCCGATGCCGCTGTGGTCGTGCACCAGCGTTTGCATATCGGCGTACATCTTGCTGCGCTTGGCGTCGTCGGTTTCGGCGCGGGCGAGCATCAGCAGTTGGTCGAACTGATCGTTCTGCCAACCGGACTCGTTCCACGGCGCTTTCGACTGGAAGAACTGCGAGAACATCACGTCGGCGTTCGGCCGCGGGTTGATGTTGCCGAAGCTCAGCGGGTGCTTCATCCAGTGGTTGGACCAATAGCCGTCGCTCGGCAGGCGGTTGACGTCGAGTTTCAGCCCGGCCTGTTTCGCCGATTGCTGCAACAGCACCGCGATGTCCACTGAACCGGTGGCGGCCGGCGAAGCGACCAGCGGCATGCTGATGTTTTCCATCCCGGCTTTCTTCAGCAGGAACCGGGCTTTTTCCGGGTCATAGACGGTTTGTGGCAGGTCGGCGTTGTAATAGCGCGAACCCGGCGCAATCGGATGGTCGTTGCCGACCACGGCAAAGCCAAGGAATACCGCCGATTTGACCTGCTCGCGGTCGAGCAGATACTTCATCGCCTGGGTGAATTCGGCGCTTTTGCCGGGCATCTGATCCTGACGAATGATCAAATCAGTGTAGTTGCCCGACGGCGCATCAACGACCCGATGCTTGGCACTGGCCTTGATCCGGGTGGTAGAACGCGGATTGACCTCATTGATCATGTGTACGTCGCCGGAAAGCAGCGCGTTGACCCGCGACGGTTCGTCACCAATGGCGATGAACTCGATTTCGTCGAGGTACGGCAGGCCTGGTTTCCAGTAACCGGTGTTGCGCGCAGCCACCGAACGCACGCCCGGTTTGAATTCCTTGACCTTGAACGGCCCGGTGCCGATGCCCTGATTGAAGTCGGTGGTGCCCTCGGGAACGATCAGCAAGTGCGACACCGCGAGAATCGACGGCAGCTCTGCGTTGGGGGCGCTCAGACGGATCTGTACTTCGTTGGTGCCGGTAGCCTTGATCTCGACGAACTGCTCCATCAGCGGCATGACTTTCGAACCGGTGAGCGGGTCCTTGTGTCGCGACAACGAAAACACCACGTCGGCGGCGCTCAGGGTCTTGCCGTTGTGGAAGGTCACGTCTTTGCGCAGGGTGATGGTCCACACGGTGGCGTCGGTGTTGTCGATGCGCTCAGCCAGTTCCAGTTGCGGCACCAGATGCGAGTCGAATCGGGTCAGGCCGTTGTAGAACATGTAGTGGCGCACATAATCGGTGGACAACGCGCCTTTGGCCGGGTCGAGGGTGTCCGCCGTGGAACTGGACATCCCGGCGACACGAATGCGCCCGCCCGGTTTGCCTTTGCCCGGTGTTGCCGCTTCATCGGCGAACAGCTTGCCGGCGGCGCCAAACAGGCTGCCGGCGCCCGCCGCGGCGACCCCCGCGACACCGAGCATTTGCAGGGCATGACGGCGTGACATGCCACGATTGAGGCCCTCGAAAACCCGCAGGCTTTCTTCGCCGGAGATCAGGGGTGAGTCGTTCTTGTTGTCAGTCATATCAGTGCTACCTGTCGAAGATGAGAAGGCTCGAGTGTTCCGGTTGACCGGAACGTCCTGAAACGCAAACGACGGTGACGCCACAACAGCAACTCAATGCAGATAATCCTGAAAGCGGTAATACGCGCCCACGAACGGCAAAAACCAAGGCTTGCCGAAATGCCCGGGGATGGCTGGCCATTCAAGTTCGCGCCACGGATTGACCTCGACATTACCCGCCATCACCTCGGCCATGACCTGGCCCATGTGCACCGACATCTGTACACCGTGGCCGCTGTAACCCATGGAGTGAAAAACCCCGCCATGCTGACCGGCCCGAGGTAGCCGATCGGAGGTCATGTCGACCAGTCCGCCCCAGCAGTAGTCGATCTTCACCTCGGCCAATTGCGGGAACATCTGCACCATGGCGGCTTGCAGAACCTTGCCGCTCTTGGCGTCGTTGACGCTGTCGGACATGGCAAACCGCGCGCGGCCGCCAAACAGCAAACGGTTGTCCGGGGTCAGGCGAAAGTAGTTACCGATCATGCGGCTGGTGACATAGGCGCGACGACACGGCAGCAATTGTTCGATCAACGCGTCTGGCAATACCTCGGTAGCGATGACGAAACTGCCGACCGGAACGATGCGCCGCCGATACCAGCTCAAGCCGCCGTGTTGACAAGCGCCAGTGGCGAGCAGCACCTGCCCGGCGTGCAGCGAACCCTTGCTGGTATTGACCTGATAGCCGCCGGCCTTGGCCTTCCAATCCAGCACCGAAGTGCCTTGATGGATCAGAGCACCGTGCCGCGCCGCCGCTTCGGCCAAGCCGACGCCGAAGCGGCCGACGTGCATTTGCACGCCGTTGCGTTGCAGCAGAGCGCCGTGAAACTGTGCCGAATTCACTTCAGCGCGGGTCTGCTCGGCGGACAACAACTCGACATCGGCATCGACCTCACGACGAATCAGCTCACAAGTGCGCGCCAGGCCTTCGTAGTGCATGGGTTTGGCGGCCAGTTTCAGCTTGCCGTTGCGGATCAGGTCGCAGGCGATCTGCTCCTGCTCCACCAGCGAAACAACACTTTGCACTGCTCGCTCATAGGCCTGGTAATAGGTGCGCGCCTTGTCCGCACCGAGGCTGGCACTGAGGCCGGCGTAATCCTGGGCCACTCCGGTGTTGCATTGCCCACCGTTACGCCCCGAAGCTTCGCCGATCACTCGCCCGGCTTCGAGCACCACCACACTGGCACCCTTGAGCGCCAAGGCGCGGGCCGCGGCCAACCCGGTGAAACCACCCCCCACGACGGCCACATCGACCTGCGCGGGCAATGCGCCGAGTTGCCCACCGGAGAAGGCCGGCGCGGTGTCGAGCCAGTAGGATTCACTGCCCATGTCTGATTCGCCTATGCCAGAAAAAATGCCGATGCCGATGCAACTCAGAGACCGACCAGCGCCGGCAGCCCGCCGATGTCCGTGATCTGCTGATAGCCGTAAAACGCATTGCCCGGGACTTCGTGACCGCGGGCGACGAAGGCCTTGTTCTTGATCTTCATGTCGTGTGCCGGCATCAAGTCGTAACGGAAGCTGGAGGACACATGCAAGATGTCTTCCGGGCCGCAGCCAAGGTTGTCGAGCATGAACTCGAACGCCGCCAGGCGTGGCTTGTAGGCTTGTGCCTGTTCAGCGGTGAAGACCTTGTGAAACGGCGCGCCGAGTTTGTCGACGTTGGACATGATCTGGCTGTCGCTGGCGTTGGAAAAAATCACCAGCGGGATCTTGTCGGCAATTTTCGACAGACCGGCCGGCACATCCGCGTGTGGGCCCCAGGTTGGCACAGCGTCGTAGTACAGCTGACCTTCGTCGCGGTACTCGACGCCCCAACGCTTGCAGGTACGCGCCAGTGCTGTCTTGAGAATCTCGTCGTAAGGCATCCAGTCGCCCATGACCTGATCCAGGCGATAAGCCGAGAAATCCTTGACGAACTGGTCCATCTGCTCCGCTGGCACGCGATCGGCGAAGAGTTCGCGCGTCATGGTGCCCATGTGGAAATTGGTCAGCGTACCGTAGCAGTCGAACGTAATGAATTTGGGACGAAGAAAGCTCATTGGGTGCGATCCTGAAGTTCGTTGAGGTCATGGCGCGGCCAGCATTCGCTTGATTGGCAAGCGGTGATGCAACGCTGCAGCACACCGTCATTACAACACTGTGAATTCAGCAGATGGCGTTAAAAGCGACCTCTGCTCGATACAAACCACCGTTTTGGCCACCTGCCTCAGCAGACTTTGCGGCTCGCTCCAGCGTTGGGCAAACCCTGTATTTGTGCGCCCTTATGGACCTCCTTTGGCTGTGTGCGCGCTGGTTTTGCGGCATTCACCGCAGAAACTGCGCCGCGCAAAACGAAAACGGGCGCGTCCCTAAGGACGCGCCCGTTTGGCGGCTGATGCAAGCGTTACTGATGCCACTGGATGACCCGATCTCTGCGAGCGCGAACCTGCTCGCAAAGCGCTGTGTCAGGCAACATCAATGTCGCCTCAGACGCCCGCTTCGCGAGCAAACTCGCTCCCACGGTTTGATCGGCATTACTGAACAATGTCGATCAGCACACTCTTGAAGCGCAGATTGGCCTCGAACGCTTCGCGCCCCAGGTCCTTGCCGATACCGGAGCGTTTATAGCCACCTGTGGGCAGGATGTAATCGTTACTGCGCCCGTAACGGTTGACCCACACCGTCCCCGCCTCCAGTTTGCGCACCAGGCGCAAGGCGCGATTGATATCGGCGGTGTGTACGCCCGCGGCCAGACCGTAAGTGGCGTGCGCAGCCAGACTGAGTGCCTGCTCCTCGTCATCGAACGCCTGCACCGTCAGCACTGGCCCGAAGATCTCTTCGCAGACCGCCGGATTCTGATTGTCGACCCCGGTCAGCAACGTCGGTTGATAGTAAGCACCGCCCATCTCTTCAAACAGCCCGCCGCCGGTCAACACCTCGGCACCGGCCTGGCGCGAACGCTGGACGATGCCATCTATACGACTGGCCTGCAGGCGCGAAATGATCGGTGACAGCGTGCTTTGCGACGACCAGGTAGGGCCGGGACGCAGCGTCTCGAAGTAAGCCTGCAAGTGCGCCAGGAAGGGTTCCATGATCGAGCGCTCAATCAACAGCCGTGAGCCAGAGACGCACACCTGGCCAGCGTTACCGGTAATTGCCAAGGCCACGGTGCGCGCGGTTTTGGCAATGTCGGGGATATCGGCGAAGACCAATTGTGGACTTTTGCCACCGAGTTCCAGTGTGACCGGTTTGGGCCCGACCAGTGCGCACGTCGACATGATGCTCGAACCGGTTGCCGTGGAGCCGGTGAACGTCACTTTACCCACACGCGGATGCCGGCACAGCGCGTCGCCCGTCACACGACCATCCCCCTGCACGACGTTGAAGATGCCGGCCGGCAGCCCCGCGAGCAACGCCAGTTCAGCAAAGCGCAGACTGGAGAACGGCGTCAGCTCTGAAGGTTTGAGCACCACGGCATTGCCCGCAGCCAAGGCTGGCGCGACCTTCCAGGACGCCATGCTCAGCGGAAAATTCCATGGCGCAATGGCGGCGATCACCCCGTAGGGTTCAGCAATCTGCATGCCCAGGCGATCAGTCTGGGTGGCGGCGACCTGACCGCCATGCTTATCCGCCAGCTCGGCAAAAAAAACGAATGCCTTCGGCCACATAGGGAATATCCCAGGCGATCACATCTTTGTGCGGGCGGGTTGAGCCGACAGCTTCCAGAGGCGCAAGAATCTCCGCGTCCGCCTCAATCAGATCCGCCCAGCGCCGCATCACCCGCGCCCGCTCGCGCGGTGGACGGCTGGCCCAGTCGCTGCGATTGAAGGCCTGCCAGGCATTATTGACGGCTTCGTCCACCAGGTCGGCATCCGCCACCGGCAGTTCGGCATAAACCTGGCCGTCGGAGGGGCGAACCACTTCCAGCCCTGAATGCGCATCGCGGTATTGACCGTCAATGAAGTGGGCGCTGCGAACAGCGATAAGGCGGGGATCGAAGCTATTCATGGAGCACTCCAGAAGAGGGGCCGGCGAGTCATTACTCAGGCCTCCATCGTAGAAAAAAAGCCCAAGCATTTGCTGCCGACCTTGCCGTGCAAATAAGTAGTAAGTGTGGTCTTGCGGGCATCGTCTCGCCGAATCTGCCGAATGCGCGATCGCCCCTTGTCAGCGCTGCACACAGATGGGATACAGGCACCATCGCGCCGCAAAACCGGGCGCTCGCGCACATTGTTCAACGGAGACTCGCCATGTCCGCCTCACACCCGTCCGCTTATGTTTATCGCCCGATGACCGCCGCCGATCTCTGCGCCGCCCATGCCTTGTCCGTTCAGTTGAAATGGCCGCATCGACTGGACGACTGGGCGATGCTGCAACGGGTCAGTGCCGGTTTCGTCGTGCTTGATGGCGAACGGTTGATCGGTACGGCATTCGCCTGCCCGCAAGGTGATTTCGCCACCATCGGGCTGGTCATCGTCAGCGACGACTACCAGGGCAAAGGCATCGGACGCCAGTTGATGGAGCAAGCCCTCGATGCCTGCCAGGCGCGAACGCCCATGTTGAATGCGACCCTCGCCGGTGCGCCGCTGTATGCCAGTCAGGGCTTTGTCGAGTTTGGCAGGATCCAGCAACATCAGGGCCAGGCGCACGCACCGGCGCTGACCGCGCTGGCCGAGGGCGAAGCATGTCGTGCGCTGACGGCTGCGGATCAGCAACAACTGGTGACGCTGGCGAACGCTGCCAGCGGTCTGGATCGGCGCGCGGTGCTGGACGACCTGGCGCCGGTGGTGGAACAGTCCGTCGGCATTCACCGCGACGGCCAGTTACGCGCCTTCGCGCTGATGCGCCCGTTCGGACGCGGCCGCTGCATAGGCCCGGTGGTTGCTGAAAACCTCGAACAAGCAGAGTACTTGATCGGCACATTGTTGAACCAAGTGCTGGACGCCTTTGTGCGCATCGACATTCCGGCCGATTGTGGCCTCGCCGAATGGCTGGAAACAGCCGGACTCAAGCAGATCGACACCGTCGCGCAAATGGCCCGGGGCACGCCTCCTGCGGCCGCCAATGGGATGCGCCAGTTTGCTCTGGTTACCCAAGCCATCGGTTGATTGCGCTGTTGCAATGCCTCAACGTTTTCTAATGGAGTGTTCTTCGTATGTCGCAACCTACTGTTCTGCTGTTGGCTCGCGCCGACGGTGGCCGCATCGCTACGTCTTTCGAACAGATGGCGTTGAGCGCCAGAGATCCTTTTGCCGCCGGCCGACGCGTCGCTTGGCACGGTGCTGACGGCATCAGTGCAGGCATCGTTGAGGTTGGCGAGTCGATGGAAATCGAGGACTTTGCGCACACCGAAACTATTGTCGTGCATGCCGGGCACGTGCGGCTGAAAGCCGGCGAACAGACATTGGCATTGACTGTCGGCAGCAGCGCAGTGATCGGCCGTGGCACCTCGCTGCGAATAGAGGCTCAGGTCGGAACGCAATGGGCTTTCTGTGCGATGACCACTGACACCCCGACACCCGGCCTCACCGGCCTCGATCCGTTGGCGATGCTATCGCCGTCGGCGGCGCCACCAGAACAGATTCTGATTGGCGCGACACCACAATGCCGCTCCCGCAATGCCTTCGAAGATCCGGTAACCGATCTGCGTGTCGGTGTGTGGGATTCGACGCCCTACGAACGCCGCGGCCGAGCACACCCACTCAATGAGTTGATGCACCTGATCGAGGGCAGCGTGGCATTACTCGCGCCGGACGGATCGAGCGTTATGGTCGATACCGGCGACAGCGTGTTCGTACCGCGCGGCGCATTCTGCGCGTGGAAGAGTACGCGCTATGTGCGCAAGGTTTACGCGGTTCGATAGTCGCCTGTTTTTTTCAGAGCTATTAGGATCCACCATGACTGTGGCGAGGGAGCAAGCGCCCTCGCCACAGGTTTTTTTTGCTCGTGCTATCGCTTGGTTGCGTCGGCTTGGAATTCAGTGGTTCAGCTACCCGCTTGATCAACCCGCGCCGTGCTGTCGCGCTTGGTTAATGCGAACGGCAATACCACATGCCGTTGCGGCAACGGCTGTTTCTCGATCAGCGCAATCAGCATTTCCACGGCTTTCTCGCCGAACATTTCGGCGGGTTGGGCAATGGTCGTCAGCGGTGGATCGCAGTACGCGGCCATTGGAATATCGTCGAATCCGGCGAGAGAAATATCCTCCGGCACGCGCAGCCCCTGCTCTTTGATGCGCTTGAGCGCGCCGATGGCCATTTCGTCATTTTCACAAAATAGCGCGCTCGGTCGGCTGTCGAGCGCGAGCAGTTTGCCGGCACCCGAATAGCCCGCGTCGAGCGTGAAATCGCCGTGACAGATAAGCGTGTGATCCAGCGCGAGACCGGCATCGCGCAGGGCCGCCTCATACCCCGCCAGACGATCACGCGTGAGCGGGCTGCCTTTGGGTCCTTTGATCAGTCCGATACGCTGATGCCCCATCGCGATCAGGTACTCGGTCATGGCTTTCGCCGCCGCAACGTTATCCAGACTGATCGTTGGATGCCGTCCGTGCCGGATGACTTCGCAGGCATTGACGATCGGGGCCAGTGCAGGCTCGGCGGCAGATTCTTCGAAGGGATCATAGGCGCGCAACTGAATGACGCCATCGGCTTGATGGGCGTGCACCAGATCAGCGAACTGGCGCTCAAGCGATGCCTGGCCCTGGGTGTCGCACAACAGCAACCGGTAACCGGCGGCCTGCGCGGCTTTTTGTGCGCCGCTGATCACTCTGGCGAAAAAGGTGTTGGCAATGGTCGGGACCAGAATCACCAGGTTTCCCGTTCTACGCGAGCGAAACTGCACCGCCATCAAATTCGGTCGATAGCCGGTTTG
Source organism: Pseudomonas sp. SCA2728.1_7 (assembly GCF_018138145.1). Taxonomy (NCBI): domain Bacteria; kingdom Pseudomonadati; phylum Pseudomonadota; class Gammaproteobacteria; order Pseudomonadales; family Pseudomonadaceae; genus Pseudomonas; species Pseudomonas sp. SCA2728.1_7. The sequence goes on along the minus strand of NZ_CP073104.1, from coordinate 154,433 downwards.
CTGGACGGCGGCCATGACCCGCTCGCGGGTATCGGGCAGCACCCGCTCGGGGGACTTCAATGTTCTCGACACCGTTGCCACCGAGACACCCGCCAGCCGTGCCACTTCGCGGATATTGGACAAGACTGCCTCGCTCTTTCAATCAAATTGGCCGTCGAGCTTACCGCACAGCGTCACGCGCCGAAACGTTGGCATTCGTCAGACACGGTTTGACACTCGCTGATTTCAGGCCTAGATTTCGCCGACGATGTAACCGGTTACATCATCAATGTTCCGCATGAATTCACTGAGACAATTGCCATGATTGCTGCAGGTCGAAAAATAAGAATGGGCTTCGTCGGCGGTGGTGAAGGCGCCTTCATCGCCCAGGCACACCGGCAAGCCGCCGGCCTCGATGGACGCTTCGAACTGGTCTGCGGTGCGTTCAGCCGCGACGCCCACAACAATCAACGCAGTGGTGCGGCGCTTGGGCTGCCTGCGCAACGCTGCTATGACGCCTGGCAAGACATGCTGGCCGCCGAACACGCACTGCCGACCGATCAGCGCATGGAACTGCTGGTGATCGTCACGCCCAATCACCTGCACGCCCCTATCGCCAGTGCAGCACTGAGTGCGGGTTTCCATGTGTTCAGTGAAAAGCCTGCAGCGCTCAATCTGGCGCAAGTGCAGGACTTGGCCCGCGTGGTCAACAACAGCCAGCGGATCTACGCCTTGGCACATACCTACCTGGGGTACGCGATGGTCTGGCAGGCACGCGAGATGGTCGCCAGCGGTGAAATCGGGCGGCTGCGCAAAGTCCTCGTCGAATACCCGCAAGGCTGGCTCAGCAGCGATGTGGCTGGCGAAGGCAACAAACAGGCGGGCTGGCGCGACAATCCTGAACAATCCGGCATCGGTGGCTGCATCGGTGACATCGGCACGCACGCGTTTTCCCTCGCGGAGTTTGTCGCCGGTCAACCCATCCAGTTCATCAGCGCGATGCTCGGGTCACATTTGAGCAGTCGCCAACTGGATGACGACGCCTCGATGCTGTTCAAAATGGCCGACGGCGCCAGCGGCGTATTGATCGCCAGCCAAGTGTGCGCCGGCGAAGAAAACCCGCTGAAGATTCGTCTGTATGGCGACAAGGGCGGGCTGGAATGGCGTCAGGAAGAGCCTGCCAGTCTGATCCATCGACCCTTGAATGAACCGATGCGCGTGCTGCGCTCGGGCCTTGGTCAACCTTGGCTGTGCGCAAACGCCACGCGGCGCATGCGCTTGCCCGCCGGACACCCGGAAGGCTACCTCGAGGCCATGGCCAATCTCTACGGTGACCTCGCGCAGGCCATTTTCAACGGTGCGAGCGGTCCTGACGCACCGGGCGTTCCCGGTATAGCCACTGGGCTGCGTGGCATGGCCTTCATCGAGACCGCCATCGCCAATCATTGTGGCGAAGCCAAATGGACTGCAATACCTGACCTTGCCAATGGAGCAACCGCCAATGAACGTTAACCAACAACGCCCGAGCGGGATGCGCGGGCCCGGCATCTTTCTCGCCCAATTCATCGCCGACGAAGCGCCTTTCGATACCTTGGCCAACATCGCGCAATGGGCCGCTTCTCAAGGCTACAAAGCCATTCAGTTGCCAACCCTCGGCACGCGCTTCATCGACCTTGAACGCGCCGCCGACAGTCAGGATTACTGCGACGAACTCATCGCCGTATGCGCCAAGGCCGGCGTGGTGATCAGCGAGCTGTCGACACACCTGCAAGGCCAACTGGTCGCGGTGCATCCGGCGTTCGACGCGCTTTTCGACGACTTTGCCCCGGCAGCGCTGCGTGGCAATCCGCAAGCACGCACCGAATGGGCGATCAACCAGTTGAAACTCGCGGCACGCGCCAGTCAGCGCTTGGGGCTGACCGCCCACGCGACCTTTTCCGGCGCCCTGCTCTGGCCGTACGTCTACCCGTGGCCGCAGCGTCCTGCGGGTCTGGTGGAACAGGGCTTTGCCGAATTGGCAAAACGCTGGTTGCCGATCCTCGAGTGCTTCGATGAGGCCGGTGTCGACCTCTGCTACGAGATCCACCCTGGCGAAGACTTGCACGATGGCGCCTCTTTCGAGCAATTCCTCGAAGCGGTGAATCATCATCCACGCGCGGCGATTCTGTATGACCCGAGTCATCTGTTGCTGCAGCAAATGGACTACCTGGGCTTCATCGATCGCTACCACGCGCGCATCCGCATGTTCCACGTCAAGGACGCGGAGTTTCACGCCGACGCGCGATCCGGCGTCTACGGCGGCTATCAGGGTTGGGTTGATCGCCCGGGCCGGTTTCGTTCACTGGGCGATGGCCAGATCGACTTCAAGGCGATCTTCAGCAAACTGACTCAATACGACTTCAACGGCTGGGCCGTGCTGGAGTGGGAATGCTGCCTGAAAGACGCGGCACAAGGCGCTGCCGAAGGGGCGGCCTTCATCGAACGACACATAATCACCCGAACCCGCAAGGCATTCGACGATTTCGCCGGTGTGAGCGCTGACGAGCAATCCAACCGGCGTCTGCTGGGCCTTGGCGAACGCTGATTACCACGCTGTTACCGACATAAAAATAATACGGTGATTGAAATGAACGTAATGAATGCGCGACTCAGCGTCATGATGTTTCTGCAGTTTTTTATCTGGGGCGGCTGGTTCGTCACCCTCGGCACCTTTCTCACCACGACACTTGCAGCAAGCGGCGGCCAGGTGGGTATGGCGTTCTCCACGCAGTCGTGGGGCGCGATCATTGCGCCGTTTGTCGTTGGGCTTGTTGCAGATCGATTTTTCAATGCCGAACGCATTCTGGCGGTGTTGCACCTGCTGGGCGCGGTGCTGCTCTTTCAGCTTTATCGGGCAACTGATTTCAGCGCGTTTTATCCCTATGTGCTGGCCTACATGCTGGTCTACATGCCGACACTGGCCTTGGTAAACGCGGTAGCCTTCCGACAGATCAAAGACCCGGCCCGGGAGTTTTCCCGCATCCGCGTGTGGGGCACCGTTGGCTGGATCGTCGCCGGCATCGTGATCAGCTTCGGCTTTGCCTGGGACGCTCAACAGGCGATCGCCGCCGGCGGTTTGCGCAACACATTCCTCATGTCTGCCGTGGCCTCGCTGGTGTTGGGGCTCTACAGCTTCAGCCTGCCGAAAACCGCACCGTTGAAATCCACCGCCGATGCGCCAGGCATCAAACAGATGCTGGGGGCGGACGCGTTGGGCCTGCTCAAGGATCGCAGCTATCTGGTGTTCTTTCTCGCGTCCATCCTGATCTGCATTCCTCTGGCGTTCTATTACCAGAATGCCAATCCGTTTCTGGCTGAAATCGGTGTCACCAACCCCACTGCGAAGATGGCCCTCGGTCAGGTCTCCGAAGTGCTGTTCATGCTTCTGCTACCCCTGTTCATCCAGCGTTTCGGCATCAAGATTGCCTTACTGGTCGGCATGCTGGCCTGGGCCTTGCGCTATGTGTTGTTCGCCTACGGCAACAATGGTGACCAAGCGTTCATGCTGCTGATCGGTATTGCGCTGCATGGCGTGTGTTATGACTTTTTCTTCGTCTGTGGGCAGATCTACACCGATGCCAAAGCGCCCGAGCGCTTCCGCAGCTCGGCTCAGGGCCTGATCACCTTGGCGACTTATGGGGTGGGCATGCTCATCGGATTCTGGGTGGCGGGTCAGATCACTGACCACTTCACCGCGCAAAACGGCCACGACTGGAGAAGTATATGGCTGTTCCCGGCAGGATTTTCGGTGGTGGTTCTGCTGTGTTTCGCACTGGCGTTCAAAGGCCGAGGCGGCGAAAAGGAAGGGATGCCGTCGACCGTCTAGAAACGCCGTTCTGATAGGCGCAGCGGCAGAAAAACGCAAAAAGCCTGCTTTTCAGGGCAGGCTTTTCGTTTACATCGCGCTGGCTTACTTCTGCGGAGCCGTCAGCGCCGAGTAGCTGTTCATCAGATTGCGGTAGTTGGGGATTCGCTGCGACAGCAAGTTACCCAGCCCTTCAATGTCGTTGCGCCAGTCGCGGTGCAGCTCACACGCCACCGAGAACCAGTTCATCATCTGCGCACCGGCCTGAGTCATACGGCTCCACGCGGCTTGTTGCACGGTGGTGTTGAAGGTGCCGGAAGCGTCGGTCACCACAAACACATCAAACCCTTCCGCCAGCGCCGACAAGGTCGGGAACGCTACGCAGACATCCGTGACCACACCGGCAATGATGATCTGCTTGCGCCCGGTTGCTTTGATCGCTTTGACGAAGTCTTCGTTGTCCCAGGCGTTGATCTGACCTGGACGAGCGATGTACGGCGCGTCCGGGAACATCTCTTTCAGTTCCGGTACCAGCGGGCCGTTCGGGCCTTGTTCGAAACTGGTGGTGAGGATGGTCGGCAGTTCGAAGAACTTGGCCAGATCGGCCAGGGCCAGCACGTTGTTCTTGAACTCGTTCGGCGAGAAGTCCTGCACCAGGGAAATCAGGCCGGTCTGGTGATCAACCAGCAGCACGATGGCGTCGTCTTTGTTCAGGCGGTTGTAGGTTGGAGTGGTCATGGTCTGCGTCCCTTTTGAGTTTTTGAAGTTGTTGTTGCGTTCAAGTTGGGTACAGATTACTGACGCACAGGGACGGGATAAATCGGCTGAAAAGCGTTTCACCGTCAACTCAAAAAGGACAATACCAATCAACCAGTCACTTCTGCTCTGTCGGCAGATATCAGCAATGACGCGGTCATTTCAGCGTGGCATACCGCAAGTATTTCATCGGCCAGCGCTGAGTCATCCGGGCAGGCACGCGAGAGAATAATCGCGCCCACCGCACGCGCCAGCATGTCGATCATTTTCACTCGCCCCTCACCAGATGCCGCGTCGGGCCCTGTCGGGTACTTGTCGCCAAGCGTCTGCAGCGTGCGCTCGATGCCGTCGGAAAATGCCGTTTTCACTTCGTCAGACTGACGCGCAGCGTCGCCGCACAAAGCGGCCATGGTGCAACCGCTACCTCGTCCATCCCGATGTTCTTTCGACACATAAGCGTCGATGAAGCCTTGAACATCGAGCATTTCGGCACTGGCCAACGAGCGCGCAAGGCTGTTGGCCGAGGCTTCGGACATCAGGTCGGCCTTCGAGCCGAAGTGCTTGTAGAAACCGCCATGGGTGAATCCGGCCGCCGCCATCAGGTCCGCGACGCCGACACCGTCGAAACCGCGCTCACGAAACAACACCGAAGCGGTCTCGACGATGTGCTCGCGGTTTGCCTGCGCCTGGGCTTTGGTGACTCTCACGTGCAATACCTCCGCTGAAAAATCATGCGCAGATGATACATAGATGTCAGCCATAATCAAAACCGTTGACAGTTTAGATTTCGATCATCATCCTAATTGCAGAAGTTATCGCTGCTCACTCACAGGCACGGATCAACCCCCATGACCGATCAAAATCTGTTCACGCCGTACACGCTTGGCTCCCTGACGCTGGCGAATCGAATCGTTCTCGCCCCGCTGACCCGCAATCGAGCGGGCGAAGGCTTCGTGCCCAGTGAATTCGCGGCCACCTATTACAGTCAGCGCGCCTCCGCTGGCCTGCTGATCTCCGAGGCCACGCAGATCTCCCGACAGGGCCAGGGCTATCAGGACACCCCGGGGATTTACACGCAGGCGCAGATCGATGGCTGGCGCAAGGTCACCGCTGCGGTGCACGAAAAAGGCGCGAAGATCTTCCTGCAACTGTGGCATGTCGGTCGTGTTTCACACGTTGATCTTCAAGAAAACGGCGCCGCACCTGTCGCCCCCTCGGCGATACGCCCGACGACCAAAGTGTTCGTCAACAACCGCTTTGAAGACGTTTCCGCGCCACGAGCACTGGAGATCAGCGAACTCCCGGGGATCGTCAACGATTTCCGCCAGGCAGCGGTCAACGCTATCGCCGCTGGGTTCGATGGTGTGGAAATCCACGGTGCCAACGGCTATTTGCTCGATCAATTCATCAAGGACGGCGCCAACTTGCGCACTGATGCCTACGGCGGCTCGATTGAAAATCGTGCGCGCTTGTTGCTGGAGGTGACGGCAGCGGTCGTCGCCGAGATCGGCGCAGATCGCACCGGCATTCGCCTCTCGCCGGTGTCGCCGGCCAACGGGGTGTCGAGCAGCGACCCGCAAGGGCAATTCGAATACATCGTCGAGCAACTCGACGCGCTGGGCATCGTTTATCTGCACGTGGTCGAAGGCGCAACCGGCGGGCCGCGCGATGTCGCGCCGTTCGATTTCGGCGCTCTGCGCCAGCGTTTCAAAAACACCTACATCGCCAACAACGGCTATGACCTCGACTTGGCGAACACGCGGATTGCCGAAGACCAGACCGATCTGATCGCCTTCGGTCGCCCGTTCATTGGCAATCCCGATCTGGTCGAGCGCCTGGCGGCCGGTGCGCCGTTGGCCGGTTTCAACCCCGCCACCCTGTATGGCGGTGGTGCGGAAGGCTACATCGACTACCCGACCCTGGCGGAATGGAGCGCTGCTGCTCAGTAAGCCGAGCCCCAGCGCATTTACTGCCTCTCCTTAATCGTTTTTGTGAAAAGAGATGACCCTATGAACGCCCACCCTACTGTTCTGATCACTGGCGCCTCGACCGGCATCGGCGCGGTTTACGCCGAACGTTTCGCCCAACGCGGGCATGACCTGGTGCTGGTCGCCCGCGACCTGGTGCGTCTGGAAACACTCGCCGCGAAACTGCGCAGCGAGCACAGCGTCAACATTGATGTGCTTCAGGCCGACCTGACCCAACTCAAAGACCTGGCCACCGTCGAAACGCGCCTGCGCGACGATGCGCGCATTGGCATCCTCGTCAATAACGCCGGAGCTGCGCAGTCCGGCAACTTCATTGAGCAGAGCACCGACAAAGTGGCCAATCTGGTCGCCCTCAACACCACGGCACTGGTGCGGCTCGCCAGCGCCATCGCTCCCCGTCTGGCGAAGGCCGGTGACGGCGCGATTATCAACATCGGCTCGGTGGTCGGTCTGGCCCCGGAGTTCGGCATGTCGGTCTATGGCGCGACCAAGGCATTTGTTCTGTTCCTGTCTCAGGGGTTGAGCCTGGAACTGTCGCCGTTGGGCGTCTACGTGCAAGCCGTGCTGCCGGCCGCGACGCGTACCGAGATCTGGGATCGCGCGGGCATCGACATCAACACCTTGAGCGAGATCATGGAAGTCAGCGACCTGGTCGATGCGGCGCTGGTCGGTTTTGATCGTCGCGAGCCGGTGACCATTCCGCCGCTGCATGAAGGTGAGCGCTGGGATACCTTGCAGACCGCGCGGCAGGGCCTGCTGGCACAGATCCGCCAGTCGGCAGTCGCGCAGCGCTATCTGGCGTGAAACCAATGGAACAAATGCCGTTCATCAACGCCGCCAACCAATCGATTTTGGTTGGCGGCACGGCCTTCGCCTTTCGCGACCTCGGCCCCAAATCGGCGGTGCCGCTGATCCTGCTCAATCATTGGGGCGCAGCACTTGACGACTTCGACCCGCGAATCGTCGATGGTCTGGCGCGAACCCGGCGCGTGCTCGCCATTGACTATCGCGGTGTCGGTGGCTCAGGCGGCACCGCGCCACTGACCGTCGCGCAGATGGCCGACGACGTTATCAACTTGATCGCTGCGCTGGAATTCACCAGCGTCGATCTGCTGGGTTTTTCCCTCGGCGGATTCGTTGCTCAGGACATCGCGCTGAAAAAACCTGTCTTGGTGCGGCGCCTGATTCTGACCGGCACCGGACCTGCTGGCGGAGTCGGTATCGCCAAGGTCGGTGCGGTTTCCTGGCCACTGATGTTCAAGGGTTTGTTGACCCTGCGCGATCCCAAGTTCCATCTGTTTTTCACCACAACTGCCAACGGACGGCGGGCCGCGACCGACTTTCTGCAACGTTTGAAAGAACGCCGCAAAGATCGCGACAAGCGTCCGACACCCAGCGCTTTTCTACGGCAGTTGAGAGCCATCAAGGCATGGGGAAAACAGACGCCACAGAACCTTGGCGGCCTGCAAATCCCGACGCTGGTGGTCAACGGTGACAGCGACATCATGGTGCCCACGGTCAACTCGATTGACCTGGCGAAGCGGATTCCCTACGCGCAATTGATCATTTATGAAGACGCCGGACACGGCGCGATATTCCAGAACTACGCTGACTTTGTCAGCAAGGCGCAGGCGTTTCTCGACAGCTGAGCCAATCTGCTCAGGCAGCGCCGCCTCCCCCAAAACCGTGAGAGCCGCCCCCACCATGAAAGCTTATTTTATCGATCGCTACGGCAAGCAGAACGGGCGTATTGGCGACGTGCCCGAGCCACTGCCGGGCGCCCATGACGTGCTGATTGAAGTCCATGCGGCCAGCGTCAACGTACTCGATTCAAAGATTCGCAGCGGCGAATTCAAACTGATTCTGCCGTACTCATTCCCCTTGGTGCTGGGCAACGATTGTGCCGGCGTGGTGATTGCGGTTGGCGCAGCGGTCAAGGGTTTCAAGCCCGGCGACGCGGTGTATGCGCGCGTGCCCGAACAGCGGATCGGCACGTTCGCCGAGCGAATCGCCGTCGAGCAAAACGCCGTGGCGTTGAAGCCCGCCAACCTCAGTATGGAGCAAGCCGCCGGCATTCCCTTGGTTGCCCTGACAGCCTGGCAAGCGCTGGTCGACATCGCCCGTTTGCAAAAGGGTCAGAAGGTCTTGATTCACGCCGGTTCCGGCGGTGTCGGCACCATCGCCATTCAACTGGCCAAGCACCTCGGCGCTGTTGTCGCGACCACCACCAGCACCGCGAATGTCGAATGGGTAAAAGCGTTGGGCGCAGACGTGGTGATTGATTACAAACAGCAGCACTTCGAGGAGGAACTGCGCGACTACGACGTGGTGCTGAACAGCCTCGGCACCGACGTTCTGGAAAACTCGCTGAAGGTACTCAAACCGGGTGGTCAGCTGATTTCCATCTCAGGCCCGCCAACTGCCGAGTTCGCCAAAGCGCAGGGCCTGGCCTGGCCGCTACGGCAAGTCATGCGCTTGCTGAGCCTGAGTATTCGGCGCAAGGCGCGCAAGCAGGATGTTCGTTACAGCTTCCTGTTTATGCGGGCCAACGGCGCACAACTGCAAGAAATCACCACCCTGATTGAAGCCGGCGAAATAAAGCCTGTGCTGGATCGCACCTTCGCCTTCGAGTCAGCGGGCGAAGCCCTGACTTACGTCGAACAGGGCCGTGCAAAAGGCAAGGTAATCGTGCAGATCAAATAGTTGCCTGCCTGTAATCATCTGGCGAAAGACCCATGGATAACGTTGCCTGCGACATCGAAAAGCCCCCCGCTGACGAACTGCAAGACACGGAGAAAAAACACTCACCTGAACCCGCGAGCCACGAAACGCACGACCTTAAGCAGCACAACGCAATACTTGTTGTTGCTCCGATCGTCTGGCGGCCCCTGATGCTTGAGCCCTAGGCGTTCAACGCGCATGAGTTTGCTGGAAAAACACCGGAAGGTAGTGTCACTGGCTAAGTGGCGGGTGCCGAAACAGCTGCCCTCACACTAGCCCTCTCCCCCAGGAGAGGGAACCGATTGGGGGATATTGGCGATGGACGCCGACGTGCAATAGCGGCAGTGAATCCATGACAGCCAAGCGTTGCGGATCGACGCGATCCGTCAGGTCGATGCATAAGGTTCCCTCTCCCGCAGGGAAAGGAACCGATTGGGGGATATTGGCGATGGACGCCGACGTGCAATAGCGCCTGTGAATCCATGACCGCCAAGCATTGCGGATGAACCCGTAATCGACGCGATCTGTCAGGTCGACGCATTACCCAAGACACCTCGGTCGACTCCCTCTCCCGCAGGGAAAGGGACCAATTGGGGGATATTGGCGATGAGCGCCGATGTGCAATAACGGCTGTGAATCCAATACCGCCAAGCATTGCGGACGCACCCATAATCGACGCGATCTGTCAGGTCGATGCATAGCGCAAGACACCTCGGTCGGCCCCCTCTCCCTCAGGGAGAGGGCTGGGGTGAGGGGCCGCCGTTGCAGCGTCGAGCGCGGCTTACAAGGTGTAGGAAATCCCCACCTGCACGGTTCTTGGCGCACCCGGATAGGCGTAGACATTACCGAACGCGCCCTCTTCATAATCCCGGTCAAACAGATTCTTCACGTCAAGATTGAGCCGCACTTTCTCGTTGACCTTGTAGAAGCCGAGCAAATCGACAACGGTGTAGCTGTCCATCGAGAACGCAGTATTGGCGGTTTGCCCAGCACGCTCGTCGACGTACTTGAGTCCGGTACCCAGGCCCAAACCTTTAAGCGCTCCGTCCTGAAACTCGTAAACGTTGAGCAGGCTGAAGCTGTTTTGCGGAATGTTCATCAGCCGCGTGCCCGAGCGGATCACGTTGTCCTTGGTCACTTCGGCATCCACGTAGGCGTAGCCGCCGATGACGCGCCATTCGGGGGTCAGGTTGCCGGCGACGTTCAGGTCGAAACCACGGCTGCGCACTTCCCCGGCCGCGACGTTGAAGGTCGAGTCCACCGGGTCGGTGGTCAGCACGTTGCGCTTTTCGATCTGATAGATCGCCGCGTCGACGCTCAACTGATGATCCAGCGCTTCCCACTTGACGCCCATTTCGTAGGACTTGCCTTTCTCCGGTGCAAAGCCTCCGCCCACGCGGCTCGAGCCGGTATTGGGCTTGAACGAGCGCGCGGTGTCGGCATAGACCGCCAGCGTCTCGGTCAGATCGTAGGTCACGCCGAGGCGTGGAGTCACCGCGTTGTCGCTGGCCTGCCAGTTTTTGCCGCCCGGCACATAGGTTTCATAGTCGTGTTCGAATCGCTCGAAACGCGCCCCGGCCAGGACCTTCAGACGCTCGGTCAACGCCACCTGATCCTGCACGAACGCGGCATAGGTCTTGAGGTTTTCCTTGTCGTGAGTCGGCGTGCGAGTCAGCGCCGGACGCGGCTGGCCGTAGACCGGATCAAAGATGTCGATCGGGTAAGCGCCGACCGCGCCGCTGGAGCGCTGAATGATCGACTTGTAGTCGTAATCTTCATACTCGATGCCGGTCAGCAAGGTGTGCTGCAAGCCACCGGTGCTGAAATGCCCGGTCAGATTGAGCTGAGTGTCCTTGTCGGTCCACTCCAGTTTGCGGTAGTTGAAGTTACGCCCCAGGGTTCGACCGTCATCGGCAATGCCGTTGGCCTCGATCGCGTTGCCCTCAAGCGAGCCGTCGAGCCACTGGAAACCACCGCCCAGCGTCCAGTCATCATTGAGCAGATGTTCGAAACGCAGTTGCGCCATGTTGTTGTCGTTGTGCAATTTGCCGGCGTCTTTCTCGCCGAAGAACGTGTCCCGCGAGGCGGTGCCGATCTGTTTGGCGTAACGCGTCACGCCGCGATCCAGTGGATGATTGTTGCGCATGAAATCACCCTCGAAGATCACTCGGGTGGTATCGCTGGCCTGCCAGGTCAGCACTGGCGTGATGCCGTAACGCTCGGTCTCGACGTGATCGCGGAAGGTATCGCCGCCCTCACCCACCACGTTCAATCGATAGGCCAGACGACCCTCTTCATCCAGCGGGCCGGAAGCGTCCAGCGTGCCGCGCTTCATGCCTTGATCATTCAACTGACTGCCCAGCGTGACCGTGCGCTCGGCCAACGGCTGCTTGGACACAACGTTGAAGGTGCCGCCCGGATCGCCCCGGCCGTAGAGCATTGTCGCCGGCCCGCGCAGCACTTCCAGACGCTCGATGGTGTTGGCGTCGGGCATGTTCGGGTAGCCGCGATTGATCGGGAAACCGTTGCGGTAGAACTCGCCGGTAGTAAAGCCGCGCACGGTGAATGTGGTCAGCCCCTGCCCGCCGAAATTGTTTGCGCGGCCGACGCCGCCGGCATAGTCCAGTGCATCTTGCAGACGCGTGGCGCCGAGGTCTTCGACTGCATCCTTGGTCACTACGCTGATCGATTGTGGGGTTTCATGGATCGAGGTGTCGGTGCGCGTGGCGCTGGCGGAACGTGTCGCGCGGTAACCCTGCACCGGGCCGTCGGCCCGTTCGTAATCCGCTGTACCGACCACGTCGGTTGCGTCCAGCTCTAGCGCTGAGGATGTTGAATCGGCCTGTTCGGCCCACGAGGAAGAAGACAACGCCTGCAGCACGCAAATGGAAAGCAGAGTACGACGCATGAAATGAAAACCTTGTGAATAGGCCAGAACGAAGGGTGAAACCGCCAGAACAGCGGCGCGGATGGTATACCAGAGATCGTGTAATTGAAACTTATTCTTATTTGTCATGTTGGTCAGGATTCGTGAGCCGGACTCATGACTCCATCCTGGCAAGGCGCATTATCAGATGCGGTTCAATGGCCTAGGCTCGTAGGCGATATGGCCTGCAAACGCTGGCGCTGAGGCGCCCGGCGGTGGCCGACAGCCCGCCCGAAGAGGAACTCAGCGATGAAATTCGACACACCGGCCGGCACTAATCCGATCGATCAATTGAACGTCATCGGCAAGCCCGCCGACCGCATCGATGGCAAGTTGAAAACCACCGGGACCGCGCCCTACGCGTATGAACAACATGCCGCAGTGCCCAATCCGGCCTATGGGTATATCGTCGGCGCCGGGATCGGCAAGGGACGAATTGCCTCGATCGACTCGACGCAGGCGAGCAACAGTTCCGGGGTGATCGCGATCGTCACCTACGAGAATGCCGGGCCTTTGGCCAAGGGCGAGTTCTATGTCGCGCGCGCCTTGGCCGGCCCGCAGGTGGACCACTATCACCAGGCTGTCGCGATCGTCGTCGCGCAGACATTTGAAGAGGCTCGCAGCGCCGCCCACCTGCTGGAAATCACCTATGTGGCCGAACCCGGCGCGTTCGATCTGGCGGCCGCCAAGGATTCGGCCACACCGCCCCCACCCGCCGGTTTCGGTCCACCGCCGCAGACGCAGACCGGAGATTTCGAAGGCGCCTTCAACGCCGCACCGATCCAGATCGACCAGCACTACAGCACGCCGGATCAGGCGCACGCGATGATGGAACCCCACGCCACCATCGCCCAGTGGAACGGCAATTCGCTGACGTTGTGGACGTCGATACAGCAGATCAACTGGGGCGTGCGCGATCTGGCCAGGACACTCGGTATACGCAAAGAAGATATTCGTTTGATATCGCCCTACATCGGCGGCGGTTTCGGCGGCAAAGGTACGATCCTGTGTGACGCGGTGCTGGCGTCGCTGGCGGCACGCCACGCCGGGCGCCCGGTGAAAGTCGCGCTGCCGCGTCCGCTGATGTTCAACAATTTGACCCATCGCCCCGCGACGCTCCAACGCATTCGCATCGGTGCCAGCCGCGAGGGTTTGATCACGGCCATCGGCCATGAGAGTTGGTCAGGCAACCTGCCCGGGGGCCGGCCCGAAGCCGCGACAGCCTCGACGCGTTTGCTCTACGCTGGCGCCAACCGCATGACCCGCTTGAATCTTGCCGTGCTGGACCTGGCCGAAGGCTCGGCCATGCGCGCGCCGGGGGAAGCACCGGGGATGATGGCGCTGGAAATTGCCATGGATGAACTGGCGGAAAAACTCGGCATCGACCCACTGCAGTTGCGCCTGCTCAACGACACCCAGGTCGACCCCGAACAGCCATCGCGCCCGTTCTCCACGCGGCAACTCGTCGAGTGCTTACAAATCGGCGCCGAGCAATTCGGCTGGCACCAGCGCAACGCAAGCGCCGGCCAACGTCTGGAGAATGGCTGGCTGATCGGCATCGGTCTGGCGTCCGCCATACGTGGCGCGCCAACCACCGCATCGGCGGCCCGTGTACGCCTTGATCGGCACGGCACAATCACTGTCGAAACCGACATGACTGACATCGGCACTGGCAGTTACACGATCATTGCGCAGACCGCCGCCGAGATGATAGGTGTGGAACTGGACCGGGTCGAAGTGCGCCTTGGCGACTCGCGCTTTCCGGAGTCGTCGGGATCGGGCGGGCAATGGGGGGCGGCGTCGTCAACCGCCGGGGTCTATGCCGCTTGCGTCAAGTTGCGCGAAGCCGCTGCCCGCGCCGTCGGGCTTGATCCGCAAACGGCCGAATTTGCCCACGGCGAGGTGCACGATGGCACGCGGCATTTTCCTTTGGCTCACGCGGCGGCCGCAGGCGATCTCGTTGGCGAAGACCGCATGGAATTCGGCGATCTGGCCCAGCGCTTTGCCCAGCAGACCTTTGGCGCACATTTCGCCGAAGTCGCGGTCAACGCGGCGACCGGCGAGATTCGTCTGCGTCGCCAATTGGCGGTCTGCGCAGCAGGGCGGATTCTCAATCCGAAGACCGCGCGCAGCCAGATCATCGGCGGCATGACCATGGGCGCCGGGGCCGCACTGATGGAAGAACTGCAGGTCGACAAGCGCCGTGGTTTTTTCGTCAACCATGACCTCGCCGGTTACGAAGTGCCGGTGCACGCCGACATTCCTCATCAGCAGGTGATTTTTCTCGATGAGATCGACCCCTACGCCACGCCGCTCAAGGCCAAAGGTGTCGGCGAGTTGGGCATCAGTGGCGCCGCAGCGGCCATTGCCAATGCGATTTACAACGCCACCGGCGTGCGCGTGCGCGATTATCCGATCACGCTGGACAAACTTATCGCGCACTTGCCGGAGCAGATTTGACGCCCTGTTCAGTCAGCCCGGCGCGCGCTGGCTGAACACTTCCTTGAACACCGGCACGGCGGAAAACGCATTCGGCCATCCGGCATAGAACGCCAGTTGGGTAATCATTTCCGCCGCTTCGGTCTGGCTCAAACCGTTGTCCATCGCCCGACCCAGGTGATAGCCGACCTGGCCGGTCTGCCCGTTGGCCACCAACGAACTGACCGTGATCAGGCTGCGATCGCGAGGCGCCAGACCTGGCCGCAACCACAGATCGCGGAACAGCGCTTTGGTGGTGAACTCGACCAGCCCCGGCGCCACTGATCCCACCGCCGCATTCACGCGCTCCACGCGGTCAGTTTCGCGAGCCTGGTCCAGCGGCAGCAACGACGGCGCAACCGGTGCCAATTGCTCAGCATCGATGTTGCGCGCGGAGAACACCTCGGCGGCGATAGGCAGAGCCGCTGACGCATTGCCCCAACCGGAATAAAACGCCAGGTGATTGAGCGTTTCGGACAGCTCAAGCGGCGTGACACCGTTGTCCAGCGCAAGGTTGAATTGCGCGGCCATCTCGGCGGTTTGCCCGCGTGCAATCAACACCGCAACCGTCACCAGACTGCGGTCACGCGGTGACAATCCCGGGCGTTTCCATACTTCGCCAAACAACATGGCATCGGTGTTATGAGCCAGTGCCGGGGACACGGCAGCCGCGGCATCGGAGGTCATTGCAGGTGAACGTTTCATGGAGGTCGAACCTTTTTCAGTTGAAGCACAGGCTGTCAGCAACAGTGCGATGGCCGTTAACAGAAGTCGGCTGGAGTGGGTCACGCTACGAACCGGGAGTGCTGCCATCGTTAAGTTCCTGCTGACGGGATAATCAGCCGCTACGGTAAACCGACGAGGATCTTGCGACTATCTGCGCTCAGCTTCATGAAGTCATGAACACCGCTCATCAATCTGCCTCCTCCATAGAAAGCGAATGGTGCCAAAAACTGGCACTGCCCCGTTATAGAGTCGGTGTCATGTCCACTCTCGGAAGGCGAACCCAACATGTCAGCAGGCTATAAACGTATTCAGTACTCGTGCTACGGCGGTCCGGAAGTGATGCGCGTCGAAGCATTCCAGTTGCCAGCACCCGGCAAGGATGAAGTGCTCGTGCAGGTCAGATTTGCAGCGATCAACCCCATTGACTGGAAGTTGCGTCAGGGCCGGATGAAGCTGATCACCGGCAGAACATTTCCGCGCGCGATGGGTATGGATTTCTCTGGCGTGGTTCTTGCGGTTGGGGCGAGTGTCAGACGCTTCCAGGTCGGCGACGCGGTTTTCGGGCTATCCCGCTTCAAAGAAAGTGGCGCATTGGGTGAAGCCGTCGTGACCAGAGAGGACTTTCTGGCGAGCAAACCGGATACTCTTTCCTTCGCCGATGCGGCGTGCCTCGGCACACCGGGCATTACCGCGTGGAACGGGCTGATCGACAAGGCCAGACTGCAAGCCGGTCAGCAGGTTTTCATCAATGGTTGCGCGGGGGCAGTCGGCGAAGCGGCGGTGCAGATCACCCTGATGTCGGGGGCCACGGTATCGGGCAGTTGCAGCGCGTCGGATGTTGCCCGGGCACAGGCGCTGGGGGTATCGACCGTCTACGACTACCGGTTAACGGACCTGACAAGACTGCCGGCGCGCTTCGATGTGGTGTATGACACGGCCGCGACGATGACGGTCTCGACCGGTATCGGATTGCTGCGTCCAGGCGGCTGTTTGCTTGATCTCAATCCGGGTCCGGGTAAATTCCTGCGCGGCCTGATTGATCGGCGACTGAAACTGGTCATCGGCACACCGCGACACGAAATCCTCGAAACACTGGCCAGTGCCGCCATTGAGGCACGCTTGAAGATTCGGCTAGGAGAAGTGGTGCCGCTGGACGGCGCCATACAACTGATCCGCGAGCTCGAACAGGGCCGCAAACTCGGCGGCAAAGGTGTCGTCGCCATGGAGCGTTAATGGCCAGAAGTCATCGTCTGTTTGAGCTGATGCAAGCGCTGCGGCGTCATCGTCGTACGGTGTCCGGCAAAGCCTTGGCGGCTGAATTGGGCGTGTCGTTGCGCACCATTCGCCGCGACATCGTCACGCTGCAAGGCATGGGGGCCGAGATCGACGGCGAGCCGGGCCTTGGGTATGTGCTCAAGCCCGGCTTTGTCCTGCCGCCGTTATCGTTCAGCGCCGAGGAAATACAGGCCTTGGTCATCGGCGCGCAATGGGTCAGCCGGCAGACCGACAGCCAACTCGCGGATGCCGTCAACAATGCCCTGGCGAAAATCAGTGCCGTGCTGCCCGCGCAGATGCGGCCGATCTTCGAAGACGAAACCTTTTACGTGGCCAAGCCGCAAAAGCCCGGCACAACCATCGACCTCAGCGAGATTCGTCGGGCGCTGCGCGAGCAGAACAAGCTGCGCATCGCGCTAGCGCTCGAACATGCGGACGCCGCCGAACACATCATCTGGCCGATCATGTTGGGTTTTATCGAGGGCAAGCGCTGCATCGCGGCGTGGTGCGAAGGCGACAGCCGGTTTCGCGTGATCGATATGGCTGACCTTGCGACGGTGCAGGTGCTCGTCGAACACTACGCGCCTGACCGCCGGCGCTTGATCAAACAATGGCGTGCCGAGGATGTGCGGCCCTGCAACAGTCAGGGCGAGGTGTGTTGAGCCATGTAACCTGGGCCACAACGGCCCCGCCGCTCACACCGCCAGCAGTTGTCGGGTCATCGCCATCGAGGTCTGCAGCGACTGCCCGGTACGCTGCAATTTGTTCAGCAAACTGGCGCCCAACCACAGCTGATACAAGGTTTCCGCCAGATGCCGGGCATCGCCCTGGGGCAGGCTGTTTTCGGCCTGGCCCTGTTCGATGCACAGAGTGATGCGCGCCACCACTTGCTCGGCGCCATCGCGCAAGGTCAGGCGCATCGACTCCGACAGGTCGGCGACTTCGGCGCTGAGCTTCACCACCAGACATTCGTCGCCGTGGCCTTCGAGGGTGCAGCGGTTCTGCCAGCCCTGCCAGTAATCCATCAACCGCTCATAGGCGCTCAAGCCTGGCAGCGTCAGGCGCCGCTCCATGTCGGCGAGATAGCCGACGAAGTAATCCGCGAGCAGCGCCTGGCCGTACAACTCTTTGGATTTGAAGTAGTGATAGAACGAACCCTTGGGCACACCGGCGGTTTGCAGGATTTCGTTGAGGCCGACACTGGTGAAGCCCTTCTCGGCCATCATCCGGTGGCCGGTGTCGAGCAAGTGTTGGCGGGTGTCGTCGTAGGTCGCTTTCATCGGGCGCACATTACCAGGCAATAGACCAGTCGTATATTTCGAGGAACGGAAGTTTGCCATACCTGTCGATGAAAAACCGCAGGATAAAAAATTACTAGACGACTGGTCTAATTGGAATCTATGCTGCGCCCCGACAAACGTTTTCTGACCGGTGTGGCCGATGGGCGAATCCTTCGCTCAATCGAAGACACCTGATCGACTCAAGGTGCTCTATGAAAATCCTGATGGTTTTGACTTCCCACGATCAACTCGGCAACACCGGCAAGAAAACCGGCTTCTGGCTGGAAGAGTTCGCCGCGCCCTACTACGCCTTCAAGGACGCTGGCGTCGACGTCACCCTGGTCTCGCCGGCCGGTGGCCAGCCGCCGCTGGACCCGAAAAGCGATGAGCCTGATGCGCAGACTGCCGAGACTGATCGCTTCCGCAAAGACTCCGCCGCGCAACAGGCACTGGCCAACACCGGGCGCTTGGCCGACGTCAGCGCTGAGGATTTCGATGCGGTGTTTTACCCGGGCGGCCACGGCCCACTGTGGGACCTGGCCGAAGACAAACAGTCGATCGCGTTGATCGAAGCGTTTGACCGCGCCAACAAACCCCACGGTTTTGTCTGCCATGCGCCGGGGGTATTGCGTCACGCCCTCACCGCTGACGGCAAACCGCTGGTCCAGCATCGCCAGGTCACCGGTTTCACCAATGCCGAAGAAGAGGCCGTTGGCCTGACGGACGTGGTGCCGTTCCTGATCGAGGACGAGTTCCAGCGCCTCGGCGGTCATTACTCGAAAGTCGCTGACTGGCAGGTTCATGTGGTCGCCGACGGGCAACTGGTCACTGGCCAGAACCCGGCCAGCTCCGCCGCCGTCGCGAAAAAACTGCTGGAGATGCTGGGCTAAACCCTCGCTTCCAACCTTCCTAACGCCGGGTGCGTCTTGCCCGGCGTTATTTTTTCACCCAATCAATAGACGACTGGTCTAATAAGTCGCCAAAAGGTCATCCATGAACAACAGCCGTTTCTTCACCCCCGCCAAACTCGGCCATCACACCCTGAAAAACCGCATCGTTCTGCCGCCCCTCACCCGCCAGCGCAGCACTCAACCGGGCAACATCGCCAATGAACTGATGGCCGAGTATTACCAACAGCGCGCCGGCGCCGGTTTGCTGGTCACCGAAGGCACACAGATCGAACCGCGCGGCCAGGGTTATGCGTGGACGCCAGGGATTCATACGCCTGAGCAAATCGCCGGTTGGCGCAAAGTCACCGAGGCCGTGCATGCCGTGGGCGGGGTGATTTTCGCGCAGCTGTGGCACGTCGGCCGTGTCTCCCACACCGCGTTGCAACCCGACGGTGCTGCCCCGGTTTCCGCTTCCGCCGTAGCCACCGACCGGGTCAGCGTGTTTATCGAAACCGCCCCCGGCGCCGGTAAACTGGTGCCACCGTCGGCACCTCGCGCGCTGAGCACCGATGAAGTGCAGGAACTGGTTCAGCTGTACATCCAGGCCGCACGCAACGCCATGGACGCCGGCTTCGACGGCATCGAGTTGCACTGCGCCAACGGTTATCTGGTGAACCAGTTCATCTCCGCCCACAGCAATTTGCGCGACGACCAGTACGGTGGCTCGCTGCACAACCGCCTGCGCTTTCTCAAGGAAGTGGTCGCCGGCGTCGCCGAGTGCATCGGCAAGGAAAAAGTCGGCGTACGTTTCGCCCCGCTATTTACCACCACCGATGAAGCGCGCACTTACCTGGGCATGGTCGAGGAAGATCCGCACACCACTTACATCGAAGCGATCACAGTGCTGGAGGACGTGGGCATTGCCTATCTGTCCATTGCCGAAGCCGACTGGGACAACGCCCCGGCGATGCCACAAACGTTCCGTCAGGCCGTGCGCGACACCTTCAGCGGCGCGATCATTTATGCCGGGCGCTACACCGCCGAATCCGGCGCGCAACTGCTCGATTCCGGGCTGGCAGACTTGGTCGCTTTTGGCCGTCCGTTCATGGCCAATCCCGATCTGCCGGCGCGCATTGCCAATGACTGGCCGTTGAATGCACTGAATCCGGCGACGGTGTATGGCGGCAACGCCGAGGGCTATACCGACTACCCCGTTTATCCCGGCTAAGCCTGTCCACGCGGCGTCAAGCGCTCCCGCAACAGCGGGAACGTTCATCCGAGTCGGAGTGCAAACCCTTGTGGGAGCGAGCCTGCTCGCGAAAGCGGCATGTCAGTCAGGCAAAATGTTGAATGTGACGACGCCTTCGCGAGCAGGCTCGCTCCCACAGGGGGGATGTGAATATTCACCGCACAAAAACCTATACAACGACTACAATCTGTACAACTATCTGGACTTAACATTTAAACGTCCACTCGGCAGCCTGCTGCCCATTACGCTGAATTCGTGAAATGAACAAAACCCGTCGGCTGTGCCTGGTTCTGGGTGACCAGCTCTCTTTTGATCTGGCGTCATTGGCCGGTCTGGATGGCAAACGAGACCGGGTACTGCTGGTCGAGGTCATGGAAGAAGCCAGCCATGTTGCCCATCATCCGCAGAAGATTGCCCTGATCTTCAGCGCCATGCGTCACTTCGCTAAGGCGTTGGAAAACCAAGGCTTCCAAGTGCAGTACGTGACCCTCGACGACCCGCAGAACAGCGGCTCGGTACCCGGCGAATTAAAGCGCTGGCAGGCGCTGCTGCAGGCCAACGAATTGCACATGACCGAATGCGGCGACTGGCGTCTGGAGCAATCACTGAAGGAATGTGGCTTGCCGATCCACTGGCATGCCGACAACCGCTTCCTCTGCAGCCGCGACGAATTCCGCGCGTGGGCCGCTGGCAAAAAGCAGTTGCGCATGGAGTTCTTCTACCGCGAGATGCGCCGCAAAAGTCGTCTGCTGCTCAACGGCGATGGCACGCCAGTCGGCGGCGCCTGGAACTTTGATGCTGACAATCGCAAAGCCCTGCCCAAAACGGTAAAGGCGCCCTACCCGGCGGGTTTTACCAACGATGCAATCACCCTCGAAGTGCTCGCACTGGTCAAGGATCGTTTCGCCAGTCACTACGGCAGCCTCGATGATTTCAACTATCCGGTGACCCACGCCGATGCCCAGGCACTGTGGGCCTGGTTTCTCGATTACGGCCTGGCCGGGTTCGGCGATTATCAGGACGCCATGGCCAGCGACGAACCGTTTCTGTTCCATGCGCGCATCAGCGCTGCACTGAACATTGGCTTGCTCGATCTGCGTCAACTCTGCAGTGACGTGGAGTCGGCCTACTGGTCCGGCAGCATCGCGCTGAATGCCGCCGAAGGCTTCATCCGCCAACTGATCGGCTGGCGCGAATATGTGCGGGGCGTTTACTGGCTGCACATGCCGGAATACGCCGAGGGCAATGCCTTCGGTAACACGCGGCGCCTGCCAGAGTTTTACTGGACCGGCGAAACGCAGATGAACTGCATGCGCCAGGCCATCGGCCAAAGCCTCAAACACGCCTACGCCCATCACATCCAGCGCCTGATGGTCACCGGCAATTTCGCCCTGCTCGCCGGCATCGCGCCGAGCCAGATCTGTGAATGGTATCTGGCGATTTATATGGACGCTTTCGACTGGGTCGAACTGCCCAACACCCTCGGCATGGTCATGCACGCCGACGGCGGTTACCTCGGTTCCAAGCCTTATTGCGCCAGCGGCCAGTACATCAACCGGATGTCCGACTACTGTCGCGACTGTGCGTACTCGGTGCGTGAAACCACAACCGACAACGCCTGCCCGTTCAATGCCTTGTACTGGCATTTCCTGATGCGCCACGGCGACCTTCTGCGCGGCAATCAGCGCATGGGCATGATGTACAAAAACCTCGATCGCATGCCGCTGGAAAAACAGCAGGCTTTGTGGCAACGCGGGCAGAGTCTGCTCGACAGACTGGATCGCGGCGAATCGCTATGAAAACGCGTGTGCCTTTGGCCCGTGTGCAACTTAAACATGGGGCCCCGGGTCAATGGCTGACAGAGCTTGCGAAGCCGATGGTTTGAAACACGCCAATTGAACGCAAGCCAACCATCAACGCATGAAGGGTGAACATCCTGAAACAGCTTACTCGCGAGGAGCTTGAGTCTGAGGTCACGCGCCTGCGTCTGGCCGTCAAGGCGACCTGCGACGCCGTCTGGGACTGGGATCTGAAAACCAATCAGGTCATCTGGAACGACTCGCTGCAACAGGCGTATGGCTACGCGTCAGCAGCCATCGAGCCGACGTGTGACTGGCGATTTGCGCAGATTCACACGCAGGATCGCGCGCGCGTGACAACCTCGATTCGCTCGGCCATTGACGGCTCCGGGACGACCTGGAGCGCTGAGTACCGCTTCCTCTGCCACGATGGTTCATACGCCGAAGTGCTGGATCGCGGCCATCTGATCCGCAATGCCGATGGCCAGGCCGAACGCATGATCGGTGCGATGCTCGACCTGACCCGTTCGCGCAGTGCCGAAACCGCACTGCGCCAGAGTGAAGAGCGCTTCAGCACCATTCTGGAAACCATCGAGGCGGCGTTCGCCATCGTCAAAGTCAAATTCGACGCCGACGACCACCCCATCGACTATTACTTCGTCGAGGCCAACCCGGCGTTCGAACGTCAGGCCGGGGTCAACCTGCGGGGCAAGTGGGTCACCGAGTTTGCGCCCAACCTAGAGAAATTCTGGTTCGAGACCTACGGCCATGTGGCCAAAACTGGCGAGCCAGCAAACTTCGAGAACTACGCCAACACCTTCGAGCGCTGGTTCGATGTGCGCGCCGTGCGTGTCGGCGACCCGGCCGATCGGCAGATTGCGATCTTCTTCAGCGATGTCACCGAGCGCCGCGACGCGCAAGAGCGTTTACGCATCAGCGAAGCGGTCGCTCGGGAAAACGTCGAACGCGTGCAACTGGCCCTTGCCGCTGGCGCCATCATCGGCACCTGGCACTGGCACTTGCCCAGCGATCGCTTCAGCGTCGATGAGGCCTTCGCGCGGGTGTTCGACCTCGACCCGGCCTGGGGTCTCGACGGTCTGAGCCTGGAACAAGTGGTGATGACCGTGCACCCGGACGACAGGGAAGGACTCACCACCGCGATCAACGAGGTCATTGCCCGTGGAGGTGCCTATTCGCACCAATACCGAGTGCGCGGCGCGGATGGCAAATACACCTGGATTGAAGCGAACGGCCGCGTCGAGTGTGCCGAAGACGGCACACCTTTGCGCTTTCCCGGCGTGCTGATCGATGTCGAGGACCGGCGCAACGTCGAAGCCGAGCGCGACCGGGTCACCGCCGCATTGAAAGCCCTCAACGACACACTGGAACAACGGGTCTCGGCGCGCACCGCCGACCTGATGCAGGCCGAAGAAAAGTTGCGCCAATCGCAGAAAATGGAAGCGGTCGGGCAACTCACCGGAGGTCTGGCCCATGACTTCAACAACCTGCTGGCGGGCATCTGCGCCTCCCTTGAGCTGATGGACAAACGCATCGCCCAGGGTCGCCTGAACGACATCGACAAATACATGCAGATCGCCCAGGACGCCGCCAAACGCGCCACCGCCCTGACCCACCGTCTGCTCGCCTTCTCCCGCCGCCAGACCCTCGATCCACGGCCGACTGAAGTCAACGCACTGATTGCCGGCATGAGCGAACTGATCCAGCGCACCGTCGGCCCGAGCATTCGCCTGAAGACGGTCGCCGCCGCCGATCTGTGGCCAGCACTGGTGGATGCCAGTCAACTGGAAAACGCCCTGCTCAACCTGTGCATCAACGCTCGTGATGCGATGCCCGATGGTGGCAGCATCATCGTCGAGACCGCCAATCGAACCCTGGATGCTGAATCAGCGCGCGTACGGGAAATGCCCGAAGGCCAATACCTGTGCCTGTCGGTCGCCGACACCGGTACCGGCATGAGTGCGGAAGTGATCGCCAAGGCCTTCGACCCGTTTTTCACCACTAAACCGCTGGGCCAGGGCACCGGTCTCGGGCTGTCGATGATCTACGGTTTCACCAAGCAATCCGGCGGGCAGGTACGGGTGCAATCGACCGTGGGTCAAGGCACGACCATGTGCATTTACCTGCCGCGCTACGTCGGCGAAACGCAGCGCAATCAGGATGACGCGCAAAGCTCGGCAACCCTGCAGGCAAAGACTGGCGAGACCATCCTGATTGTCGACGACGAACCCACCGTCCGCATGCTGCTCAAGGATGTGCTGAACGATCTCGGCTACAACCTGCTCGAAGCGGCCGACAGCGTTGAGGGACTGGAAGTATTGCGTTCCAGCGCGCACATCGACCTGCTCATTACCGATGTCGGTTTGCCCGGCGGCATGAACGGCCGGCAGATGGCCGATGCGGGCAGGCAAATCAGGCCGAAGCTGAAGACCTTGTTCATTACCGGGTATGCGGAAAACTCAGTGATTGGTAACGGTCAACTCGGCCCGGGCATGCAGGTGCTGACCAAACCGTTCGCCGTCGACACGTTGGTATCACGGGTCAGTGGCCTGCTGACCATCGACTTCGATTGAAGGTTGCGCAGCGAACCTCATGAATCTGTTGCGCCCTGCCGTTTTCGCTTGATACAGCGCTTGATCGGCGCACTCGATCAGAGCGCTCACCGGATCCAGGCGCGGACCGCGCGCAGCGGCAATGCCGATGCTCAGGCTCACGCAGGCCACGGGACTGTCAGGGTGGGCAATGTTGGCGTACTGCAAGCGCTCGATTATCAGCTGCGCCACCACCTCGGCACCGTCAATATCGGTGTCGGGCATGATCACCGCGAACTCTTCACCACCATAGCGCGCTACCAGATCCGACGGCCGCCGCACACACGCATCCAGCACGCTACCGACGGTTTGCAGACAGGCGTCGCCGGCAACGTGCCCGAGCGCATCATTGAACCGCTTGAAATAATCGATATCGATCATCAGCAACGCCAGCGACGAGTTGTTGCGCTGTGCCCGCCGCGCCTCTGTGGCCAGGGTCTGGTCAAAGCAGCGCCGATTCGCCAGACCGGTCAGCGCATCCTTCATGGCCAACAGTTCCAGCTGCCGATTGGAACCGAGCAACTGCTGCTGAGCGATGCGCAGTTCGCCTTCAATCTGGGTCCGGCGACGGATGTCGAGGATCAAGAACCAGCCGATCAGACCTGTAAGCCCCAACAGCCCCGCCACCACCACCGCCGACAGCAGTGCCTCGGTTCGCCACGCCGTGAGCGCTTCACGCTTGCCGATGGCGACCGTGGTGATCAGCGGCAATTTCTCGCTTTTGCGGAAGGCGTAGAGGCGTTCGACGCCATCCAGGCTGGAGGTATACGACGCGGTACCGACCGATTGATCAACCAGGTATTTGGCGTAGATCGGCGACTTGGAAAAGTTGCGGCCCATGTCCTGTTCGCGGAACGGATAGCGAACCAGCAACGTGCCGTCGGTATACGACAAACCGATAGCACCTTCCTGCCCGACGTCGAGTTTGCCGAACAGGCGCAGGAAGTTTTCCACGCCCAGGGTCACGGCCACCACCCCGGCAAACTCGCCACGATCATCGTTGAAACGGCGGCTGACGGTGATCACCCACTCCTGATTGGAGCGGCTGCGGATGGGTGGCCCGATAAAGGGTTCGCGGCTCGGGTCGTCGCGGTGATGAATGAAGTAGGCCCGATCACTGCTGTTGGCCCCCGCCGGGATCGGCCGGTTCGACGACATCAGCCAATGGCCCTGACGGTCATAGATGGTGATCCCGCTCATTTGTGGCATCAACGGCTGCTGGCGGTTGATCAGCGCACCCAAGCGCTGGATCTGCGCGGGGCCACTGCCTTCGGTTTCCAGGCGTTCGACCAGCCCGAGCAACAGCAGCGAACTTTGCCGGACAATGCCCTCGGAATAGGTCTCGAGTGCCTGGGTCAGGTTCAACCCGTGCACGTTGACTTCCTCCAGCGCGCGATCGCGCGAGGACAGCACTTTCCAGATGGTCAGCGACGCCAGGGAGCAGCCGATGACCAGCAGCAAGAGGATGACGAGGTGGGTATCACGCTTCACGAAAGTACCTAATGGAAAGTCCGGTTTCCGGTTCCGGCCGTTACTGATTCAAGGCAATAACAGCGGTCGTATGTCCTCGACCGGCGCAAGGATACAAGTAGCGCGTCGAACGTGCAGCAACCGTATGACGGAACGTCGTTTTCAACCCCTTGGCGTTGTTTCGCAACGACACGGCGGCGGCCTGCAACTTATGTTCGTGGCCGCAGGTCATTAGGCTTGCTGAGGTTGAATCCATCCGCAAACCTCAAATATTGAAGACACTGCCGTGGCCGCTGACCTCGATCGCCGCAACAACCTGTCACTGGACAGCCTGAACTTTTTCCTCGCCGACGTGCGCGACGGTCTCGGCCCCTATCTGGCCATTTACCTGTTGGCGGTGCATCACTGGGAGCCGGCGAGCATTGGCCTGGTGATGACCATCGCCGGGGTCGCCGCGCTGATCACCCAGACGCCGGCCGGCGCCTGGGTCGACAACAGCCGGCGCAAACGAGCGTTGATTGCGATCGCCGCGCTGCTGGTAACCAGCAGTTGCCTGCTGCTGCCGTTCGTGACGTCGTTCACGTGGGTGGCGTTGACGCAAACCCTGAGTGCAATGGCCGCTTCGATATTCGCCCCGGCCATTTGCGCGATTACCCTGGGCATGACCGGGCCACGAGCGTTTACGCGCCGAACCGGGCGCAATGAAACCTTCAATCATGCCGGCAATGCCTGCGCCGCCCTCCTCGCCGGCGTATTCGCGTATCTGTTCGGCCCGGTGGCGGTGTTCTATCTGATGGCGGCCATGGCCCTGGCCAGTGTCATCGCCATTGCCTGCGTGTCGCCAGCCGCCATCGACCATGATCTGGCCCGTGGACTCGATCCGGCCGACGCCGGGCATCGCCAGCCTTCCGGATTGTCGGTGCTGCTGAGCAACCGGCCGCTGTTGCTGTTCGCCATTTGCTGTGCGCTGTTCCACCTCGCCAACGCGGCGATGTTGCCGTTGGTGAGCCAAAAACTTGCGCAAGCCAATTTGCAGATGGCCACCCCGCTGACCTCCGCCTGCATCGTCGCCGCGCAATTGGTGATGGTGCCGGCGGCATTACTGGTCGGGGCGAAAGCCGATCTGTGGGGGCGCAAGCCGCTGCTACTGGCCGGATTTCTGATCCTGCCATTGCGCGGTGTGCTCTATACGCTGTCGGACGATGCTTACTGGCTGGTCGCGGTGCAACTGCTCGACGGTGTCGGCGCCGGTCTGTTTGGCGCCTTGTTTCCAATCATGGTCAAAGACCTTACGCAAGGCACTGGCCACTTCAACGTCAGCCTCGGCGCACTGACAACGGCCTTCGGACTGGGCGCGGCATTGAGCAATGGCCTCGCCGGGTTCGTTGTGCAGGAGGCTGGTTACAGCGCGGCGTTTCTGACCCTGGCCGCTATTGCGGCAGTGGCAGTTGTGTTGCTTGGGGTCGGGGTTCCGGAAACCCAGCGCAGCGGTCATCAGGCTGAAAGCGGATTGGTCGAGGCCAGCACCGAATCCTCTGCGTAATCCATATCCCTTCCCTGCCCTCTCATTGCCGCCATCTCGTGTCTGCGCGGCGTTGAAAATCCAGATTCAGTGGATCAGGCAAGCAATCCAGAGGAATGCACTTCGGCGCCGAGGCGCTGATCGAGAGAATGTTCGGGCACAGGCTCAGACGAATAAACCCTCAATCGCAAGGACATTCCAGTGAAAGGTTTTTGCTTGGCCTTCGGGCTGCTCTTCAGTACTTTTTCAGCCATGGGAGCCGATATGTCGAACGGCGCAGACAACTTCTACACCAGCGATAAAGTGACCGTGGAAAAGGTCACCTTCAAGAACCAGTACGGGATGAAGGTCGCAGGCAATCTGTTCAGCCTGAAAAACCTCGACCCACAGTCAAAAAATGCCGCAATCATCGTCGGCCACCCGATGGGCGCAGTGAAGGAGCAAAGTGCCAATCTCTACGCGACCAAAATGGCCGAACAAGGCTTCGTCACGCTGTCGTTCGACTTGTCCTTCTGGGGCGAGAGCGAGGGCCTGCCACGCCAGTCGGTTGCGCCGGACATTTACGCCGAAGACTTCAGCGCGGCGGTGGACTTTCTCGGCACTCGCCCACTGGTCGATCGCGAGCGTATCGGCGTCATCGGTATTTGCGGCAGCGGCAGCTTCGCCATCAGTGCCGCCAAGATCGACCCACGTTTGAAGGCGATTGCCACTGTCAGCATGTACGACATGGGCGCCGCCAACCGTAACGGCCTCAAGCATTCGCTCACGCCAGCACAACGCCAATCCATCATTGAACAGGCAGCGCAGCAGCGTAACGCGCAGTTCTGGGGCGGCCCGATCCGCTACACCGGCGGCACACCGCTCAAACTCACCGGCAACGCGGTGGGTGACGAGTTCTACGACTTCTACCGCACACCGCGTGGTCAGGTCACGCCAGCCGGCGCTTCACCGCAGACCACGACCATGCCGACGTTGATCAGCAATGTGAAGTTCATGAACTTCTACCCGTTCAATGACATCGAGAGCATCTCCCCGCGTCCGCTGCTGTTCATTGCCGGTGCTCAGGCGCACTCCCGCGAATTCAGTGAAGACGCGTACCAGCGCGCGGCCGAGCCCAAAGAGCTGCTGATCATTCCAGGGGCCGGCCATGTCGACTTGTACGACCGGGTCAATCTGATTCCCTTCGCCAAATTGACCGAGTTCTTCAGCCATAACCTGAAGTAACACCATCGCGGCGCTGCCAGCGCTTTAAAGCGCAGACACGACAAAAGCCTGCTTTCAGGGCAGGCTTTTGTTTGAATCGCGCAGGCTTACTTCTGCTGAGCGGTCAGCGCCGAGTAGCTGTTCATCAGATTGCGGTAGTTGGGGATGCGCTGCGACAGCAGATTACCCAGCCCTTCAATATCGTTGCGCCAGTCGCGGTGCAGTTCACAGGCCACCGAGAACCAGTTCATCATCTGTGCGCCAGCCTGGGTCATGCGGCTCCACGCGGCTTGTTGCACGGTGGTGTTGAAGGTGCCGGAAGCATCGGTCACCACAAACACCTCAAACCCTTCCGCCAGCGCCGACAAGGTCGGGAACGCTACACACACATCAGTCACTACACCGGCAATGATGATCTGCTTGCGGCCGGTGGCCTTGATCGCCTTGACGAAGTCTTCGTTGTCCCAGGCGTTTATCTGACCTGGGCGAGCGATGTACGGCGCGTCCGGGAACATCTCTTTCAGCTCTGGCACCAGCGGGCCGTTCGGGCCTTGTTCGAAACTGGTGGTGAGGATGGTTGGCAGTTCGAAGAACTTGGCCAGATCGGCCAGGGCCAGCACGTTGTTCTTGAATTCGTTGGGCGAGAAGTCCTGCACCAGGGAAATCAGGCCGGTCTGGTGGTCGACCAGCAGCACGATGGCGTCGTCTTTGTTCAGGCGGTTGTAGGTTGGAGTGGTCATGGTGGGCGTCCCTTTTGAGTTTTTGAAGTTGTTGTTGCGTTCAAGTTGGGTACAGATTACTGACGCACAGGGACGGGATAAATCGGCTGAAAAGCGTTTCACCGTCAACTCAAAAAGGACAATTCAACGACGGCGCGCGCTCTGTTCCGAACTTTTTGGCGATCCTTGTCATACTGTTGTGATGCATTACGTATGAGAAAAGGAGATGTTCATGCTCGGACGCCGTCCGCCAGAGCCGAACACCGAAGACCCGGGCAGAGCCGCCTCTGCCCGCAACGCCGTGCGCGCCGGCTCGACATTCCGCCTTACGGTCAGCTTTATGCTGGTGGTGGTACTGGCCTTTTTGACGGTCGAGAGCTGGCGCACCTGGCGCGACTATCGCGCTGCATTCGCCTCCGCGCGCGATTCGGTGACCAACCTGGCCCGCGCCACTGCACAGCATGCCGAAGACACCATTCGGCAAATGGATGTGCTGACCGCCGCCCTGAGTGAACGTATCGAAGGCGATGGCCTGCAGAACCTCGACGTGCCGCGTATTCACAAACTGCTGGTGCAGCAATCGAAAATCATGCCGCAGCTGCATGGCTTGTTCATCTACGGCGCGGATGGGCAGTGGATCGTCACCGACAAGGAAGTCACGCCCGAGACCGCCAACAACGCCGATCGCGATTACTTTCAATACCACCGCAGCCATGATGATCGGCAGGTGCGCATCGGTGATGTGGTGGAAAGCCGATCGACCCATGACCTGATCATTCCCGTCTCCCGTCGTCTGAACAATCCCGACGGCTCGTTCGCCGGGGTGCTGCTGGGCACGGTCAAGGTCAGCTACTTTGTCGACTATTACGGCGACTTCAGAATCGATGACAAAGGCGCACTGGTGCTGGCCAGACGCGACGGTACCATCCTCGTACGCCGGCCGTTCATCGCCTCGGTGATCGGCAAAAGCCTGGCCAACAGCGAGATTTTCAAGGTCTACCTGCCCAACGCCAACGCCGGCATTGCGCAAGTCCGCGCGGTGGTCGACGACACTGAGCGGTTGTATGGCTATCGCGCGCTCACCACCTATCCGCTGGTGGTCGAGGCCGGGCTTTCACGGGATTCGATCATCGAACCGTGGCAGCAGGATTTACTGAAAAACGGCTTCGTGCTGGTGTTTCTGATTTTGGTGCTCAGCGGTTTCGGCCTGGTCGTGCTGCACCAGTTGCGCCAGCGCATGGCCATGGAGCGGGAAATTCGCTACGCGCACCAGACCATGCGTGACATGGCGCTGACTGACAGCCTCACCGGACTGGGCAACCGCCGACGTCTGGACAATGCGCTGGCGGACGAAATCCGTCTGGCGCGGCGACAAGGTTCGGCGCTGTCATTGATCATGCTCGATGTCGACCACTTCAAACGCTACAACGACCAGTATGGCCATGCGGCGGGCGATGATTGCCTGAGCGCTGTCGGGCAGGCGATCCAGCAAGCGGTCAAACGACCGAGCGACCTCGCGGTGCGCTACGGCGGCGAAGAGTTCACCGTGCTGCTGCCCAACACCGACAATGCCGGCGCCATTCAAGTTACCGAAGACATACTGCAGGCCATCCGTGCACTGAAACTGGAGCACGCCGGGCATCCATTGGGCTATGTCACCGCCAGCGCCGGGATTACCACTTGGCATCCAGTCGATGACACGGTAACCCCAGCGACCCTGTTGAAAGCAGCCGATACCTGCCTGTATCAAGCCAAGCAGCAAGGCCGCAACCGCTGGTGCTCACAGGGCAAGCAACCCGACATCGCGGTTATGAGCTAATAACACCTTCATTAAACCGTCGCTCAAACGTTGTACTAGGATAGGATCCAAGTCTGCGGTATTTCGTCGACCAAGGAGATCGTCGACAGTGCTGCAGACGTTTTTGAATTAACGCTTCTCAGGGATGACACGCATATGAACTCACACTTGTTCCCCCACATCGGCAAGGTCATTGCCAGCACAGGCAGCCGGCACTTTCCGCGCATGCTGCATGACCTGATCCTGACGCAACTGGCGGTAGACGCCACGCACATCCGGCAGATGCGTGTCGAACCGCTGGGCCGCGCGTCGAGCCGCAGCGAGCCGGAGCCGCTAAAAGAGCCGGCCCTGCTCGCCGAAACGGTGTTTTCCGAACACAGTGCAGCGGCCCACCATTTACAGAATCCGCCGGCCGCGACCAGCGCGGACGCCTCGCAACTGCACCTGACCCGGCGCAAGGACGGCTACCGCTACGTGATTTCGGTGTATCGCAACGACGAGTCGCAGCGCTTTTCCGCGCAGGAACGCAGCCTGTTGCAGGACATCTCCCCGGTGCTGCTGCCGATGGTGGAAAAACACATCAACGCCCTGCAACCGGCCACTCCTGATCCGCAGACCACGTCCGAAGCAGCCGAAGGCAACGGCCTGGAAACCTTGCGCCTGCGCTTTGACGAGCGTCTGGAGCAACTGGGGCTGAGTCTATCGAACCGCGAAACCGAAGTGTGTGTCGGCCTGCTCGCCGGCCGCACGGCGCCGGAACTGGCGGAACAATTGGCGTTGAAGGTCAACACCGTCGAGAGCTATCTGAAACGTGCGGCGATCAAGTTGGGGATCAGCGGGCGGCATTCGTTGATGCGCTGGATGTATTCGCCGTTGGAGGCGTTGGCGTCGAGTGCGGCTTGATACACCGGGATTAGTGAAGGCTTGGCTTTTTTGGTTGTGTCAGTGAGATTCCCCCCCTCACCCCAGCCCTCTCCCCCCACGGGGGGCGAGGGGGAAAGGGAGCCGATCTTGGTTGGGTTCGAGCCTGGGTTTGGCTTGGGAGCCGATCTTTGTGCTTTTCAAAACCAGAGTTCGACGTGGTATTTCAGGTCGGCGTACCTCGAAAGAACACCGCGGTCAGTCCCCTCTCCCTCTGGGAGAGGGTTAGGGTGAGGGCAATCCCGCGACGTGCTCCAATGCCTGATTCACCGGCAATTCCCCAGCATCACCACTCGCGCGACAGTTTCGCAATTAGTTGGGCAAGCGCTGATTGTCGAGGACGCGACTCACCACCAATTCACTCAACATGATCACCTGCTGCAGGATCAGCATTTTCTTGCGGTGAGGGCTGTCGACCGAGTCAGCAAGGTCGCGGGCCATGTCACTGGCCGAGGACAGCGATTCGTAGGCTTCAACGAGCAGGGTTTCGTCGTCAACGGAGGGGTCGATCAGGTAGATCTTGCCGGTTTTGCGGGTGGGTTTTGAGGTTTTGAGCGCGGAAGGGTTTAAGTAGAAATTGATCGCCCGTTCTGTGGCCTCTTTGATGTTTTGAGGTTCGAGCGCGGCGTCGTAGGGGATCGGATCGGTATCTGGTGGGTTGGGTGTGGCTTTGAACATAGATAAAGTCTCGTATCGAAATTAACCGGAGCCATCACTTTCGCTACCAAACGAAGGTGGCGGCCATGCGCGGGTTGGTAGACCGGTCGATACGGAAACCCGGCGCTCATGAATGAGCCCCACGCATGTCCACCATATAAAACGCAGCCGCAAAAAGAGACTGCATAAGGTGGCGCCATACGGCGGTACCGAAGCGGGCTACCAAACCCGATCACTGATTTGCAGTGACAGGCGAACGATATATCCCGACCCATAGCCGCGTAAGCCGGCGGATTCTGGCGTACGCGTAGGTAACGACGCAAGGTGTTGTAGGCGGTATGACGTAACGGGTCGTGTAATTTAAACGGGCAATCGACGTTGTGTTTATTGATGGAAAAACTGGATGGTGGTGGTTCGAGGTTTTGCGGTGTGTCAGTGGGATCTACCCCCTCACCCCAGCCCTCTCCCCCAAGGGGCGAGGGGGAAAGGGAGCCGATCTTTGTGCTTTTCAAAACCTGAGTTCGACTCGGTAGTTCACGTCGGTGCATCTTCAACAAACACCGCGGTCAGTCCCCTCTCCCTCTGGGAGAGGGCTAGGGTGAGGGTCAGCCCTTAATCCCGCGCCAACGCCTCGATCGGATCAAGCCGCGAAGCATTCCGCGCCGGCACAAAGCCAAACACAATCCCGATCAACGTCGAACACACCACCGCCGTCAGCACCGACGCCAGTGAAAACACCATCTCCCATT
Organism: Pseudomonas sp. SCA2728.1_7; assembly: GCF_018138145.1. Classification (NCBI taxonomy): domain Bacteria; kingdom Pseudomonadati; phylum Pseudomonadota; class Gammaproteobacteria; order Pseudomonadales; family Pseudomonadaceae; genus Pseudomonas; species Pseudomonas sp. SCA2728.1_7. The sequence continues at coordinate 120,874 of NZ_CP073104.1, read as the reverse complement.
CCTTGATAAACACCGAAAACAGATGCCCGATGGCATACGACAGGGAAATCCCGATCGCCCCGCCCAACAAACACACCATCACCGCCTCCACCAGAAACTGCTGACGAATGTCCGACTGCCGCGCGCCCACCGCCATGCGAATACCGATCTCCCGTGTACGCTCGGTCACCGACACCAGCATGATGTTCATCACGCCGATACCGCCCACCACCAACGAAATCACCGCAATCAGCGACAGCAGCAGCGCCAGCGAGCGGCTGGTTTTCTGCACGGTCTGCAAGACGCTGTCGAGGTTGTTGGTGAAGAAATCCTTGGTGCCGTGGCGTTGCAGCAGCAGTTGGGTGACGTGCTCTTCCACCACTTTGCTCGGCTGGCCGTCCTTCATGCGCACGCTGATGCTGTCCAGATAACGCTGACCCAACACCCGCCCGGCGGCGGTTTCGTAAGGCACCCAGACGTTGAGAGTCTTGCCCGAGGCGAACAGGCTTTTATCCTGTGCGGCCACACCGATCACCGTGCACGGCAGGTTGCCGATCAGGATCACTTGGCCCAACGGATCGACGTCTTGCCCGAACAGGCGCTGCCGGGTGTTGTGATCGATGACCACCACTTGCGCCTGGCGCCGTGCATCGCTTTCGCTGAACGGAATTCCCGCGGCCATCTTGATCCCGCGCACTTTGAAGTACTGGTCGCTGACGCCGTTGACCTGCGCATCCAGGTCGATATTGCGGTAGCGCAGCAACAGGCTGCGGCCGATCATCGGCGTGGCACTGTCGACGTAATACAACTGATTCAGCGCGGTGACATCGGCCGGTGTCAGGGTTTCGATGGCGGCGGCACGTTTGTCGCCGTAACTGCTGCCGGGATAGACATCGATGGTGTTGCTGCCAATCGCGGCGATGTCCTTGAGCACATAGTTCTTCGCGCCCTCCCCAACCGCCGAGATCGACACCACCGAGGTGATGCCAATGACGATGCCGAGCATAGTCAGCAAGGTGCGCATGCGATGGGAGATCAACGCCACCCACGCCATGGCGAACGCCTCTTTGAACAACCCGAGACTGGCAACAAGACGTCGAGAGGCGGTGGCTTTCGGTGCCACCGGTTCATCGCTGAGCAGGTGCGTGGTGTCGCGTTCGTTGGCGCGGTCGCTGAGGATTTCGCCGTCGCTGACTTCAATGATGCGCTCGGCGTTGGCCGCGACTTTCGGGTCATGGGTGACCAGAATCACCGTATGCCCCGCCGCGTGCAACTCCAGGAGGATGCGCATCACCTCCTTGCCGCTGGCCGTGTCGAGGGCGCCCGTCGGCTCGTCGGCGAGAATCACCTCGCCGCCGTTCATCAAGGCCCGGGCGATACTCACCCGCTGCTGCTGACCGCCAGAGAGCTGGCTCGGCCGATGCGTCAAATGCCCTTCCAGACCCAGCCGCGCCAACAATTCGCGGGCGCGGGCATGACGCTGAAGCTGCGGCGTGCCGGCGTAAATCGCCGGCATCTCGACGTTGTGCATCGCGCTCAAATGCGGCAGCAAGTGATAACGCTGGAAGATGAAGCCGAAGTAGTCACGACGCAGTTCGGCCAGGGCCTGATTGTCCAGGTCGCGGGTTTCCTGGCCGTTGATTTTGTAGCTGCCGGCAGTGGCGTAATCGAGGCAACCGAGGATGTTCATCAGCGTCGATTTGCCCGAGCCCGAGGCGCCAATGATCGCGACCATTTCCCCGGCGTTGATTGTCAGGTTAATGTTTTTCAGCGCCAGAAATTCGCGGTCGCCGGCAGTGAAACTGCGGGTGATGCCGGTGAGCTGTAGCAGTGGCTCAGTCATGCTCAGGCCCCCGCCACATTCGTCAGCGGATCACCGATGACCACGCGATCACCTTCAGCCAGACCGCCATTGATCTGCACTTTGACGTTGTTGTTGATCCCGGTCTGCACATTGCGCGACTGCGCGTGGCCCTTGGCGTCGAGCACGCGCACGGGGAAGCTGCCATCGGCATTGCGCGGGCCGAGCGCCGCCACCGGCACGGTCAGCACTGCCTTGGCGGTGTCGAGGATAATGCGCACCTGCGCGGTCATCGAAATGCGCAAACGATGGTCGGGGTTCGGCACCTCGAACAAGGCGTTGTAGAACACCGCGCTGCTTTGCTTCGGCGTACCGGCGGGCGGCGTTTCAAGAAAATTCTGTGGCGCCGGGTCGGTGCCGCGCAATTTCGCGTAGTAGCGTTTGTCCTCGCCAAGAATGGTGAAATACACCTCTTGCCCCGGCGCGATATGAATCACATCCGCTTCGGATACCTGCGCCTTGACCGTCATGGTGTCCAGATCCGCCAGTTTCAGCAGGACCGGCGCCAGTTGGCTGGCGATCACCGTCTGACCTTCCTGAGTGACCACGCCGACCACGTCGCCATCAATCGGCGCAACAATCCGCGTGTACGCCAGATTGACCTTGGCCGTGTCGATCTGGATGTGCGCGCTTTTGATCTGCGCGTCCAGCGACATCAGATTGGCCTGTTGTACCTGATAGTTCGACTCGGCGTTTTCGAAATCCTGGCGCGAGATCGACGCGTCGTCCTGCAAGTTCTTATAGCGCTCGTAAATCGCTTTGGTCTGCCTCAGTTGAGCCTGAGTGGCGCGTTTTTGCGCTTGCAGGTTTTCCTCATCGACCTGGGCCTGACGCAGGGTGTTCTGCAATACCAACGGGTCGATTTCCGCCAGCCACTGGCCCTTCTTCACCTTGTCGCCGACCTTGACCTTGAGCGACTTCAATTGCCCGGACACTTGCGCGCCGACGTCCACTTGCTTGATGCCTTCGAGCAACCCGGTGGCGAGCACCGCGTTTTCGATGTCACTGCGTTCAACCGGCGCGGTCAGGTATTGCGGCGCCTCGGCCGGTGCCTGCACCGCGTAGAACGCCAATCCCGCCACTGCCACCAACGCCAAACCCATACCGACTTTGCGCAACTTCGACTTTTCCATAAATAACCACAAGTCCGTTCAGGGGTGAGCCCGGCCAGCGGCCGGGCTCTGGTAGATAAACAACAATCAGGACAGCACTTGCCCGGCCGGCACTTTCAGGCCGTCATGCCACCACGCCGCGAGACTGAAGACGTTGGGCGCCTTGAGAATCGTGAAGTGGTTGCCCGGCCCGTACCACACCGCCAGATCCGCAACCTGGCGCTGCCAGCCTTCAACCATCGCCGCTTGCTCGCGCTGATTGCCCCACGCATCCAGCGTCGGGTCATCGACCAGCGCCAACCGCACCGGGCCGGTGTAGGCCAGTGACGGTTGATAGACCGTGCGCAAAGCTGTGGCGAAGGTGCGGACCGGGCCGTACATCGCATCGGGCGCGGCGCGCTCCGACAGCACACCGGCGTGCACCATCCCGGCATGCAGCAAGCGCATTTGCGTGGCGTCATCAGCGTCGGCAAACACCTGCGGATCGATCTCCAGGGACTTGCCACTGGACAGTTGCAGGGTGTCGATCAAACGTTCCAGCGCCGCCGTACCGGTGTACGGCTTGCCTGCCGTGCCGTTGCCGCCCGGCGCTTCGCTGTCGATCAACGTCAACGATGCCACCTCGCGCCCGGTCGCTTGCAGCTGCGCCGCCATGGCATGCGCCACCCAACCGCCGAAGGAATGGCCGATCAAATGCACCGGGCCTTTTGGGTAAGCCTGCGCGATCGCCTGCAGATAAAACGCGGCAGCGGCCTCGACCTGACTGTGCGGCACACTGCTGCCGTCCAGCCCGCGCGGTTGCAGGCCGATGATCGGCCACTCCGGGCCGATCGCTTCGGTCAGATGAATGAACCCGGTGACGCTGTCACCTGCCCCCGGCACGCAGAAAATCGGTGCATGCCCCAGGTGCCCGCTCTGGATCGTCAGCAGCGGCTGATACACCGCCGTGGCGGGCGCGATTACCGCCTCAAGTGCCTGAGTGATGGCCTGCCCCAACGCCTGAATATGCGGATTTTTCATCATGCTGCGGTGATCGCCGGGGATATCGATGCACTGCAACAGACGACTGTCGAAGCGCTCCTCCCAACCGCGTGTCGGGCTTGGCACAGACTGCCCGTCCATCAACGCCTGCGCGCGGAACAGATGAATCGTCTGGCTCGCCGGGCTGACCCGGTAATGCGCCAAGGCCAGGCGATGCGCCGCCTCGCGATCGAAGTAATGCCAGGCATCGGCCGCGCTGACCGTGGCCAGTTCCGGATCGGTCAGTTGCTGCACCTGGCAACGCTGGAACAGCGCGTGGAAATCCAACTGCTCCATTTCGGCTTCCAGAGCCTCGACCGACGCCAACGCGGCGGCGCCATCGGCACCGAGCATCAGCGCACGCCCCCGGCAATGCCCGAGCAACTGGCGCTTGTCGAGATCCTTGCCGCTCCACATCGCCTTGTCCTGGGCCAGTGAGTTGGGCGCGTAACTGTCGAGCATACCGATGAACTCCACCGGTTGATCCTGGCCAAGCAATTGTTGAGCGACCTCATGGGCCAGCACCCCGCCGAACGACCAGCCCGCCAGACGATACGGCCCGTGTGGCTGCACCGCACGGATGATCCCGGCCATCCGCGTGGCCATGCATTCGATTGTGCGCAACTGTGGCTGACCCAGCGGCACGCCGGGCAGGCCATAAATCGCAAACTCGCCGCCAATGTGCTGCGCCAGCGTCGGGAAATACACGTCGCGGCCGCTGAATTCATGCACCAGGAACAGCGGCGTACCGGTATTCCCGGCTCGCACCACGACCAGCCCTTCCGGCAGTCCGGCCATTTCATCCTGAGCGAGCAACGCTGCCGCCGACTCGATGCTCGGGTGCTGGAACAATTCGGCCAGTGACACCTGCAATCCGCCGCGTTGCAGCAGATTGACCAGCCGCACCGCGAGCAACGAATGCCCGCCCAACTCGAAGAAGTTGTCGTGACGACCGACCTGCTCGACGTTGAGCACTTCGGCCCAGATACGCGCCATCGCGGTTTCCACTTCGCCTTGCGGCGCCACATATGGACGGTTGATTACCGCGTCTGCGCCCGGCTCCGGCAAGGCCTTGCGATCGACCTTGTCGTTGGGGGTCAGCGGCAATGCGTCGAGTAGCACATAGGCGCCGGGCACCATGTACTCCGGCAAACGCTCCAGCACATGGGCACGCAAGACCTCCAGGTTTGGCGTTTCGATCCCTGCACGCAACGTGTACCAGGCCACCAGACGTTCATCGCGCACCATCACCACCGCTTCGCGAATGGCCGGATGTTCGATCAGCCGCGCTTCGATTTCACCCGGCTCCAGACGCAAGCCGCGCAGCTTGATCTGGAAGTCGTTGCGCCCGAGGAATTCCAGATCACCGTCGTTGTTGTAGCGCGCCAGATCGCCGGTGCGGTACAGCCGATCACCGGCCACGAACGGGCTGTCGATGAAACGCTCGGCCTGCATCTCCGGCAATCGGTGATAACCGCGCGCCACACCCACGCCGCCAATGTGCAACTGGCCGCTGACACCCTGCGGCACCGGTTGATCGTAAGCATCGAGCACGTACAAGCGCGTGTTGCTCAGCGCCTGGCCGATCGGCACCGTGTTGTGTGGCACCGGCTGATCCGGTTCAAGCGTCCAGCCGGTGCTGTCGACCGTGGTTTCGGTCGGGCCGTAAACGTTGTGCAAACGCACCCACGGCAGGCGATCGCGTACCTGCCGCGCCAGCGCGGCAGTGAGTTCGCCGCCACCATTGAGTACATCGGTGAGGCTGGTGCACTGGCTGACATCGGCCTGCTCAATGAAATCCTGCAGCAGCGCCGGTACGAACTTGACCACCGACACTTGGTGCTCGCGAATCGCTTGCACCACATACGCCGAATCGCGGTTGCCATCGGGCCGTGCCAGCACCAGACGCAGGCCGGAACACAGCGGCCAGAAAATCTCCCACACCGAACTGTCGAAGCTGAACGGGGCCTTTTGCAGCAACGCACCATGCTCGGTTGGCGCACTGATCTGCGAGCCCCAATGCACCATGTTGCAGGCGCTGCGATGTTCGATCATCACGCCTTTCGGCAGGCCGGTGGAGCCGGAGGTGTAGATCATGTAGGCCAGGTTCGACTCGCCCAGGCCGGGCACCTGCGGATCATGATCAGGCAACTGTTGCCAATGACCTTGATCGAGGTCGATCAAGGTCATTGCAGGCGCGGCGAACAGCGAACGCGTCGCTGCTTGCACCAACACCGCGACCGGCGCGCTGTCCTCGAGCATGTAGGCCAGACGTTCCGCCGGATACCCCGGATCCAGCGGCACATACGCCCCGCCCGCTTTGAGAATGCCGAGCAGACCGACCACCAGATCCAGCCCGCGCTCGACGCAAATCGCCACGCGTGAATCCGGCTGCACGCCCTGTTCGCGCAAGTGATGAGCCAGTTGATTGGCCCGCGCATTGAGTTCCCGATAGGAAAGCCGACCAGCTTCGGACTGCACGGCGATGGCCTCGGGCTTAATCCGCACCTGCGCTTCAAACAAGCAGTGCAACGGCTGTTCGAGTGGGCAATCGACTTCGCTGGCGTTGAAGTCGTGCAACAGGCGCTGACGTTCGTCCTGCGCCAGCAACGGCACCTGCTCCAGCAGCGTTTGTTCATCACTGACCAACGCCGCCAGCAAGCGCTGGAAGTAACCGACAAAACGCCGCACCGTCGACTCATCGAACAACCCCGTGGCATAACGCAGCGAACCACGAACGCCATCGGCGCTGTCGCCGAGACTCAGCGACAGGTCGAACTTCACAAAGTGGCTTTCCCCCGCCACGCCTTCCAGCGTCAGGTCGCCGAGTTGCAGGCTCGGGCCGTCATTGTTGTCCCAGCTCAGCAGAGTCTGGAACAACGCACTGTGAGCCAGACTGCGCAGCGGTTTACTGATGTCCACCACGTGCTCGAACGGCAGATCCTGATGCGCTTGCGCCGCCAGGGTTTGCGCCTTGACCCGCGCCAGCAACGCTTCGCCGCTGAGGGCGCCAGAGGTGTCGATGCGCAGGGCCAGGGTGTTGACGAACATGCCGATCAAGCCTTCGATCTCGGCGCGGGTGCGGTTGGCCACCGGCGAGCCGATGACCACGTCGGTCTGCCCGGACAAGCGACTGAGCAACATCGCCCAGGCGCTGAGGATCACCATGTACGGCGTCACCGCGCGACGTTGGCACAGCGCTTTCAGTCCGCGACTCAGCGGCGCGCCCAGCACCACATCGACATGGCTGCCGGCGAAGTCCTGTTGCGCCGGACGCGGGCGATCGGTCGGCAGCGTCAGTAACGCCGGAGCACCGGCCAGGGTCTGCTGCCAGTAATCGCTCTGCCGTTGCAGCACCTCACCACTGAGCCAGCGGCGTTGCCACACCGCGTAATCGCTGTACTGCAGCGCCAGCGCGGGCAGCGGGTCTTGCTGGTCATGACTGAAGGCTTGATACAGCGCCGCCAACTCGCGGGTCAGCACACCCATCGACCAGCCATCGGAGATGATGTGGTGCAGCGTCAGCAACAGCACATGGTGATCGTCGGCCAGACGCACCAGCCGCCCGCGAATCAGCGAATCGCGAGCAAGATTGAACGGTGCGCTGGCTTGCTCTTCGATCAGCCCACGCAAGGCGTTATCGGCCTGCGGGTGCTGGCGCAAATCTTCAACCTGCAGCAACAGCGCGGCCGCGGCCGGCACGATCAGCACCTGCGCCTGATCGTCGATCTGGGTGAAGCGGCTGCGCAGGGTTTCGTGGCGCTCGACAATGCGCGCGAGTGCCCGTTGCAGCGCGTCTTCATCCAGCCGCCCGCGCAGACGCAGGCCCAGCGGAATGTTGTACGCCGTGTTGCCGCCGTCCATTTGCGCCAGGAACCACAGGCGCTGTTGCGCAAACGACAGCGGCAGGGCTTGCTCACGCGCTGCCGGGACAATCTCCGGCAACGTGCTGCGCGCGGCCCGGCTCAACACCTGCGCCACTGCAGCCAGTTCAGGATTGGCGAACAGTTCGGCCAGTGTCAGCTCGACGTCCAGTTGTTGGCGAACCTGCGACAGCATGCGCATCGCCAGCAACGAATGCCCGCCTAGCTCGAAGAAATTATCGTGTCGTCCCACCTGCTCGACCTGCAACAACCCGGCCCAGATGCGCGCCAGGTTTTCCTCCAGCGCGGTGACCGGCGCCACATAGACCCGGCTGAGCATGGCGGCCTGGGTCGGTGCCGGCAGCGCCTTGCGGTCGATCTTGCCGTTGTTGTTCAGCGGCAACGCTTCCAGTTGCACCCAGGCCGTCGGCACCATGTATTCCGGCAAGCGCGTCGACAGTTGGGCGTGCAGTTCCACGCTATCGAGTTGTCCCTCGTGCGCGGTGAAATAGGCGACCAGACGCGTGGCGTCCTGAGCGTCGCGGCGCGCCAGCACCACGGCTTCCTTGATCCCCGCGCAGTTGAGCAAACGGCTTTCGATCTCACCCAGTTCGATGCGGAAGCCACGGATTTTCACCTGATCGTCGTTGCGCCCGACGCAATCGAGTTGCCCCGGCGCCAGCCAGCGCGCGAGGTCGCCGGTGCGATACAGCAACGCGCCGGGTTTATCGCTGAATGGATCACGGATGAATTTCTCGGCGGTCAGATCGGCTCGGTTCAGATAACCCAGCGCCACGCCCTGGCCGCCGATATACAGCTCACCGGTTACGCCCATCGGCACTGGTTGCTGATGCGCATCGAGCACATAGACCTGAGTGTTGGAAATCGGTCCACCGATCGGCACGCTCTCGGCATTTTCCGCCACCTCCCGCACTTCGAACGTCGTGGCGTAGGTGGTGGTTTCGGTCGGGCCATAGCAATGCACGATGCGCAGCTCCGGCGCCTCGGCCAGCAGCGTACGGAACGCCGCCGGATCACCGCGCTCGCCACCACAAAGCAGAATGCGCAGGCCTTTGAGCGCTTGCGGGATGAGTTGCACGTACTGGTTGAACAGCGCCGTGGTGACGAACAGGATCGTCGCGCCACTGGCGCTTAACTCACGACCGAAGGCCTGCGGATCCAGCAGGGTCTGATGATCGATGATCACCACGCGACCACCGTTGAGCAGCGGCCCCCAGATGTCCATGGTGCTGGCGTCGAATGCCGGGTTCGAGGCGAACACCACGCGATCCTGCGCATTGAAATCGGCATAACCGTTATTGAGCAGCAAGCGGCCGATGCCACGGTGCGGCACCATCACCCCCTTCGGCGTGCCAGTGGAGCCGGAGGTGTACATGATGTACGCCAGCGACTCGGAAGACTGCACCAGGTTAGGGTTATGCGTGGGTTGATCGCTGAGGGTCAGCCTGTCCAGATCGATACGCGGCGCGGCGTAATCGATGACTTCGCCGCTCAGGGTCAACAGCGCGGCCGCCCGACAGTCCTCGACCATGAACGCCTGACGCTCGCTCGGTGCATGGATGTCCAGCGGCACATAGGCCGCCGCGCACTTGGCAATCGCCAGTTGCGCCACCAGCAGTTCCAGCGAGCGTGGCAGCAGGATCGCCACGTGATCCCCCGGTTGCACGCCTTGGCCGATCAGGTGATGAGCCAGGCGATTGGCCTGCGCGTTCAGTTCGAAATAACTCAGCGATTGCGCGCCATGTACGGCCGCCACAGCCTTTGGATGCGCCGCCGCTTGTTGCTGGAAAACCCCGTGCACGGTCAAGGTCTGCGGGAAATCACGCGCGGTGGCGTTGAACTCGACGAGCAAGCGCTGACGTTCCTCCGCCGCCAGTAACGGCACATGTTCGAGCACCGCGCGATCATCGCCGACCATCGCCTCCAACAGCCGTTGGAAGTAACCGACAAAGCGGTGGATGGTCGATTCGTCGAACAGCGCCGTGGCGTAGTTCAGCGAACCGCGAATCACACCGTTGACCTCGCCCAGGGTCAGCGTCAGGTCGAACTTGGCGACCTCGACCGCGCCGGCCACCGCTTCCAGTGTCAGCTCGCCCAGCGCCAGTTGCGGCCCGCCGTGACTGTCCCAGCTCAGCGTGGTCTGGAACAGCGGGCTGTGCGCCAGGCTGCGCGACGGTCGGGTGATTTCCACCACTTGCTCGAACGGCAAGTCCTGATGCGCCTGCGCCTCCAGTGTCCGTGCCTTGACCCGTGCCAGCAGTGTTTCGACACTCGGCTCGCCCGAGGTATCGATGCGCAGCGCCAGGGTGTTGACGAACATGCCGATCAACCCTTCGACTTCAGCGCGGGTGCGGTTGGCCACCGGCGAGCCGATCACCACATCGGCCTGCCCGGACAGACGACTCATCAGCAATGCCCAGGCACTCGTCAGGGTCATGAACAGGGTCACGCCATGCCGCTGGCTCAGGGCTTTGAGTGCGGCGCTCAGGTGTTGGTCCAGCACCACTTCGAGGTTGCTGCCAGCATAATCCTGATGCGCCGGACGCGGACGATCGGTGGGCAGCGTCAACAGCGCTGGAGCACCGTCGAGGGTTTGTTGCCAATAATCACTTTGCCGTTGCAGCACGTCACCGCTGAGCCAGCGTCGTTGCCACACCGCATAGTCGCCGTATTGCAGCGTCAGCGCCGGCAGCGGATCGGGCTGGCGCTGGCTGAACGCCTGATACAACGCCATCAATTCGCGGGTCAGCACGCCCATCGACCAACCGTCGGCGATGATGTGGTGTACGGTCAGCAACAGCACATGGTGATCGTCGGCCAGACGCAGCAACTGTCCGCGAATCAACGGGTCGTTCTGCAGATCAAACGCCGTCGAGGCTTCCTGCGTCATCAACCTCTGCAAGGTGTCCTCGGCCTGTGGCTGTTGGCACAGATCTTCAACACGCAGCAGCAAGCCGCTGTCGACCGGCGCAATCGTCACCTGCGCAGTGTCATCGCGACTGATGAAGCGGATGCGCAGGGTTTCGTGGCGGGCCACGATGCGCGCCAGCGCCGCTTGCAGCGCATCGATGTCGAGTCGACCGCGCAGGCGCAGGGCGATGGGGATGTTGTACGCCGAGTTGCCGCCCGCCATTTGCGCGAGGAACCACAGGCGTTGCTGGGCGAAGGACAAGGTGCCGTCACGCGTTACCGGCACAATCGACGGCTGGGTGCTGCGCTCGGCACCCGCCAGGCACTCAGCGACCGCCGCCAGTTCGGCATTGGCGAACAGATCCGCCAACGCCAGCTCCAGCCCCAACCGTTGCCGGACCTGCGCAACCATGCGCATCGCCAGCAACGAATGCCCGCCGAGTTCGAAGAAATGATCATGGCGCCCTACCCGTTCGACCTGCAGCACCTCGGCCCAGATCTGCGCCAGGGTGGTTTCGGTCTCGCCCTGCGGCGTGGCGTAGTCGCGGGTGAACAGCGCGCTCAGCTCCGGTTTCGGCAACGCTTTGCGGTCGACTTTGCCGTTGGCCGTCAGCGGTAAGGCATCGAGCCGGACAAAAGCCGCCGGCAGCATGTACTCCGGCAGTTGCCCCAGCAGATGCGTACGCAGCTCGCCGACGTTCAGCGCCTCGCCTTGCGCGGTTTCGGTGAAATACGCCACCAGTCGCGGCTGGCCGGGCTGATCTTCACGGGCCAGCAGCACGGCTTCCTGAATGCCTGGCAAGCGATTGAGGCAGGTCTCGATTTCACCGAGTTCGATGCGCACGCCACGGATTTTCACCTGATCGTCATTGCGCCCCAGGTATTCCAGCGTGCCGTCCTCGCGCCAGCGCGCAAGGTCACCGGTGCGGTACATCCGCGCGTTTGGCAAAGGGCTGAACGGGTCGCGCAGAAAGCGCTCGGCGGTCATTTGCGGGCGATTCAAGTAGCCACGGGCGACGCCGGCACCGCCAACGTACAACTCGCCCATCACTCCCAGTGGTACCGGACGCTGCTGCTCATCGAGCAGGTAGACGCTGGCATTGCTCAGCGGCTTGCCGATGTGCAGCACTTGCCCGGCCTCGATCAATCCGGAGGTGGCAACCACCGTGGCCTCCGTCGGGCCGTAGTTGTTGATCACCTTGAAGGACTGGTTGCGGTTGAACTGGCGCAGCCGGTCACCGCCGATCAACAGGGTTTTCAGGGTTGGATGCGCCGGCTCCTGGCTGAAGGCGTACTCGGCCACCGGGGTTGGCAGGAAGCTGACGTCCAGCGGCTGTGCGCGCCACCAGTCGAGCAGTGCATCGATGTCTTCGTTGCCATCGTGGGCCGGCGCCAGATGCAGGGTCGCGCCGACGCACAACGCCGGCCAGACTTCCCAGGCCATGGCGTCGAAACCGAAGCCGGCGAGGCTTGAAGTGTGGCTGCCGGCGCGCAGATCGAACGCCGCACAGTGCCAGTCGAGCAGATTGCTCAGGGTGCGGTGCTCGACCATCACGCCTTTGGGCTGCCCGGTGGAGCCAGAGGTGTAGATCACATACGCCAAGTGTTGCGGCGTCAGCGCCGGCACTGACGGAATATCGACTCTGGCGCTCGGCCACTGACGCAAATCGAGATCGATCACCGGCACTTGCAGCACCGGCAGGCGTGCGCGCAGTGCGCTTTGGGTCAACACCGCAACCGGCGCACTGTCCTCCAGCAGATAGTTCAGACGCTCCGTTGGATGCGCCGGGTCCACTGGCACATAACCGGCGCCCGCCTTGAGAATCGCCACCAGCCCGACCAGCGTATCGAGCCCGCGACGGGCAACGATGGCCACACGATCATCAGGCCGCACACCCGCTTCGATCAGGTGATGCGCCAAGGCGTTGGCCTGCTGGTCGAGTTCGGCGTAACTCAAGCTCGCGCCTGCAAAAATCGCCGCCAGCGCGTGCGGTCGCGCAGCCACTTGCTGCTCGAAACGCTGGCCGATGGTCAGCCCCTGAGGGAAATCGGCGTGGGTGGCATTAAAGCCGATCAATAGCTGCTGGCGCTCTGCGGCCGGCAGGATCGACAAGCGTTCGAAGCCTTGATGCGGTGCCTGTTCCAGCGCTTGCACAAGGCCGTGCAAAGCACATTGCAGATAGTCGCAAGTACGCCGCGCGTCGATGCCGGCACCGGCCAATGCGCTGAGGCTGAAGCCTTCGCCGAGGTCGTCGACGCTAAGGGTCAGGCGATAATTGCTGTGTTCCTCGGCTTCCAGCAATTGCATGCCCTGCCAGGCCGCTGCGGCCTCGGTAGAACTCGCTGGCGCCGCAGCCCCGTGACGATAATTGAACAAAGTGCTGAACAGCGGCGTGGTCGGCGCCATCGCGCTGCAATGCTGGATGCGCGCCAGTTGCGCGTGTTCGTGCTGGAGCAATTGGCTCAGCCGTTGATGGGTAGCCAAGGCCGCGCCTTTGACGCTGTGCGCGGTCAGATCGATGCGCAGCGGCAAGGTATTGATAAACACCCCGAGCGCACGCTCGGCACCCTCGCCGCCGTGCAAACGGCCGAGCAATACCGTGCCGAACACCACGTCGTCGCGGCCCGACAACTGCCCGAGCACCTGCGCCCAGGCCAGGTGCATCAGGCTCGCGGCGCTGACGCCCAGACGCCGCGCCTGCTGGCGGATGTCGCGGCTCAGACCGAGGTCGAGGGTCAACCGCGCCTGCTCAGCCAGCCCTTCCTGTGCCTGGGCCTGGCCGTAAGGCAAGGTTGGCGCGTCGACATCGCCGAGCATGTCGCGGAAGAAGCTTTCATGCTGCTCATCGCTCATCCCGGTCAAGGTCTGCGCCACGTAATTGCGATACGGCACCGGCTCGGCGAGACGCTTTGGCTGGCCGCTGAGGAAGGCCTGCATTTCCTGTTGCAGCACTTCGAGCGCGACGTGGTCCATCACCAGATGGTGGAACAGCAGCAACGCGACAACCCGCTGATTGACCGCGTCCCACGCGTGAACCACGCGCATCAGCGGCGCCTGATTGACGGCCATGCGGTAGTGACCGGCATCGAAGCGACTGCGCAACTGCGCCAGTGCGTCGCCGCTCGCGCCCTCCAGCGCAATATTTTCGCAGGCCAGCGACGCCTGGCGCCAAACCACTTGCACCGGGTCTTCAAGGCCTTCCCAGAACAGCGAGGTGCGCAGGATGTCATGGCGCTGGATGACCTTCTGCAGAGCTTCAGTGAAGGTGTTCAGGCGCTGCTCATCGGCGAACGAAAACTGCGCCTGCAATACGTAGGGGTCGCCCTGAGCGGCCGCCAGGTGATGGAACAGAATGCCGGTCTGCAACGGCGCCAGCGGATAAATGTCCTGCACATTGGTCACGCCGCCGGGGACGCTGGCAACGATACGGTCAAGGGTCGCTTGATCGAGCGTCAGCAGTGGCAGCAGTTCCGGGGTGATGCGCGTGCAGTCCGGCGTAATGCGGTTGGCCGGGACCTCGGCTTGCGGCTCGCCACCAACGGCCGCCGCCAGTGCGGCGAGTGTCGGCTGGTTGAACAGCACGCGGATGTCGGCGCTGAGACCGGCACGACGCATTTTCGCCAGCAGATTCACCGCCATCAGCGAGTGCCCACCCAGTTCAAAGAAGTGGTCGTGGCGCCCTACCCGCTCGACATTGAGCAATTCGGCCCAGAGCGCGGCGAGGAGAGTTTCCACTTCGCCGACCGGCGCCTCGTATTCACGTGCAGCCAATGCCGCCAGATCCGCTGCCGGCAATGCCTTGCGGTCGAGTTTGCCGTTCGGGCTCAGTGGCAGCGCATCGAGGTGCAGAAACAGCGCAGGCACCATGTAGTCCGGCAGATGTTCCAGCAAATGGCTGCGCAGCGCTTCGATGTCCAGCCGCTCCCCGGTGTAATACGCGACCAGACGCTTGTCGCCGGGCACGTCTTCGCGGGCCAGCACCACGGCTTCCTGTACGCCATGGATCTGGGTCAGGCGCGCCTGGATTTCGCCCAGTTCGATACGCAAGCCGCGGATTTTCACCTGATCGTCGTTGCGGCCCAGGTATTCGATATTGCCGTCGGCCAGATAGCGGGCGACGTCGCCAGTGCGGTACATACGGCCATTGGCCTGGAACGGATCATCAAGAAAGCGCTCGGCACTCAGTTCAGGTCGATTGAGGTAACCACGGGCCACTTGCACGCCGCCGATGTACAACTCACCGACAACGCCTTGCGGCACCGGTTGTTGCTGGGCGTCGAGGATGTACATGCGGGTGTTGGCGATCGGTTTGCCGATCGGTGTGTTGTCCGGGGTTTGCTCCAGCGGCCCGGCGCAATTCCACGCAGTCACGTCGACGGCGGCTTCAGTCGGGCCGTAGAGATTGTGCAACGCAGTGCCCGGCAATTGCCGTTTGAAGCGCCGCACCAGACTGCCCGGCAACGCTTCGCCGCTGCACATCACCTGACGCAGCTCCGAGCAACGCTCGGTGTCGCCATGGGCAAGGAACACGTCGAGCATCGATGGCACGAAGTGCAGCGTGGTAATCCGTTCTTGCTTGATGATTTCGCTGAGATACAGCGGGTCCTTGTGCCCGCCGGGCTGCGCCATGACCAGACGTGCGCCGGTCATCAACGGCCAGAAAAACTCCCACACCGACACGTCGAAACTGAACGGCGTCTTCTGCAACACCGTGTCCGCCGCTGTCAGTGGATAGGCGTCCTGCATCCACAGCAAGCGGTTGACCACCGCGGTGTGTTCGTTGATCACGCCTTTTGGCTGGCCGGTCGAACCGGAGGTGTAGATCACGTACGCCATGTGTTGCGGGGTCAACTCGGCGGTGGGCAGAGGGTCGCTCGGCAGCGACTGCCAGTGCGCTTGATCGAGATCGATCAGCGGCACGGCGACGTCACCCAGCAGCCCGCGAGTGGAGCCTTGTACCAGCACCGCCAGCGGCGCGCTGTCGTCCAGCATGTAGCCAAGACGTTCCAGCGGATACGCCGGGTCCAGCGGCACATAACCACCGCCAGCCTTGAGGATCGCCAGCAGACCGACAACCATGTCCAGACCGCGCTCGACACAGATCGCCACCCGCGAATCCGCCTGCACACCCAAGCCACGCAGGTGCCGCGCCAGTTGGTTGGCCTTGGCGTCCAGCTCGGCATAGCTCAAGCGCTGTTCACCAGCGAGCACCGCCGGCGCCTGTGGCGTGCGCGCCACTTGCGCCTCGAACAGACCGTGGAGGGTCTGCTCTAGGTCGTAATCCACTGCCGTGGCATTGAACTCATTCAGCAGCCGCTGTTGTTCGTCCTCTGCCAGTAGCGGTGCGTGTTCCAGCACCGTTTGATCATTGGCGACCATCGCCTGCAACAGACGCTGGAAATAGCCGGCAAAACGCAGCACCGTCGCCTCGTCGAACAGCGCCGTGGCGTACTCCAGCGAACCACGAATCACACCGTTGGACTCGGCCAGGTTCAGCGACACATCAAACTTGGCGAAGTGGCTCGGCTCCGCCACGCCTTCCAGGGTCAAATCACCGAGGGCCAGCGCCGGGCTTTGCAGGCCATCCCAGCTCAGCAACGTCTGGAACACCGGGCTGTGCGCCAGGCTGCGCAATGGTCGGGTGATTTCCACCACTTGCTCGAACGGCAGATCCTGATGCGCCTGCGCCGCCAGCGTCAGCGCCTTGACTCGGGCCAGCAGCGCTTCGACGCTGAGTTCGCCCGAGGTGTCGATGCGCAAGGCCAGGGTGTTGACGAACATGCCGATCAAACCTTCGATCTCGGCACGGCTGCGGTTGGCCACGGGCGAACCGATCACCACCTCAGACTGACCGGACAAACGACTGAGCAGCATGGCCCAGGCGCTCATCAGCGTCATGTACAGCGTCACGCCATGGCGCTGGCCCAGCGCCCTGAGGCCGGCACTCAAACGTTCATCGAGCACCACGTCGACACTGCTGCCGGCATAGTCCTGCTGCGCCGGCCGCACGCGATCGGTCGGCAACAGCAACAGCGCCGGCGCCCCCGCGAGGTTCTGCTGCCAGAACTCACTCTGGCGCTGCAACACCTCACCGCTGAGCCAACGCCGCTGCCACACCGCGTAATCGGTGTATTGCAGCGTCAGCGGCGGCAGTGGATCCGGTTGCCCCTGGCTGAACGCCTGATACAGCGCCATCAGTTCGCGGGTCAAAACGCCCATCGACCAACCATCAGAAATGATGTGGTGCATCGTCAGCAACAGCACGTGATGATCGTTGGCCAGACGCACCAGCCGTCCGCGAATCAGCGCATCGTCCTGCAAATCGAACGGCCCTGAGGCTTCGCCCTGAATCAGCGCCTGCAAGGCTTGCTCGGGTTGCGGGTGTTGGCGCAAGTCTTCGACGCGCAGCAACAGGCCGCTGTCGACTGGAGCGATCAGCACCTGTGCCTGGTCATTGAACTGGGCGAAACGGCTGCGCAGGGTTTCATGGCGGGCAACGATCCGCGCCAGTGCACGCTGGAGCGCAGCGTCGTCGAGGCGGCCACGCAAACGCAGGGCCACAGGAATGTTGTACGCGGTGTTGGCACCTTCCATTTGCGCCAGAAACCACAGACGTTGCTGGGCGAACGAAAGCGGCAAGGCGCCGTCACGCGGCACTGGCACAATCTCTGGCTGCGTGCAGCGCCCCGCCTCGCTCAGTACCGCAGCGACCGCCGCCAGTTCGGCGTTGGCAAACAGCTCAGCCAGTGCCAGTTCGACGCCGAGTCGTTGGCGCACTTGCGAGACCATGCGCATCGCCAGCAGGGAATGACCGCCGAGTTCGAAAAAGTGATCCTGACGCCCGACCCGTTCGACCTGCAGCACATCCGCCCAGATCTGCGCCAGCGCGGTTTCCACCTCGCCTTCGGGCGCCGCATATTCGCGGGTGAACAGCGCCGACAGCTCCGGCGCCGGCAAGGCTTTGCGGTCGACCTTGCCATTGGCGGTCAACGGCAACGCGGCGAGTTTGACGAAGGCCACCGGCACCATGTACTCCGGCAAGCGGCTCAGCAGTTGCGCGCGCAACTCGCCGACCGGCAGTGCTTCAACCTGCGCCTGCTCGGTGAAATACGCCACCAGTCGTGGTTGGCCGGGCTGGTCTTCGCGGGCCAGCAGCACAGCTTCCTGAATCCCCGGCAACTGATTGAGGCAGGTTTCGATTTCCCCCAGCTCGATGCGCACGCCACGGATTTTCACCTGATCGTCATTACGCCCCAGGTATTCGAGGGTGCCGTCCTCGCGCCAGCGCGCAAGGTCACCGGTGCGGTACATGCGCGCGTTCGGCAAGCGGCTGAACGGGTCATGTAGAAAGCGCTCGGCGGTCATTTCCGCTCGATTGAGGTAACCACGAGCGACACCCGCCCCGCCGACGTACAGCTCGCCCGCCACGCCCATCGGCACCGGGCGTTGCTGTTCATCAAGCAGGTACACCGTGGCGTTGCTCACCGGTTGACCGATGTGCAACGCGTCGCCGCTGTCGACCCGGCCTGATGTCGCGACCACCGTGGCCTCGGTCGGGCCATAGTTGTTGATCACGTCGAAATGCTGGTTGCGATTGAACTGGCGCAAGCGGTCGCCGCCGATCAGCAGCGTGCGCAGGGTCGGGTGTTCGAGGTTCTGGCTGAAGGCGTATTCAGCCACCGGCGTCGGCAGAAAGCTCACGTCCAGCGGCTGCGCCCGCCACCACTCAAGCAGCGCGTCGATGTCTTCGTTGCCATCGTGGGTCGGCGCCAAGTGCAGCGTCGCGCCTGCGCACAGGGCCGGCCAGACTTCCCAGGCCATCGCGTCGAAACCGAAACCGGCGAGGCTCGAGGTGTGGCGACCGGCGCACAGGTCGAAGGCCGTGCAGTGCCAATCGACCAGGTTGTTCAAGGTGTGATGCTCGACCATCACACCCTTGGGCAGGCCGGTGGAGCCGGAGGTGTAGATCACATACGCGAGATGTGAAGCGGTCAGGCCCGGCACCTGCGGGTCGAGCGTGCAGGTCAATGGCCAAGTGCAGCGGTCGAGGTCGATCACCGGCACATCCAGCGCCGGCAAGCGCTCACGCAGATCGGTTTGGGTGAGGACGACCACCGGCGCGCTGTCGCCGAGCAGATAGTTCAAGCGCTCGGCCGGGTGCGCCGGATCGACCGGCACGTAACCGGCGCCGGCCTTGAGAATCGCGACCAGCCCGATCAGCGTATCGAGCCCCCGGCGGGCGACGATGGCCACGCGGTCGTCGGGTTTTACCCCGCGTTCGATCAGGTGATGCGCCAGGGCATTGGCGTGGCGGTTCAACTCGGCGTAGGTCAACTGTGCGTCGGCAAACACTGCGGCCAGCGCTTCCGGCCGCTCGGCAACCTGCGCTTCAAAGCGTTGCTGTAGGGTTTGGGCCGGCGGGAAAATCATTTGCGTAGCGTTGAAGCCGACCAGCAGTTGCTCAAGCTCCGCTGCCGGCAGAACCGGCAGTTGATTGATCGGTGTTTGCGGCGCCTGCTCGAGTGCCAGCAGCAGATTTTCCAGCGCGCAGTGCATGTAGGCGCAGATCCGCTGCGGGTCGATTTGCGTGCTTGCCAGCAACGTCAGACTGAACGCGTCGCCGAGGTCATCGACGCTCAGGGTCAGCGGATAGTTGGTGCGTTCCTCGGAGTGCAGGGTGGCAATGCCCTCCCACGCCGCGAGCGTTTCAGCGCTGGCCGTGCTGACGTTGTGGCTGTGGCGGTAATTGAGCAGCGTGCTGAACAGCGGCGTCGGTGCGACCACGTTGCTGCAGCGCTGGGCCAAGGCTAGCGGCGCGTATTCATGGCGCATCAGCGAGGTCAGCCGCGCATGGGTGGCGTTGACGGCGGCACGCACGTCGGCGCTGTCGACATTCACCCGCAACGGCAAGGTGTTGATGAAGATCCCCAGCGCGCGGTCAATGGCTTCGGCGCCCTGCATGCGCCCCATCAGCACCGTGCCGAACACCACCTGCTGCTTGCCGGTCAACGCTGCCAGCACCTGCGCCCAGCCGAGGTGAAACAGGCTCGCAGCACTCACCCCGAGCTGGCGTGCCTGAGCACGCAAGCGCTGGCCCAGCAGCGGCTCGATCGGCTGGCTCAATTCAACAATCTCGCTGCCGTCACCCTGCACGTCTTGCAAACCGTACGGCAACGTCGGCTCGTCGATGTCGCCGAGCATGTCGCGGAAAAACGCCTCATGCTCGGCTTCGCTGACACCCAGACGCGCCTGCGCCACGTAATTGCGGAACGGCACCGGCCGCCCCAACAACTCGCGCTGCCCGCTGAGGCAGGCGCGCATTTCATGCCGCACCACATCGAGGGCCGAGTGGTCGAGGGCCATGTGATGGAACAGCAACGTCGCAATCACCTGTTGCCCGGCGTCATCCCAGGCATGGGCCAGGCGCATGAGCGGCGCGCGGCTGACGTCGAGGCGAAAGTGTCGGGCGTCGAAACGCTCGTGCAGGTACGCCAGCACATCGCTGTCAGCGTCAGGCACCACGACTTCTTCCACGGGCAGCTCGGCGCGGCGCCAGACCACTTGCACGGGTGCGTCCAGGCCTTGCCAGTGCACCGATGTGCGCAGAATGTCGTGGCGATCGATCACCGCTTGCAACGCTTGCGCGAACGCCTGAAAACGTTCGCGACTGGCAAAGGCGAATTGCGACTGCATGACATACGGATCGCCTTCACCACCACTGACATGGTGGTAAAGAATGCCTTCCTGCAAGGGTGCCAGCGGGTAGATGTCCTGCACATTCGCCGCGCCGCCGGGCACTTGCGCCACGATGTGGTCGATGCTGGCCTGATCCAGCTCGACCAAGGTCAGCATCGACGGGGTGATCTGCGTGGCGTCGGCCGCGATGCCGTTGGCCGGCACTTCGACCTGACCGGCCTTGGTGGCCGAGTATTGCCCGGCCTTGATCAATTCGATCAGCGCCGGTTTATGTTCGCGCAACAGCGCCAGCAACGCCGGATCGCTCAAGGCCTGCTTGTTGCCGTTCACCCGCAGCTGATCATCGGTGACCGCCAGTTGGATGTCTTTAGCCTTCAATGTGGCCAACAGTTCGATCACGCTCACAGGACGATCTCCATTCTTTCGGTAATTGCGGCGTAGCCGGCCAGGGTCGGATGTTCGAACAGCGACCTGACATCGGCTTCCATGCCTTCCTGACGCAACCGGCCGATCAGACTGACCGCCAGCAGCGAGTGACCACCCAGTTCAAAAAAGTGATCGTGACGCCCTACTCGTTCGACGTTGAGCAGCTCGGCCCAGAGCCGTGCGAGGGTGATTTCGACTTCACCGACCGGGGCTTCGTATTCGCGGGTTTTCAGCGATTGCTGATCCGGCACCGGCAGCGCCTTGCGGTCGAGTTTGCCGTTGGCGCTCAGCGGCAAAGCGTCGAGATGCACGAACACCGCGGGCACCATATAGTCCGGCAAGTGCTCCAGCAGTTGACTGCGCAGCAGGTCGATTTCCAAACGCTCGCCGGTGTAATAGGCGACCAGACGTTTGTCGCCCGGCACGTCTTCACGGGCGACCACCACGGCCTCCTGCACACCGTGGACCTGGGTCAGGCGTGCCTGAATTTCGCCCAGTTCAATACGCAGACCGCGGATCTTCACCTGATCGTCGTTACGCCCCAGGTACTCGATATTGCCGTCCGGCCGATACCGCGCGACGTCGCCGGTACGGTACATGCGCCCGCCAGGCTGGAACGGATCGTTGAGGAAGCGCTCGGCACTCAGCTGCGGTCGGTTCAGATAACCGCGCGCCACCTGCACGCCTGCGATGTACAGCTCGCCGACCACGCCTTGCGGCACCGGTTGCTGTTGCGCGTCGAGGATGTACAGGCGGGTGTTGGCAATCGGTTTGCCGATCGGTGTGTTGTCCGGGGTCTGCTCGATGGAGCCGGCGCAATCCCACGCGGTCACGTCGACGGCGGCTTCAGTCGGGCCGTAGAGGTTATGCAACTCGCTGCCCGTCAACTGAAGTTTGAAACGTCGCACCAGACTGCCCGGCAACGCCTCACCGCTGCACATCACCTGACGCAGGCTATCGCAGCGTGTGGTGTCGCTGTTGGCGAGGAACACATCGAGCATCGACGGC
The DNA here is from genome assembly GCF_018138145.1 of Pseudomonas sp. SCA2728.1_7. Classification (NCBI taxonomy): domain Bacteria; kingdom Pseudomonadati; phylum Pseudomonadota; class Gammaproteobacteria; order Pseudomonadales; family Pseudomonadaceae; genus Pseudomonas; species Pseudomonas sp. SCA2728.1_7. The sequence goes on along the minus strand of NZ_CP073104.1, from coordinate 98,977 downwards.
ACAAAGTGCAGCGTGGTGATGTTTTCGGTTTCGATCACTTCGGTGAGGTATTGCGGATCCTTGTGTCCGTCGGGCCGCGCCATGACCAGTCGCGCACCGGTCATCAGCGGCCAGAAGAACTCCCACACCGACACGTCAAAACTGAATGGGGTTTTCTGCAACACCGAATCGGCAGCGGTCAGGCAATAGGCGTCCTGCATCCACAGCAAGCGGTTGACCACACCGGCATGTTCGTTGACCACGCCCTTTGGCTGACCGGTCGAGCCGGAGGTGTAGATCACATACGCGCTGTGTTGTGGCGCCAGCGCCGGGATCTGCGGATTGTCGGCAGACAGGGATTGCCAGGTGTTCTGGTCGAGGTCGATTACCGGTGCCGAGAGATCTCCCAACAGCGTGCGGGTCGCCCCGTGCACCAGCACCACGGCCGGGGCGCTGTCCTCGAGCATGTAGGCCAGACGCTCCGCCGGATAGGCTGGGTCCAGCGGCACATAAGCGGCGCCGGCCTTGTTGATCGCCAGCAGACCGATGACCATTTCCAGACTGCGTTCGACGCAGATCGCCACCCGCGAATCCACTTGCACGCCGAGGCTGATCAAGTGCCCGGCCAGGCGGTTGGCGCGCTCGTTCAACTGCATGTAGCTCAAAGCCTGTTCGCCGGCGACGACGGCGACAGCCTGTGGCGTACGCCGCACCTGCGCTTCGAACAAGCCGTGCAGCGTCTGCTGCAAATCGTAATCGACGGCGGTGTCGTTGAGGCCGAACAGCAACGCCTGCCGCTCTTCGTCCGACAACACCGTCAGGCGATTCAACGCTTGCTGTGGTGTGTGCTCCAAGGCTTCAACCAGCGCGGTCAGCGCGTTCTCCATGTACTGGCCGAGGCGTGCCGCACCAATGCGCAACGGGGTCATCACTGTCAGTGCAAAACCGCTGCCCAGATCGTCGACGTTGAGGGTCAACGGGTAATTGGTGCGCTCCTCGCCGGCAAGGGATTCGATGCCCTGCCAGGATTCACGCTTGGCCTCTTGTCGGGCTTCACTGTCGCTGTGCCGATAGTTGAGCATCGCGCTGAACAGTGGCGACGGCGCCGCGACACCGCTGCAACGCTGGGCCAGCGCCAGCGACGCATGTTCGTGGGCCAACAGCGCACTGAGCCGCGCATGGGTCGCCTTGACCCCGGCGCGCACGTCGGATTCATCGACATCCACGCGCAATGGCAAGGTGTTGATGAACATGCCCAGTCCGCGATCCGCACCCGCGCCGCCCTGCATGCGGCCGAGTAACACCGTGCCAAAAACCACGCGTTCCTGAGCGGACGTTGCCGCCAGCACCTGTGCCCAAGCGAGATGGAACAGGCTGGCGACGCTGACGCCGAGCAACCGCGCCTGACTGCGCAAACGCTGCGCCACCGCAGCAGGCAGCGGCTGGCAGACTTCCTCGATGTCATTGCCGTCGCCGTGCACGTCCTGCAAGCCGAACGGCAGGGTCGGTTCGTCGATATCGCCGAGCATTTCGCGGAAGAACACTTCGTGCTCTTGTTCGCTGACGCCAAGGCGGGTCTGCGCGACATAATTGCGGTACGGCACTGCGGGCACAGGCAATCGTTCATCGCCGCGCAAAATCGCCTGCATTTCTTCGCTGACCACCGCCAGCGCGGTGTGGTCCATGGCAATGTGATGGAACAACAGCATGGCAACCACGCGCTGATGGTCCGGGTCGAGGGCATACACCAAGCGCAGCAACGGTGCCCGATCAAGTTCCAGACGCCAGTGCCGCGCATCGAAACGCGCCCGCAACTGATCGATGGCTTCGCCCTGCGCAGGCTCCAGCGCCACGGCTTGGACCGGTAGCTCCGCCTGCCGCCAGACCACTTGCACCGGCGCCGTCAGGCCTTGCCAGACTATCGAAGTGCGCAGGATGTCGTGGCGCGTCATGACTTGACGCAGCGCCGCAGCGAACCCTTGAAAACGTTCGATACTGTCGAATGCCAGACACGATTGCAGCAGGTACGGATCGCCTTTCACGGCGCTGAGGTGGTGATACAGAATCCCTTCCTGCAGCGGCGCCAGCGGATAAATGTCCTGCACGTTGGCCGCCCCGCCCGGCACCGTAGCAACGATGCGCTCGAGGCTGGCCTGATCCAGTTGCACCAGCGTCAGCATGTCCGCAGTGATGTGTGTGCAATCGACCGGAATCAGATTGTCCGGTACTGCAACCTCGCGCCCACTGCCCACCGCTGCCGCCAGCGCGGCCAGAGTCGGCTGGCTGAACAGCACGCGCACGTCGGTGCTCAGATCGACCTGACGCATGCGTTCGATCAGCGTCACCGCCAGCAATGAATGCCCGCCCAGTTCAAAGAAGTTGTCGTGACGGCCGACCTGTTCAACGTTCAAGACGTCCGACCAGATCTGCGCCAACGCAATTTCCACCGAACCCTGTGGCGCGGCATATTCGCGGCTCAGCCACGCCGTTTGATCCGGCTCCGGCAGCGCTTTGCGGTCGAGTTTGCCGTTGGCGGTCAGCGGCAGTGCTTGCAGGCGCACGTAAGCGGAGGGCACCAGGGCTTGCGGCAACTGCGCTTGCAGATGACTGCGCAAATCCTCGATCTCGACGTTCCGGCGTTCGGTAAACCACGCCAGCAACTGCCCGTCGCGCACCAGCACCACGCAATCCTGCACGGCCGCGTGACCGCTCAACGCCGCTTCGATTTCCCCCAGCTCGATGCGCACACCGCGCAGTTTGACCTGATCATCGTTGCGTCCCAGATACTCGATTGTGCCGTCAGCCAACCAGCGCGCGAGATCGCCGGTGCGGTACATACGCGCCTGCGGTTCGTCGCTGAACGGGTCGTCGAGGAAGCGTTCGGCAGTCAGCTCGGGGCGCTGCAGATACCCGCGCGCCACGCCGGCACCGCCGACATACAACTCACCAGCGACGCCGACCGGGACGGGGCGCTGCTGGTCGTCAAGCAGGTAAATCTTCGCGTTGGCCATCGGCCGGCCGATATGCAGCACCTGCCCGGCCTCGACCGCGCCAGAAGTGGCAACCACCGTGGCTTCGGTCGGGCCGTAGTTATTGATCACCGCGAAGGTCTGCTCGCGGGGGAACTGACGCAATTTATCGCCACCGATCAACAGCGTGCGCAAGGTCGGGTGGCCGAGGTCGCGACTGAACGCATATTCGGCCACCGGCGTCGGCAGGAAACTCACCTGCAACGGCTGCGCACGCCACCATTCCAGCAACTCATCGAGGTGCTCGTTGCTCACCGTTTGCGGCGGCAGGTGCAGGGTCGCGCCGACACACAGTGCCGGCCAGACCTCCCACGCCATGGCGTCGAAACCGAAACCGGCGACACTCGACGTGTGGCTGCCGGCGCGCAAGTCAAACGCCTCGCAGTGCCAGTGCACCAGGTTTTCCAGCGTCGCGTGTTCGACCATTACGCCTTTCGGCTGGCCAGTGGAGCCGGAGGTGTAGATCACATAGGCCAGATGCGCCGGGGTCAGCGTCAGCAAATGCGGATTGCTCTCGGACAACTGCTGCCAGGTGGGATTGTCCAGATCAATTAGCGGCACGTTTCCGAGCAAGTCAGCCGTCGCAGCTTGCGCCAGCACCGCCATCGGCGCGCTGTCCTGCAACAGATAGGCGATGCGTTCTGCCGGGTAAGCCGGATCGACCGGCACATAAGCGGCGCCCGCCTTGAGGATCGCCAGCAACGCGACGAGCATGTCCGGGCCACGGCGCAGACACACGGCGATGCGGTCGTCGGGCTGCACGCCGAGCCCGAGCAAGTGATGGGCCAGACGATTGGCACGCTGATTGAGCTGCGCGTAGGTCAGGTGCTGCGTGCCCTGCACCACGGCCAGTGCCTCCGGCTGCTGCTCGGCCTGAGCCTCGACCATCCGCTGAATCGTCGCGCCACGCGGATAGGCTGCTGAGTGCTGGTTGAAGCCGACCAGCAAATGTTCGTATTCCGCGACCGAGAGTACCGGCAAACGGTTGAGCGGACGTTGCGGCGCCTCTTCCAGTGCGGTCACCAGATGTTCGAGTGCGGTGTGCATGTAACTGCAGATCCGTTGCGCCCCGATCTCGGCGACCGCCAGCACGTCGAGGACAAAACCTTCGCCCAGATCATCCACCGACAAGGTCAGCGGATAATTGCTGCGCTCCTCGCCGCCAAGCATGCGCACACCCTGCCAAATCCCCTGGCCGTCGTGCGGCTGCTGCTCGGCGGCACTGTGTCGATAGTTGAGTAACGCGCTGAACAGTGGCGCCGAACCGGTCATGGCACTGCACCGCTGGGTCAGCGCCAGCGACGCGTGTTCGTGGCCGAGCAGCGCTGTCAGCCGTGCATGGGTGGTTTTCACCCCGGCGCGCACGCCTTCAGCGAGATCAACCCGCAGCGGCAAGGTGTTGATGAACACCCCGAGTGTGCGGTCGGCGCCCTCACCGCCCTGCATGCGCCCCATCAACACAGTGCCGAAGACCACGTCGCGGCGGCCGGAGACTACGCCCAGCACCTGCGCCCAGGCCATGTGCATCAGGCTCGCCGGGCTGACGCCCAACTGTCGCGCCTGTTCACGCAGGCGCAGATTGAGCGCGGCATCCACCGGTTGCAGCGCTTCTTCGATGCCACGTCCATCGCCCTGCACATCCTGCAGACCGAAGGGCAAGGTCGGCTCGTCGATATTGCCGAGCATCTCGCGAAAGAACGCTTCATGTTCCTGCGCATCGGCGCCCAAGCGCGCCTGCGCCACATAATTGCGGTACGGCATCGGCGGCGTCAGCGTGTCGAGCTGATCGAACATCAATGCGTGCATTTCCCGACCGATCACGTCCATGGCGGTGTGGTCGAGAATCGAGTGATGGAACAGCACGATGGCGACGACTTGCTGTTGCGCCGGATCCTCGGCGTAGACCATGCGGATCAGCGGAGCCTGATTCAGGTCGAGGCGGAAATGCCGGGCATCGAAACGCGCGTGCAACTGTTCGAGGATGTCGCCGTCCTGCGCATCAAGCGGCACTGGCTGGACGACCATCTGCGCCTGACGCCAGACCACTTGCTGCGGGCTGGGCAAACCTTCCCAGACCACGCTGGTGCGCAGAATGTCATGACGGGCAATGACCTGCTGCAAGTGCTCGGCGAAGGTCTGTAAACGTTCAAGACTGTCGAAAGCCAAGCGCGATTGCAGCAGGTACGGATCGCCCTGCTCGGCACTCAGATGGTGATAAAGAATGCCTTCCTGCAACGGTGCCAGCGGGTAGATATCCTGCACATTGGCAGCACCGCCCGGCACCGTCGCAACAATACGATCAATGCTGGCTTGATCCAGCGTTGTCAGAGTCAGCATGTCGGGCGTGATGCAGGTGCAATCGGCCGCAATCAGATTGGCCGGCACCTCGATTTCCCGGCCACTGCCCAAGGCCCGCGCCAGCGCGGCCAGACTCGGCTGGTTGAACAGCACCCGTACATCGGCGTTCAGACCAGCCTGACGCATGCGTTCGATCAGGCTCACCGCCAACAGCGAATGGCCGCCGAGTTCGAAGAAGTTGTCGTGGCGGCCGATCTGTTCGATGTTCAGAACGTCGGCCCAGATCTGCGCGAGTGCCACTTCGACCGGGCCTTGCGGCGCCGCATATTCACGGCTGAGCCACGCGTGCTGGTCCGGCTCGGGCAAGGCCTTGCGGTCGAGTTTGCCGTGGGCGGTCAGCGGCAGGTTGGCCAGTCGCACGTAAGCGGCCGGCACCAGGGTGTCCGGCAGTCGCGCTTGCAAATGCTGATGCAAGTCGCCGATCTCGACAGATTCGATGGCGGTGAACCAAGCCACCAGACGCCCGTCACGGACCAGCACCACGCATTCCTGGACCGAATCGTGAGCGTTCAGCGCCGCTTCGATTTCGCCCAACTCAATACGCACACCGCGCAATTTCACCTGATCATCGTTACGCCCCAGGTATTCGATGTTGCCATCGTCCAGCCAGCGCGCGAGGTCACCGGTGCGGTACATGCGCGCCTGCGGTTCATCGCTGAACGGGTCATCGAGAAATTGTGCGGCGGTCAGTTCCGGGCGATTCAGGTAACCGCGTGCAACCCCGGCGCCACCGACATACAACTCGCCCTGCACACCGGTCGGCACCGGCTGTTGCTGGCGGTCCAGCAGATAGACCTTGGCATTGGCAATCGGCCGGCCAATGTGCAAAACCCGCCCGGGCTCGATGCGCCCGGACGTCGCCACCACCGTGGCTTCGGTCGGGCCGTAGTTATTGATTACATCGAACGCCTGATCCCGCGGGAACTGGCGCAACTTGTCGCCACCGATCAGCAGCGTGCGCAAGGTCGGATGGCCCAGTTCACGACTGAACGCGTATTCGGCGACCGGGGTCGGCAGAAAGCTCACCTGCAACGGCTGCGCGCGCCACCACTCGAGCAGTTCGTCGAGGTGTTCATTGCTGATCACGGGCGGTGGCAGATGCACGGTGGCGCCGACGCACAGCGCGGGCCAGACTTCCCAGGCCATGGCATCGAAACCGCAACCGGCGACACTGGCGGTGTGACTGCCGGCGTGCAGATCGAAGGCTTCGGCGTGCCAGTGCACGAGGTTTTCCAGAGTGCGGTGCTCGACCATCACGCCTTTCGGCTGCCCGGTAGAGCCCGAGGTGTAGATCACGTAGGCCAGATTCGCCGGGGTCAACTTCGGCAGTTGCGGATTGTGGTCAGGCAAGTGCCGCCAGTCGTTGGTGCCCAGATCGATCACGGGGACAGCGCCAAGCAGGTCGCGCGTCGAGGCCTGCGCCAGCACCGCGATCGGGTCGCTGTCCTGCAACAGGTAGGCAATGCGTTCTGCCGGGTAATCCGGATCAATCGGCACATATCCGGCGCCGGCCTTGAGAATCGCTAGCATTCCAACAAGCATGTCCGGGCCGCGACGCAGGCACAGCGCGACGCGGTCATCGGTTTGCACGCCGAGGCCAATCAAGTGATGAGCGAGACGATTGGCGCGCTGATTCAGTTCGCGGTAGCTGAACTGTTGCTCACCCTGCACCACCGCCAATGCTTCGGGATGCGCCAAGACTTGCGCTTCAAAGAGCCGCGGCACTGTTTGTGCGGGCGGATATTCACGACCGCTGATGTTGAAGCCGACCAGCACCCGTTGCCGCTCGCCCGGCGACACGATCGTCAGTTGCTGCAACGGCGCCTGCGGTGTGTACTCCAGCGCCGTGACCAGGCTGTGCAACGCGGTTTGCAGGAAATCACAGACCCGCGCGCCATCCACCTGCGGCACGGCTTGCACGCTCAAGCGGAAACCTTCGCCGAGGTCGTCGACGCTGACGACCAGCGGATAATTGCTGCGCTCGCGCGAGCTGAGAATCTGCACGCCATCCCACGTTACAGCGGCCGAATCCGGCGCACTGTGGCGGAAGTTGAGCAAGGTGCTGAACAGCGCCTGCGACCCGGCGACACCACTGCAACGCTGGGCCAGTGCCAGCGAGGCTTGCTCATGGCCGAGCAACTGCGCCAGGCGCGCATGGGTGGCACGCACGCCGCTCTCTACCGAATCCGTACCGACGCTGACGCGCAACGGCAAGGTGTTGATGAACATGCCCAAGGCCCGATCTGCGCCCTCTCCACCTTGCATGCGCCCGAGCAAAACGGTGCCGAACACCACGTCTTGCTGACCTGACACCTGCGCCAACACCTGAGCCCAGGCTTGATGCACCAGACTGGCCACGCTGACACCCAGCCGCCGTGCTTGCTCGCGCAGACGCTGACCAAGGCTGGCGTCAAGATCGGAATGACTGTCGAGGATCGCGCTGCCGTCACCGTGCACGTCCTGCAAACCGAAGGCCACGGTCGGCTCGTCAATGTCGGCGAGCATCTCGCGGAAGAACGCCTCATGGGCCTGATCATCGGCGCCGAGCCGCGCCTGCGCGACGAAATTACGGTACTGCACCGGCGGCGGCAGATCGCTGCTGACGCCGCGCATGACGTCGTTCATTTCCGCCACCAGCACGTCCAGCGCGGTGTGATCGAGGACGATATGGTGCAGCAGGAGAATGCCGATCCAGCGGTTGTGCGGCTGATCTTCGGTGTAGACAAAGCGCATCAGCGGCGCGCGATTGAGGTCCAGGCGATAGTGGCGGGGATCGAAACGCGCCTGCATCTGCTCGAGTACGTCGCCGTCGAGTTCGTCGGCATCGACGCGTTCCAGCGCCAGTGTTGCCTCACGGCAAACCACTTGCACCGCCTCTTCAAGACCCTCCCAGAAGATGCCAGTGCGCAGAATGTCATGGCGCGCGATCACGCCGTTCAAGGCGCGGACGAAGGTTTTGATCTGCGCCAGACCGTCAAAGGCAAATTGCGCCTGCAACACATACGGATCGCCAGCGCTGGTGGCCAGATGGTGATAGAGAATCCCTGCCTGCAACGGCGCCAGCGCATAGATGTCCTGCACATTGGCGATGCCGCCCGGCACGGTTGCAACGACACGGTCGATCGCGGCCTGATCGAGATTGGCCAGCGGCAGCATCGCCGAAGTAATGCGTGTGCAACCCGGTTCGATCTGGTTTTCTGGAACAACGATGATGCGTTCGCTGCTCAGGGTCGCCGCCAGCGCGGCCACGCTCGGCTGACCGAACAGTACGCGCACGTCGCAATGCAGATCCTGTTGGCGCATGCGTTCGATCAGCTTTACCGCCAACAGCGAATGACCACCGAGTTCGAAGAAATTGTCATGACGGCCGACCTGCTCGACACCGAGCAATGTCTGCCAGAGCCCGGCGATCAGATTCTCTACTGCTCCGACCGGCGCTTCGAAACCACGGTGGGCGAAGGCCTCGCTGTCCGGTTGCGGCAAGGCTTTGCGGTCAAGCTTGCCGTTGGTGGTCAGCGGGAAGGCTTCCAGGCGAACGAACGCGCTCGGCACCATGTAGTCGGCCAACGTGGCCAGCAAATGATCACGCAACTGCGCCACGTCAGGCGCGGCACCGGCGTCGGCGTCGGCGTCGGCGTCGGCCAGCCAGTAGGCAACCAGCCGCTGGTCACCGGGGCTGTCCTCACGGGCGATCACCACGGCTTCGCGCACACCTTCGCAGCTAGACAGGCGCGCTTCGATTTCACCCAGCTCAATGCGGAAACCGCGAATTTTCACCTGATCGTCATTGCGGCCGAGGTATTCGAGGCTGCCGTCCGCCGCCCAACGCGCAAGGTCGCCGGTTTTATACAACCGCGCCTCGGCGTTTGCACCAAACGGATCATTGATAAAACGTTCGGCCGTCAGCGCTTCGCGATTCAGATAACCGCGCGCCACGCCGGCGCCGCCGACGTACAACTCGCCAATCACACCGACCGGGACCGGTTCACGCTGAGCATTGAGGACATACAGTTGCAGGTCGGGAATGCGCACGCCAATCGGGCTGACGCCGAGCAACTGCGCGTCGGCGGCCTGCAACGGCCGATACGTCACGTGCACCGTGGTTTCGGTGATGCCATACATGTTCACCAACCGCGTTCCGGCATTGCCGACCCGCGCGTACCACGGCTTGAGCAGCCCGGGCTCCAGCGCTTCGCCGCCGAAAACCACTTCCCGCAAGGAATGCTGCAAGGTGCTGCGGCCCTGGGCGGCGATCAGTTGGCGGAATGCGCTCGGCGTCTGGTTGAGCACGGTCACACCGGTTTCGCAGAGCAGTGCATAGCAGTCGTCCGGCGAGCGGCTGACGGCTTGCGGGACCAGCAGCAATTGCCCGCCGAACGCCAGCGCGGCCCAGATTTCCCAGACCGAGAAGTCGAACGCGAAGGAATGGAACAGCACCCCGATGTCTTGCTGGTTGAACTGGAACCAGTCCTGGGTGGCAGAAAACAGCCGCGCCACGTTGCGGTGCTCGACCATCACGCCTTTGGGCAAACCGGTGGAGCCCGAGGTGTAGATCACGTACGCCAGATGCGCCGGAATCAGCTCGGGGATCTGCGGATTACTGTCGAGTTTGGCCGTGAGGTGAGCGCTGTCGAGATCGATCTGCGGCACCTCGAGAGCGGCCACGCGATCGCGGGTCGCCGCCTGCATCAGCAGCGCTGCCGGGGCGCTGTCCTGCAAGGTGAAACTGATTCTGTCGAGCGGATAGGCCGGATCGATCGGCACATAACCGGCACCAGCCTTGAGCACGCCAAGCAGACCGATGATCATTTGCGGGCTGCGCTCGACGCAGATGGCCACGCGGTCATCGGGACGAATGTTCAGCGCCAGCAAATGGTGGGCGAGCTGATTGGCGCGACGGTTGAGCTCGCCGTAGCTGAGTGTTTGCCCTTCGAAGATCAGCGCCGTGGCATCAGGTCGGGCCTGCGCATGTGCTTCGAATTGCTGATGGATCAGCGGGGTGTCGGGGAACTGCGTCAGCGGCAAATTGCTGCCGTGCAGCAGGTGTTCGCGTTCGCTGGCGGGGAGAATTTTCAGTTCTTGCAGCGCCACATCGGCGCTGGATTGCAGGGCCGCCGCCAGACTTTCCAGCGCCGTGTTCAGGTACGCGGCAATGCGCTCGGCGCCGAGTGCCGCATCCGCCAACGCAGTGATGCGCAAATCCACACCAAGGTCATCGATATTGATGGTCAGCGGATAGTTGGTGCGCTCACGGGCGCCGAGCACCTGCACACCGGGGGCAATGTCGACCACGTCAGCGACTTCTTCGACGCTGCTGTGCCGGTAGTTGAGGATCGCGCTGAACAACGGCGTCGGTACCGCGACGGCGCTGCAGCGTTGCGCCAACGCCAGCGAAGCTTGCTCATGCGCCAGCAACGCCGTCAGACGCTGATGGGTCGTGCGCACGCCGGCACGCACGTTTTGCGCGCCGACATCAACGCGCAGCGGCAAGGTGTTGATGAACATGCCCAACGCCTGCTCGCCACCCTCGCCCGCGTCCATCCGCCCCAGCAGCACGGTGCCAAACACCACCGCCGTGCGCCCGGACAATTGCCCCAACACCCGCGCCAGCGCCAGATGCGTCAGGCTCGCAACGCTCACGCCGAGCTGCCGCGCCTGCTCGCGCAACTGCCGGCTCAAGCCGCTGTCGAGCATCAGCGAGGCTTCCTCGATGGCGTGGCCGTCACCCTGCACATCCTGCAAACCACACGGCAGCGTCGGCTCGTCGATATCGGCAAGCATCTCGCGGAAAAACGCTTCCTGCGCCTGCTCATTGCCGGCACCGCGTGCCTTGGCCAAGTGATCGCGATACGGCACCGCCGCCGGTACTTGCGCAGTCTGCCCGAGCAGACAGGCCTGGATTTCCCGACGCAGCACATCCAGCGCCACGTGATCCATGATCATGTGATGAAACAGCAACAGCGCGACCACGCGGCCCTGGGCAGGGTCCTGCGCATAGACCATGCGCAGCAGCGGCGCTTGTTGCATGTCGAGGCGGAAGTGCTGCGGGTCATGGCGTTCGAGCAACTGCGTGAGCACGTCGGCGCCACTGTCGACATTGATTTCCTTACACAGCAGCGGCGCCTCGCGCCAGACCACTTGCACCGCTTCGTCGAGGTATTCCCAGACGAACGAGGTGCGCAGGATGTCGTGGCGCTTGACCACCCAGCGCAGCGCCTCGGCGAACGCGTCCAGCCGTTGCTGGCTGTCGAACACGAAGCGCGCCTGCGAGATATAGGGGTCGCCAGCAGCCGCCGAGAGGTGGTGATAGAGCATGCCCTCCTGCAACGCGGACAACGGATAAATGTCCTGCACGTTGGCGGCGCCGCCAGGCACCGTGGCGACGATGCGGTCGAGGGTGTGCTGATTCAGCGTCACCAGCGGCAGCATGTCCGGGGTAATGCGAAAGGCCGGGCTCAGCCAGTCACCGCCGTGTTGGGCAACCAGCTCCAGCAGTTGCGCCTTGTGCGCCGCGAGGCTGTCCCACAACGCGTCATCCAGCGCGTCGTCGCTGCCCAGAATGACCAGGTCTTCATCTTCCTGTTGAAGGCGGATCGCATGGGTGGAAATGGCAGCCATCAGTTCGCTGAAATGCATGAGGTAACCTGCTGTAAATACGGAAAAAAGGAGCGCGCAGCAGCGAGTCCGTGCACGCGGCGCGCAGCCTGGAAAAACTAAAACATCGGGGCGTGGGTGTCTGACATGGGAAGCGGGGACAAGCCATACCGGACAGGGGCCACACAACCTCCCCTGTAGGAGTGAGCCTGCTCGCGATGGTGTCAGGTCAGGCAATATGTTCGTGACTGACCCACCGCAATCGCGAGCAGGCTCACTCCTACAGGGATTGTGTTCGCCGTCAGAGGCGGCGTTTGCGGTTGAGGTTGGGGATGGTGGTCTGGGCGATCTCGACGTGCGTGGCCTGTCGCGAGGTCTGTGCCGCCAGCGCCGCCAGTGTCGGCTGGCTGAACAGCGTCCGCGCGTCGACATGCAGCCCGGCCAGACGCATGCGCGCGACCAGACTGACCGCCAGCAGCGAATGCCCGCCCAGCTCGAAGAAGTTGTCGTGCCGGCCTACCTGCTCGACCTTGAGCACCTGCGCCCAGATCTGCGCCAAAGCACTTTCCACGTCACCTTCGGGTGCCTCGTAAGGACGGCTGAGCAGCGCTTCCGCCCCCGGTTCCGGCAACGCCTTGCGATCGACTTTGTCGTTGGGGGTCAGGGGCAGCGCCGCCAGCATCACATAGGCACCGGGCACCATGAACTCCGGTAGCTGCGCCAATACATGCGCGCGCAATGCTTCAAGCGTCGGCGCCGTCAGCTCGGTACGCAGGGTGTAATAAGCCACCAGCCGCTCATCGCGCACCAGCACCACTGCCTCACGGATCGCCGGATGTTCCAGCAGGCGCGCTTCAATCTCGCCCAGCTCAAGACGAACCCCGCGCAACTTGACCTGAAAGTCGTTGCGACCGAGGAATTCGAGGTTGCCATCGGCGCCGTAGCGCACCAGATCACCGGTGCGATACAAGCGATCACCGGTCACGAACGGGCTGTCGATAAAGCGTTCGGCCTGCAATTGCGCCAGTCCCAGATAGCCGCGCGCAACGCCCACTCCACCAATATGCAAATGCCCACTGACGCCAATCGGCACCGGTTGATCGCAGCCATCGAGGACATACAGCCGCGTGTTGCTCAGCGCCTTGCCGATCGGCACCAGCGTCGGCGGCACCGGCTCGCCGGGCTCCAGCGTCCAACCGCTGCTGTCGACCGTGGTTTCGGTCGGCCCATAGACGTTGTGCAGACGCACCCACGGCAGGCGCTCGCGCACTTGCCGGGCCAGGGCGACGGTCAACTCGCCGCCACCGTTAAGCACGTCGGTGAGGCTGGTGCACTGGCTGACATCGTCCTGCTCGATGAACTGCTGCAACAAGGCCGGCACGAACTTGACCACGGTAATGTTCTGTTCGCGGATCACTTGCGTGACATAAGCCGAATCGCGATTACCGTCGGCCCGCGCCAGCACTAGGCGCATGCCCGAGCACAGCGGCCAGAAGATCTCCCACACCGAACTGTCGAAACTGTACGGGGCCTTTTGCAGCAACGCGCCGGTTTCAGTCGGCGGCGACAACTGCGAGCCCCAGTGCACCATGTTGCAGGCACTGCGGTGCTCGATCATCACGCCCTTCGGCGTACCGGTGGAGCCGGAGGTGTAGATCATGTAGGCCAGGTTCAACGCGCCGAGACCCGGAACCTGCGGATTGTCGTGCGGCGCCTCCTGCCAGACGCCGAGGTCGAGATCGATCAGCGGCACGCCGGGTTCGCCAAGCAGATCGCGCGTCGCGGCGTGCACCAGCAGCGCAACCGGCGCGCTGTCCTGCAACATGTAGTTGAGGCGTTGCAGCGGATAATCCGGATCGAGCGGCACATAAGCACCGCCAGCCTTGAGAATGCCCAGCAGACCGATCACCAGTTCCGGCCCGCGCTCAACGCAGATCGCAACCCGCGAATCCGGCTGCACGCCGTGTCCGCGCAGATGATGGGCCAAGCGGTTGGCCTGCTCGTTCAGCTCGCGATAGGTCAGGCGCTGCTCGGCGAACTGCACGGCGATGGCATCCGGTTTGCGCTGCACCTGTTGTTCGAACAGCGCCTGCAGCGGCTGATCCATCGGGCAATCGACTGCCTTATCGTTGCACTCGATCAGCAGCCGTTGCAGTTCTTCTTGCGGCAACAACGGCAGACTGTTCAACGGTCGTTGCGGCGTGGTTTCCAGCGCCTCGATCAAGCCGCTGATGGCCGCTTGCACGTAGCCGCCAATCCGCTGCGCGCCAATGCTCGACACGGTTCGGGTGGTCAGACGCAAGCCTGTGCCGAGATCGTCGACGCTTAGGGTAAACGGGTAATTGGTGCGTTCCTCGCTGGCCAGGGTCTCGATGCCTTGCCACGTTTGCCGGGAGGTTTTTTGCTCGACATCATCGCTGTGCCGATAGTTGAGCAAGGCACTGAACAGCGGCGCCGGCGCAGCGACGCCACTGCAACGCTGAGCCAGCGCCAAAGAAGCGTGCTCATGGGCAAGCAACGCGGTCAGGCGGGCATGGGTGGACTTCACCGCCGCGCGCGCGCCTTCGCCGACATCGACGCGCAGCGGCAAGGTGTTGATGAACACCCCCAGCGCCCGGTCGGCACCCGCGCCGCCCTGCATGCGCCCCATCAACACCGTGCCGAACACCACGCTGTGCTGGCCGGATGTCGCCGCCAATACTTGCGCCCAGGCGAGGTGGATCAGGCTGGCGACGCTGACGCCGGCCAGACGTGCCTGCTGCTGCAGGCGCGGATAGAGCTCAGGCGCCAGGGTTTGCTCGGCTTCTTCGATGTTGCTGCCATCACCCTGCACATTCTGCAAAGCGAACGGCAAGGTCGGCTCTTCGATGTCGCCGAGCATCTGCCGGAAAAACGCTTCATGCTCTTGTTCACTGACACCCAGTCGCGTCTGCGCCACATAGTTGCGATAAGGCACCGGCGCCGCCAGCGGTTCAGCGCTCCCGGACAGGCAGGCGTGGATTTCTTCGCGCATCGCTTCCAGCGCAATGTGATCCATCGCCAGATGGTGGAACAGCAAAATGCCGACCACTCGGTTATGCGTCAGATCACGGGCAACCATCAGGCGCAGCAGCGGCGCCTGACTGACGTCGAGGCGATAGCGCCGCGCATCGAAGCGCTGGTGTAATTGATCGATGATCGCGCCGTGGGCAGGATCAAGTTCAACCTCTTGCACCGGCAAAACGGCCTCGCGCCAGACCACTTGCACCGGTGACGTCAGCCCCTCCCAGACCACCGCCGTACGCAGGATGTCGTGCCGCGCCATGACCTGACGCAATGCTGCAGCGAAGGCCTCGACCCGTTCAAGGCTGTCGAACGCCAGCAGCGATTGCAGCAGGTACGGATCGCCCTGCGCGGCGGTGATGTGGTGATAGAGAATGCCTTCCTGCAACGGCGCCAACGGGTAGATGTCCTGCACATTGGCGGCACCACCCGGCACCGTCGCAACGATGCGCTCGATCATTGCCTGATCCAGCTGCACCAGCGGCAGCAGTTCAGGGGTGATGTGCGTGCAATCGGCGGCAATGCGGTTGACCGGCACCTCGACTTCGCGGCCGCTGCCCTCCGCCGCTGCCAGCGCCGCCAGTGTCGGCTGGCTGAACAGCACGCGAACGTCGCTGCTCATGCCGATCTGGCGCATGCGTTCGATCAGGCCGACGGCCAACAACGAGTGCCCGCCCAGCTCAAAGAAGTGGTCGTGACGCCCTACCCGTTCAACCTGCAAGACCTCGGCCCAGATCTGCGCCAGGGCGATTTCGACGTCACCTTGTGGCGCCTCGTATTCGCGACGGATCAACGCCTCCGGTCCCGGTGCTGGCAAGGCCTGGCGATCGAGTTTGCCGTTGGCGGTCAGTGGCAACGTCGCCAAGCGCACGTAAGCCGCCGGCAACAGGGCGGACGGCAAGCGCGAGGTCAGGTGCGCGTGCAGTTGCAGGATATCCAGCGCCTCATGCTCGGTGAACCATGCCAACAGCTGACCGTCACGCACCAGCACCACGGCTTCCTGCACCGCGTCATGGCTGGCGAGTGCCGCTTCGATTTCGCCCAGTTCGACACGCACGCCACGGACTTTCACTTGGTCATCGTTGCGACCGATGTACTCAAGATTGCCGTCGGCGCGCCAGCGGGCGAGATCGCCGGTGCGATACATACGCGCATCCGGCTGTTCACTGAACGGGTCGTCGAGGAAGCGTTCGGCCGTCAGATCCGGACGATTCAGGTAACCCCGGGCAACCCCGGCGCCGCCGACATACAGCTCACCGATGATGCCGATCGGCACCGGACGCAGCTGATCATCGAGCAAATACGCCGTGGCATTGCTCACGGGTTTGCCGATGTGCAACGCCAGCCCCGGTGTGATCAACCCCGACGTGGCGACCACCGTGGCTTCGGTCGGGCCATAGTTGTTGACCACCGCAAAAGACTGCGCACGGTTGAACTGGCGCAGACGATCGCCGCCGATCAGCAAGGTGCGCAAGGTCGGGTGATCGAGTTGCTTACTGAAGGCATATTCGGCAATCGGCGTTGGCAGGAAGCTGACATCCAACGGCTGCGCCCGCCACCAGGCGAGCAGCGCGTCGATGTCTTCGTTGCCTTCGCTCGCGGGTGACAAATGCAGCGTCGCCCCGGCACACAACGCCGGCCAGACCTCCCACGCCATCGCGTCAAAACCGAAGCCGGCCAGACTCGAGGTGTGCTGCCCGGGAGCGAGTCCGAATGCCGCGCAATGCCAGTCGACCAGATTGCCCAACGTGCGGTGTTCGACCATCACGCCTTTGGGCAAGCCGGTTGAACCTGAGGTGTAAATCACATAAGCGAGGTTGTTCGTGGCCAACCCCGGCAGGTCAGGATCGGTCGTGTTGTCGAGCGACCATTCTCGGCGATCAAGCTCGATCACTGGCAGCGCTGTGGCGGGCAAGCGATCACGCAAATCACTTTGCGTCAGCAGCGCGACCGGAGCACTGTCGCCGAGCAAATAACTCAGGCGCTCGGGCGGATGCACCGGGTCAATCGGCACATAAGCAGCACCAGCCTTGAGAATCGCCAGCAGCCCGACCAGCGTCTCCAGGCTCCTGCGCGCGACGATCGCCACCCGGTCATCCGGCCGCACACCGAGGCCCAGCAGATGATGGGCCAGCGCATTGGCTTGCTGGTTCAGTTCGGCATAGCTCAGGGTTCGTCCCTGATACGTCGCGACCACGGCGTCCGGTTGTTCGGCCACTCGGGATACGAATCGCTGATGAATCAGTGGGCCTTGCGGATAACTGACGCGGGTGTCGTTCCACTCATCGAGCAGGGCCAACTCTGCCGGGCTATTGAGGTTGAAATCGGCGATCGCCAGTTCCGGACATTCCAGACCCTGCTCCAGTATCAGCAACAAGCGCTCGGTCAACGACGCCATCTCGTCTGCCGTGAAATAGGCCGGCGAGTACACCAGATGCAGCCAGGCCTTGTCGTTGTAACGGTTGCTGCGCAGGTGAAGGGCCAGCGGTGTCGCCTCGTGCTGGTTGGAGACCTTGACCGAGTGTCCCGACGCCTCACCGTAACGGTAATCATGGTCGTCCTGTTCGTAGGACACCGACAGCTCGAACAGTTGCGCACGGTCTTCACGCAACAGGCCCAGCGCGCGGTTCATCTCGCTCAGCGGGTAGCGTTGATGGCGAAAATCCTGTTTCAGGCTATCGCCGATCGCCTTGATCAATTCGCCAAATGACAGCGCCCGGCCAAAACCCATGCGCATCGCACTGACCTGGGTGAACAAGCCCAAGGTGCTTTTGAAGCGGGCACCGGAGCGATTGAGAATCGGCAAGCCGACCACCCACTCATCACGTTGGGCGGTACGACTGAAATACACATGCAGCGCCGCCAGCAACACATGAAAGGCCGAGCCACCGAATCGTCGCGCGCAGTCTTTCATGCGCTCGTGCAGCACCGCTGGAAAAGCCTCGACGTGGATGCGACTTGGCGCTGCTTCAGCGTCAAGAAATTCGCGATGACGGGGGGTCAACAACGGTTCGGGCAAGCGGCGGTACTTGTCCAGCCAGTAGCGCTGATCGCGCTCGTAGCGAGGTGACTGATGGTAGCGCGCGTCATCTTCGATAAAGCCGACATAGGACGGTGCCGCCCTGCGCGGATGCTCGCCACGGCACAACGCGCTGTAGATCTCGCCCACCGACTTGAACAGCAGCGCGAATGCCCAGCCATCGATGATCAAGTGATGAGCCTGGGCCGCCAACCAGTGGCGATGGCGATCGAGGCGAATCAGACTGAAGCGGAACAACGCTTGCCCGCTCAACACAAAGGCCTGCGCCATTTGCGCTTCGACCAGTGTCCGGGCAGCCGACTGTGGATCAGGTTGGCTGCTGACATCATGCAGCGGCATGGCCACCGGCAACGCCTGGGCAAACCCTTGCAACGGCAGCCCGTCGTGACCAACGTCCGATCGCAGAACAATGCGCAAGGCATCATTGGCTTCAATCAGATATTCAAGTGCCGATTGCAGCAATGCCGGATCCAGCGGCCCGGTCAGTTCGACATATCCACCAATGTTATACAGCGGCGAATCTCCGCGGCTCAGTTGGTCCAGCCAGATATCCCGTTGCGCGGCGGTCAGCGCGAATGTCTCGACAGGCACGGACGGATCGTCCGCCACGTTGGCAGAAGTAGGCTGCATAAGATCCTTCTCATGAAATTTTGCCGGTATTCAAGCATCGGCCCCGCCACCGACATGACACCTGAAACCCGGACAATCACTAGACTCGTAAGCGCCTGTCTGACGTTGCGGGCGTGTTTATCGCGGGCTCTGTCTAAAAGTTCTGAGAGGAAATACTGAAAAGCTTGTAGGAAAAAAACCACATACCAGCGCCGCCATTTGCCCGAGCGCTGCCGATCACATTTCACCATCGCCCGGTTTTCCGGGGCTTGAGCGTGACTGAACAGTCACGCTCGTCGTTACGCCGGTGTTCAACAGCGTCAGAACCCCGGCGCCAACAATCAGAAATAGTGGCACTTTGTGTCCCTGTTTTCCCCTACAGACGTAGGACAAATCCATAGGCTTAAATCCCGCTCCAGATCGTGTTCAAGGAGAAATGACGGCGTGGGTGGCTTTTGCATAATCGGCAGACGATTCAGTGATGGTTCTGAACCAGGGATGACAAGGATATGAATCTGACCGGCAGTATTCGCAATATGGAAAACCCGCATTTCTACTGGCAACTGGGTGAGCTGATTGCAAGCACCGGCGATGATCACTTCGCCACGAACATGTTCCAGTTGGTCGACACGCTGGTGCCGGTCAATCGGGTGGATCTCAGTGAGTGGACGCTGGATGAGCGTCAGGCCAGCGTGCTCGATATCAAACCGCTGGGCAGCGCCGGGCTGACGCAGACCTGTGCACCGGCCGAGCCGCTGGAAAGCCCCGACGATCATCCGCTGTTGCAGAAGATGATCGAGATGAACGACTCGCTGCTGATTCAACTGAAGGCCTCGCTGCAGCCTCGCCATCCGCAACACAGTGCCCACCAATGCAATCTGGTCTCGCGCACGTCCAACCGCCGCTGTGTCATCTCGTTTTACCGACCGCATACCCAACGGGTGTTTTCCCTGCCCGAGCTGTCGTTTCTCAAGCGCCTGTCCGACACCTTGCTGCCACTGATCGAACGCCACGCGCAGATCAGCCGGCAACTCCTCGCCAGACAACCGCGTCAGCCCTTGGCCGAACTGGACCAGGCGCCGCTGGCACAGGTGTTCGACGAGCGCCTGGCGATCAGCGACATCGCCTTGTCGGTGCGTGAGAAAGAAGTCTGCCTGGGCCTGTTGACCGGCGGCACCGTGCCGCAAATGGCGGAAAAGCTGCGGGTCAAGAACAGTTCGATCGAGACGTACCTGAAACGCGCCACGGCCAAACTAGGGGTCAGTGGTCGCCATGGTCTGGCGAAATGGATGGCCGGGGCCTGAGCACAACGCTCTTTTAATGCATGAGGCAGTTCGATGTTGACGTTGCGACTTTCCCTGCTGTCCATCGCGGTGCTGATGGGCGGCTGTTCATTGATTCCCGAGTATCAGCGCCCCGCTTCCCCCACCGCCGCGCAGTATCCGGCAGCAACGCAGACTGCAACGGGCAGCGAGGACTGGCGCACACTGTTCACTGACCCGGCGCTGCAACAGTTGATCGAAAGCGCGCTGGTCAACAACCGCGACCTGCGCGTGGCGGCACTCAACGTCGAAGCGTTCCAGGCGCAATATCGCATTCAGCGCGCCGACCTGTTCCCGGCGGTGTCGGCTAATGCCAACGAGTTGCGCCAGCGCATGCCGCCGAGCGTGACCCAAGGCAAAGCGCTGATCAACTCAACGTACTCGGTCAACCTCGGTATCAGCGCTTATGAGCTGGATTTCTTCGGTCGAGTGCGCAGCCTCAGCGAACAGGCGTTGCAGACCTGGCTCTCGACCGAAGAGGCGCGACGCAGTGCCGAGCTGAGTCTGGTCGCCAACGTCGCCAACGCCTACCTGACCTGGCGCGCCGATCAGGAACTACTGGAACTGACCCGCGACACCCTTGCCGCCGATGAACAGAGCCTGCACCTGACCACGCGCAATCGCGAGGCCGGCAAATCGTCAGCGCTGGAGCAGGCGCAAGCGAAGACCAGCGTCGACAGCTCACGGGCCAATCTGGCGCGCTATCAACGTCAAGTCGCCCAGGACCTCAACAGCCTGACCTTGCTGGTCGGCGCGCCAGTGCCGGACGCCTTGCCCGGCCGTCCGCTGGCCAGCGATCTGGTGCAACAACTGCCGGCCGGTTTGCCATCGGATCTGCTGCAACGGCGTCCGGACATTCTCCAGGCCGAATACAAACTCAAGGCCGCCAACGCCAATATCGGCGCAGCGCGGGCGGCGTTTTTCCCCAGCGTCAGCCTGACGGCCAATGCCGGCACCTCCAGTCGTGACCTGTCCGGACTGTTCGCTGGCGGCTCTGGCGCGTGGACCTTTCAGCCGCAGATCAGCCTGCCGATCTTCAATGCCGGCAGCCTGCGCGCGAGTCTGGATTATTCGAAGTTGCAGAAAGACGTGGCGGTGGCCGAATACGAAAAGTCGATCCAGACCGCGTTTCAGGAAGTCGCCGACGGCCTCGCCGCACGCAGTACGTATCAGCAGCAATTGCAGGCGCAGCGCGATCTGGTCGCGGCCACGCAGACCTACTACAACCTGGCGCAGAACCGTTATCAGAATGGCGTCGACAGCAGCCTGACGTTCCTCGATGCCCAGCGTTCGCTGTTCAGTTCGCAGCAAGGCCTGATCACCGATCGCCTCGCGCAACTGGTCGCCGAGGTCAATCTGTACACCGCGCTGGGCGGTGGCTGGAGCGCTGAGGATTCACGGCTGCAGTGAGTCCGTGGTCACTTTTTCTTACACCTTTTGTCGCTCGATCCTCTGCCGTGCGGCGATCCATGGCCGGCCTCTGCCCTCAGTTTGGTATCATGCGCCGCTTTTACGGTTAACCCCCCGCCAGTCCTGCCGACTGACGGGCTGCAAAAGGCGGTATTAGATGACGGCTTTGTTGACTCGCCGCAAGGTGCTTGCGGGAATGGGCGTGCTCGGGCTAGGCCTGCTCGCCGGCTGCGACACCCGCGGCCAACTGTCGTACAAGTACGGCAAGGATCTGAGTAACAAGATCATGGGGCGCACCTTCAAACTGAAGAACACCGACGGCGAAACCATGACGCTGTCGAGCTTTCGCGGCATGATGCCGATGGTGTTCTTCGGCTTCACCCAGTGCCCGGCAGTCTGCCCGACCACCCTCGCCCGCGCGGCGAAAATCAAGAAACTGATGGGCGCCGATGGCGATCGTTTACAGGTGATTTTCATCAGCCTCGATCCCGAGCGCGATACCCCGGAAATCCTCGACGCCTACATGAAAGCCTTCGATCCGACTTTCGTTGCGCTGTACGGCACGCTTGAGGAAACCGCGGCCACGGCCAAGGAATTCGACGTGTTCTACGAGAAAGTCCCGGCCGGCGACACATACACCATCTCGCACACCGCCACCAGTTACGTTTACGACTCCAACGGCGGCTTGCGCCTGGGTCTGTCCACCTCGCTTTCGGCAGAACAATGCACGGAAGATTTGCTTACTGTTATGGAGGTTTGCTGATGCAACCTGTTTTGAACCACATCAAACGTGCCTTACTCGCTCTGTCCCTGCTTGGCCTGGCCTCGCAGGTCTCGGCGCAGACCAAAGTCGACGACGCCTGGGTGCGTGCCACCGTGCCGACCCAGTCCGCCAGCGGCGCGTTCATGACCCTCACCGCCGACAGCGACAGCAAGTTGCTCAGCGTCGCGACGCCAGCGGCCAAAGACGTGCAGATCCACGAAATGACCATGAAGAACGACGTCATGAGCATGGGCCCGGTGAAGTTCGTCGAGCTGCCGGCCGGCAAAGCCGTCAAGCTGGATCCGAACGGCTACCACGTGATGCTGATGGGCCTGACCGGTCAGCTCAAGGAAGGCGACAGCGTGCCGCTGACCCTGACCGTGGAAAACGCCAAAGGCGAGAAAGAGACCATCGAAGTCAAAGCGCCGGTTCGCGCGCTGACCAACATGGAAGGTCACGATCACAGCAAAATGCATTGATCTGACTGAGCGGCAATAAAAAGGGGCGGCCTGATCGATGATCAGGCCGCCCCTTTTTTGTTTTTGATCTGTGCCGAATTAACGCCTGCGGGCCAATGCCTTGCGCACGCTTTCCCGTGACATCCCCGAGCCGGAACGGGGCACGGCTTTCTCTACGGGCGCCTTGGCCAACTGTCCCTTGCGCTTTTCCACCTCACGCCACTGGTAACCGAGATATCCGCCTGCCGCCACAATCCCCAGCCAACCGAACACCGAACTGACGAAGAACCACAGCCCGAGGGTGATCCACACGGTTTTCGAGGTGAACAACTTCAAGCTGTCATCAGCACGCACCGGTTCAACCGGTTCAACCGCTGCCTGCGTCACCGGTACTCTGTGCACCCCATCCAGATCAATGCGCCAAGCGAAGTCCGCCCCGGCCACCGGAATGTCTAGCTGATTGCCTTCAGCACGATGCACACGAATGTCGCCATCGACGAGCGACATCGAGCTGAAACTGATCTGGGTTTCATAGCGAATCTCGCCGTTGACCTGGGTCACGATCGTTCGTTTTTGGTCGATGGGGGTGTCGCGCATGTCGATTCCTTGAGCGTTCCACGTCGGACGACGTGCGAAGGGATAATCCGTTGGGCTCGAATGCTACTGAGTGGCTATTACGCTGTCCAGAAAGCGTGACCCTTAGCTGCAGACCCACGCGAAAATCCTCCGACATGAGTGTGTTCGAGGCTATCAGCCATGATGGAAAGCGTGCTTTACATCGGATAAGTCTTCGGCGACCATGTAAAGGGTCTTTTACATAGGAAGTGAATAATGAACCGGTACTACCTCGAATTGGGCGCTGCATTAATCATCTACATGCTGGTGCTGACAGCTTCATTGATTGCCTCGCAATACCTGATGGACGCCCCCATCGTGCTGCGCTCGGCTGTCGCACTGACGCCGATCATTCCGGCGGGACTGATGTGCTGGGCCATCGTGCGCAATATGCGGCGCATGGACGAAATGCATCTGCGCATCCAGTTCGAAGCGCTGGGCTTCGCCTTCGCCGCCTCGGCACTGCTGACGTTCAGCTACGGTTTTCTGGAAAACGTCGGCGCTCCGCACATTCCGTGGACGTGCGTGTGGCCGGTGATGGGTCTGATGTGGATTGTCGGCCTGCAAATTGCGCGACGCCGTTACCAATGAAAAACCGTCTCAAGGAGTTGCGCGCCGAGCGCAAATGGTCGCAGGTCGATCTGGCTGAACGCCTGAGCGTGTCGCGTCAGACGATCAACGCTATAGAAAACGAACGCTACGACCCGAGTCTGCCGCTGGCCTTTCAGATTGCCCGGGCATTCGAAATGCCATTGGAAGATATCTTCGACGACAGTAAAACCTGACCTGCACCCACACGTAAAACAATTCCAATGCAAACGCAGCGACGGGCCATTAATGGGCAACGCATGCCAAAAGCGGCGGAATGCTAAGCCGTCGCTGTTTCAACGTCGCGCGAGATGGATCTGGCAACCATGTGCCGGGCCGCATCCACTTTTCCCAGCGTATCTATATGCGCGTGGAGTGCAGGAATCACCCGCGCCCGTCGTCTTGATCGTAGCAGCGTCGCAAGCCCCCAACACAACAGGGATGGAACGACACACTGAATTCCGTAGTAAAACGAGAAGCCTAGCGCTGGCAACAATGAAAGTATTATCCACTCCGTCCAAATGGAGGTACCAATCACATGATCAAAGAGCAATTCACCTCGCATCGGAAAGTCATTCGTTCCCAGATCATGATTGTGTATCAACACAACAACCCGGCTGTGCATGACGGGATTCGAGGCATAAAACACTGATAACCGATGCCCCTCTCGGACTTTGAAATCAGCCACGCCGAAGCTCAGGCAGATGGGGTCTTTTTCCTTCGTTCTGATCCAGCAGTCACCTTCTTCCCGCTGATCCTTGGGCAGCTTTAATGACTTGCGGCTGACAACCTGCCCATGCCTGACTTCAAAATGGACACGGGTCCGCCCACGAATAAACGCTTTCATCAATACTTCCCTGACCTATGGCTATGCAGGCCTTTCAAACACTGCGCGCCAGCAATCGACTGACATTGCGAAGCGAGTCTTCCCGCACGTAACGCTTGCCCAGCTTTTCCATGTGCAGGCCCAGATCATTGATCAACAATGCCTTGCCCTTGGCCTCCTTGGCTTTGAGCAGGAAATAGACAACAAAACCCGTCGGCGCACCCCACCAGCCAAAAACTCCGGACGCCATCGTTGAAGTTGCGATGCAAAGCAGAAACGGAACGGGGCTCGCACTGCCGTGGAGCATTTCCCTATACAGCCCCTTCGCGTCCGAAAGCTCGGTGAATTGTGAATCGTTGTGATTGAACACGCAGACCGCACGCTTGAGCGCGCCACCCGGCAGACAAGCATAGAGCACCGAAATCTTGTCCCCTCGATTGACCTGCAATTTTTTACCGTAGACATCCAGCGGCATTTCGCCGTCCGGTGTCCGTACCCAATAACGATCCTGACGAATACCGTCAGCGCTCAATCCGTGCTCATGACGAACCATCAGACCGCTGAAATCAGCGAACTCGACGACGATGGTGCCGCGGGTGAATGTTTGCATGGCTGATGTGGGTTCCGCTCATTTTCTCGCTGCCCGTCAACGTTCGGGATAGAAATCCATAGACCGCGAATGCTACTAAGTGGCCATCTCCCTGTCCAGAACGCCCCGCCCCCTCATTATTAATCGCCCACTTAGCTCCCCGCGCCACCATGCGCCTCTTCAAAGAAGTAATCCTTCCAGCTGTCGGCCTTGTTCTTCAGCACGCCCAGCTCCTGCAATTTTTCGGCGTAGATAAAGGTGCGCTGCGGCACCACGGTGAAATCGATTTCCGGGTCCTTGACGATTTGCTCGACCAGAGCCAGCGGCAACTTCGACTGCTCGACACGAATGTACGCCTGAGCCGCTGCCGGCTTATCAGCCTTGATAATCTTCTCGGCCTCGGCCAACGCGTCGTAGAACGCCTTGTAGGTTTTCGGGTTTTCGTCGTGGAATTTTTCCGTGGTGTACAGCACGTTGAATGTCGCCTGGCCGCCGAGCACGTCGTAGGAACTCAGCACTTTGTGCACGTTGGGGTTCTGCAGGGCCTGGTACTGAAACGGCGGACTGGAGAAGTGCGAGTTAATCTCCGAACCGCCGGCAATCAGCGCGGCAGTGGCATCGGGGTGCGGCAGGCTGACTGAGATATCGTCGAATTTCTTGTATTGCGCGTCGCCGAACTCCTTGGCGGTTTCGATCTGCAAGGTGCGTGACTGGAAGCCCACGCCGGCAGCCGGCACGGCAATCCGATCCTTGTCGGTGAAGTCCTTGAGCGTCTTGATGTTCGGGTTGTTGGTCAGCAAATAGTTGGGCATCGAGCCCAGTGCGGCGATGGCTTTGACGTTCTGTTTGCCCTTGGTGCGATCCCACACGGTGAGCATCGGCGGGACACCGGCAGACACCACGTCGAGCGATCCGGTGAGCAGCGCTTCGTTCATCGCCGTGGCGCCAGAGATGCTGTTCCAGTCGACCTTGATGTCGAGGCCCTGCGCCTTGCCGTGTTTTTCGATGAGATTCTGGTCGCGTACCACATCGAGGATCAAATAACCGATACCGAATTGCTGGGCGATGCTGATCTTGCCTTCGGCCTGAGCGCCGGTGCTGAACAACGCACTCGCGGCCAGAGAAGCGGCCAACAGAGTCAGTGCGGAACGTTTGAACGGTGTGGCCATGACAACCTCGCAGCATGGGGTGGTTTGCTGAAAGGCCTGACTTTATAGATATAAAAAACATAAATTAAATATCTTTATCGCATATCGATAGCACGGGTTGTTGAGCGGAATGAGGATGAGAGCTTTTGATTCCGGGTTCCGATAACAAGATCAAAAGATCGCAGCGTGCCGCAGTTCCTACATTGGAATTCGGTGGCGGCTCGAAGGGTTAAACAGCCTGAAACAATAAATCTACCAGCCTCAATATCGCCGATTGCCGTGTGACCCGAGGGCCGGTCAGGGCTGCAGACGCGCCATCACCTTCGAAAGCCCGCGCACCAACGCATCACCCGAGCGTTTAAAAGGGCGATCAGACAGCTCACCCTTGGTATCATCGCGCACACTTTTATGACGATTTAATGGCTGGAAGGTCTTTTTTTGTGAGCGCTCTTTTTAACCGGTTGCGGCAGCCGTATGCCCGCCTCTTTTCGTTGATCTTTCTCGTGCTGGTGGTGCCGGTGTGCCTGCGTGCGGCCCTCGGCTGGTCGGCTCCATTGGGCTATTTGTCGGATCTGGCCATTGGCAGCTTGTTGGTGGTGTTGCTGCATCGCCGGGCGTGGTGGCTGGCCCTGCCGGTGTTGCTGTTCTGGGGATTGCTGGCGGTGGCGACCGCTGAACTGGTCAGCGCCGTCGGTCGTCTGCCGACGCCTTCCGATATTCATTATCTGATCGATCCGCAGTTCGTCGAGAACTCCACCGGTGGCGGGTTGGCCCACCCTGCGCTGGGCATCGCTTTGCTATTGGCCCTGCTGTTCTGGCTACTGACCCGGTTTGCCGGCCGTGGCATGCCGCGTCCGCCCCTGCCCCGCGCGGTGTGGAGCGCACCGCTGGTGTTGTTCGCCGCGCACTGGGGCGCGCAGAACCTGTGGCCGAGCGAAGCGGATCCGTGGCGCCAGTACAACCTGCCGCACCAGTTGCTGGCCACCGAGGTCGCCGATCTGCAGATTCGGGGCGAGGAATGGCTGGACGGTGATATCGAGGAACCCGCGCCGGCCATGGCCGGGCTCACCGACGTCGACCTCAACGGGCAGAAACTGCTGGCCGCCCCGGGGCAAGCGCGCAACGTGCTGATCATCGCCCTGGAAGGCATTCCCGGTGCCTACATTCGCGCCAACCGCGAGGCGATCGGCAGCCATTATCAGGAAGACCTGATGCCCAACCTCAGCCGCTGGGCCGAGCGCGGCATGAACACTCCGGATTACGTGCTGCACACGCACCAGACCATTCGCGGTCTGTACGCGATGCTCTGCGGCGATTACGACAAACTCAACAACGGCACGCCCAAAGGCGTGGAAATGCTCACCCTCAACGAGCGCAATCAGGCCTGCCTGCCGGCGCAACTGCGGGAACACGGCTTCAGCACGCACTATCTGCAAGGTGCCGGGCTGCGCTTCATGGCCAAAGACAAGATCATGCCGCACATCGGTTTCGATGCGACTCATGGTCTGGAATGGTTCAGCAACAGCAACTATCTGGAATTCCCGTGGGGCAAGGATGACAAGGCGTTTTTCGAAGGCGCGCTGGATTATGTCGGCCAACTGAAAAAGCAGAAAAAGCCTTGGATGCTGACATTGCTGACCGTCGGCACCCATCAGCCCTACTCCGCGCCCGAGGAATACCTGGAGCGCTACGAAACGCCGAAACAAGCCGCCGTCGGTTATCTCGACGATGCGCTGGAGCAGTTCCTCAGCGGCCTCGAACGCCAAGGCGTTCTGAAAGACACGCTGGTGGTGATCACTTCCGACGAATCCCACGGTATCGATGGCGTACGACTGGCCTCGTCGTGGGGCTTCAATCTGACCCTGGCGCCGGAACAAGAACAACTGCCACGACTGAACAAAGGCGTGTATGGCCACGTCGATCTGAGCACCTCGATCCTCGACTATTTCGACTTGCCGGTGCCTTCCGCGCTAAGCGGTCGTTCGCTGTTTCGCGACTATGACAGCGGCCGCGAAATCATGTCGTTCACCAACGGCAAGCTGCGTTATCACAACGGTCAGGGGATCTTCTCCGAGTGCGACATGCCGCGTCGCTGCCGCTATTACGAAAGCGCCGGCTTCATCGCCGAAAGCGCCACCTATAAAGGCAACTACAGCGGCCACCCGGCCCGGCAGATCGCTGCTCGCGCCAATGCCCTCGATCTGTCGCTGCTGCGTACACCGCTCAATCATCGCTATCAGTTCGGCAGCACCAACGTCATCCCGCTGCAAGCGCAGATCAAGGATGACTGGGCCGACAATCTGATCGGCGCGCAGTACCTGGAAATGCCCAAAGGCTCGCACACCCGCGTGCGACTGACCGTCCGTTCAGTCGATCCGCAGCAGGCGGCGTACATTCAGCTCAAGGCCAAGGAGTTTGAACAGGACGTGCAGATCGGTCTGCCGCAAGAGATGGTCGCAACTGCCGAGCAGCCACTGGAAATGAACTTCAGCTTCGACAACCCGCAAGAGCGCAAAGCGTTTTCTTTCCATTTGCTGGGGTATGGATTGGGTGCGGTTGAAGTGACGGATTTCAGTGTGATTACTGAGTTGCCGGGGCAGGATGATATATTGGATGAGATGCCTGAGGATGACGCTGCACAGTCCAGCTGATAGATGGGAAAGATTAAACTGAAACCCTACATGAAATAATCAAGAACGCTCCCACGTTCACATACATTCAACCCACACCTTAAAAAAAGCGGGGCTTTTAGGCCCCGCAGCACCTCAGCGCATAAACAGAAGATAAGCTCCTGTAACTTTCTTACCGTTCTCCAAAACAAAATCAAACGTTCCTTTCGCATTATTTCGATCATTTGCAAATGTAACGGTCGTCGAACCAGCTTTTACGTCGCTTCTTTCACTATTGATGCCTACTTCCCATTTTACCATTCCAGGTGAATCGTAAAGTTCCACATCATGAGGACCATCACCAACTAAAGAGGTTGGGACCGAAAAAATCACGAAGTTCTCGTTACTTGTCCCGCCAATAAAAAAGTGTCCTGGCCACTCTTTATAATAGCCAGCGTCAGAGTAAAACATTTTTCCATCAACGAAAGCTTCAAAGTCCCCATGTAGATCCCCATCAATCCTCAAATCATTAATTGTATGCATAACTCACCACCCTTCCAATATTCGAATTTAAAGCAAGATACAATTAATCTTGCAACCTCAACTTAAGCCAACTCCGAGGCGACAACAACTGTCATAAATGACAGTCTTTTTGAGTATTAGGGAATAAAAAACTGGTTATTAAGACCATAGGATTCTGAAAGACTTTACCTATCAGCACCCAATAGTCGGCCTATTAGCTGACTCTCCAAGTCGGGTCTAGCCTTACTAGTCCGAAGTCGGCACGAGCCGGCCGTAGCAGACCTGATAAGGACCCGAACATGGCAAACGAATCGAAATGCCCGTTCAACCACGCCGCCGGTGGTGGTACGACGAACCGTGACTGGTGGCCGAATCAACTCAACCTGAAAATTCTCAGCCAGCATTCGCCCAAGTCCGACCCGCTGGGCAAGGATTTCGACTACGCCAAAGCCTTCAAGAGCCTCGACTTTCAAGCCCTGAAACAAGACCTCAATGCGCTGATGACCGACTCCCAGGACTGGTGGCCGGCCGACTTTGGCCACTACGGCCCCCTCTTCATCCGCATGGCCTGGCACAGCGCCGGGACCTATCGCACCGCCGATGGCCGTGGTGGCGCCGGCTCCGGCCAGCAACGTTTTGCGCCGCTGAACAGCTGGCCGGACAACGTCAGCCTCGACAAGGCCCGCCGCCTGCTGTGGCCGATCAAACAGAAATACGGACGCAATATTTCCTGGGCCGACCTGATCGTTTTGACCGGTAACGTCGCGCTGGAATCCATGGGCTTCAAAACCTTCGGCTTCTCCGGTGGCCGCCCCGATGTATGGGAGCCGGACGAAGATGTCTATTGGGGTTCCGAGCACGAGTGGCTCGGTGGCGACAGCCGTTACGGCAAAGACAAGTCAGCCATGCAGGAGCCCGGTGACGGCACGCTGGTCGCCGAGCCGGATCTGCACGGCAAAGAAGAGAGCCGCACCGATCAGGGCGAACGCAATCTGGAAAATCCCCTCGCTGCAGTGCAGATGGGCCTGATCTACGTGAACCCGGAAGGTCCGGAAGGCAATCCGGACCCGGTCGCGTCGGCCCATGACATCCGCGAAACCTTTGGCCGCATGGCCATGAACGATGAAGAAACCGTGGCGTTGATCGCGGGCGGTCACGCCTTCGGGAAAACCCACGGCGCCGGCCCTGCCGATAACGTCGGGCCTGAGCCGGAAGCGGCCGGCCTCGAAGAACAAGGCCTCGGCTGGCGCAACGCGTTCGGAACCGGCAAGGGTGGCGACACCATCACCAGCGGCCTCGAAGTAACCTGGACCACCACGCCGACGAAGTGGAGCAACAACTACCTGGAGAACTTGTTCGGCTTCGAGTGGGAATTGACCAAAAGCCCGGCCGGTGCCCACCAGTGGATTCCGAAAAACGGCGCCGGTGCCGGCACCGTTCCCCACGCCCATGATCCGAGCAAAAAGCTTTCGCCGACCATGCTCACCTCCGACCTGGCGCTGCGTTTCGATCCGGCCTACGAGCAGATCTCGCGGCGCTTCCTCGCCAACCCGGATCAACTGGCCGACGCCTTTGCCCGCGCCTGGTACAAACTGATCCACCGCGACATGGGTCCGTTGTCTCGTTACCTGGGCCCGGAACTGCCGAACGAAGAACTGCTGTGGCAGGATCCGATTCCGGATGCCACGCACCCACTGATCGACGACAGCGACGCGGCTGCGCTGAAAAGCAAAGTGCTTGCCTCGGGCCTGTCGGTGTCGCAACTGGTCTCCACCGCCTGGGCGGCACTCTCGACGTTCCGCGGTTCAGACAAGCGTGGCGGCGCCAACGGTGGTCGTTTGCGTCTGGCGCCGCAGAAGTTCTGGCAAGCCAACCAGCCTGAGCAACTGGCCAAAGTGCTGCAAACCCTTGAGAGCATTCAGAGCGAGTTCAATGGCGGCGGCGCGGGCAAGAAAGTCTCGCTGGCAGACCTGATCGTGTTGGCTGGGAATGCCGGGATTGAGCAAGCAGCGAAAAACGCCGGGCACTCCGTCTCCGTGCCGTTCAATCCGGGGCGTACGGATGCTTCGCAAGAGCAAACCGATGTCGACTCGTTCGGTTTCCTTGAACCGATTGCCGATGGTTTCCGCAACTACAGCAAAGGCAAATACACCGTTTCGGCCGAGGCGCTGCTGATCGACAAGGCACAACTGCTGACCCTCACCGCGCCGGAGATGACCGTGTTGCTCGGTGGCTTGCGGGTGTTGAACACCAATGTCGGGCAGACCCGGCATGGTGTGTTCACTTCGCAGACCGAGGCGCTGACCAATGACTTCTTCACCAACCTGCTGGACATGGGGGTGGAGTGGAAGCCAACGTCACGGGATGCGGATGAGTTCGAGGGGCGCGACCGTAAAACCGGCAGCGTGAAGTGGACGGCGACGCGGGTTGATCTGGTGTTTGGTTCCAATGCGCAGCTAAGGGCGTTGGCCGAGGTGTATGCAAGTTCGGATGCGAAGGAGCAGTTTGTTAAGGACTTTGTTGCGGCGTGGACGAAGGTGACAAATCTGGATCGGTTTGATTTGAAGTAATTTTCGGTAGATAAAAACGCCGCATTATTAATGCGGCGTTTTTTATGTATATGGCTTGGGCTTTGTGGTGAGGCTTACATCTTACCCCCTCACCCCAGCCCTCTCCCCCAGGGGGGCGAGGGGGAAAGGGAGCCGATCTTCGTGCCGTTCAAAATCTGAGCTCGACTCCGGACTTTCAGGTCGGTGTAACTCGAACATCCACCTCGGTCAGTCCCCTCTCCCACTGGGAGAGGGTTAGGGTGAGGGGCTTTTGATCTGTTTCAGAATCAGAGTTCGACTCCGGACTTTCAGGTCGGTGTAAATCGAACATTCACCTCGGTCAGTCCCCTCTCCCACTGGGAGAGGGTTAGGGTGAGGGCCGGTCCACAGCTGGAACACCGACTCCAATACACCATCAAGCCAGGCTTTTGCTCACCACTTCATACACATCACTCGACAACTGCCCCGACGCCCGAATCCGCTCCAGCTCGCCCTTCATCAAGGCCTGACGTGCAGCGTCATATTTGCGCCAGCGGGTCAGTGGCGCCAGTTGGCGCGAAGCGATCTGTGGGTTGAAGCCGTTCAGCTCGATCACCAGATCCGCGAGGAAGCGATAACCGGAACCGTCCGCCGCGTGGAAGTTGATCAGGTTCTGCCCGGCAAACGCACCGACCAGTGCACGCACCTTGTTCGGGTTCTTGATGTTGAACGCCGGGTGCTGCATCAACGCTTTCACGCGCTCCAGACCGCCTGGCAAAGTACTGCCGGCCTGTACGCTGAACCACTGATCCATGACCAGAGGATTGTCCTTGAATTGCTCGGCGAAACTGGCCAGCGCCAAGGCTTTCTGCTCTTCGAACGGCGAGTTGACCAACACCGCCAGCGCCGTCAAGCGCTCGGTCATGTTGTCGGCGCTTTCGAATTGCTCCAGCGCCGCCGCCAGTACTTCCGGTTTGCCGCTGAGCATCAGATACGACAGAGCAATGTTCTGCAGCGCGCGACGGGCGAAATGCTCGGCTTCGGCCACATACGGGGTTTTCTTCGACAGGTCACGGTTGGCCTGATAACGCAGCCACAGCGCTTCGAACAGACCTTCCGCCAACTGCTGACGAGCGAACTCACGGGCGATATGGATCGCATCGACATCCGCCACTTCGCTGATTTCAGTGAGGTACGCCTCACCCGGCAACGACAGCATCTCGGCGACCATCGCTTGATCCAGCGATTCGTCCGACAGCACCGTGCGCAACGCCGAGACCAGACGCGGATCAAGCTTGAGGCTCTCGCCCTTCTGCTGCTGACCAATCAGCTCTTGCAGCACCTGTACCGACAGTTGCTGACCGGCATCCCAGCGGTTGAAGCCGTCGCTGTCGTGCTGCATCAGGAACATCAGTTGATCGCGGTTGTACGGGAAGCTCAGTTTCACAGGCGCCGAGAAGCCGCGCAGCAGCGATGGCAGCGGCTGTTCAGCGATGTCAACGAAAGTGAAGGTCTGCTCGGCCTCGGTCACCGAGATCACCCGAGTGGTGCCTTGCGCCGACGCTTCACCGCTCAGACGCAAGGCAACCTCGTTGCCCTTGCTGTCGAGCAGGCCGAGTTCGACTGGAATCACGAACGGCAGCTTTTCAACTTTATCCGGGGTTTCCGGGCAGCTCTGGCGGAAGGTCAGGCTGTAGGTTTTCGCAGCGGCGTCGTAAGACTCGCTCACCGCCAGACGCGGTGTGCCGGCCTGGCTGTACCAGCGCTTGAACTGGCTCAGGTCGACGCCGTTGGCATCTTCCATGGCCTTGATGAAATCGTCGCAGGTGACTGCCTGACCATCGTGGCGCTCGAAGTACAGATCGCTGCCCTTTCGGAAGCCTTCGGCGCCGAGCAAGGTGTGGATCATGCCAACCACTTCCGAACCCTTCTCGTACACGGTCAGGGTGTAGAAGTTGGAAATCTCGATGAAGCTGTCCGGGCGCACGGCGTGAGCCATCGGGCCGGCATCTTCGGCGAACTGGTGGGTGCGCAGATAAGCCACGTCCTGAATGCGCTTGACCGTAGCCGAATTCATGTCGGCGGAGAAGCCGGAATCACGGAACACGGTGAAACCTTCCTTCAGCGACAGCTGGAACCAGTCGCGGCAGGTCACGCGGTTGCCCGACCAGTTGTGGAAGTATTCGTGAGCGACAATCGCTTCAACGCGCTGATGCGCGGCGTCGGTCGCGGTTTCGGCGCGGGCCAGTACGGCGCTGGAGTTGAAGATGTTGAGGCCCTTGTTCTCCATCGCGCCCATGTTGAAGTCATTCACGGCGACGATCATGAAGATATCCAGATCGTACTCGCGACCGTAAACCTCTTCGTCCCAGCGCATCGACTTCTTCAGGCTGTTCATCGCGTGCTGGCACTTGTCGATGTTTTCCGGCTCGACGTAAATGCGCAGCGCAACGTTGCGCTCGGTCATGGTGGTGAAGGTGTCTTCGACGCACCACAAGTCACCGGCCACCAGCGCAAACAGGTACGCCGGTTTCATGAACGGGTCTTCCCAGGTTGCCCAGTGCCGGCCGTCTTCGCCCGGGCCCGAGGCAATCGGGTTACCGTTGGAGAGCAATACCGGATAGCTGTGCTGCTCGGCGACCACGGTGGTGGTGAACTTGCTCATCACGTCCGGGCGGTCGAGGTAATAGGTGATCTTGCGAAAACCTTCGGCCTCGCACTGGGTGCAGAACATCGTGCCGGATTTGTACAGGCCTTCCAGTGCGGTATTGGTTTCCGGGTGGATCTTGACGCTGGTGTCGACGGTGAAGGTTTCGCTGGTCGGCTGCAGAGTCAGATGGTTTTCGGTGACCTGGTAATCGCCGTCAGACAGTTCTTGATCGGCCAGTGTCACCGAGAGCAATTCCAGCTGCTGGCCATCGAGCACCAGCGGCGGCAGGCCCGGGCCACGCGCCGGGTTGCGGCGCATCACCAACTGCGCGTGCACCAGGCTGTGATCCTCGAACAACTCGAAGGTCAGGTGTGTTTCGTCGATCAGGTACTCGGGCGCCTGATAGTCCTTCAGGTAAATCATCTTCGGTTGTTCGGTGCGCATGCTGGAGTCCTTATTGATGCACGGCGAGCTGATAAGCCGTGTACTTGCGAATATTGATCACGCCGGTATCGAAGATCAGGTACTGGCCTTTGATGCCCAACAACGTGCCTTCGGCAATCGGGTTCTTGTCCAGGTTGAAGCTGACGATTTTGGCCGGGTATTGCTCGACCGGATAGCGGATTTCCAGCGGTTCGACATCGGCAATGGTCTGAATTGCCTGTAGGCCGAATCGCTCCTGCAAACCTTGCAGGCCTTCGGCGCAGCTTTCAAATAACTGGTCACGCACCTGCGCCAGATCCACCGCCACCGCATCGCCCTTGAGCAATGCACGCCAGTTGGTTTTGTCGGCCACTTGGCTGCGGAACAAATCTTCAACGAAGCCCGACTGCTGCCGCGTCGACACGCGCATGATCGGCAAGGCCTGACACGCGCCCTGATCGATCCAGCGGGTCGGCAGTTGCGTTGCACGGGTGATGCCAACCTTGATGCCAGACGAGTTGGACAGGTAAACCACATGATCGGTCATGCAGAACTGCTCGCCCCACGCAGGATCGCGACAGGTGCCGGCGTCATAGTGGCAGCGCTCCGGGCTCATGATGCACAGGTCGCACTGCGCCAGTTTGGTCATGCACGGATAGCAGTAACCCTGACTGAAACTGGTTTTGGTCTTGCGCCCGCAATGGGTGCAGTGGATCGCCCCCAGGTACTCCAGACGCACCGTGGTGCCGATCAACGGGTTGACCGGCACCTCGACGTCATCCAGACGAAACGCGTATTGCACGTTCGGCCCGTCCAGGCGCGCCGACATTTTGCTGATTGCACCGCGGCCAATCTCGATCAATGGATAGCATCCGACTTGAACAGGATGTTCGGCACTTCGATCGACTTCGATGCACATTCCTGCGGGCCCATGTAACCGGTGCGCTGGTCTTCAGGCAGGTTCTGGATTTCCCAGGCGATCATCGCCTGCAGCGACAGTTCGCGCTGTTCGGCGGTGAGCTTGCCACCGTCCGACCATTTGCCGATTTCCACGGCCAGTTTCAGACTCTCGTAGATCTCCGGGGTAATGTTGTTGATCATGTCGTTAAAAGAGGACATCAGGGTCTCCGTGCTCTTAATCTACAGAAAAATTTCAGACGGCCAGTTTACGGCGGTTATACAAACCACCCAACAAACCGGTGAAGCATCCGATGAGTAACCCGCCGACATGGGCGGCGTTGGCGATTTCGCCGAAACCGATCATCGAGATCAGCCCGGACATGCACACCAGCAACCATACCAGCATCATCACCAGCACGCCGCGCGGCAGGCGATAGGCCGGGTTCGGCGCCAGCAGCTGGAAAATCCAGCAATGCCCGAGCAAACCGTAAAGTACGCCGGACAGACCGCCAAACAAGGTCGCACCGCTCCAGACAAACTGTGCGTAGTTGGAAACGAGGCTGAACAGCAGCGTCAGGCCGATCAGGTTGATGCTGCCCTGACGCGACTCGATACGCCGGCCCAGCTCCCAGTACCACATGCCGTTCATGGCCAGGTGGAGGATGCCGAAGTGGATCAGCATCGGCGTGACCAGTCGCCACCACTGCCCCGCCGCCAGACTGTCGGCCAACGGCGTGAAATGGATGTACTCGCCAACTACCTGAAAATCGAGGAAGGTCAGCCAGCGCAGCGTTTGCAGGTTCTCACCGAGGTAGGTCAGCCCGCCGACAATCAGGCACAGCAACAGGATGAACCCGGTGGCCTTGGCGTATTTCAGTTGCTCGGCGAAGCTCGGCCGCTTGAAGGTCGGCGCGACGGGGATGTCCATTTGCTGATCGGGATCGCCCGCCGGGAAGCGCTCGTACAGCGAGCGCACGTCGTCACTGATTTCCGCCGGCGCCCACAACACTTGTTCGCCGGCCTCCTCGCTGACGCGATGCGGCACCTGCATGCGTTGCAGCAGTTTGACGAAACCACTCAAGTCCACCGCCAACGGCAGACGCAATACCGCGACCGCACTCATTGCAGCACCTCCGGCCGCTCGACATCGACCCAGACAAATTTATGCGGATCCAGACGGGTTTCCTGATCCAGACGATAGGCGACCAGTTTGCCGTAGAGCACCGCGCTGTAATCCAGACACGCGAGATTCGGGCGGATCGGCGCCGGTTTGCCGCTGCGCCAGTAATGGCCGACAAACAGCAATGGCTCGTCAACGCCATAGCGCAGCAGGTTGTTTTTTTCGCTGGAGGTCAGCGGCTTCTGCGCCACCGGATCCGGCAGTGCATCCGGCTGGAAAACGATATCGCCGTAGGTCTTCGGATCGTCTTCCCAGAACTTGGTGCGGAAGAACGAACGCAC
This sequence comes from Pseudomonas sp. SCA2728.1_7, assembly GCF_018138145.1. Taxonomy (NCBI): domain Bacteria; kingdom Pseudomonadati; phylum Pseudomonadota; class Gammaproteobacteria; order Pseudomonadales; family Pseudomonadaceae; genus Pseudomonas; species Pseudomonas sp. SCA2728.1_7. The sequence continues at coordinate 61,514 of NZ_CP073104.1, read as the reverse complement.
CAGACCATCGCCGCTGGTCATGGTCAGACCATCCGGCAGGCGCATATCGGTGCCGCGCAACAGACGGTCGAACACGGTGCAAGCAAAACTGTCCGGCACCGCCGAGGCCTGCAGGAAGTGTTCATCGATGCAACCGTTGGGGAACAGCGCGCGCAACGGTTCGATCAGTCCGACATCCCAGCAGGCGTGGACGACGCGGAAACGCCCGGCGTCGACAAACAACGGCAGCTCATAGAACCAGCGCTGGAAATCGTGCCAGTCGCCGGGATGGTCTTCGAACTGGGTCAGGGTTTCGTGCAGCAGACGTGCGTGGCGCGGCGTGTGTTCGCGGACGAACTGCTTGCCGCTGCCCGGTAGCGCCGGGGTGCTCCAGCCCAGTGCGTTGAACTCGTGGTTGCCCATGATGCACAAGGCCTGACCGGCCTCGACCATGTCGTGGACGATGTGCAGCGCCTCGCGAATGCGCGGGCCACGGTCGATGATGTCGCCGACGAACACGGCCATGCGCGATGGATGCCGCCAGACCCCGCCCTGCTTGTGATAACCGAGACGGTCCAGCAAGTGTTCGAGGGTCAGGGCGCATCCGTGCACGTCACCAATCAGGTCATAACTGCGCGCGGGATCGAGCATCAGTCGCCTCCACCGCCCAGCTTGCTGCCCCAGCCGAGCTTGGTGCGGCAGACTTCGTAGTAGTTGTGGTCGAGCGGGTGGATCAGCCGCAGCTTCTGCGCTTTTTTGCTGACGGTGATGGTGTCGCCCGGTGCGCAGGTGAAATGGTTCTGCCCGTCACAGGAGACTTGCGGGTAAATCTGCATGTTTTTCGACACGACGATTTTCAGCTCACTGTTGCCATCGACCACAATTGGCCGGCTCGACAACATATGGGGGTACATCGGCACGATCACAATGGCATCGAGCTTGGGATGCATGATCGGCCCGCCGGCAGACAACGCGTACGCGGTGGAGCCGGTCGGTGTGGCGACGATCAGGCCGTCGGCCTTCTGGCTGCAGACGAACTGGCCGTCGATGTACAGCTCGAACTCGATCATCCGCGTCGATTTGCCCGGGTGCAGCACCACGTCGTTGAGCGCATCGCCCTGACCGATGGCCTCGGCATGGCGGCGCACTTCGGCTTGCAGCAGGAAGCGGTTTTCCACCAGATAGTGGCCGTCGAGCACTTTGGCGACTTCGACTTCCAGCTCGTCCGGGCGGATGTCAGTGAGGAAACCGAGGCTGCCACGGTTGATCCCCAGCACCGGAATATTGTGTTTGGCCAGCGCTCGCGCGGCGCCGAGCAGGCTGCCGTCACCGCCGACGACGATGACCATGTCACAGACTTCGCCAAGCATCTTGCGCGAGGAAGTCTGCAGGCCGTGGCCCGGCAGGACCTCGGCGATGGTGTCTTCGAGGATCACATGCAGGTGACGATCGAGCAGAAACCGTTTCAGTCGGCGGACGGTATCCAGCACCTGGGAACTGCCCAGGCGACCGATGATGCCGATATTACGAAATTGCTCCATGGGACCTCTGCGGACAATCGAAAACGCGAAAAACCCGATTATGGGCGAAAGCGCCGGTTAGACAAAATCCTTTCAGCCTCAAGGGTGTGCTCGTGTTTAAGGCTATGCTCGCAAGATGATCCTATTTCCCGACTTGCTGCAGTTGCCCCACCAATTACGCCACCCGGAAGTGCGTGATCTGGCGTGGGTGATCCTCGCCCCGCCGATGCTTGCTACTACGCCGTGGCCGCAGCGCCATCCGCTGGCGGGCAGCGATTGGGTGCACGATCCAGAGCGACTGGAACACTGGCTGCGCCAGCTCGACCGCGACAGTTATGGCTTGCTGCATTGGTTGTCGCAGGCGCGCACACGGCGGCTGGGCCTGTATTACGAGCGTCTGTGGCAGTTTGCCGTGGAGCATGCGCCGGGCATCGAGCTGATCGCCGCCAACCTGCCGATCCGCCGCGAGGGCCACACCCTCGGCGAACTGGACATGCTGCTGCGTGACCGCGATGGCGTGCATCACCTGGAGCTGGCGATCAAGCTTTATCTCGGCCCGCAGAATGGCGACGGTCGTAATGCGGCGCAGTGGCTGGGGCCGGGCTGTCATGATCGGCTCGATCGTAAACTGGCGCATCTGGCCGAGCATCAGTTGCCGATCTCGGCGCGTCCGGAAAGTCGCGAAGTGCTGGCGGCGCTGGATATCGAGGTGTTCAGTGCGCAACTGTGGCTGGGCGGTTATTTGCTGTACCCGTGGCCCGGGCAGGCTGAATCACCGAACGGTGCGCATCCGCAGCATCTGCGCGGTAGCTGGTTGCATCAGAAGGATTGGCCGGCGTTTGTCGCGCAACGTCCGGCCGGACGCTGGCAACCCCTGCCCCGCCATGCCTGGCTGGCGCCGGCGCACTACCCGGCGGATCAGACCTGGACTTTGGAGCATTTACGAATGTGGCTGGAGGATCTGGAACCGCTGGCACCGGCACAACTGATGGTGCGCCTGATCGAGAATGCGCAAGGGGAATGGGAAGAGGCTGAGCGGTTGTTTCTGGTCTCGGATCTTTGGCCGAATGTCCCCGGCCAGGCCTGAAGTTTTTGTGGCGTTTGTACCGGCCCTATCGCGAGCAGCTCACTCCTACATTGGAATGCGTTCCCCTGTAGGAGTGAGCCTGCTCGCGATAGGGTCACCTCGGTCTAAAGCGAAAGCCGCACAGCCAAAGCCGCCAACGTCACCAACAACACCGGCACCGTCAACACAATCCCGACCCGGAAGTAATACCCCCAGCCAATGTGAATGCCCTTGCGCTCCAGCACATGCAGCCACAACAACGTCGCCAGACTGCCAATCGGGGTAATCTTTGGCCCCAGATCGCTGCCAATCACATTGGCATAAATCATCGCTTCCTTGACCACCCCGCTCGCCTGACTGGCATCGATCGACAACAAGCCAATCAACACCGTCGGCAGGTTATTCATGATCGACGACAGCAAAGCCGTCAGCACCCCGGTGCCCATGGCCGCGCCCCAAACACCATGATCGGCGAAGACATCCAGCCAACCGGCCAGATACCCGGTCAGCCCGGCATTGCGCAGGCCATACACCACCAGGTACATGCCCAGCGAGAAAACCACGATCTTCCACGGCGCTTCTTTCATCACCTTGCGCGTGGAAATCTTGTGCCCGCGGGCGGCGATGCCCAGCAACAGCGCGGCGCACACGGCGGAAATCGCACTGATCGGAATGCCCAGCGGCTCCAGCGCAAAGCAACCGATCAGCAGAATCACCAGCACCGCCCAACCGGCATAGAACGTGGCTTTATCGTGGATCGCGGTTTCCGGATGTTCGAGTTGCTCAGGGTTGTACGCCGTCGGAATGTCGCGGCGGAAAAACCACAGCAACATGCCCAGCGTCGCCGCCACGCTGACGAAGTTCACCGGCACCATCACCGCTGCATAGCGGTTGAAGCCGATGTGAAAGAAGTCCGCCGAGACGATGTTGACCAGGTTCGACACCACCAGCGGCAGGCTCGCGGTATCTGCGATAAATCCCGCGCCCATCACGAAGGCCAAGGTTGCCGCCGGGGAAAAGCGCAGCGCCAGTAACATCGAAATCACGATCGGTGTGAGGATCAGTGCCGCACCGTCATTGGCGAACAACGCCGACACCAGCGCGCCGAGCAGCACCATGAAAGCAAACAGCTTGCGTCCACTGCCGCGTCCCCAGCGCGCCACATGTAGCGCCGCCCAGTTGAAAAATCCGGCTTCATCGAGCAACAGACTGATGATGATCAACGCGACGAAAGTGCCGGTGGCGTTCCAGATGATCTGCCACACCAGCGGGATATCGCTGAGATGAACGACGCCGAAGATCAACGCCAAAACGGCGCCAAGCGTGGCACTCCAGCCGACGCCGAGGCCTTTGGGTTGCCAGATGACAAGGGTAATGGTCAGCAGGAAAATCAGTGACGCAGCGAGCATCCGCAACAGCCTTAAATTGAAATGGGGTTATGAAGCCAACACAAAACCTGTAGGAGTGAGCCTGCTCGCGATAGCGGACTGTCAGTTACCAATTGGTCGACTGACACACCGCTATCGCGAGCAGGCTCACTCCTACATTTTTCCGTGTACAGGTTACTTTTTGTGTTGTTCTACGAATTGTCCGTAGGCATTGATAAAACTCTGCAGAAAAGGTTTCACCGTTTCACTCAACTTGCCCGCCTCATCAAACGCCGAACCCGCCCCGCCCAGATACGCTTCAGGCTGCTGCATGCACGGCACATTGAGAAACACGAACGACTGGCGCAGATGCTGATTCGCGCCGAAACCACCAATGGCACCGGGCGATACACTGATCACTGCCCCCGGTTTGCCACTCCAGACAGCCTTGCCATAAGGCCGCGAACCGACGTCGATGGCATTCTTCAGTGGCGCCGGTACCGAACGGTTGTACTCGGGCGTAACAAACAGCACCGCGTCGGATGACGCCACTTTTTGCCTGAAAGTGCTGTAGGCTGCCGGCGGTGAATCACCGTCGATGTCTTCGTTATAAAGTGGCAGATCGCCAATTTCGACAATCTCAAGCTTGAGGTTGGCCGGGGCCAGCTCTGCCAGTGCCAGGGCGACCTTGCGGTTGATCGATGCTTTGCGCAGGCTACCGACCACTACAGCGACGTTGTAGACATTGCTCATGGAAGACTCTCGATGGTCCGTGGGAGGAGCCAGTAGTTATAGATGATTCGGTGACGATTCCACCAGCACACGTTGGCAAATTCCCGGGTGCTGATTATTTTTTTCCTGTAGGAAAACTTACAGGCCTTGATGGCGGTCTACCAAGCCGCAAATCAAGCGTTTTATCTCCAGAGGTTCTAAGCAGATGGCAGCAGTACTCGTCGGTCAGTTCCATGCAAGAGATGCGGAAGGCCGCGTTTATTCCGTGCATGAGTTCCAGGAATCCAACCCGTCGGCAGACGGTTCCACTGGCTCGGAGCCGATTTACAAACTGGCGATTGGCGATCGCGTCAACAAGGTCAGCGAGAACGAATTTCTCCTGGTCCAGTCAGGTATCACCCTGACTCGCGAACCCGAGCCAACCGTAGCTTCATAACTGGCCGTTATGAGCAGAAGTCATATGCGCAGACTTGGGGTAGGATTCAGCCACTGACCCCACCTGCTGAACATGGACTTCACGCATGCGTTTACGTCATATCGAAGTGATTCAGGCGCTCTTGCAGACCGGTCACCTGGGCACCGCCGCCGAATGGCTGCAGTTGCCGGTGGCCGAGGTCGAAGAGCGTTTGCGCGATGCCGAGAGTCAGTTGGGGTTCATGCTGTTCGCCAGCGTGCGCGGACGCCTGCAATCGACGCCCGAAGCACGGGCGTTGCAGGTCGAAATCGCGCATGTCTATGAAGCGCTAGAGCCAGTGCAACGCCTGGCCAGCAGCCTCAAGCAATACCTCGCCCCGCCCTTGCGCATCATCGGCACCCCGCCGCTGGCGCAACAATTACTGCCACAAAGCCTCGCCGCCCTGCGCCGACGTCTGCCGGATGCGCCGTGCAGCCTGCTCAGCGCACCGACCCGCGAGATCGTCCGCAGCCTGTTGCTGCGCGAAAGTGATCTCGGTCTAAGCCTGCACGACCCCGAACATCCCGATATTGATTGCCAGCCACTGGCCCAGGGCAAGCTGCAATTGCTCGCGCCCCACGGCTGGCTGCAACCCAAACAGAAATACATTTCCCTGCAGGATCTCGCAGGTCAGGCCATGGTCGGCCTCGAAGGCCAGGACCCACTGAGCCCGGCGCTGGAAAACAAGCTCCAGGCCCTGCGCCCGGCACCGAGCATCCAGACCCGGGTGCAAACCCATCAGATGATGCGCAGCATGGTCGAGGCCGGCGAAGGCCTGGCCATCGTCGACCCGTTCACTGCACTGGGCGCGCGCGCCGCCGGGCTGGATGTTTGCCCGCTGTCACCGGCCGTGCCGATCAGCCTCTACGCTCTGACTTTCAAGCACGCTGCACCGGCATCGGCGATTCAGACGCTACTGGCGATCGTCACGGAACAAGCCGAGGCGATGCTGGCGAGCTGAGCGGGTTTTCCAGCGGGTTATCGAACAATCGATACCAGAACAACGCCACTTCGGCGGTGTTCGGATCAATGCCGCGATAGCGCAACTGGTCCACGCCACCAATCACGTAGCCGCAGCGCTCATACAACCGACAGGCGCCGAGGTTGTTGTTCTGGGTTTCGAGCATGATCCCCGGCAGCTTTTTCTTGCGGCTCCAGAACTGCGCGACATCGAGCAACGCCTTGGCCACACCATGCCGACGCGCCGGCGCATGCACCGCCAGCTCATCAATGTGCGCGAAGCCATTCCAGTTGGTGCTGATCACCAGATGGCCGACCGGCTCATCGTCGAGATAGGCCATGAAAATCGCGCTGTCCGGCGCGTTGTGAAAGGCGCTGAACTCCTCCGGATCGATGCCGTAGCACTTGCGATAAGGCACGATCGGCGTCACCCGCCACTGCTCAACGGGCTGGCCAATCACGGCGGCACCATAGGCGGCGACTTCGAAGCTGAAGTCGCTGCCCCAGATATACGGCGCAAAGCCTTCATCGGCGACACGCACCGACAGCCCTGGGTATTTCGGATTCATGACCGGTTGCATACTGGGAAAAGTCCTCATTCCTTGACGCAATCGACGGTGTATTGCCGTCCATTGCCTTCGTCTTCGTGCTGCAATCCATGCACATCCGCGACAAAACCGGGGAAGCTGCTATCGAACGTGCGAGCAAATTTCAGGTAATCGATGATCGAGCGGGTCGATTCGGCAAAGCGTTCGCCGGGCATGATCAGAGGAATGCCCGGCGGGTACGGCACCAACATCACCGCTGCAATGCGCCCTTCCAGCTCATCGATCGGCACCGCCTCGACTTCGCCGCGCACCAGATGATCGTAGGCGTGGGCCGGTTTCATGGCAATTTCCGGTAGCACGGTGTACATGCGCTTGAGGTGTTTGGCCGTGGCATTGCTGCGGTAGCAGGCGTGCAATTGATCGCACAAATCACGCAGGCCCATGCCGCGATAACGCGCGGTGTCTTGCTGGGCCACGCACGGCAGGCAGGTGTCGAGGCGCACGTTGGCATCGTAACTGCGCTTGAACTCCAGCAGTTCGGTGAGCAGCGTGCTCCACTTGCCTTTGGTGATGCCCATGGAGAACAGCACCAGGAACGAATACAGTCCGGTCTTCTCCACCACCAGGCCGCGCTCCCAGAGGAATTTGCTGACCACCGCCGCCGGGATGCCCTTCTCGCTGAGCGCGCCACCGGCATTGAGCCCCGGCATTACCAGCGTGACCTTGATCGGATCGAGCAAGACGTAATCGTCACTGACTTCACCAAAACCATGCCAGTCGGCATTCGGTTGCAGTAGCCAGTCCTCCGTCTGTACACGGTCAATGCCTTCGACACCCGGCGGCTGCCAAATCGAAAACCACCAGTCATCGGCGGCAATGTGCTGACGCAGATTGGCCAGCGCGCGACGAAAGCTCAGGGCTTCGTCGAAGGTTTCCTGCAACAGCGACCGCCCGGCCGGGCCTTCCATCATCGCCGAGGCCACGTCTAGCGAGGCGATGATGCTGTATTGCGGCGAGGTCGAGATGTGCATCATGAACGCTTCGTTGAAACGGTCACGATCGAGTTGCCGCGCGCCGCCGTCCTGCACATGAATCATCGACGCCTGACTGAACGCCGCGAGCAGCTTGTGCGTGGAATGCGTGGTGAACACCAGCGGACTGTCGTCACTGCGCGAAGTGGCCATGCCGTAGCGCCCGGCGAAAAATTCGTGAAACGCCGCATAGGCGTACCAGGCCTCATCGAAATGCAGCACTTCGACACTGTTGCCGAGGCTTTGCTTGATCAGCTCGGCGTTGTAGCAGAGGCCGTCGTAGGTCGAATTGGTGACCACAGCGAGTTTGACTTTCGGCGCACGGCCCTTGGTCAACGGACTGGCGTCGATCTTCGCTTGAATCGATTCGCGGCTGAATTCGCTCAGCGGAATCGGCCCGATGATCCCCAGCTCGTTACGCTCCGGGCACAGGTACAACGGGATCGCGCCGGTCATGATGATCGCGTGCAACACCGACTTGTGGCAGTTGCGATCGACCAGCACCAGATCGTCGCGCGCGACCATCGAATGCCAGACAATCTTGTTGGCGGTCGAGGTGCCATTGATCACGAAAAAGGTGTGATCGGCGCCGAAATTGCGCGCTGCACGCGCTTCCGCTTCAGCGAGCGGACCGGTGTGATCGAGCAGCGAGCCAAGCTCCGGCACGGACACCGACAAGTCCGAACGCAAGGTGTTTTCGCCAAAGAACTGGTGAAACGCCTGCCCCACCGGACTCTTGTGATAGGCCACGCCGCCGCCATGACCGGGGGTGTGCCAGGAATAATTGGAATCGGCGGTGTGCTGCACCAGTGCCTTGAAAAACGGCGGCAGCAAGCCATCCAGATACTTGCGCGCCACCCGCGCCACTTGCCGGGCGAGGAACGGCACGGTGTCTTCGAACAGATAGAGAATGCCGCGCAGTTGATTGAGCTCGGCCATGGCATCGGCCGGGGCATTTTCCAGGGTGACTTGCTCGCCGAGGGCGAAGATCGGCAGATCCGGCGCACGCACCCGCGCCAGCCCGATCAGTTCGGCCATGTTCTGCAACAGATGCGAGTTCGTACTGGCGTCCTCGGCGGCAATCAGCATGCACGCGAGGCCATGGTGGGTCGACGCGACCAACCGCCCTTCGGTGTAGTCGATGGCCGAAACGATATTGAACCCTTCCTGCTCCAACTCCCGGGCGATGCCACGGATACGATCACCGGCGACCGTGTCGGCCTTGATATCGCGATGGACGATCAACACCGGAAACTTCAAATCTTTGTACATGGGGCTCAGTGTCCTGAGGCGGCGGCGCAATGTCTGCCAATGCACTCAGGGTAGAGGGTTGCAGCGAAAGTGGCGAGGGTGGCCAGTTGGCTTCATGCCGCCAAAAGCAAAGATCGCAGCCTGGGCTGCGATCTTTTGGTCTCTCAAGCCTGTGCGTCGGCTTCGGCGATCTGTGTCCACAGCGCCGGGCCACCGGCAGACTTGGCAATAATTTCCAGCCGCACCAGATGCGCCGCCAGCTCCTCCTCCGTCGCACGAATGATCCGCGCTGGCTGACGATCCGCCAGCAAACGACGAATCTCGGTCGCCGAGTTGTCCGCACCATCGCCCGTGCCATTACCGTCAGACGCGTTGCCCGCCAGCGACAGACTGGTCTGGCCGCCGGTCATGGTCAGGTAGACGTCGGCAAGAATCTCCGAGTCGAGCAAGGCGCCGTGCAGTTCACGGCCGGAGTTGTCGACGCCATAACGTTTGCACAACGCATCGAGGCTGTTGCGCTGCCCCGGGTGACGTTCCCGGGCCATCATCAGGGTGTCGAGGATCGAGCAGTGCTGGGTGATGTCAGCGCGATCCTGCTGGCCCATCAAGGCGAATTCGTTGTTGATGAAGCCAACGTCGAACGCCGCGTTGTGGATGATCAGCTGTGCGCCCTTGATGAATTCGAAGAACTCATCGGCCACTTCGGCAAAGCGCGGCTTGCCGACCAGGAACTCGTTGGTGATGCCGTGAACGCCGATGGCGCCTTCATCACTCTCGCGATCCGGTTGCAGGTAAACGTGAAAATGCCGGCCCGTGAGGCGTCGGCCGATCAGTTCAACACAACCGATTTCAATGATCCGGTGACCATCGGTCACCGGCATGCCGGTGGTTTCGGTATCGAGTACAACGGATCTGGTGGCCATCAGTGTTCAGCTCTCAACGGGTCGATCTTGCAAAAAACGCGGATGTTAGCACGCTCGGCGAGGTGTTTCAGGTGGACCGTGGCGTCCCATTCGCGAGCAGGCTCGCTCCCACATTGGAATGCATTCCAATTCAGGAAGGTACATCAGGTCTGGAATGCATTTCCCTGTGGGAGCGAGCCTGCTCGCGAATGGCCGCACCTCGGTGCATCAGAGAGAATCAGGTCTGCTTGTAACCGCGAACCTCATCCACCCCACGGTTAGCCAACTGGTCCGCCCGCTCGTTACCGTGATGGCCAATGTGCCCACGCACCCATTTCCAGGTGACCTTGTGGCGGTTGACCTGTTCATCCAGCTCTTTCCACAGATCAGCGTTTTTCACCGGCTCTTTGGCCGCGGTTTTCCAGCCACGCTTCTTCCAGTTGGCCATCCACTCATTGATGCCCTTCATCACGTATTGCGAGTCGGTCACCAGCAGCACTTCACACGGCCGCTTCAAGGCTTCGAGGCCACGAATCGCGCCGAGCAGTTCCATGCGGTTATTGGTGGTGTTGGCTTCGCCGCCCCACAGTTCCTTTTCAACGCCCTTGCACACCAGCAAGGCGCCCCAGCCGCCCGGGCCGGGGTTGCCCTTGCAGGCGCCGTCAGTGAACAGTTCTACGGTGTCGACGCTTTCAACGCTTTCGCTCATGCCACTCTATCCAGAAAAAATGCCTGCCTCGCCAATCACGGATCGACGATGGCCACGGCCGGAACAAGTCCGGCCGCAAATAAAAGAAGGTTTACGGTTCAATGCGACGGCGGTTGACCTTGGCCATCGGCAGCGGAATGAGCTTGCCCATCGGCTCGCGCCGTTCCTGACGCAAGGGTCGCAGCCCGACCACAATCTTGCGCGCAACCAGTAAATAGAAGCCGCCGCCCGACAGTTGCCAGTCACCGGCCTTGCGTTCCCAGCCGGCCAGGCGGGCCTGCCACTTGGGCGACGCGAGCGGCGGACGATAGCACCCGAAGCGACGTTTCTCCAGCGCGAAGCCGAGCAGATTGAGCCAGTCGCCAACCCGTGACGGCGAGATGCAGCGCGCCTGGCGCAAGGCGTCATGGGCGAATACATGGCGCAGGCCCCAGGTGCTCCAGGGGTTGATGCCGATGATCAGCAAATGCCCGCCGGGGCGCACACTGCTCGCCGCTTCACGCAGCAAACCATGGGGCGACAGGCAGAAATCCAGACCGTGCTGCATCACTACCACATCGGCGGCATGCTCGCTCAGCGGCCAGGCCTGCTCTTCGCAGACAATCTCGACGCCCGGCAACGGCGCGCCAAGACGCACATTGCGCTGCACTTGCGGCGCCGCCGGCGGGGTTTCGGCCGAAGGCCCGTAATGCACCAGATAACCGCCAAAGAATCGGCCCAACTCGTCTTCGAGCATGCGCCGCTCTTCATAAAGCAGAAATTGCCCGAGCGGGCCGGACAGCCATTCACGGGCTGCACCGATCAGGGCCAGCCAGTCAGGATCAGCCTGTGCGAACGCTTTATCACTCATCGCATTCTCCAAAGCGCCAGGAACTACTAAGATGCGCCAATGTTTTCCGCTTGGCGAATTCCGACGATGATACAGATCAGTGCCCTGCCCGCGTTCACCGACAACTACATCTGGTTGTTACAGGATCACCGTACCCAGCGCTGTGCGGTGGTCGATCCGGGCGATGCCGCGCCAGTGCAGGCATGGCTCGAAGCGCATCCAGGCTGGGTGTTGAGCGATATCCTGATCACCCACCACCATCATGATCACGTCGGCGGCGTCGAACGCCTGAAAGCCGCGAGCGGCGCGACCGTTTACGGCCCGGCCAGCGAAAACATCCCGGGGCGCGACGTGGCGCTCAAGGACAACGACACAGTCAGCGTGCTCGGCTGGGACTTCGACGTCTATGCGGTGCCCGGTCACACCCTGGGACACATTGCCTATTACCACCACGGCCTGCTGTTCTGCGGCGACACGCTGTTCGCTGCCGGTTGCGGCCGTTTGTTCGAAGGCACGCCGGAGCAAATGCACCACTCGCTCAGCCGCCTCGCCGCATTACCGGAAGATACGCTGGTCTACTGCACCCATGAATACACCCTGAGCAATCTGAAGTTTGCCGCTGCCGTCGAGCCGAGCAACCCGGACATTGCCGCCCGTCTGGAAAAAGTCACCCAACAACGGCAAAACGGCGTGATGACCCTGCCCTCGACCCTCGCCCTGGAAAAGCTCACAAACCCGTTTTTGCGCACCGCTGAAACATTGGTTACACAAAAAGTGGACGAACGGGCAGGCGCTCAAAACCGGGCGCCGAGTGAGGTATTTGCGGCTCTGCGGGCCTGGAAAGATAAGTTCTAAGTGCCCCGCCACTTGGTACAAAAATTCTGAATGGTTGACCGCAGGGGGTGCGCTTTCTAGAATCGCCCGACATTTTTGCCCGGAACTTACTTCCAGCCAATGTCGTCATCCATACGTAAGTCCGTCAATTCAGACGCATTGACCCGCCTGGCGCAAGCCATCGCGGTGGCTGTGTCCGCCACGCTGGCGGGCTGTTCCAGCCATGCTCCGCAGACTGAAGCGACCCATACGCCGAACATTGCTGCGCGAGCCAAGCAGAAGCCGATCTGGCTGACCGAAAAGCCCAGCCCACAGGTTCCCCAGGATATCTGGGAACGCATGCGCCAGGGCTTTCAGCTGCAGGAAGGCCTCGGCGTAAACCCGCGCATCGAGCAACAGCGCCTGTGGTTCGCCAGCAATCCCTCTTTCCTCGAGAACGCCGGCGAACGCGGCAGTCTCTATATTCACTACATCGTCGAACGCCTAGAAGAACGCAACATGCCGCTGGAACTGGCCCTGCTGCCAGTGATTGAAAGCGCCTACAACCCGATGGCCTACTCGCGGGCCGATGCAGTCGGTTTGTGGCAGTTCATTCCGTCCACCGGGCGTTACTTCAACCTGCGTCAGACCCGCTTCTATGATGGCCGCCGCGATATCACCGCCTCGACCACGGCAGCGATGGACTACCTGACCCGCCTGCACGACATGTTCAACGGCGACTGGTTGCTGGCCCTGGCGGCGTATAACGCCGGTGAAGGCACGGTCAGCCGCGCGATCGAACGCAACGAAAAGCTTGGCCTGCCAACCGACTACTGGAACCTGCCGCTGCCGGCGGAAACCCAGGCGTACGTGCCGAAGTTGCTGGCGCTGTCGCAAGTGGTGCTGGCGCCGGAAGCTTACGGGGTCAACCTCAACCCGATCGCCAACGAACCGTACTTCCAGGTCGTCGAAATCAACCAGCGCATGGACCTGTCGAAGGTTGCTGCGGTGGCCAACATCGACGAAGACGAACTGTTCCAGCTCAACCCGGCGTTCAAGCAACGCACCACCATCGATGGCCCTCAGCATTTGCTGGTGCCAACATCGAAGGCGCAACTGCTCACCGCCAGTTTGCAGACCATGCGACCTGACGAGCTGATCAGCCCGCGTTCGCTCAAGCCAGTATTCGAAGGCGCCGATCCGTCGGAAGTGGCGCAGCTCAAGCGTGCTTACCGCGTGAAGCGTGGCGATAACCTCGGTTCCATTGCCAAGGCCAACAAGGTCGAAGTCAAGGACCTGCAACGCTGGAACAAGCTGACCGGCAAGAACCTCAAGGTTGGTCAGACCCTGGTGATGCAAGACACCACCAAGCGTGCGCCGGCGCGCAAATCCGGCCGGGTCAACACGGTGATTGCGTCCAACAGCAAGACCAAGAGCAAGGACGACAGCGCGCAGCAGACCCAGTACAAGGTCAAGCGCGGCGACACGCTGTACGTGGTGGCCAAGCGCTTCAACGTTGAGATGCAGCATCTCAAGCGCTGGAATCCGGGTGCGGGCAAGGCTTTGAAGCCGGGGCAGATGCTCACGGTTTATCAGCCGCACTGATGAAGAGCCCCTGAGTTTTCAGGGGCTTTTTTTTGATCACGTTTTTGTGGTGTGCTTTAGATCCATCCCCCTCACCCCAGCCCTCTCCCCCACGGGGGGCGAGGGGGAAAGGGAGCCGATCTCCGTGCTGTTCAACATCCGAGTTCGGCTCGGTATTGCACGTCGGCGTAGCTCTCGCAAACACCACAGTCAGTCCCCTCTCCTTCCGGGAGAGGGTTAGGGTGAGGGGCTTCTCAAAACGTGAGTTCGGCTCGGTATCGCACGTCGGTGCAGCTCTCGCAAACACCACGGCCAGTCCCCTCTCCCTCCGGGAGAGGGCTAGGGTGAGGGGCTCTTCAAAACGTGAGTTCGGCTCGGTATTTTCAGGTCGGCGCAGCTCTCGCAAACACCACGGTCAGTCCCCTCTCCCTCCGGGAGAGGGTTAGGGTGAGGGGCTTCTCAAAACGTGAGTTCGGCTCGGTATCGCACGTCGGTGCAGCTCTCGCAAACACCACGGCCAGTCCCCTCTCCCCCTGGGAGAGGGTTAGGGTGAGGGGCTCTTCGCGCAAACGATTAACCGCGCATTAACCCGCATCTTTTTCCTGTCCAGACAAGCTGTTACTGTACGGCCCACAAAGCCCAAGCCGCCTGGATCGGATCTGACTTGAAGCGTCCCCTCCTCCTGCTCCTGATCAGCCTGGCCTTGAGCTCAACCGCAAGCGCGACGATTACCGAAAGTCACGGTTATGCGCAGTTCGGCACGCTCAAGTACCCGGCCAGATTTACCCACTTCGACTGGGTCAACCCGCAAGCGCCCAAGGGCGGTACGTTGCGGGTGATGGCGTTCGGCACCTTCGATACGGTCAACCCGTACACCTTCAAGGGCACGAGTCCCGTCACCACAGCGAATTTCCTCCAGTACGGCATCAACGAGCTGAACGAGCCGCTGATGGTCGGCACCGGCCAGTATTCGCCATCCGGCGACGAGCCGGCGTCGAGTTACGGCTTGATCGCGCAATCGGTGGAGTACAGCGAAGATCGCAGCTGGGTGGTGTTCAATCTGCGCCCGGAAGCGCGTTTTCAAGATGGCACACCGATCACCGCTTATGACGTAGCGTTCTCCTATAGAACGCTGCTCAAGGACGGTCATCCGCTGTACCGCACTGCCCTACAAGAAGTACTGCGGGTCGACATTCTCAACAAACAGCGCATCCGCTTCGTGCTCAAGCGCTCGGGCAATCCACTGCTGATCCTGCGCCTCGGCGAATTGCCGGTGCTGCCGCAGCATTACTGGAAAGACCGCGACTTCAAAGCCACCACTTTCGAACCGCCACTGGGCAGCGGCCCCTATCGCATCACTTCGGTGACGCCGGGTCGGCAGTTGATCTTCGAACGGGTCAAGGATTACTGGGGCAAGGACCTGGCGGTCAATCGCGGCAAGTACAATTTCGATCGCATGGAAGTCGAGTTCTACCGCGACAGCGATGTCGCCTTCGAAGCGTTCAAGGCTGGCGAGTTCGACATCTACATCGAGCATCAGGCGAAGAACTGGGCCAATGGCTACAACTTCCCCGCGATACGCCGTGGCGACGTGATCAAGGCGCAGATCCCGCATCAGATCCCGACCCAGAGTCAGGGTCTGTTCATGAACACCCGCCGCGCGACGTTCTCGGACGTAAAGACCCGCGAAGCGCTGGGCCTGATGTTCGACTTCGAGTGGACCAACCGCGCGCTGTTCAGCGACGCCTACAAACGCACCAGCAGTTACTACCCCAACAGTGAATTCACAACCTCCGGCCTGCCGGTCGGGGGGGAATGGCTGATGCTCAAGCCGTATAAGGAACAACTGCCGGCCAAGCTGTTCACCGAGCCGTTCACCCTGCCAAAAACCGACGGTCGCGGCATTCCCCGGGAAACCATGCGCAAGGCATTGGCGTTGCTCGCCGAGGCCGGCTGGAAACTCAACGGTCAGCGCCTGCAAAACGCTGACGGCCAACCGCTGCGCTTCGAGCTGTTGCTGGTCAATCCGAACCTCGAGCGCCTGTACCAGCCCTACATCGAGAACCTCAACAGCATCGGCATCGACGCGCGCCTGCGCACGGTCGATCGCGCCCAATACAAACAGCGCCTCGATCAATTTGATTTCGACATGATCTCGATGACGCTCAACCAGACCTTAAGCCCGGGCCTTGAGCAGTGGCAGTACTTCCACTCCAGTCAGGTGAACGTCAAGGGCAGCAAGAATTACGCGGGCATCGCCAATCCGGTGGTCGATCACCTGCTCGAACAATTGCTCGCCGCGCGCACCCGCGACGAACAGGTCGCCGCCGGCAAGGCGCTCGACCGCGTGCTGCTCTGGCAGCACTACAGCATTCCCAACTGGTACCTCAATTATCACCGTCTGGCCTACCGCAACCGGTTGGCCTTCGTCACCACGCCGCCCTACACCCTGGGCCTGAGCGCGTGGTGGCTGAAGTCTTCGGAGAAAGATCAATGAAACCGATCCGCGCCCTGCTCGTCCAGGCCAGCGGCTTGCTGTTCGCCGGGCTGGCTTTTGCCGCCCCGCAACACGCCGTGACCCTGTACAACGAGCCGCCGAAATACCCGGCCGATTTCAAGCAGTTCGATTACGTGAATCCCGATGCGCCCAAGGGCGGCGTGTTCCGTCAGGCCGGTTTCGGCGGCTTCGACAGCCTCAACCCGTTTATCAGCAAAGGCGTGCCGGCCGATGACATCGGGCAGATCTACGACACCCTGACCAAACACAGCCTCGACGAGCCGTTCACCGAATACGGCCTGATCGCCGGCAAAATCGAAAAAGCCCCGGACAACAGCTGGGTGCGTTTCTACCTGCGCCCCGAAGCACGTTTCCATGACGGCCACCCGGTGCGCGCCGACGACGTGGTGTTCAGCTTCAATACGCTGACCAAGGAAGGCTCGCCGCTGTTTCGCGGTTACTACAGCGACGTATCCGAAGTGATCGCCGAAGATCCGCTGAAAGTGCTGTTCAAGTTCAAGCACAGCAACAACCGCGAGTTGCCGCTGATCCTCGGCCAGTTGCCGGTGCTGCCAAAACACTGGTGGGCTGATCGCGACTTCAGCAAAGGCAATCTGGAAATCCCGCTCGGTAGCGGCCCGTACAAGGTCGCCGAAGTAAAGGCCGGGCGTTCGGTGCGCTACGAGCGGGTCAAGGATTACTGGGGCAAGGACCTGCCGGTCAATCGTGGCTTCTACAATTTCGACACCATGACCACCGATTACTACCGCGACAACACCGTCGCCCTCGAAGCACTGAAGGCCGGGCAGTTCGATTACTGGCTGGAAATGACCGCGAAGAACTGGGCCAACGCTTACAACATTCCGGCGGTCACCGAAGGTCGCTTGATCAAGGAACAGATCGCCAACAGCAACCCGACCGGCATGCAGGGTTTCGTCTTCAACTTGCGCCGCCCGCTGTTCCAGGACGCGCGCGTGCGTCAGGCGCTGGGTCTGCTGTTCGATTTCGAGTGGACCAACAAGCAGCTGTTCAACGGTGCCTACTTCCGCACTCGCAGCTATTTCGAAAACTCGGAAATGGCCGCCACTGGCCTCCCCGATGCCGATCAACGGGCGATCCTCGAGCCGTTCCGCAGCAAACTGCCGGCGCAGGTGTTCAGTGAAGCCTTCGAAAACCCGAAGACCGACGCCAGCGGCATGATCCGCGCCCAGCAGCGCGAGGCCTATCAACTGCTGCAGGAAGCCGGCTGGAAGATCGTCGACGACAAAATGGTCGACGCCACCGGCAAACCGGTAGTGATCGAGTTCCTGCTCGCACAGACCGAATTCGAACGCGTACTGCTGCCGTTCAAGCGCAACCTCAGCGACCTCGGTATTGATCTGGTAATCCGCCGCGTCGACGTTTCGCAGTACATCAACCGCGTGCGTTCGCGTGATTTCGACTTGATGGTCGGCAGCTTCCCGCAGTCCAACTCGCCGGGCAACGAACAGCGCGAATACTGGATGAGCGCCGCCGCCGACAAACCGAGCAGCCGCAACACCATGGGCTTGAAGGATCCGATCGTCGATCAACTGGTCGAGAACCTGATCAACGCCGACTCGCGCAAAAGCCTGGTGGCCCACGCCCGTGCGCTGGACCGCGTGCTGCAATGGGGTTACTACGTGATCCCCAACTGGCACATCAAGACCTGGCGCGTGGCGTACTGGAATCACATCGGTCACCCGAAAGTCTCGCCCAAGTACGACATCGGGATTAACACCTGGTGGGTCAAGCCGAACGCAAAACCGGCGATAGAAGTCGAAACCAAACTGCAAGCCGACCCTGCGGGCACGGAGTAATCAGATGCTGGCGTATATTTTTCGGCGACTGCTGCTGATCATCCCGACGCTGTTCGGCATTCTGCTGATCAACTTCGTGATCATCCAGGCCGCGCCCGGTGGCCCGGTGGAACAGATGATCGCCAAGCTCGAAGGCTTCGAGGGCGCTACCAGCCGGATTGCCGGCGGCGGTGCCGAGGTGTCGGTGGCCGGTTCGTCCTATCGCGGCGCGCAAGGGCTGGACCCGGCGCTGATCAAGGAAATCGAGCACATGTACGGGTTCGACAAATCGGCCCCGGAACGCCTGTGGATCATGGTCAAGAACTATGCGCAGCTGGATTTCGGCGACAGTTTTTTCCGCGACGCCAAGGTCATCGACCTGATCAAGGAAAAGATGCCAGTGTCGATCTCGCTGGGGCTGTGGAGCACGCTGATCATGTACCTGGTGTCGATCCCGCTGGGGATCGCCAAGGCTACGCGACACGGCAGCCACTTCGACGTGTGGACCAGTTCGGCGATCATCGTCGGCTATGCGATCCCGGCGTTCCTCTTTGCGATCCTGCTGATCGTGGTGTTTGCCGGCGGCAGTTATCTCGACTGGTTTCCGTTACGCGGGCTGACCTCGAACAACTTCGATGAACTGAGTTTTGGCGGCAAGATCCTCGATTACTTCTGGCACCTGGCATTGCCAGTGACGGCGCTGGTGATCGGCAACTTTGCGACCATGACCCTGTTGACCAAAAACAGCTTTCTCGACGAGATCAACAAACAGTACGTGGTCACCGCCAAGGCCAAAGGCCTGACCCGCCATCGCGTGCTCTACGGCCACGTGTTCCGCAACGCCATGCTGCTGGTGATTGCCGGGTTCCCGTCGGCGTTCATCGGCATCTTCTTCACCGGCTCGTTGCTGGTGGAAGTGATCTTCTCCCTCGACGGCCTCGGTCTGATGAGTTTCGAAGCGGCGATCAACCGCGACTACCCGGTGGTGTTCGGCACCCTGTTCATCTTCACCCTGCTGGGGCTGGTGGTGAAACTGATCGGCGACCTCACCTACACCCTGGTCGATCCGCGCATCGACTTCGAAAGCCGGGAGCATTGAGATGAACCTGTCCCCTCTCAACCGCCGCCGCTTCGAACTGTTCAAAGCCAACAAGCGTGGCTGGTGGTCGCTGTGGCTGTTTCTGATCCTGTTCGGCCTGAGCCTCGGCGCCGAGCTGATCGCCAACGACAAGCCGTTGGTGGTGCATTACGACAACAACTGGTACTTCCCGGCGATCAAGCGCTACCCGGAAACCGCCTTCGGCGGCGAATTCCCGCTGGAGGCCAACTACAAGAGTCCGTACATCCGCGAACTGCTCAAGGCCAAGGATGCGTGGGTGTTGTGGGCGCCGATTCCCTACAGCTACCAAAGCATCAATTACGACCTGAAAGTCCCGGCGCCAGCGCCACCCTCAGCGGACAATCTGCTCGGTACCGACGATCAGGGTCGCGATGTGCTGGCGCGGGTGATTTACGGTTTCCGCATCTCGGTGCTGTTTGCGCTGACGCTGACCGTATTGAGCTCGATCATCGGCGTGATTGCCGGTGCTTTGCAGGGCTTTTATGGCGGCTGGGTCGATCTGGCCGGGCAGCGTTTTCTGGAGATCTGGTCGGGGCTGCCGGTGCTGTATCTGCTGATCATTCTCGCCAGTTTCGTCCAGCCGAATTTCTGGTGGCTGCTGGGGATCATGCTGCTGTTCTCGTGGATGAGCCTGGTCGACGTGGTGCGCGCCGAGTTCCTCCGTGGCCGCAACCTCGAATACGTGCGCGCGGCGCGGGCGCTGGGTATGCAGAATGGCGCGATCATGTTCCGCCACATTCTGCCCAACGCAATGGTCTCGACCATGACGTTTATGCCGTTCATCCTCACCGGCGCCATCGGCACCCTCACCGCGCTGGACTTCCTCGGTTTCGGCTTGCCGGCCGGCAGTCCGTCGCTGGGTGAGCTGGTCGCCCAGGGTAAATCCAACCTGCAAGCGCCGTGGCTGGGCATGAGCGCGTTTGCCGTGCTGGCGCTGATGTTGAGTTTGCTGGTGTTTATCGGCGAGTCCGCTCGCGATGCCTTCGACCCGAGGAAGTGAAATGAATCAGGACAATCTGATCGAAGTGCGCGACCTCGCCGTCGAATTCGGTTTCGGTGAGCGCATACACCGCGTCGTCGAGGGCGTGAGTTTTGACATCAAGCGTGGCGAAACCCTCGCGCTGGTGGGCGAATCCGGCTCGGGCAAATCGGTGACCGCGCACTCGATCCTGCGCCTGCTGCCCTACCCGATGGCCCGACATCCGGCCGGCAGCATCAAATATGCCGGGCAAAACCTGCTGGGGCTCAGTGAGAAAACCATCCGGCACATTCGCGGCAACCGCATCGCGATGATCTTTCAGGAGCCGATGACCTCGCTGAACCCGCTGCACTCGATCGAGAAGCAGATCAACGAAGTGCTCGGCATCCACAAGGGCCTGACCGGCAAAGTTGCGACCAAGCGCACGCTGGAGCTGCTGGAGATGGTCGGCATCCCCGAGCCGCACAAGCGCCTCAAAGCCCTGCCCCACGAACTCTCTGGCGGTCAGCGCCAACGGGTGATGATCGCCATGGCCTTGGCCAACGAGCCGGAATTGTTGATTGCCGATGAGCCGACCACCGCTTTGGACGTGACCGTTCAGCTGAAAATCCTCGATTTGCTCAAGGAATTACAGACCAGATTGGGCATGTCGCTGTTACTGATCAGTCACGATTTGAACCTGGTGCGAAGAATTGCGCATCGCGTATGTGTCATGCAGCGCGGTTGCATCGTCGAACAGGCATCGTGCGCAGAGCTGTTCCGTTCGCCGCAGCATCCGTACACTCGGGAATTGCTCGGCGCGGAGCCCAGCGGAGGCCCGGCGAGCAATAAAATCGGCGCGCCGCTGCTTGAAGTCGAGGACCTGAAAGTCTGGTTCCCGATCAAGAAAGGCCTGCTCAAGCGCACGGTGGATCACGTCAAGGCAGTGGACGGCATCAATTTCAGCCTGCCTCAGGGTCAGACTCTGGGGATTGTCGGGGAAAGCGGTTCCGGTAAATCCACCCTGGGTCTGGCGATTTTGCGGCTGATCGGCAGCAAAGGCGCGATCCGTTTTCAAGGCAAGCAGCTAGACTGCCTGACGCAGAACGAGGTTCGCCCGTTGCGTCGGCAGATGCAGGTGGTGTTTCAGGACCCGTTTGGCAGCCTGAGCCCGCGCATGTGTGTCAGCGACATCGTTGGCGAAGGCCTGCGGATTCACAAGATGGGCACCGCCGAGGAACAAGAAGCGGCGATTATTGCGGCATTGAAGGAGGTAGGTCTGGATCCGGAAACCCGGCACCGCTACCCCCACGAATTTTCCGGTGGGCAACGGCAACGAATCGCCATTGCCCGGGCTTTGGTGCTGAAACCGGCGCTGATCCTGCTGGACGAGCCGACTTCGGCGCTCGACCGGACGGTGCAGCGGCAAGTGGTGGAGCTGTTGCGTTCACTGCAAGCCAAGTACAACCTGACGTATTTGTTTATCAGCCATGATTTGGCTGTCGTCAAAGCGCTGAGCCACCAGTTGATGGTGGTCAAGCATGGCCAAGTGGTCGAACAGGGAGACGCGCAAAGTATTTTTGCCGCCCCCCAACATCCGTATACACAGCAGTTGCTGGAAGCCGCTTTTTTGGCACCAGCCACTGCGCAATAACCTGAAAGAGGAGCAACACATGGGTTTTCTCGCCGGTAAGCGCGTACTGATCGTCGGTGTCGCCAGCAAGCTGTCCATCGCATCCGGCATCGCTGCCGCCATGCATCGCGAGGGCGCTGAGCTTGCCTTCACTTATCAGAACGACAAACTGAAAGGTCGTGTTGAAGAATTCGCCCAAGGCTGGGGTTCGAGTCCTGAGCTGTGCTTCCCGTGCGACGTGGCCAGCGATGAAGAAATCGCCAAGGTCTTCGAAGCACTGAGCAAGAAGTGGGACGGTCTGGACTGCATCGTTCACTCCGTTGGTTTCGCCCCGGGCGACCAACTGGACGGCGACTTCACCGAAGCCACCACCCGTGACGGTTTCCGCATCGCTCACGACATCAGCGCCTACAGCTTCGTGGCCCTGGCCAAAGCTGGCCGCGAAATGATGAAAGGCCGCAACGGCAGCCTGCTGACCCTGTCGTACCTGGGCGCCGAGCGCACCATGCCTAACTACAACGTAATGGGCATGGCCAAGGCTTCGCTGGAAGCTGGCGTACGTTACCTGGCCGGTTCCCTGGGCCCGGACGGCACCCGCGTCAACTGCGTATCGGCTGGCCCGATCCGTACCCTGGCAGCCTCGGGCATCAAGAACTTCCGCAAAATGCTGGCCGCCAACGAAGCGCAAACCCCGCTGCGTCGCAACGTCACGATCGACGAAGTCGGCAACGCCGGCGCCTTCCTGTGCTCCGACCTGGCGTCGGGCATCAGCGGCGAAATCATGTACGTCGACGGCGGCTTCAACACCACCGCCATGGGCAACATCGAAGAGTGATCTTCGCTTAGCCAATAAAAAACCCGCCGATCTGGCGGGTTTTTTTATGCCTGCAACACTGTCCCCTGTGGGAGCGAGCCTGCTCGCGAAGGCGTCCATTCAGTCACCTGTTCATTGCCTGACCCAGCGCCTTCGCGAGCAAGCTCGCTCCCACAGGGATTTGTGGTGAACCGGGATTTTGTGAACACAGAAGGATCTGTGGGAGTGAGCCTGCTCACGAAGAGACCGGCACCTTCAGCAGAGATGTTGCCTGACCGAACGCCTTCGCGAGCAGGCTCGCTCCCACATGGATTTGTGGTGAACCGGGATGTTGTGAACACCGAAGGACCAGTGGGAGTGAGCCTGCTCGCGAAGAGGCCGGCATATCAACAGAGATGTTGCCTGACCGAACGCCTTCGCGAGCAGGCTCGCTCCCACATGGATTTGTGGTGAACCGGGATTTTGAGATCACCCGACACCTCTGTAGGAGTGAGCCTGCTCGCGATAGCGGTAGGTCAGCCGATGAAGATGTTGAATGGCCGGACGCTATCGCGAGCAGGCTCGCTCCTACAGGGGATCTGCGGTGCATTCACTAACAACCCTTCAACGCCTGCTTATGCGCATACATCGCGCCATCGGCATCCGCCAGCAAGCGATCCACGGTTTCATGGCGTTTCGAATCATATTCAATCTGGCCCACGCTGAAGCGAATCGCATACCCGCGATGCAGTGTGGCGTTGCGCTCTTCAAGGATTTCCTTGAGCCGCGCCATGATCGCCGTGGTTTCGACATGGCTGGAGCCGGTCAGCAACGCGACAAACTCATCCCCACCCAAACGCCCGACCACATCGCTCTCGCGAAAGGCAATGCGCAGCACATCAGCAAAGGTCTTCAGCGCACTGTCACCCTCGGCATGCCCATACAGATCGTTGATCTGCTTGAAGTCATTGAGGTCGAAAAACAGCAAGGTCGCCGGGCGCTCCAGCCGTGCACAGGCGTCCAGCGCATGCTGGGCCAGTTGCTTGAAGCCGCGTCGGTTGGACAGCAGCGTCAGCTCGTCCATGCTCGCCATCTGCACGGCGGTCAGCTCTTGCTCGGCCATCTCGGCCAGATCACGCAACAACGCGCGCTCTTCGTCGTCGAGGTCACGGGGTTTGGTGTCGATCAGGCACAGCGTGCCCATTTTATTGCCGTTGGGCACGGTCAAGGGGTAACCGGCGTAGAAGCGGATATTTGGTGCGCCGGTGACCAGCGGGTTGTCATGGAAACGCACATCCTCACGGGCGTCGGGCACCAACAGCAGATCGTTCTGCAAAATCGCGTGTCCGCAGAATGAAACATCCCTCGGCGTTTCAGTGGCATCCAGGCCCACACAGGACTTGAACCACTGCCGATTGGTGTCGACCAGCGTCACCAGTGCAATCGGCACATTGAACAGGCGTTTCGCCAATCGTGTCAGTCGGTCGAAACGCTCTTCAGGGGCGGAATCGAGCAGTTCGAGACCGTGCAGCGCTTGAACTCGCGCCGTTTCATTCGCAGGTTTTCCTGGAACCAGCATTAGCACACTCCATTGGCAACAATGCTTTTAAGCGTAGCGCTAATTTGGCAATGGCTCACATTTGCGCCACCGGACAAGGCCCGCCCGCATCGGCCCACAGCTTGAATTGCGCGACAAAAATATCGTGCGGCACCGGCACCGGCGCGCGCCCTGCCCCGGGATTCCAGCCCCACAGCACCAATTTATCTTCGCTGACGTGTTTGATCAGCGCAGCGAAGTCGCGATCACCATTGCTCGAGCGATCCTTGATCATCGCGCAGAGCTTGTCCGGCGGCAGGCCGATCCAGGCCATTTTGTGCGCCGCCGGCGGCAGGCTCCAGTGCGGCGCGCCCGGCGGCGCATGCGGGCCGTAACTGGCCGGCGGATTGTTTTCCGCGTGACAGGTTGCACAGGGCAAACCGGCAGCGCCCTTGCCATCCATGCCGCGCACTACATTCATCGCATGGGGAATGCCGGCGTCAAACTGCAATGGCGAGTCACCGGGAATGTGACAGTTCTGACAGCGCGGGCTCTGAAAGACTTTCTGCACCGTGGTGAAGGCTTTCAGCGCTTCCTGATCATCGGCAAACAGGTCAGAGGCATAACCGCCCAGCCCCAGCAAAATCACCGTGCCCAACACTAGATGTCGTTTCATCTCACACCCCCGACAGTTGCAGCGGCAACTCGCGCAGGCGCTGCCCGGTCAGGGCAAACACCGCGTTGGCCACGGCTGGCGCGGTCGGCGGCACACCGGCCTCGCCGATGCCGCCGGGTTTGTCGCTGCTGGGCACGATGTGCACTTCCACCACCGGCATCTCGTTGAGCCGCAGCACCTGATAATCGTGATAGTTGGACTGCACGACCGCGCCATCCTTGAGTGTCAGTTTGCTGTGCAGCGCCATGCCCAGACCGAAAGTGATACACGATTCCATCTGCGCCGCGATGCTCTGCGGATTCACGGCAATCCCGCAGTCCACCGCACAAACCACGCGGTGCACGCGAATCGTCAGATTGTCTTGCGACACCTCGGCAACCTGCGCCACATAACTGCCGAACGACTCGTGCACCGCCACCCCCAGCGCATGACCGTCCGGCAACGGGGCTTTCCAGTTGGCTTTTTCCACCGCCAGATTGAGCACGCCCAAATGCCGAGGATGGTCCTTGAGCAAGGTTCGTCGGTACTCGACCGGATCCTTGCCCGCCGCCGTGGCCATTTCATCGATCAGCGATTCCATGACGAAACCGGTGTGGCTATGGCCCACCGAGCGCAGCCACAGCACATTGATGCCGGTTTGCGGCGAATGCAGATCGACCTGATGATTGGCCAGGCCTTTGACGTAAGGGCTGTCGGAAACGCCTTCGACCGAGGTCGGGTCGATGCCGTTTTTGACCATCGTCGCCTCCATCAGCGTGCCGGTCATGATCGACTGCCCGACCAACACATGTTGCCAACTCGACGGCAAACCATCGGCGCCCAAGCCGATCTTCGCCTGATGCAGGAACATCGAACGGTAATAACCGCCGCGAATATCGTCTTCACGTGACCACACGGTTTTCACCGGCATGGCGGCGGCTTTCGCCACTTGCACGGCTTCGGCGACAAAGTCTGACGTTGGGTTGGCCCGGCGCCCGAAACCGCCACCGAGGAACTCGGTGTGAATCTCGACCTGCTCCGGTTTCAGCCCGGTGATCTTGCCGGCGACCATTTGATCAAGCGTCTGAAATTGCGTGCCGGTCCAGATCTCGCATTTCTCGGCGCTGATCTTCACCGTGCAATTGAGCGGCTCCATCGGCGCGTGAGCCAGATAAGGCACGCTGTATTCGACGTCGATCTTCTTCGCCGCTTTACCAAAACTGTCCTTGGCATCCCCGGCCTGACTCGCCGACGTGCCTTGCGTTGCAGCAAGTTTGCGGAAGCTCGTCAGCAGTTTTTCGCTGCTCAGGTCCGCATTCGGCCCCAGGTCCCAATCGATCTTCAGCGCATCGCGACCCAGTTTCGCCGCCCAGTAATGATCAGCAATCACCGCAACACCGGTCGGCACTTGCAGCACTTTGTGCACGCCCGGCACCGCCAGCGCTTCAGCGCCTTCAAAGGATTTAACGCTGGCACCGAATACCGGAGCGCGCGCGACCATCGCCGTCATCAAACCTTCAAACTGCACATCCATGCCGAACTTGGCGCGACCAGTGATTTTCTCCGGCGTGTCGAGGCGCTTGGTCGGTTTGCCGATGACCTTCCAGTCCTTGGCCTCCTTGAAAGTGATCGACTTCGGATCCGGCACCGGCAGTTGCCCGGCGGCGTCCGCTAACTCACCATAAGTCGCACGTTTGTCGCCGGCGATCACCACGCCCGACTCGGTGCGAATCGCCGATGGCGCCACCTCAAAGCGTTTCGCCGCCGCCTCGACCAGCATCTGCCGTGCGGTCGCGCCTGCCAGCCGATAACGGTCGAACTCCATCCACGTCGACGTCGAGCCGCCGGTAATCTGCATGCCGCCAAACCCCGGCATGCCGTAATCCGCCGCCGACGCTGGCGAATGCTCGACGCGGATCTTCGACCAATCGGCGTCCAGCTCTTCGGCAATCAACATCGTCAGGCCGGTCCAGATGCCCTGGCCCATCTCTGAATGCCCGAGCAGCACGGTGACGCTGTTGTCCGCCGCAATACGCAAGAAGGCATTCGGCGCAAAGACCTTGCCTTCATTCTCGGCCGCATAGGCAAATTTGTGGCCGCCGGGAACGACAAACGCCACCACCAGCCCGCCGCCCAACACGGCACTGCCTTTGAGAAACCCCCGACGCGATACAGGACTGTTCATCGCCTATCTCCCACAAAAGCCATCAGCCGATTTCCGACGCACGTTTTACAGCCGCGCGGATTCTGGGATAGGTGCCGCAGCGGCAGATGTTGCCGGAGAGCGCCTGATCGATATCGCTGTCGGTAGGTTTGGGGATTTTCGCCAGCAAGGCTGCGGCAGACATGATCTGCCCCGACTGGCAGTAACCGCACTGCACCACGTCGAGTTCGGCCCAGGCTTGTTGCACCGGGTGTGAACCGTCGGTGGACAGACCTTCGATGGTGAGGATTTTCTGGCCGTGGGCCACCGCTGTTGCGGGGGTGATGCAGGCGCGCAATGGCGCGCCGTCAACGTGCACGGTGCAGGCTCCGCACTGGGCCATGCCGCAGCCGAATTTGGTACCGGTCAGGTGCGCGACATCGCGCAGGACCCAGAGCAACGGCATGTCCGCGGGGACATCGAGCTCCTGATCCTTGCCATTGATATTCAAGGTCAGCATCGGGGAAATTCCTCAGACTCACGGTGTTCTGAAGGGGCGTCGCTGTGGCCATCAATGCCTACGCACGCCTCGGCTTATCCCTTTCAGCAAAGCCTAATTTGCGCACGAAGCCAGACGTTGCGACCACCGGTCATGCAGATGTCGACATTAATCCTACAGTTGATAACGGCTCGCACTGAGCCATCGCAGTGGAAAACTCGTCATGAGCGAAACCGGTCCGCGCTGACCGCGCGGGTTATCCATCAGATTGGTCTGGAGTTGCGAACATGGGATTTGTCACCACGAAAGACGGCGTCGAGATTTTCTACAAGGACTGGGGTCCGAAAGACGCGCCGGTGATCCACTTCCACCACGGCTGGCCGCTCAGTTCCGACGATTGGGATGCGCAGATGCTGTTTTTCCTCGGCAAAGGCTTCCGGGTGGTTGCCCATGATCGCCGTGGGCATGGGCGTTCGAGTCAGGTCTGGGATGGCCACGATATGGATCATTACGCCGACGATACGCTGGCGGTGGTCAATCATCTGGGTCTGAAGAACGTCGTGCATGTTGGCCATTCGACCGGTGGCGGTGAGGTGATCCATTACATCGCCCGGCATGGTCAGGCCAACGTCGCCAAAGGTGTGCTGATCAGTGCGGTACCACCGTTGATGGTGCAGACCGAGAGCAATCCGGGTGGCTTGCCGAAGTCGGTGTTCGATGACTTTCAGGCGCAACTGGCGGCGAATCGCGCGCAGTTTTATCGCGACATTCCGACCGGGCCTTTTTATGGCTACAACCGGCCGGGCGCCACGCCATCGGAAGGGATTATTGCCAACTGGTGGCGGCAAGGGATGATTGGCGGGGCGAAGGCGCATTACGACGGGATCGTCGCGTTTTCGCAGACCGATTTCACCGAGGACTTGAAGAAGGTCACGGTGCCGGTGCTGGTGATGCATGGCGAGGATGATCAGATTGTGCCGTATGCGAACTCGGGGCCTTTGTCGGCGAAGTTGCTGCCCAATGGCACGCTGAAGTCGTATCCGGGGTTCCCGCACGGGATGCCGACGACGGAGGCCGAAACGATTAACGCGGATCTGCTGGCGTTTATTCGCGGCTGAGATCATTGGCAGCCATACACTTCCCCCCTGTGGGAGCGAGCCTGCTCGCGAAAGCAATCTGTCAGTTGAACTTGAGCTGAGTGACCCACCGCTTTCGCGAGCAGGCTCGCTCCCACAAGGGGGATGTGATGGGGCTCACGTCCATTATTCTTCTGTGCGACTTGTACTCTCGCGATCACGCTCGTAGTGGTGGGCCAGTGGAAGCGCCGGTAGCCACGACTCGCGGCGGATGGTCCAGAGTTCGTAGGTGGGTTTGAACTGATTAGGCTCATCGAGCGATCCGACGTTGACCTCTACTTCATCTGCCGAACGCGTGAACACCGGAGAGCTGCAGCGCGGGCAGAAAAAGCGCCCGTTGTAGTCGCGGGTTTCGCCGGTGACCTTCAACGCATCCTCGGGAAATATGGCCGAGGTGCCGAACAGCGCGCCATGGCGTTTGCGGCAGTCGAGGCAGTGGCAGATGCCGACGCGGTAAGGCTGCCCTGTCACTTCGAAACGGACATCGCCGCACAGGCAACCGCCAGTCAATCGATTCATGTCACACCTCCTCTGCTCGACTGCAAATTACAGATCGTCCAAATCGGGAAAGGCAATCCTGCCCAGCGTCCAAGGCTCAACAATCTGGCAATGCACATTGCGCAGAAATGAGCTCCACTCGCTTCGGTTATGGGCATCCGGGCCGGTGACCGTCAGTAACAGATATTCATCCCGAAACGCGTCATAGGCATAGATCAGCCAAAAGTCATTATCAGCGTCGTCAACCAATACAGTGCGGTAATACTGACGATTTATTTTTGCCCATCGAGCTTGCAGTGACGAAGTACTGGCAAGGTGGATATGGTGCATATCGGTCAGATCGAGTCGTTCGTCACGCCCGAAAATCCCGGGTAATTCACCGCACACCTTGTAGTTATAAAAATGTGCAGCGAAGTTTTGCCAGTTAGTGATTTTTTCAAAAAGCGCAGAAATCTTGATGGCTGGCATTCAGGCCTACTTTGTAATAGGTAACCTGCCAGTGATCACAAATTTATCGAACACTTTCTGCCCATCACGCGCGGCTTGCCGAACATCAAGGAATGTCAGCTCATCACGAACTTCCTTTTTGTTAGGTTTGTCGGTCTTTCTGGTGGTGGCCATCGGAGCCTCCGAAGGTTGTGTATTCATGCTGACCAGCTTAAGTGATTAAGTTTTGACCGGCAAACGATAGGATCTTGTTTCAAGGCAGACAAGTCGGCGGATTCTTGCAGATCTGTAGGTCATTACACCCAAAATTGTAGTCCGTAAAACTCCTGAATTTAGATCTCATTGCTCGGTAATGCCCATTGGTAAACGTCATCCGGTTATCGCGTTTAAAGCACACAAACCGTTACGCCATCCTCCCTACAACACCTTGCGTCGTTACCTACGCGTACGCCAGAATCCGCCGGCTTACACGGCTATGGGCCGGGCTATATCGTTTGCCTGTCACTGCAGAACAGTGATCGGGTTTGGTAGCCCGCTTTAAATTGTCGTTGTTGCGACACCGTCGATGCTGTCTCCTTTTTTTGAGGTATGGCTTTGTATGGTGGGCATGCGTGGGGCTCATCCGTGAGCGCCGGGTTACCCAATTTGACCGGTCTACCAACCCGCGCATGGCCGCCACCCGCCGTTTGGTAGCGAGGGTGATGGCTCCCATTTTTTCAAATTGGAGCTTTATCTATGTTCAAGATCACGCCAAATCCACCGCCCACCGATCCAATCCCTCACGATCCCGCGCTTAACCCGCAAAAGGTCAAAGAAGCCACCGACCGCGCCCTCGACTACTACCTGCGACCCGAAGCCCTGGGCGCTCCACCAGGCTCGCCCCCGTTTCGCCCGGTCTATCTGGTCGACCCCACACTGGATGAAGAAACCCTGTTGGTCGAAGCTTGCGAATCACTTTCATACGCCCACTCCATGGCCGGTAACATCGCCAACTCAATAGGCGGCCCGGAGCGCAAACCGCTGCTGGCGCTGCAACAGGTGATCATGCTGAACGAGCTGTTGGTCAATCGACTGCTGGACAAGCTGCGCGTACCGCAATAATCACCAGACCGAATGAGTGAGGGGTTACCTGCCCCTCACTTTCGCTTCGCCCCTCCGTCGCTTGATGAGCAAAACCCATCAAGCCATCGTGCTGATCCGCACAGTCACCTTCTTTACTATCCAAATCGCCGTGAGCATTCGTCACTGTTTAGGGTTGCGATTGGTGCGCGTAAGGCTCGCCTGGCGATCAACGTCCATACTGTGGTTTTCGATACAGTGGACACCGTCATGCCCTCCCCCGAATCCAGCCTTTTGCAGAGCTGGCACGACAACGCTGAGGCCTGGATCGAAGTGATCCGCAGCGGCGCCATCGAAAGCCGTCAGCAGGTTACCGATCAGGCAATTCTGCTGGCGATCATGAGCCGGCAGCCGCAGCGTGTGCTGGATCTGGGTTGCGGCGAAGGCTGGTTGTTGCGGGCGCTGGCGGATCGCGGGATTGATGCGGTCGGTGTGGATGGCGATGCGCGGCTTATTGAAGCGGCGCGTCTGGCGGGGACGGCGCAGGTGCATGTCGCTTCTTATGAAATCCTGGTCGATGGCAAGATCGACATCGGTCGCGACTATGACCTGATTTGCGCCAATTTTTCATTGCTGCATCAGGACATCATCCCGTTGCTTTGCGCGATGAATGCGCTGCTGGGCGCCGGTGGGTGTTTGGTCATTCAGACCTTGCATCCATGGGCTGTGGCGGCTAGGGATTACCAGGATGGCTGGCGCGAAGAAACCTTCGCCGGGTTCAAGGGCCAGTGGCAGCCGATGCCCTGGTATTTCCGCACACTGTCGAGCTGGCTTAATGCGCTGGACATGGCCGGGTTCCAACTGGCCAGCCTGCAAGAGCCACAACACCCGCAAAGCCGAGTACCACAGTCATTGCTGATGATGGCTGAGCGCCGCTGAGCTTGCAGAATTTCCACCATCCATTGTAGGAGTGAGCCTGCTCGCGATAGCGGTATGTCAGGCAATACAGATTCCGACTGTGCCGACGTCTTCGCGAGCAAGCTCGCTCCCACAGGGTTTTGCGTTGACCACATATCCAGGGAACGCTCGCTCCCACACGAATCAAGCAAGGTGGCGGATCACTGGTCATTACGACTACGCCAAGCCAGAAACCAAAAACCCTCCACCTAAAAGCAAACCAATATCATTTGCGCACTCCCCGTCCTTTTGCTTTAATCGCGACCCATTCCTATTTAGACCGGTAACGGTCGCCCTGGACGCTTGCGCTGATGACCGTCGCCGATGCCTCGCTCGTGCAAAATCTCTACCTCAGCCACCATCGCTGGCTGCACGAGCTATTGCGTCGACGCCTGAGCAATGCGATGGATGCCGCCGACCTCGCCCACGACACCTTCGTGCGCGTGCTCAAGCGCCCGCAAGCCTTCAATGGCGAAGTCCATGAGCGCTCCCATCTGGCGACCATCGCCCGGGGATTGTGCGTCGATCACTGGCGCCGTCGGCAACTCGAGCAGACCTGGCTCGACACCCTCGCCAGCCGCCCGCCAGCCTTGCAGCCCTCCCCCGAGCAACAGGCAATCATCGTCGAAACCCTGCACGAAGTGGACGCCATGCTCCAGCGCCTGCCGCAACGGGTCAGCGCGGCATTCATCCTCGCCCAACTGCACGGCATGCCGTACAAACTGATCGCCGCACAGATCGGCGTCAGCGAGCGGATGATCAAGAAGTATCTGGCGCAGGCGATGATGCATTGCGCGATCCTCGAAGCTGAACTCGACGGGTTGCTGATTGAGTAATCCGGTGAATACGCTCAGCCACGCCAGCCTTGAGCAGGCGGCCAACTGGTACGTGCAATTGCATCACGAGCAGGTTGCCGAGCCTGAGCGTCTGCGTTGGCAGGCGTGGCTGGCGCAAAGTCCCGAGCATCAGGCGGCGTGGCGCTATGTCGAACGGGTTGGCCAGCGGTTTGCGCCATTGCAGAGCGAAAGCGAAGCCGTCAGCCACACCCTGCGCAACAGCGCGCGCACTTCGATCAGCCGCCGTCAGTCGCTTAAAGGCTTGCTGATCCTCGCGGCCACCGGGCTGGCGGGCTGGGCGGTCGGGCGCAACACACCGCTGCTGGACTCGGTTGATCGCTTGAACGCCGATCTCTCCACCGGCACCGGGGAAAGCCGCGAAGCCACGCTAAGCGACGGCAGTCGAATCTGGCTCAACGCCTTGAGCGCGTTGAATGTGCGTTTCGATGCCCGCCAGCGTTTGCTGCAACTGCGCGCCGGCGAAGTGCTGATCGACACCGCGAAAGACCTTGGTCGCGCCTTTTGGGTCGAGACCGAGCAGGGCCGGATGCGTGCGCTGGGTACGCGTTTCAGCGTGCGTCAGACGGATCGCAACACGCTGCTGAATGTCTACGAGGGCGCGGTTGAAGCCACTAACCACCAAGGCGCAAGCCAAGTGGTGCAGGCTGGTCAGCAACTGGTGTTCAGCGCAGGCCGCTTGAACACCCGGACCGTGGCGGATCCATCCCGCGAAGCTTGGCGGCGCGGCGTGTTGCTGGCCGATAACTTGCCGCTGGGCGAGCTGATCGAAGAACTCAGTCGCTATCGCCCGGGGCATCTGCATTGTGATCCGACGGTGGCGAACTTGCCGGTGATGGGTTCGTTCCCGCTCAAGGACACCGATCAGGCCTTGCGTCTGCTGGAAGCTGCACTGCCGATCCGCATCAGTAAAACCTTCAACTGGTGGGTCAGCGTCGGACCCACAGCCTGAGGATTTCTCCCATCACGGTTCCCTTTTTGCGGGTTCATTCGGTTAACCCTCAGCAGCCCTCATTTCGTTGATTGCCCCCGGAAATTCCATGTTGCGCGCCACCCTCGCCCGCTGTCGTTTTGCTCTGGCCATGGCATCTGCCGTGCCGGGGTTGTGCGTGTCGATGGCGCTGGCAGATGTGCAGAAGCAGCATTACGCAGTGGCGCCCGGCTCTTTGGTCACAGTGCTCAACCATTTCGCCGAGCAGAGCGGCGTGTTTATCGCCGGGCACAATGATCTGGCGGCAGACAAACGCAGCGCCGGTCTGAGCGGTGATTACACCCCGCAACAGGCCTTGCAAATCCTCCTCAAGGGCAGCGGCCTGCAAGCGCAGCGCCTGAGCGGCGGCGGTTATGTCCTGCGCAGCACAGCCACTGCGGATCCGCTGCAACTGGACGCCACCACCATCAGCGGCAAAACCCTCGGCGCCATCACCGAAGACACTCACGCCTACACCACCGGCCTCAGCGCCTCCGCCACCGGCCTGCCGCTGTCCCTGCGCGAGACCCCGCAATCGGTCACGGTGATCACCCGTCAGCAACTCGACGATCAGGGCGCCAACGGTATCGCCGACGTGTTGCGCCGCGCGCCGGGCATCAGCGTGCAGAACTACGACAGCGAGCGTTGGGAATTTTCCAGCCGTGGTGCACCGATCACCAATTTCCAGTACGACGGCGTCAACACCGATTACGACGGCGTCTACGATTACGGCACCACCAGCACCGATATGGCGATCTTCGACCGCGTCGAAATCATCAAGGGTGCCACGGGCCTGATGACCGGCTCGGGCGACCCGTCGGCCACGGTCAACCTGATCCGCAAACGGCCGACGCCCACCGTCAAAGCCGCACTCAGCGCCAGCGTCGGTTCGTGGGACAACTATCGCAGCGAATTCGACATCGCAGGGCCGCTGAACGACAACCTGCGCGCACGCTTCGTCGGCGTCCATCAGGAACGCAGCGCTTACGCCGATCACTACCAGAACAGCAAGGACATCGCCTACGCCATCGTCGAAGCCGACCTGACCCCGGACACTCTGCTGACGCTGGGTTTCGACCAACAGAACACCCGCTCACGCGGTGCCACCTGGACCGGTTTTCCGATGTTCTACAGCGACGGTTCACGGACGAATTTCTCGCGCTCGTTCAACCCCGCCACCGATTGGAGCCGCCGCGATTTCATCAACCAGACGCTGTTCGCCGCCCTCACCCGGCAACTGCAGAATGACTGGGTTTTGAAGCTCAGCTACGACCGCAAACACCGCGAGCACGACACCCTGCTCGGCTCCGCCAGCGGCGGCAATCCGGACCCGCTGAGCGGCGATGGCATGTTTCTGTACATGGGTAAATTCAAGGGCGACGAGGTGCAAGACAATGTCGATCTCAACCTCGGCGGGCCGTTCAGCCTGTTCGGTCGCGAGCATCAATTACTTGTCGGTTTCATGGCGATGAACACCCGTCAAAACAACCCGGTCTACGGCTCGGTGTACCCGCCGCTCAACGGTAGTATTTTCGACTGGCATGGCGAGTACGCCAAACCCGATATCCCGCAGATCGGCACGGACGCCATCCGCCAGCGTCAGACCGGCGCTTACGTCTCGACGCGCTTCATGGCCAGCGACAATCTGGCGCTGATCCTCGGCGTACGGGTCAGCGATTTCAGCGCCAGCGATCATCTCGATTACAGCGACCCGAATACGGCCAATGTCCGCGACGGCTACCGCCAGACCGGGGTGGTCACACCTTATGCGGGTGCGGTCTACGACCTCGATGACATGTACTCGCTCTACACCAGCTACACGCGCATTTATCAACCGCAACTGAGCAAGGACGCCACGGGCCAGATACTCGACCCGGTGCAAGGCGACAGCTACGAAGCGGGGATCAAAGCCGAGTACTTCGACGGACGGCTCAACGCCAGTTTCGCCGTGTTCCGCATCGAGCAGGACAACGTCGCCGAACAGGTCAGCGGCTTCGACAATCAGGCGGTGTACCGCGCCGTGCAAGGCGCGACGACCAAGGGTTTCGAGTTCGAACTGGCCGGTGAAATCGCCGACGGCTGGAATCTCTCCGCCGGCTACGCCTACAACCACACCCGCGATGCCAAAGGTGATCCGGTGTACGCCTCGATTCTACAAACCACCGCGCCCGAGCAATTGGTGCGGGTATTCAGCAGCTATCGCCTCCCCGGCGTCTGGCAAAACCTGACGCTGGGCGGCGGTGTCAGTTGGCAGAGCGAATTCTTCGGCGACGTATTCCAGCCCGGCGCCAACCAGAACGTGCGCATCACGCAGGACAGTTACTACCTGGTCGATGCGATGGCCCGCTATCGCTTCAACGAGCACCTGAGCACTTCGCTCAACATCAAGAACCTCTTCGACAAGAGCTACTACACGGGCCTTGGCAACTTCGGCACCGGTTTCTACGGCGAACCGCGCAACCTGCAACTGACGGCGCGCTGGGATTTCTGACACACGGCAACTTGTCGATCTACGGCACCGGCAATCGACCAAGGACTGACTACGCTGTTAATCCAGCGTGTCTAACCTGCCGAGGATGACTGCCATGCAACGCTTTCAGAAACTCACGCCCTGCCTGTGGTTCGACGATCAGGCCGAAGCGGCCGCGAAGTTTTACTGCTCGATCTTCGATCACTCGAAAGTCACCGGCCTGACCCACTACAGCAAGGTCGGCCAGGAATTTCACGGCAAGCCGGAAGGTGCGGTGATGACCGTCAGTTTCGAACTCGACGGCCAGACCTTCACCGGGCTCAACGGTGGGCCGATGTTCAAATTCAGCGAGGCGATCTCGTTTCAGGTCAACTGCCAGAATCAGGAAGAAGTCGACCATTTCTGGGGCAATCTGTCCGAGGGTGGCCCTGTCGAAGCCCAGCAATGCGGCTGGCTCAAGGACAAGTTTGGCGTTTCGTGGCAGATCGTCCCGGTGGCGTTCATGCAGATGATGCTGGATGCCGACACCAGCAAATCGCAGCGCGCCATGCAGGCCATGTTCACGATGAAAAAACTCGACATTGCCGAACTCGAACGGGCCTTTGCCGGCCAGAGCTAATACACTGGCGCACTGGCCTGCCGGGAATAACAACGATGAAACACGCTGCCGCCAAAAACCCTGAAAAAGCCCCGCGCTTCTGGCGTGACGCGGCGCTGCCATTCATTGAAGCGCGGGCTATCGCCGATGGCCGCGAGGTCTGCTATGCGCGGCATTCCCACGCGCATTTCTCCATCGGTGCGATCACCGCCGGGCGCAGCAGCTATGTGCATGAGCAGACGCAGTTCGAGGTCGCGGCGGGCACGGTGGTGCTGATGAATCCCGGCGATGTGCATGCGTGCAATCCGATCGATGACCAGCCTTGGTCGTACGTGATGCTCTACGTCGAGACGCCCTGGCTGACGGATTTGCAGCATCAGTTGGGCTTCGCCAGTGATCTTGAGTTTCGGCGTTTTTCCACCACTCACCTTGATGACACTGAGCTGTTCAACGAACTGAACGGGCTGTATCAAACGTTAATCGACCCGCAACAGGATGTGCTGCGCAAGCAAAGCGCGGCGGTGGAGTTTTTCAGCGACCTGCAACTGCGCCTCAACCCTGCCGGACCGTCGTTGCGCGAGCCGAATTTCAAACTGGAACGCGCGGCTGACTTCATCCGCGAGCACTGCACCGAAGTGCTGAACCTCGACGACATCTGCGCCGCGGCACAGCTGTCACCGTCCTACCTGATCCGCGCTTTCAAACAGCATTACGGCATGACGCCCCACGCGTTTCTGGTCAACCAGCGCATCCAGTTCGCCCGCGAGCGTTTGCGCAGCGGCCAGTTGATTGCGGATGTGGCGCTTGAGGCCGGGTTTGCCGATCAGGCGCATTTTCAGCGAGCGTTCAAGCAACATCTGGCGGCGACACCCGGCCAATATCGCGGCTGACACGTCATCTGAAACTCAACACCTCCCCTGTGGGAGCGAGCCTGCTCGCGAATGCGTTGGTTCAGTTAACTCATTCATCGACTGATACACCGCTTTCGCGAGCAGGCTCGCTCCCACAGGGTCAGAGTGATTGCCTGATCGGTTTCACATTCAGATATTGACATATCGGTAAATTCCGATATCTTCGCGGCATGGAACTACTCGAAATCTTCAAAGCCCTCTCGAACCGTACACGCCTGGAAATCCTCAAAGGCTTGAAGGATCCCGAAAAACACTTTCCTCCCCAGGATGAGGGTGACGTGCACACCGTAGGCGTTTGCGTCAGCAGTATTCAGGAAGGCGTCGGGCTGTCGCAGTCGACGGTGTCCGATTATCTGGCGACGCTGCAACGCGCCGGCCTGGTCGAAGTCAGGCGCATCGGCCAATGGACCTATTACAAACGCAACGAAGCAGCGATCAGCGCACTGGCCGAGATCATCGGCAGCGAGCTGTAATTTTTTACCGCATGATATCGATAATTCCCGATATCCCTTTTTACCGAAACGAGGCAATGCAATGAAAGCGATGATCCTTACATCATTCGGCGGCGCGCAATCGTTCGAACTGTGCGACGTGCCCAAACCAAGGCCACAAGCCGGCGAAGTGCTGGTGCGGGTGCACGCCACTTCCATTAACCCGCTGGATTATCAGGTGCGCCGCGGCGATTACGCTGACCTGGTGCCCCTCCCCGCCATTACCGGCCACGACGTTTCTGGCGTTGTCGAAGCCGTCGGACCGGGGGTGACGGCTTTCGCGCCGGGTGACGAGGTCTGGTACACCCCGCAGATTTTCGGCGGGCCGGGCAGTTACGCCGAGTACCACGTCGCGGCGGAAAATATTATCGCCAGGAAGCCGCCCGCACTGAGCCATCTTGAAGCGGCGAGCCTGAGCCTGGTCGGCGGCACGGCGTGGGAAGCGCTGGTCGTGCGGGCGGCGCTCAGAGTCGGTGAAAGCATTCTGATCCACGGCGGCGCGGGTGGCGTCGGTCATATCGCAATCCAGCTGGCCAAAGCCATCGGCGCGAAGGTCTTCACCACCGTGCGTGAAGGCAATTTCGAGTTCGTCAGGCAGATGGGCGCCGATGTGCTGATCGACTACGAAAAGGAAGATTACGTCGACGCGATCCTGCGCGAGACCGAGGGCCGCGGCGTCGATGTGGTGTTCGATACCATCGGCGGCAACACCTTGGCGCGCAGTCCCGATGCCCTCGCACAGCTTGGCCGCGTGGTGTCGATCGTCGACCTTGCCCAGCCACAGAACCTGATTCAGGCCTGGGGCAAGAACGCCAGCTACCACTTCGTTTTCACCCGACAGAACCGCGGCAAACTCGATGAGTTGAGCGCATTGATCGCGAACGGTCAGTTGCGTCCGCACGTTGGCGCGGTCTATTCGCTGGCTGACATCGGCCTGGCCCATGCCCGGCTGGAGACGCCCAACAACGGCGTCCAAGGGAAGATCGCGATTGCTGTCGTGCCGTCGTCCGAACTCGCCAATCGCTGAACTCAGTGCAAGGAGAACACCATGATTTATGAGATCGCTTTACTGCCCGTTCACAAAGAACAAACTGCGGCGTTTCGGCGTGCGTTTGCCGAGGTCGAGCCGTTGCTCAAACGCGCCAAGGGTTACGGCGGACATCTGCTCGCACAAGGCATCGAAACGCCCGAGGTGTTCAATCTGATCGTGCGCTGGCAATCCCTTGAGGATCACACGCCGGGGTTTGAAGCGAGTGAGGACCACCGGCTGTTCATGCTGGGTCTGGAGGAGTATTTTTCGGACGAGCCGAAGGTTTATCACATTGAGGGAGGCGCTTTTCAGCAGCCGTTCAACTAGCTCCGGAAAGTGACGAACAATCTCTCGGCTACCCGCGATCCATTGTAGGAGTGAGCCTGCTCGCGATAGCGGCGTATCAGTCGACATCTATATTGACTGATACGCCGCTATCGCGAGCAGGCTCACTCCTACAGGGTTTACGGTAACAGCAGGTATATCGCACTGACGGCCAACAATGCTGCCATCACCCGATTGAACCAACGCATCCCCGCCGCATTACTCAAATACCCACGCAAAAACGTCCCGGCATACGCCCAGCAGCCCACCGACAGATAACAGATCACCAGATACACCGCCGCAAACTGCCAGACCAGCCGCGCCTCGCCATCGGCGACAAACGCGCCCATCCCGGCCACACACGCCAGCCAGGCTTTCGGGTTGAGCCATTGCATCACCGCGCCATACAGCATCGACGGCGCCCGCCCGGAATCCCCGGCACTCAGTTGCCCGTCATCCATGGCCAATTTCCACGCCATGAACAACAGAAACGCCACGCCGGCCAGTTGCACCACGCGGGTCATGAATGGCCAGAGTTTCAGCACCTCGTGCAAACCCAGGCCCATCAACACCAACAGCAACACAAACCCTAACGTGGCCCCGGCGACATGCCGCTGACTGGCGCGAAAACCGAACTGCGCCCCGGAACTCAACGCGACAATGTTCACCGGCCCCGGCGTGATCGACGCCGCCAACGCAAACGCCGCCATCGAAACAATCAGACTCATCGCACACCTGCTTCAAATCGAGGAACAAGGTGCACACCCTAGCCAGCGCCCGTTCCCCGGTATTGAAGAAAATGCCCCTGACGACACAAATCCCCTGTGGGAGCGAGCCTGCTCGCGAAAGCGGTGGATCATTCAATGCTGCATTGACAGAACAATCCCATTCGCGAGCAGGCTCGCTCCCACATGAAAATCTGCGCTCAGTCCAGGCGTGGCACGGTGAAGCGGAATTCGCTGCCCTGCCCCGGCTCGCTCTCGGCGAAGATCCGCCCGCCGTGGGCTTCGACGATGCCTTGGGTGATGTACAAACCGAGGCCCGTACCGGTCGGGTTGCCTTCTTTCACCGTCCAGTAGCGGTCGAACACGTGCGGCAGATGCTCCTTGGGAATGCCTTCGCCGCTGTCACGCACGGTGAAGACAATGTCATCGCCTACCGACGTGGCATGCACGCCAACCCTGCCCAGACGCGGGGTGAATTTGATCGCGTTGCCGACCAGATTCGACAGCACCTGAAACAGCCGCTCCGGGTCGGCGTGAATGCGCAGGTCAGGATCGGCGTCGAAGGAAATGCTGATGTCCTTGTCCAGCGCCAGCGGCGCGAGCAGCGCCTGCGCTTCCTCGAACATCTGCCCGACGTCAAGTTTCTGCGGGGTGATGGAGTAGCGTCCGGCATCGATTTTCGAGGTATCGAGCAAGTCCTCCAGCAGCGTATTCATGCGTCCGGCAGCCTGTTGCATGGTGTCGATGGCCGTGGAAATGCGCCGCGAAGTGTGCGGGCCGTCCGAGCTGAAGGCCTTCTGCATCATGCCGCAAAGCATCGAAATCACCGTCATCGGGTTGCGCAGATCGTGCGACACCACCGCCACCAACTCATCGCGGGCGCGCACCGCTTCCTGCTCGCGGCGCACTTGCCGCGCCAGATCATTTTCCAGTGCCGAACGCCGTAGATCGTTGGCGGCGAACAGATCACCGTGGCTCCACTTGGTGGAGATCCCGGCCATCTCGACCTTCCAGATTTCAAACGAGGTGCGCGGGCGCAAACGCAGGCCGGCGTCGGAGTTTTCCAGGTCCAGCGGCTTGCGCGGATCGCCGCTCCAATTGATGTTTTCCTTGACCTCGGGGCGGAACCAGAACACACCGTTGTCCACCGGTTTCGGCAAGCTCATGGCGAGCACGCCGCTGGCCACCTGCTGATACTGCGCGGCCGGCGGGTAGACACTGGCCAGGTGATGACTGGCAAACACCGCTTCGCCGCTGTCCTGCAGCCACTTGTGCAACGCGCGGATTTCTTCCGGCTCCGGGCAATTGCCGTAGCGGTGCAGCTGCTTGTCTTCGATGATTGCAATACCGCCGGCATTGGTCAGCGCCATCAAGGTCTGCGGCTGGTTGGCCAGACCGTCGAAGACGTTCTGCGGCGAGTCGATCATCGCTTGATTGAGTAACGCCAAGGCCTCGACTTTCTCTTCACGCTGGCGGCTGATTTCCAGTGCTTCCATGGCGCTGATCTGTAGCGACAGTACCTGGCCGATGGTCTGGCACGCCGCGCGCAATTCGTGCGGCACGTGCAGTGGCTGGCGATTGCCGCAACTGATCAGGCCCCAGAGCTTGTCGCCCTTGAGCAGGGAAATGCTCATCGACGACAGCACGCCCATGTTCTTCATGTACTGACAATGGATCGGCGAAACGCTGCGCAGCGTGGCAAAACTCAGATCCAGCGGCGTGTCAGTGTCCGGGCGCAGCTTTGGCAGCAGCGGCACCGGTTGGTAGTCGGCATTGGGGATGATCCGCAGCCAGTTAGTGCGATACAGCTCGCGCGCCTGTTCGGGAATATCCGATGCCGGGAAAAACAGGCCATTGAACACTTCCATCGACGGGTCGGAGGCTTCGGCGATGACCTGACCGTGGCCCTCCTCCTCGAAACGATAGATCAGCACCCGATCGTAACCGGTCATGGCCTGGATTTCCTTGACGCTGATGTCGTACAGCGCCTGCAACGTGGTGGCCGCTTGCAGACGCTGGAGCATGCGCCCCAGATGCGTCTGGTTGCCGGCGACGTTGCGTGGCTGGAAGTTCTCGACGTGGATTTCCAGCTCCAGAATCAGCACGCCCTGATGCCGATGCAGCAGACCCTCGAACGCGGTGCCGTTGAGCTTGAAGCGCAGCGGCTGCAAGTCGGACAGCGACGGTTGCAGCAAGGCTTCGCGCACTTGCGCCGCTTCGGCATCGCCGATCAGGCTTTCCAGCGGCTGGCCGATCAGGCTTTGCGGCTCCCGGGCCAGCAGGGTTTCGACGTTGGCGCTGACCTGAATGATCGCCAGTTCAGGCTCGCTCAGGGTCAGCAGCAAACCATGGGGCTGGATCGCACCGGGGAAACGAATCGGCTCGTCGGCACAGTTGGCCAGCAGTTCTTCAAAGTCTTGTTTGTCTTGCGGGTTCATGCCAGTACCTCCCGGCTTTCGAGCCAGTGCTCGAAACAGCTGAATGTGGTTTGTGCTGCCGTGACGACAGCGGCGCGCTCGGCGGCGCTCATTCGCCGACTGCCGAGGTATTCGATGAAGTCGCGCCAGCGCCGGCCCGTGGCGGCGCCGTAGATATCGAGAAAGGCCGCGCCGTTATCGGCTTCCAGGCCTAATCGTGAAGAGATTTCCCGGCGCAGGATTTGCCCGCCGAGCGTCGCACCTTCGAGCACGTAGAGCACGCCCAGGCAGGCAGCGCTTGAGTCGATGATCGGCAATTGCTGGCAGCGCGGCAGGCTTTGCAACGCAGTGGCGGATACGCCAAGCGCCTGCAAATCGGTGAATAGTGTTTGTGCTTTAAGACGGGGCACCAGATCAAAATCGGCCGGGACTGCATTGCTCTGTTGCAGCGCGTTTTCCAGCGGTGAATAGAAGCCGTGATAGGCCTGCATCAACCGCACAAAAGCCTGGGTATCGAGGGTATCGGAGAAAAAAGGAAGGCGTTTTTCCAGCGCGATGTGCAGCTCGGCAGTGCCGGCCCGCAGATCTTGCAGCACCGGTGGCACATAAACTTCACGGGCCTTTGCTTGCATGTAGATCGCTCTTGATGGG
This sequence comes from Pseudomonas sp. SCA2728.1_7, assembly GCF_018138145.1. Lineage (NCBI taxonomy): Bacteria > Pseudomonadati > Pseudomonadota > Gammaproteobacteria > Pseudomonadales > Pseudomonadaceae > Pseudomonas > Pseudomonas sp. SCA2728.1_7. The sequence goes on along the minus strand of NZ_CP073104.1, from coordinate 18,579 downwards.
GCCGCCTGGGGCCAAACGGGGGTGGGTACAACGTCGGCGAAATTTTACACGGCTATCGCCGTTTCTGACCGGATGGATAGTTTTTTCTGACGAAACCATCACCCTATGACTGATACAGAGTGAAGGCATCTGCAAAAAGTTCGACCGCGCTGCCCAACAGCGCCGGGCGCTGTACCGCGACAGCGCTGTGTGACTGTATGGGTCTGGGCGCCTGGGGGCTGTGATAAAAATATGGTTCTCGTTACTGGAGTGCCGTCATGGATCTCGCCACCCTCACCCTGTTTCTTCCGGCCTGTTTCGCCCTGAACATGGCCCCCGGGCCAAACAATCTGCTGTCGGTCAGCAACGCCACGCGTTATGGCTTTCGCCGCGCCTGCACGGCGGGTATCGGGCGGATTCTGGCGTTCGCCGGGATGATTGCGCTGGCCGGTGCGGGCCTGTCGGTGGTGCTGCAAACCTCGGAATGGCTGTTCCATGCGATCAAGATCATTGGCGCGGCGTATCTGCTGTATCTGGCCTGGCAGTTGTGGCGGGCCAATCCGGAGGCCGAGCAGCAGGTAACGGGCGCGACCGTTGGTTTCTTTGCGTTGGCGCGGCAGGAGTTTCTGGTGGCGGCGGGCAATCCGAAGGCGATCCTGTTGTTTACCGCGTTTCTGCCGCAGTTCGTCGACCCGACGCGCCCGGTGCCGGCGCAATTTGCCGTACTGGGCGTGCTGTTTCTGTTGCTGGAGTGGATCGCCATCAGCGCCTACGCGTGGATGGGCCTGCACATGCGCCGCTGGTTCGCCGAGCCGCGCGGCAAGCGGATATTCAATCGTTGCTGCGCGGGTTTGCTGTCGGCGGCGGCTTCGGTGTTGTTGATGGCCAAACGCGCTTAAGCATCCGACGGGCCTTTGAGTTCGACCTGATTGCCATCCGGGTCGAAGCAATACAGTGACAAGCCGTAGCCCTCGGCACCGAAGCGGCGGGCGGCTTTTTCGACGCTCAGTCCGTGTGATTGCAAGTGTGTAATGAGCGCCGCTTCATCAAACGGTTCGATGCGCAGGCAGAAATGATCGACGTTACGCCGCTCGGCCCCGGCCGCCCCGCCGCCCTTGCGACCGAGTTCGCCTTGCAGGTCGACAAGGTCGATCATCGAAGTGCCGGCGCGCAGGTGGATCAGGCCCAGCGGTTCGTTGCGTTTGACCACTTCGGCGCCGAAGACCTGGTTGTAGAAGTCGATGCTGCGTTGCAGATCGGCGACGCGCAGGACGATGTGATCAATGTGTTGGATGGAAAACGGATGCATCGGGCACACCTCAACGAACGGTAGGAGCTGCCGCAGGCTGCGATCTTTTGATCTTGTTTTTGAGGATCAACGTCAAAAGATCGCAGCCTGCGGCAGCTCCTACACGGTAGTTCAGGGGATTTGAAAATTCACTGTCGATTTTTCGGTGGAGCCATCGACAAACTGGTTTTACTCTCAGCCCATGAACATACAAACCGCTGTCCTGCCACCCCACGCCGAGATGGTTCGCGCCATGCTCGAACGCGACACTGCCTATGAAGGCGTGTTCTTCACGGCTGTGAAAACCACCGGGATCTTCTGCCGCCCCAGCTGCACGGCGCGCAAACCGAAACCGGAGAACGTCGAGTTCTTCGCCCATGCTGACGAATGCATGTCGGCCGGCTATCGCGCCTGCCTGCGTTGCAAGCCGCTGGACGCCGCGGCCATCGCGCCGGACTGGGTGCAGCGTTTGCTTAAAGCCGTGGAGGCCGATTCCGAGGTGCGCTGGAGCGATGCGCAGTTGCTCGCTGAAGGTATCGAGCCGCTAAAGCTGCGACGCTGGTTCAAACAGCATTTCGGCATGACTTTTCACGCGTGGCTGCGTACGCGCCGATTGGGCATGGCGCTGGGCGGAATCAAGCAAGGTGCGTCGATTGATCATGCCGCGTTTGATTCGGGCTATGAGTCGCTGAGTGGTTTTCGCGATGCCTTTCAGAAGTCGTTCCACATCACCCCGGGCCGCGTCGCCCAGAGTGAGCCACTGCTGTTCACCCGGCTGACCACGCCGCTGGGGCCGATGATCGCCATGGCCGAACGCCGTGGACTGGTGTTACTGGAGTTTCTCGATCGCCCGGCGCTGACCCGCGAAGTCGAGGAGCTGCAAAATCGCTATGGCTACGCAGTCGCGCCGGGGCACAACGCGCATTTGCAGCAGATCGAGCATCAACTGGCGCAGTATTTCGCCGGCAAGCTGAACACCTTTACTGTGCCGTTGCACTTGCCCGGCAGCGAGTTTGCCCGGCAGGTCTGGTCAGCGTTACTGCAAATCCCCTACGGCCACACTAGTACATACGGCGCCATCGCCGCCGGTTTGGGTAAACCCGGCGCCAGTCGCGCGGTCGGTCTGGCCAACGGGCACAATCGGCTGTCGATCGTGGTGCCCTGCCATCGGGTGATCGGCGCGGATGGCTCGCTGACCGGCTATGGTGGTGGGCAGCCGCGCAAGGCGTTTCTGCTGCGGCTGGAAAACGCCGCCGTGCAGCTCACCCAACAAATGGCATTCTGACCAACCCCATCAACTGACAAGAAGGATTTTTGATGAACGCGCTCGCTACGCAGTTTCACCAGTTGCACCAGCAAGGCCTGTTGATCCTGACCAACGTCGCCGATGCCACCGGTGCGCGACTGGTCGAACATCTGGGCGGTAAAGCGGTGGCCACCAGCAGCGCCGCGGTGGCCTGGGCCCACGGTTATCCGGACGGCAACACCCTGCCCCTCGAACGTCTGGTGTCGACGGTGGAATCGATCGCGCGGGTCATCAGTATTCCATTGACCGTGGATGTCGAGGCCGGCTATTCCGATGACCTCGGGCGCGTGGCGGAAGTGCTGGATGCGGTGATCGCAGCGGGTGCCGTCGGAATCAATATCGAGGACGGTTCTACCGATCCTGAGCTGCTCGCGCGCAAGATCGAAGTGGCGCGACAGGTTGCCAACAAACGCAATGTGCAGCTGTTCATCAATGCGCGCACCGACGTGTATCTGAAAAGCCTTGTGCCGGCCGAGGATCGCGTCGCCGAAACCCTGCACCGCGCGGCGCTGTATCAAGCGGCCGGAGCGGATGGGTTATTCGCGGCGGGCGTGACGTCGGCCTATGAAATCGAGGCCATCTGCAAGGGCTCTGCGCTGCCAGTCAATGTCCTTGGCTTTGCTTGCCTGCCTTCACCGGAAGAACTGCAAACGCTGGGCGTGCGCCGCTTGAGCGCAGGTTCCGGCATCGCCGAATTCCTCTATGGCGCGATGGGCGGGCTGGTGAAAAGCTTTCTCGCCAGCGGCAAACTCGACACCCATGACCTCAAGGCGTTCAGCTACGGCGAAGTCAACGGTTTGCTGAAATAACATGCCTGATGCCTATCAAGCGGCCAGCGCCTTTCTGGCCGCGCTCGATCCGGAGTGGCAGCGACATATTGCGGCGGTCGGCCCGTGCCTGCATCAACCGCATCCGGCGCGTGATCCGTATGAGTCGCTGGTGCGGGCGATTGCTTATCAGCAACTGCATGCCAAGGCTGGCGATGCGATTGTCGGGCGGTTGGTGGGGTTGTTTCCTGGGCAGTCGTTTCCGCGGCCCGAGGAGATCCTTGCGACGGATTTCGAGCGAATGCGCAGTTGCGGGTTTTCGGCGGGCAAGATTGCGACGATTCAGGGGATTGCTCAGGCGACGCTGGATGGCGTGGTACCGGATTACGCCACGGCGCTGGCGATGGATGACGAGGCGTTGATCGAACGTTTGGTCGGTTTGCGCGGGGTCGGTCGCTGGACGGTGGAGATGTTGCTGATCTACAGCCTGGAGCGCATGGATATTCTGCCGGCCGATGACTTTGGTGTGCGCGAGGGTTATCGGCGGTTGAAGGGGTTGGAGGTGCAGCCGACGCGCAGGCAGATGGTTGAGATCGGGTTGGCTTGGAGTCCTTATCGGACGGTGGCGGCCTGGTATTTGTGGCGGGTGCCGAAACCGTTGCCCTCACCCTAGCCCTCTCCCAAAGGTAGAGGGGACCGATTGGGGGAGATTGGAGATTTACGCCGACGTGGAATAGCGTCTGTGAATCCATGATTGCCAAGACTTTTGAAACCCATAATCGACCGCCCTCACCCTAGCCCTCTCCCAGAGGTAGAGGGGACTGATTGGGGGATATTGGAGATTTACGTCGACCTGAAATAACGTCTCTGAATCCATGAACGCCAAGACTTCTCAATTCCATAATCGACCGCCCTCACCCTAACCCTCTCCCCGAGGGAGAGGGGGCTGATTGGGGGAGATTGGAGATTTACGTCGACCTGAAATAGCGCCTTTGAATCCATGAACGCCAAGACTTTTCAAACCCATAATCTACCGCCCTCACCCTAGCCCTCCCGAAACGTCGGACCGCCCGTAGGTAGAGGGACTGATTGGGGGATATTGGAGATTTGCGCCGACTTGAAATAGCGTCTGTGAATCCATGATTGCCAAGACTTAAATCCATAATCGACTCGGTTTTTCAGGTCGATGTTTAACGCAAGACACCTCGGTCGGCTCCCTCTCCCTCTGGGAGAGGGCTGGGGTGAGGGTCGGCTTTTCACAACCCGGACTTCAATCGGCTGAACGCCCGAATCAAAGCCCGATTGAACGCCTTGCCATTGTCATTCTTGCTGTACAGCGTGGCCCTGACGTCGGCCGAGGGATACGTCCCCGGATCATTACGAATCGCTGCATCGACCAAACCATCCGCCGCCGTGATCGCATTGGCGTAATGAATGGTGTCAGTAATCGGCGCAATCACCTGCGGCGTCATCAAATAATCCATCAGCGCCAACCCGGCCTGGGGATGCGGCGCGTCCTTGGGCACGACCATGGCATCAAACCAGATCAACGTGCCCTCTTTCGGAATCCGGTAACTCAACTTGAACGGCTTCTTCGCCGCTTCCGCCTGCCCCGCCGCGATCGCCACATTACCGTTCCACGACATCGCCACGCACGTATTACCGTTGGCCAGATCGCTGATGTTCAGGTCGTTGTCGAAGTAACGAATGTACGGATGGATCTTCGCCAGTTGCTGTTCAGCAAGCTTCAAGTCATCGAGGTTCTGCCGGTTGATGTCCAGCCCCATGTACTTCATGACGGCGGCAAATACCTCGTTGGGATCGTTGAGCAGACTCACTCCGCAATCAGCGAATTTCGCCACCACCGCCGGATCGAACAACATCGCCCAACTGTCCGTCGGCGCATCCGGCAAACGTTGCTTGATCGCTTCCTCCTGATAGCCGACACCAGTGGTGCCCCAAGCGTAAATCCCCGCGTAGCGATTGCCCGGATCGAACACCGCCATGTGCTGGCGGAACTCCTCGCCAACCCCGGCAAAGTGCGGCACCCGGGCCTTGTCCAGCGGCTGGATCGCGCCGCTTTCGATGGCCCGCGACAGATGCTGGCCGGCGGTCAGCACCAGGTCGTAGCCACTGCGCCCGGTAAGTAGTTTGGTCTCGACTGTTTCCAGTGAATCGAAGTGATCGGCGACCACATGAATGCCGGTTTTCGCCTCGAAATTCTTCAGCGTATCCGGCGCCAGATACTCGCCCCAGATGTACAGATTAACTACCGGTTTCGCGCTGTCGGCGGCCTGCACACACAAGGGTGCAAGCACCAGCAATAACGCTTGAGTCAGTTTGTGCAGGCCCATGGTCAGGCTCCTTTTTTCAGGCCGGCGTATTGCGGCATGGTGATGCACGCGACGTTGCCGCCGCCGAGGAGGATTTCCCGGGAGTTTTCGATGCCGACGATCTTGTGCTGCGGGAACAGTTCGGCCAACGTCGCCATGGCAACCTTGTCATTGCGATCACCAAACAACGGCACCACGATCGAACTATTACCGGCGTAGTAGTTGATGTACGACGCGCAGATTTTCGTGCCGGTCTGACGGGTGTGGGTGCTGTCCTGCTGATCGAGGCCGTCGGCTTCTTCGGCGGTCCACTCGAGCACGTCCGGTTGCGGCAGCTTGTGCACGATCAACTCGCGGCCACGGCTGTCGCGGGTGCTGCGCAGGATGTCGTAGGCCTCTTGGTAAATCTCCCACTGCGGATCGTCGCGGTTTTCGGTCCATTGCAGCACCACTTCACCGGGGCGCACGAAACAGGCGAGGTCGTCGACATGGCCGTCGGTTTCGTCGAACTTGCAGCCGCGTGGCAGCCAGATCACTTGCTCGGCACCGAGGTAATCGGTCAGGCGTCGGGTGACTTCGTCCTTGCCCAGATGCTGGTTGCGATTGCGGTTGAGCAGACACTGTTCGGTGGTGAGGATGCTGCCCTGGCCGTCGCTCTGGATGCCGCCCAGCTCGGCAATCAGCGGCGCGCGGTAGCGATCGAAACGCTCGATCTCGAGGATCTTGCTGGCGATCTGATCGTCCTTGTCCCACGGGTAATAAAGTCCCCCGTCGAGCCCGCCATAAGCATTGAATTCGAAGTCGACGCCACGCACTTCGCCGCTCTGATCGTTGACCACAAAGCATGGGCCGCTATCGCGGAACCAGGTGTCGTTGCAGCTCATCTCGACCACGCGCACTTGCGGCGGCAACTGCCGACGCGCCGTGGCGAATTGCGCGGCGGAGGCACACACGGTGACCGGTTCGCTGTGGGAGATGGCGGTGACGATCTGCACCCAGACTTTCTGCGCCGGTTTCGCGCCGTTGCGCCAGACATCGGTGCGCTCCGGCCAGCCGAGCCAGCAGCCGGACTTGGCTTCGAATTCGCCGGGCAGACGGAAGCCATCGTGCTTGGGGGTGGAGTCGAGCAAACGTGCCATGGTCAAACCTCGTCTTCGCGATGGGATTGGAATGACCACAGGCTAAAGGCGCAGGCCGCATACCCGCCAACGAGGAATATTGCGGAACAGTTGAATTCAACTCATCAATCGACCAGTTGATCGTTGAACCATTCGAGCATCTGCGCCACCGCCGGGCGCTCCAGCCGCAGCCGTTCGCAGACCAGTGCGTATTGGCCGAGGGCGGTCATGCTCGAGGCGAAGGGCCGCACCAGCCGACCACTTTGCAGATCTTCCTGCGCGGTGAGGTTGTCGCCCATGGCCACGCCCTGCCCCTGCGCCGCCGCTTCCAGCGCCAGACCGGCGTGGGCGAAATACAGCTGACGCTGCGGGCGCAGATCACCGGCGTGACTGGTCAGCCATGCGGTCCAGGTCTTGCCGTCCTGATCGTCGTGCAGCAGGCAGTGGCGAGCCAGATCCTTCGGCGTTTTCAAGGTGCCCTGGTTGAACAGCCCGGGGCTGCACACCGGGAAAAACTGCAGAGCGGGCAACGGGCGGACGAAGTAGGCGCTGCTGTCCACCGGACCGGTGCCGTAGGTGATCGCCAGATCGATGTCTTCGCCGGGCGCTGTGGCGTCGATCGGTTGTTCATAGAGGTGCAAGGTGATGTGCGGATAACGCGCGTAGAAATCGGTGAGTCGACTCATCAGCCACTTCTGCGCGAGTTCGGCGGTGACGGCCAGCCTGAGCACTGCCAGTGACGATGGATCGCGCAGCTCATCGCAGGCCTCGCCGATCAGTTCGAAGGCCTGTTGCAGGCTTTGCATCAAGCGGCCGGCGGCGATGGTCGGGCGGATTTGCCGACCTTCGCGGATGAACAGTGAGACGCCGAGTTGTTCTTCGAGCTGGCGGATCTGATGGCTGACGGCGCTGTCGGTGACACAGAGTTCGGCGGCTGCACGGCCGAAATGCGCGTGGCGGGCGGCGCATTCGAAGGTGCGCAGAGCGGCCAGTGAGGGAAGTCTTCGCATGGAGGTGGTCCGTTTTTTTGGCCATGCTGACTGCGCTTTGGGGGCGCGTCCAGCCTTGTCACCCTCACCCCAGCCCTCTCCCGGAGGGAGAGGGCTGGGGTGAGGTGTCTGGCGTGATACATCGACCTGAAAGACTGAGTCGATTATGGATTCAGAAGAAAACTCTCACGTCGGCGTACCTCTTCAATATCCCACGGTCAGTCCCCTCTCCCTCTGGGCGGTCCGACGTTTCGGGAGGGTTAGGGTGAGGGGCTTTTGACTGTATCGCACTGTATACCCCGAAGCCGCAGACACACCAAAAGCACAATCTGCCACCCCGCCGACACATCCCCGATACACCCCGACGCTGAAATACCCCGGTCGATCCAACTTGCCCAACCCACCGGAGCTGCATCATGACCACCACCCTTTCCACCACCGTCAAACACCTGCACCTGAACCTCGACCGCGCCGGCACCTGGCTCGCCCCTCTGACCCTGCGCCTGTTCATCACCTGGGAATTCTTCGAGTCCGGACTGGAGAAATTCAACGGGCAGAATTGGTTCGAAGACATCCAGGACAAATTCCCCTTCCCCTTCGATCACCTGCCGGCATCGCTGAACTGGGAGCTGTCGATGTGGGCCGAAGTGATCTGCGCGCTGGCGATTCTGGTCGGCTTCGGCACGCGTATTTCGGCGATCTCGCTGATCGTAGTGACCGTAGTCGCCACCGCTGCCGTGCACTGGCCGGCCGACTGGTCGTCATTGAGCGAGTTGGCGCAGGGTTATGCGATCACCAACAAAGGCTTCGGCAACTTCAAGCTGCCGGCGATTTACCTGGCCGCGCTGCTGCCGCTGGTGTTCGCCGGGGCGGGCAAGTTGAGTGTCGATGCGTGGCTGGCGCGGGTGTTCTGGAACAGAAGCACCCGCTAAGGCTCAGTGCGCCCGGTCAAGCCCGACGAGCAAGGCGCTGTCACGGCTGTAGATGTCCGGCGCGTAACGCACGTTTCCGCTGCTGTCGACCTGCGCTGTCCAGTAAGTCATCAGGATCGGCACCGGCGCCGACAGACGAAATTCGTGGGTGGTTCCGGTGGCCAGCAGGGTTTCGGTGCGGGCCTTTTCCGCCGGGGTGAGCAGCAGATCGCGCAGTTGCATCGGATGCTCGACCCGGACGCAGCCGGAACTGAAAGCACGCGGGCCTTTTTCGAACAGCGCCTTGCTCGGCGTGTCGTGCAGGTACACCGAGAACGGGTTCGGAAAGCGGATGACCATTTGCCCCAACGGATTACGCGGCCCGGCGTCCTGACGCAGCATGATGTTGCCGGGGTTGTCCCAGTCGATATCCGCGGCCGCCAGCGGCTGACCGTTGGCGTCGAGCACTTGCAGGTTCTGCCGGCTGAGGAAGGTCTGGTCCTTGCGGATTGCCGGCAGCTTGTCTTCCTTCCAGATGGTCGGCGGCACTGTCCAGGTCGGGTTCAGGGTCAGGCGCGTGACCCGCGATTTGAGCAACGGCGTCTGGCGTTCCGCGCGACCGACCTGGGTGCGGGTCTGCCACACCGGCACGCCGCCCTGATACAGCGTCAACTCAGCGGCGGCGACGTTGACCAGCAGGCCATTGGGTTCCATGTCCTGAGCCATCCAGCGGAAGCGCTCAAGGTTGACGCGCAATTGTTCACGGCGAATCAGCGGGCTGATGTTAAGTTCGGCAATCGTTCCTGGCCCGACCACGCCGTCGGCCTGTAACGAATGATTGGCCTGAAAACTCTTTACGGCGTCGACCAGCGCGCCGTCATAAGCATTACCCGGTGTGCCGATGGCATGGGCCAGGTAGCCCTCGCTGTACAAGCGCCGGGCCAGTTCCGGCACGCGTTTGTCTTCCATGGCAGGGCGCAACAGCGGTCCGCTGCCCACCGATTGCCATTGCGGCAAGGCTTTGAGCCGTTGCGCCGCGTACAGCTGACGCAGGTCCTGATATTGCGCCAGACGCGGACGGGCCAGATCAAACGCGGCGGGAATGTCGTGCATGCCCGGTACGGCGATCGCCAACAACTCCGCCTGACGGTCACGCGGGCTGGCGTCGGCATGCCACAGCGGTTCGAAGTGTGATTGCAGCAGGCTTCCGTAATGCAGATCCTGCAGGGCCTGGAGGTAGTTGCGGCTGATGTCGATGTCGGCACACAACTCGCCATCCTGCGGCGCCGTGGTCGCGACCGGATAGCGCTTTGGATTGAGACCATCATCGGCCAACAGCTGCAATTGCGCGCGCAACACCGGCAATCGTGCCGACTCACTGGCCCACACGGGCATCCAGTCCTGCTGCTGGTAGAACGCCTGCAATTGCGTCAGCGCCGGGCCGTTGAGCTGTGCGGCAATCGCCGGGCACGACTGCGGCAGATTGATCATTACAGCCTGCAACGGACTTTGCGGCTCGACCGGCATCTCGGCCGGTGGCGTTGGCAGTGTCTCCAGCGGCGGCAACGGCTCATCGGCACAAGCGACAAACGGCGCAGCGAGCAAACAAATGCTCAAGTAGCATGCGTACTTTTTGAACAACTGCTTTACTCCAATCCATGGCCGTCCAGATGATGGCCAACCTTACATCAGGTGCGCTTGAGAGTCAGGCTCGATCAACGGGCTTGCGGGTATTGACTGGGAGTCAGGAGCCAAAGTGCCAAATAAGTAGCAAGTGAGGACACTTTATAAAATGTTGACGTTTTTGCGCCGACTTCTGTTGACCACCGCGACCCTTGTCGTGGTGTCCAGTCCCGTTTTTGCTGCCGGCAAACCATCGCCGGTTCTCTACACCAGCCTCGCGCACGCCGCGCCAGAACTCAATCCCCAAGCGCTGAAAGGTGCGTTGAACGCCATGCAATGCGCGGTCAACAACGGTGCGAAACCGTCCCGCCACCTGGCGATCATCGACTATTCGCAGCCGTCCACCGAACGCCGTCTGTGGATCTTCGATCTCAGCAAAAAGAAATTGGTACTGCGTGATCTGGTTGCCCATGGTTCCAATTCCGGGGAAAACTTCGCCACGCAGTTTTCCAATGTCGAAGGCAGCTACCAGTCCAGTCTTGGCCTGTTCCGCACCCAGGAAAGCTACAGCGGCACCCACGGTTATTCGCTGCGCATGGACGGTCTGGAGCCGGGCTTCAATGACATGGCTCGCGATCGCGCCATCGTCATTCACGCCGCCAGTTATGTGAACCCGTTGTGGAGCAAGAAACAGGGGCGCATCGGCCGCAGCCAGGGTTGCCCGGCGGTGCGGCCGCAGATCGCCAAGCAGGTGATCGACCGGTTGAAGAATGGCCAGTTCATGTTTTCGTGGTACCCGGATCAGCGCTGGTTGAAGTCTTCGCCGTACCTCAACTGCCAGCCGCAGCAGGTGGCAAGCATTCTCAATACCCACGCGAGCTGACAGAGCACCCCAATTCCCCTGTGGGAGCGAGCCTGCTCGCGAATGCGCTGGGTCAGACACTTTAAATGTGTGCTGACATACCGCATTCGCGAGCAGGCTCGCTCCCACAGGGATAGTGTTCTTTCAGTTAAACCGTCCTCGCCGTTTCATTACAACTTTGTCATTCAGCTGTCGGTTTGCCGTGCGGATCGCTCGGTAGCCTGAAGTTGTCCCGGCGCCAATGCCGATCAACTTTGACCACTGAGTGACTGACCATGAAAAGCCTCCTGCTCGCCTTCACCGCCCTCCTCGCCACCGGCAGCGTGTTCGCCGCGAACATGCCCGACACCGCCGTGATTCATGACAAATCCGGCTTCTACGTCAATCTCGATGTCGACAAAGTCCTGTCCAGCACCGATATTTCACAAGCGTGTGGCGTGGTCCCGGCGCAATTGAATTACCTCGACCATCAGGGCCGCGAACATGTGCTGGACTATCAGGTACAAGGCAGCGGCTGCATCAATGACCATTGAGACTGATCGATGAATATTCTGGTTGTCGAAGACGAACCCAAGGCGGGCAACTACCTGCTCAACGGTTTGCAGGAACTGGGTTACAGCGTCAGCCTCGCCCGCGACGGTGCCGACGGGCTGCACCTGGCGCTGGAACACAGTTTCGATGTGATCGTGCTCGATGTGATGATGCCGAAAATGGATGGCTGGGAAGTCCTGCGCCGGTTGCGCAAGGAGGCCGACACGCCGGTATTGTTCCTCACCGCCCGCGACGATATCGCTGACCGCGTCAAAGGCCTGGAACTGGGCGCCGACGATTACCTGATCAAGCCGTTTTCCTTCGCCGAACTGGTGGCGCGTCTGCGCACCCTGACCCGGCGCGGGCCGATCCATGAAGACGAACAACTGCAAGTGGCCGACCTGCAGATCGACGTGCTCAAGCGCCGCGTGACGCGCGCCGGGGTGCGCATCACCCTGACCAACAAGGAGTTTGCGTTGTTGCAATTGTTCGCCACGCATACCGGGCAGGTGCTGGCGCGTTCGCTGATCGCCTCACGGGTGTGGGACATGAATTTCGACAGCGACACCAACGTCGTCGATGTCGCCGTGCGCCGCTTGCGGGCGAAGATCGATGACCCGTTCCAGCTCAAGCTGATCCACAGCGTGCGTGGCATCGGCTATCGCTTCGATACGCAGCCATGAGCAGCCGACGCGCGTATTCGCTGACCCTGCGCCTGGCGCTGGTGTTCGCCCTGCTCGCCTTCGCTTCGCTGGCGGGCCTCGGTGCCGCGCTGTACAACGAACTGGAGCAACAGTTGATCCGCCGTGATGACACCGCGCTGGTCAGTCGCGTCGATCAATTGCGCACGTTCCTTAATGACAGCAATACCCTGGAGTTGATCAAGAACAAACCGGCGCTGTTCCAGAACATGCTCGGCAACCGCGAAGCACTGCTGACCATCGGCGCGCCGGGGCAACCGCCGCTGCTGGTGGTCAATCCGGGCAATCTGAGGCCGCCGATGCTGCCGGCGGTGCCCATCGACCAGGCGATGACGCTAAAGGACGTGCAGCATCTGCCAAGTGTCGACGGCGTACCGTTTTCGGCGGTGGCAGCGAGTATCGATTCCGGTGAGCTGGGCAGTTTGCAAGTCACCACTGGGCGCCTGATGAGCGAGCGCACGGCGATGCTCGCCAATTACCGTTTGAGTGTTTATGGCCTGGCCTCGCTGGCGGCGCTGTTACTGGCGGTGGTGGGTTGTCTGCTGGTGTATCGCGGGTTGCTGCCGTTGCGGCGACTGGCAAAACACGCCCACGGTATTGGCGTCGGCAACCTCGGCGAACGCCTCGACAGTCACGGCGCCCCACGGGAATTGCTGCCGATGATCGAGGCGTTCAATGCCATGCTCGACCGGCTCGCCAAGGGCTTTGCGCAGTTGAGTCAGGTGTCCACCGACATGGCCCATGAGTTACGCACGCCGATCAACAATCTGCTCGGCGAAACTCAGGTCGCGCTGCAGCAGCACCGCAGCATCGAGGCCTACCAGCAGTTGCTAGCCTCCAACGTCGAAGAACTGGAACGCCTGACGCGGATGCTCGACAACATGCTGTTTCTGGCGCGCACCGATCCGGCCAGTGCCTTGAGTCAGCGCCAGGAACTGGATGCGGCGGATGAGATGCAGCGTATTGCCGATTATTTTGAAGGCCTCGCGGCGGATGTCGGCGTGTGCATCGAGGCGCGCGGCAGCGGTGTGATCTGGGCCGAGCCGATGCTGTTGCGCCGCGCGTTGGCCAACCTGTGTGCCAATGCGATCAAGTACGGCGCGGCGGATTCGACGGTGCAGGTGGAAGCGATTGCCGAGCCGGACGGCAGTTATTTGCGGGTGCGCAACCACGGCGCAACCATTGCACCGGAACATCTGGCGCGGCTGTTCGAACGCTTCTACCGCGTTGATCAGTCCCGTGAGCGCTCGGCGCAATCCAACGGTTTGGGCCTGTCGATCGTCGCGACCATCATGCAATTGCATCAAGGCCGCTACAGCGCCAGCAGTGCCGATGGCATCACCTGCTTCGAACTGTTTTTCCCCGCCCGGCAATCTCGGGACTGAACATCACCACTTTTCCCCTGTGGGAGCGAGCCTGCTCGCGAAAGCGGTGTATCAATCACTGGAGATGTTGCCTGTGCCGACCTCTTCGCGAGCAAGCTCGCTCCCACACTTGATCTCGGTTCGGCCGAAGATCTACTGATCAACCCGATCCCCTGTGGGAGCGAGCTTGCTCGCGAAAGCGGAGTGTCAGTCACCGGAGATGCTGGTATTGCCGGCCTCTTCGCGAGCAGGCTCGCTCCCACATTTGATCTCGGTTCGGCTGAAGATCTACTGATCAACCCGATTCACTGTGGGAGCGAGCCTGCTCGCGAAAGCGGAGTGTTAGTCACCGGAGATGTTACCTCTGCCGGCCTCTTCGCGAGCAGGCTCGCTCCCACATTTGATCGCGGTTCGGCTGAAGATCTACCGATCAAATCGATCCCCTGTGGGAGCGAGCCTGCTCGCGAAAGCGCTGTTTCAGTCACCGGAGATGTTGCCTGTGCCGACCCCTTCGCGAGCAGGCTCGCTCCCATATTTGATCTCGGTTCGGCCGAAGATCTACTGATCAACCCGATCCCCTGTGGGAGCGAGCCTGCTCGCGAAAGCGCTGTTTCAGTCACCGGAGATGTTGCCTGTGCCGACCCCTTCGCGAGCAGGCTTGCTCCCACATTTGATCTCGGTTCGGTCGAAGTTCTGCTGATTAACCCGATCCCCTGTGGGAGCGAGCTTGCTCGCGAAAGCGGAGTGTCAGCCACCGGAGATGTTGGCTGTGCCGGCCTCTTCGCGAGCGGGCTCGCTCCCACATTTGATCTCGGTTCGGCCGAAGATCTACTGATCAACTCGACCCCTGTGGGAGCAAGCCTGCTCGCGAAAGCGCTGGGTCAGTCACCGGAGATGTTGGCTGTGCCGGCCTCTTCGCGAGCAGGCTCGCTCCCACATTTGATCTCGGTTCGGCCGAAGATCTACTGATCAACTCGACCCCTGTGGGAGCAAGCCTGCTCGCGAAAGCGCTGGGTCAGTCACCGGAGATGTTGGCTGTGCCGGCCTCTTCGCGAGCAGGCTCGCTCCCACATTTGATCTCGGTTCGATCGAAGTTCTGCTGATTAACCCGATCCCCTGTGGGAGCGAGCTTGCTCGCGAAAGCGGAGTGTCAGCCACCGGAGATGTTGGCTGTGCCGGCCTCTTCGCGAGCGGGCTCGCTCCCACATTTGATCTCGGTTCGGCCGAAGATCTACTGATCAACTCGACCCCTGTGGGAGCAAGCCTGCTCGCGAAAGCGGAGTGTCAGCCACCGGAGATGTTGGCTGTGCCGGCCTCTTCGCGAGCGGGCTCGCTCCCACATTTGATCTCGGTTCGGCCGAAGATCTACTGATCAACTCGACCCCTGTGGGAGCAAGCCTGCTCGCGAAAGCGCTGGGTCAGTCACCGGAGATGTTGGCTGTGCCGGCCTCTTCGCGAGCAGGCTCGCTCCCACATTTGATCTCGGTTCGACCGAAGTTCTGCTGATCAACCCGATCCCCTGTGGGAGCGAGCCTGCTCGCGAAAGCGGTGTATCAGTCACAGGAGATGTTACCTGTGCCGGCCTCTTCGCGAGCAGGCTCACTCCCACCGTTGAACTGTGCTCGGCTGATGATCAACGCCATGAGCATCAACGCCACCGCTACGCCAAAAGTGATGTGCAAGCCGCTGGCAATGGCCGTAGCCGGAGCTTGTGTCGGATCGCCCGCCGCCAGTGCAAACACCGCGCCCATCACCGCTGCCCCGGTGATCAAGCCGAGGTTGCGCGCCAGCCCGAGCATCGCGGAAACCACACCGCGCTGCTCCTGACGGACGCCGGCCATCAACCCGGTGTTGTTCGCCGCCTGAAACAGCGCATAGCCGACGGCGACCACTGCAATCGGCAGCAAATAGGCGGGCAACCCCAGACTCATCGGCAACAGCGCCAACGAGCCACAACCGCAGGCCATGGCGAGCAACGCGCCCGGCACGATGCGCCGAGCGCCGAAGCGGTCCACCAGACGCCCGGCCGGCACACCGCCAAACGCAGACAACAACGGCCCGACCGATAACGCCAAGCCGACCACGGCACTGCTGAGGCCCAATCCGCGACTCAGGTAAAACGGCCCCACCACCAGCGTGGTCATCATCACGGTCGTCACCACAAAGGTCAGCGCCAGGCTGCTGCTCAATCGCCGGTCAGCGAACAGTGACAAGCGTATCAGCGGCGCCTTGGCCTTCTTCTCGATCATGAAGAACAACCCCGCGCCGCACAGGCTGGCCAACAGCAACGGCACGGTGAAACCTTCAAGCGTCATCGCCAGCGCATAGGCCGCCAGCGTCAACACCAGCACCGCGCTGCCTGAATAATCGAACGCGACACGCGGCCTTGGCCCTGCGGCCCGATCCGCTGGCAAAAAGCGGTACACCAGCCAAATATTGAGTAAACCCAACGGCACGTTGAGCAGAAAAATCGCCTGCCAGCCGACATGCGTCATCAATAGCCCACCCAGCGACGGCCCAAGACTGGTGCCCGCCGCCGACATCGTCGCCAGCAAGCCCATCGCACTGCCCGCCCGCGCCTTCGGCACCGCATCGGCCACCAACGCCACCGTCAAGGCAAACATGATCGCCGCACCAACACCTTGCACCGCCCGTGCGCCGATCAGCCAACCCAGTCCCGGAGCCAACGCGCAAGCCAACGAAGCGCTGGTGAAAATGCCGATCCCGATCAGCAGCAATCGCCGCCGTCCAAAACCATCGCCCAGACGCCCGACACTGACAATCAATGTAGTGATCGCGAGCAGATAAGCCAGCACGATCCATTGCACCTGTTGAAACGTCGCCTCAAACGCCGTCGCCAAGATCGGCAACCCGGCGTTGGCAATGCTGGTGTCCAGCGACGGCATCAACATCGACAGGGCCAGACTGGTCAGCGCCCAACGGGCGGGAGTGCTCAGGGATTCTCGGGGCATGGACGGCTCGCAACGCATAGGTGATGCGTCATAGCCTGAGCCTCGACAACACACGGCGCAAGACGCATGCTTTGCACTCAATACCTGCATGGAACGCCATGTCATGACTGCGCCGGACCTGAACCTGCTGATCACCCTCGACGTATTACTGCGTGAAGGCAGCGTCGCCCGCGCCGCCAAATGCCTGCGGTTGAGCCCGTCGGCCATGAGTCGCGCCCTCGCCCGTCTGCGCGAAACCACCGGCGATCCGCTGTTGGTGCGCGCGGGTCGAGGCCTGGTGCCGACGCCCCGCGCATTGGAATTGCGCGAACGAGTCAGTCATTTGGTGCAGGACGCCGAGGCGGTTTTACGGCCCGCCGAAGTGCTCGACCCCGGCCGCTTGCAACGCACCTTCACGCTGCGCAACACCGACGGCTTTGTCGAAACCTTCGCCGCCGCCCTGCTCGCGCGCATCGCTGAAGAAGCACCCGGCGTACGCCTGCGCTTTGTGCAGAAAGCCGACAAGGACAGCACGCCGCTGCGCGAAGGCCGCGTCGATCTGGAAACCGGCGTGGTCGACGACAGCACCGACCCGACGCTGCACAGCCGCATCCTGTTTCAGGATCAATGGATCGGTGTGGTGCGTGAGGGGCATCCGTTGAGCGCGGGGAAAATCACCAGCAAGCGCTTTGCCGACGGCGAGCACATTCTCATTTCACGGCGCGGACGCAGCAGCGGGCCGGTCGACGAAGCCTTACTCGCGCTCGGCCTGACGCGGGACATCGTCACTTCATTCGGTGGATTCTCGGCGGCGCTGACGCTGGTGCGTGAATCCGACCTGATCGCCACTGTCCCACAACGTCACACCAGCAAACTGCGCACCGGCCTGCACAGTTTCGCCCTGCCCTTCGCGATGCCGGACATCAGCGTGTCGATGCTCTGGCATCCGCGCATGGACGCCGACCCGGCGCATCGCTGGTTGCGCGAATGTGTGCGGCAAGTCTGCGCTTAACGCGCGTCGCCGCCGGCTGGTTTGTAGAAGAGAAATTTTTTCGTTTCAGCGGTTCTGCGGTATTCCTTGGCCCAGCTCGGATGAACATTACGGTCATGGAAATACAGCGCGCCGTTAGTGCGATCCTTGAGCTGGCGGTTCAGCGCTTTGCGGGCTATATCCTTGGCCAGCGTGTATTCGGCATCTTCCTTGACCTGATCCGGACGCCCGTCGCACCACCAGGAAAACTGGCAGCTCTTGCTTTCCGAGCCTTGTTTGACGACGGCACACACCGTGTCAGGAAAGCCTTCATGGCCGAGGCGATTCATCACCACACTGGCCACGGCTTCCATTTCCGGCGTGTCTTTGCCTTTGGCTTCCCAGTAGATACTGCGCGCCAGACAGGTGATCGGATCATCCAGCGGTGCCGCGCCGGCCGGATCGACCGCCTGCACTTCGGTCGGGGTGATGGCTTCGGCTTTCGGTGCCGGTGCGGCGCTGACTTTGTCCGCCGCTTTCTCTTCCAGCACTTGGGCTTTTTCTTCAGCCTTCGCTTTGATCGGGGCCTGATCGGTGGCCCATGCAGAGCCTGCCAACAGGGTGAATACGAGACAACCCGCCCAGCCTTTCAATCCCATGTCTGTTCTTCCGGCAGCGCCCGAGTCGGGCAAGGTGTTACGTCGGGAGACACCCGTATCCCGGGGTCTTCGGTGAGTGTAGACGGCAAACCCAGAGACAAAGTTGCGCAGAAAAAACCGCTGAATGAAGAAAAAAGACATTGCACTCACCGGGGGCGTTTCGCGCATCATGGGCGCATTCAGCTCAAGGGAGATTTCCATGCGCTTCATGCCATCCGTTTGCGTCT